>JBMOMZ010000048.1:0-106770 GCA_049324755.1 Pseudomonadota bacterium
TTCTTTGAACTGCGGGGAATAGCTCTTACGGGTTGTTGGTTTTTTAGACATCTTGGATTTCATGGGCCACCTCAGGGTTAGAGATTACTCTCTTAGCCGGGTGTCCGGAAATCTGGGGCAAGATCACGGCGGCCTTGAAGCGTCCGACGTCAAGCGAATGAAAGAACTCGAAGACGAAAACGCCAAGCTCAAGCGGATGTTTGCTGACATGAGTTTGGAGAATCATGCGCTAAAGGAACTCATCCAAAAAAAGGGCTGGTGACCACCGACCGACGTGAGGCGGTGGTCTGCTTGATCGATATCGGTCTGCCTGTCGGGCGGGCCTGTGCGGTGATGCGGCTAGGTCGTGCCAGCTTTTACCGGAAGCCGAAAGATTGGCGCCAAGCCGATGCGGACGTGATTGGCGCACTGAATGCTGTGCTTAAGCGCGCACCGGCTGCCGGCTTCTGGAAGTGCTACCGCCGGCTGCGTCGCGCCGGTTACACGTTCAACCATAAACGCGTCTATCGGGTGTATTGCCAGATGGGATTGAACCAGAAGCGTCGCACCAAGCGCGTGCTGCCCAAGCGACAACCGAAGCCGCTGGATGTGGTTGCCGAACCGAATCGCCAGTGGGCGATGGACTTCATGCACGACACGCTTTACTGCGGCCGCCGGTTCCGAACGCTGAACGTGGTGGATGAAGGCACACGCGAATGTCTCGGCATCGAAGTCGACACCTCACTGCCAGCCGGTCGCGTCATCCGTGTACTGGAGCAATTGAAACAGGAACGCGGCTTGCCTGCGCAAATCCGGCTCGACAATGGCCCGGAATTTATCGCCGCCGAACTGATCGACTGGTGTGCAGACCATTGCATCGAGCTGGCTTACATTCAGCCAGGAAAGCCGCAGCAGAACGGTTTTGCCGAGCGCTTCAACGGCTCGTTCCGGCGGGAGTTCCTGGATCTGTACCTGTTCGAGACGCTGAACCAAGTGCGAGACATGGCGTGGGCTTGGATGCAGGACTACAACGACGAACGGACACACGAAAGCTTGGGGGATCTGCCGCCCCGCGTGTACCGGCAGAAACTGGAAAACTCTAGCTTAGCCTTGTCTCGTTAAAGGGGAGTGGACAGTAATGGACCGACGTAATCTTCGTGGACGCTGCCGCCATACTGCGCGTGTTGCAGCGGGCAATAGATGCCCGTGCTGGCTTTCAGGTGACCAATCAACGAAGTGGCAGTCAGCATGGCGAATACACCAAGCCAGAGCGGCAGATACCAATCGCGCCAGTTTTTACCGGCGCGCGGAATCAGCAGCGTCAGCACCAGGGCAAAGAAGGTAAAGGCCGCCAACTTGCGCGGTAGCCAATGCGCCCAAAACTCATAACTGTCCGAGCGTTGAAAAGGGAAGCCGGTGCTGCTGTTGTAGAGCGCATCAGCGACTCGGCGATCCAGATCGAATGCAACAAACAGCAGCAGCGCGCCGACGAAGAGCAAAGCGGGGCCGATGCTCAGGCGTCGCCAGGGGAGTTGAGTGACAGTCGTGCTCATTGAAGCGGAATCCGGCCAAAGCAGACCGGATTGTCAGGTTTCCGCCTTAAGCCAGCTTTAACTCGAGTGCACAAGGGCTAGCAAGAGCACGTGTGCCGGCACTGGCTTCGGAGTCTGGCCCGGATTATTCCTCGTCATCATTCGGTTGCGGCGCGGTCAGTACCCGCCAGACCAGATAGACCGTGATCGCCGTGACCAAGGTCATGGTGACCGTCATCATCAAAAAGCCGGCGGTGCTCATGCGAGTGCTCCTTGCGTACGGAGTCGTTTACGGTAGGCAATGTAAACCAGCGCAGTGATAAAGACGAAGGTTGTCAGCAGCAGCAAGCGGGCACCGTTGACATGCCACAGCCGATCTTCAAGTTGCGCAACCGTCGCGCTGTTGCCGGCGAGTTCGGCGGCAGCAATCTGCTCCTTCAGGCCGGCGTTGCTGACGGTGCCGACCAGTGAGCTGGCATCGAACTGCCAGCCATTGCCGGCAAAGAGGTTGTTGACGGCGGCGCCCCAGTCGGCGCCGATCGGAATGAACAGGTTACCGATGAAGACAAACAACAGTAGTGCCGGCGTGATGAATTTCAGGATGAATTTGTACACGCGCGGCAGCCGGATCTCGGCGCCGTCGTTGATCTCCTGCCAGCCGCGATCGATGCCAAATACCCAGGCAAACAGGATCGATTCCATCATGGCAAAGAAGAACAGGCAGACCGTGCCGGCCCAGTAGTCGTATTCCCCGAACACGCCTTTGTCGTAAAACAGCACCGTCGGCAGGCCAAGCAGCAATACCAGCGCGCCGAACGACCAGGCGGCGGCTTCGCGCTTCCAGCCGAACTCGTATTGCAGCAGGCCCATCCACGGCGTGCCCATGGCAAGGCTCGAGGTAATGCCGGCGAAAAACAGCAGGCCGAAAAAGGCGATGCCGGCCAGGACTGCCATCAGCTCGCCCCATTGCTGGAACAGGTAGGGTAGCGACTGGAAGGCGAGGCCAAAACCGCCACCGCTGTTGACCAGATCAACGACGCCATCGATGCCGAAGTAGCCGACGCAAATCGGGATCAGAATCGACGCGCCGAGCACGACTTCGACGAATTCGTTGAGCCAGCCGGCGGTCATCGCGTTCAGTGCGACATCGCGCCGTTTTTTGATGTAGGACGCAAAGCAAATCACCGTGCCCATGCCGACTGACAAGGTAAAGAAGACCTGACCGGCGGCGGCGAGCCAGACACTGGGATTGGTCAGCGAATCGAATTGCGGTGTCCACAGAAAATCGAGACCGACCAAACCATCAAACTGTGCGCCCTTTTCGCCCGCGGTCAGCGTCACGCCCTGTATCGCCAGGAAGATGCCGAACAGAATCAACAGCGGCATGCCGATCTTGGCCGTGATCTCGACACCGCCGGCCAGGCCCTTGCTCAGGATCCAGGTGTTCAGCACCACGCAGAGCACAAAGAAAATCACGTTCTCATACGGAATGCCGGTGGTGGTCTGGTAGGTGTCGGTGTAAGCGGTGAAGAAGCCGGCCACCTGCGCCTGATCCAGGTCGGCAAAAGTGCCGATCGCCGAATGGTAGATGTAGGCCATCGTCCAGCTTTCGACATAGCAGTAGTACGCGGCAACGGCGACGTTGGCGAAGATGCCGAATACGCCGAGGTATTTCCAGAACGCGCGCTTCGGGTCCAGCCGCTGCATCAGGAATGGCGTGGTGTGATCGCCGAACTGGCCGGAGAAGCGGCCGGTGGTCCATTCGATGAGCAGCAGCGGCACGCCCATCAGCAGGAAACAGACGAGATAGGGGATGATGAAGGCGCCGCCGCCGTTCTCGACCGCCTGAATCGGAAAACGCAGGAAATTGCCAAGGCCGACCGCATTGCCGGCCATGGCCAGAATCAAGCCAATGCGGGAGCCCCAGCCTTCGTTGGGTTTGCTCATCTAATGGTTATCCGTGTCTGCAGCGAATGGGCGACCACCTACCGGCCAAAATGGGGCCGAAGGACTCGACCGGTACGCGTATTCCGGTTACGAGCAAAATGGTCATCTGGATTAAGCCGTTTGGATGGCTAATCGGCGGGACACCATACCTGAGAAGCTGCAAATTGCAAAGGCTTGGGTAATTTGATCGCGGGATTCAGGCCGCCGCCGGTGTTGCCAGCGGCGGCCCGAGCCTATCGGGGAACGGCTTCAAGACTTCACTGTTTCAGAACCACCTTGACCGAGCCGTCGACCTTGGCGGCATCGATGTAGCCAATGGCGCCGGGGGTGCTGGCGACCAGCGCCTTGATGGCGTCGTCGTTGTCGAGCTCTTTCGGCGGCGTGCCCTTGCCGGTGAAAACCAGCTGTGACCAATAGGCCTTGAGTTGGCTTTCCGACTTGTTCAGCACGGCCTGATTGAATTGTTCACGCGCCGGCTGTCCCTCTTTCTGGTTGACCGGAGTGGCTTCACCGCCACCGGGAAAACTTTTCAACTTGCCGAGGAACAGGCGCTGCACGTCTTCTGCCGACAAGCTCGCACCATTGCCGGGGTTCACGATCACGGCAACCTCTGCCTGTGCGGCGGCGCTCAGCAGGCAGCACAGGGTCAAACACAGCATGCGTAACGTCATGGCTTGTTCCCTCAGAAGACGACGTCGACACCAAAGGCAATCAGCTTGGAGTCACCGATAAAGTCGGAGACATCATCGTTGCCAGCGTAAAAATATGTCGATTCGTCAGTAAAGACATCATATTGAATCTTGAATGCGGCCGAGCTGGAGAAATCCCAACGCAGGCTGAACGAGCGGGTGTCGTGCTTTTCAATATCAGGCCATGTCGCGGTCTCTTCAAACTGCGAGGCGGTAATCATCGGCAGGAAGTCGCCGAAGCGATATCCAATGCCGAACAGTGCGGCCTTATACTTGTTGTCTTCGCTCGGTCGCTCAAAGGTGTTGTATTCGGAACGAATGACGAGATTTTTCCAGTCAACATTAAACGCCAAGCCAGCAAAGTTCTGTTTTGCATCAGAAAGCCGAGGACACGGTGTTTGACCATCAAAAGTGCAAGGAGGTGTGCTGGTGTTTCCATATATGTCCCTGTCTACCTTATTGGTCATGTACACAAAGCGTACGTTGAACCATTCACCCGCCAAATCCAGATAACCGCCCAACATTTCTTTCCAGGTTTCATCGACACGTGTGCCGTAGTAAACCTCGCTCAGCAGCGCATTTTCATCATCATTGTCACGGCCTGCCCAGATATTGGCCGTTACGCCAAGATCGCCCCAGCTGCCGTTGAACAAAGCGTTGAGCCCTTCGTAGCCCACGATCTGCCAACCATACAGATCGCCCGGTGCGCGTACCCAGGGCATGGCATAGCCGACGTCAAAGAAGTCGGAGTAATAGAAAAGCGGCAAGCGTTTGCGGCCTGCCTGAAGCGTCCAGCTGTCACTGAGCGAATAGCTCAGGTATGCCCATTGAATGCTGGTTTCGTAGTTGCGCGAACCGTGCGACACGATCTGGCCGGTTGCCGACAGTTCATCGGTGATATTGAAGTTGGCTTGCAGACCGAAGGTGGTATCCGGGTCAAAGGTCCATTCGTCTTCATAAATACCTACGAACGGATAGTCGACGATGGCGCAGTTGCAGGGATAGGCATTCGGGTTGTCGGCCGTTTCCAGCGCCTTGCCGCCGTAAGCCGAAATGAAACCATTAAAGCTGACCTCGCCGGCGTGTACCGCGCCAACCCCCAACATGAGCCCGCACCACGCGCCGGCCCATCGCACTACTGGCGTCACTCGCATGCTCCCTCCTGCTTGAAATGTGGCTACGGCGCTGACAAGCCATGGCGCCGGTGCCTCAAGCAAAGTCGGTCAGCTGCGGTCTGTCAAACGGCGCTGCGCTTTTTTCTTGCTCGGTGTATGGGAGAAGCAAATGGCCACGACATCGGCATAGCGCCGGACGAAATGCACGGTCAGGCCCTTGCGAATGTAAGCCGGCAGCTCCTGATAATCGCCGCGACAAGATTCCGGCAGGATCAGTTCCCGTATACCAACCCGCCGTGCGGCCACGACCTTCTCGCGAATGCCACCGACCGCCAGCACATCGCCAGTCAGGGTCAGTTCGCCGGTCATGGCCAAGGGCCGGCGCAATGGCTGTTGCCGTGCCAGCGAGAGCAGGGCGGTGGCCAGTGTGATGCCGGCGCTCGGGCCGTCCTTTGGCGTTGCCCCTTCCGGCACGTGGATATGGACAAAACAGTTGTCGAGCGCGTCAGCCTTGGCACCAAAGGTTTGCAGGTGTGCGCCGACATAGCTGTAGGCGATTTCTGCCGATTCCTTCATGACATCGCCGAGCGTGCCGGTCAGTTTCAGACCGCGCTGCTTGTGATGAACGATCGCGGTTTCAATATTGAGGGTGGAGCCACCCAGCGCCGTCCACGCCAGCCCGGTCACTATGCCGACGCCCTGCGCCGGAGTCTCGTTGGTGAAAACCGGATGGCCGAGGTAGTGACCGATACGGTCCGCCGTGATCACCACCTTGGCGGCCGCGGCTTTCTTCTTGTTGGCTTTTTCGAAACCGGGTTCGGCGACTTTGTCGACCACCACCTTCCGCGCCACCCGGCCGAGTTGCTTCTCCAGATTGCGGACGCCCGCTTCGCGGGCGTAATTCTCGATGATGGTACGCAGCGCAGCCGGTTCCAGTTTGATGTCGCGCCGTGACAGGCCGACGCGCTCCAGTGTCCGCGGCCACAAATAGTCGCGTGCGATCGCCATTTTTTCTTCGGTGATGTAACCGCTCAGCCGGATGATTTCCATCCGGTCCAGCAAGGGCCGTGGAATGGTGTCGAGCTGGTTGGCCGTGCAGACGAACAGTACCTTGGACAGATCGACGCGGACATCCAGATAGTGATCCAGAAACGCGTTGTTCTGTTCCGGGTCGAGCACTTCCAGCAGCGCCGATGCCGGGTCGCCCTGATAGCTGCTGCCGATCTTGTCGATCTCATCGAGCATCACGACCGGATTCATCGTGCCGCATTCTTTCAGGGCCTGAATCAGTTTGCCGGGCAAGGCGCCAATATAGGTTCGGCGGTGGCCTTTGATCTCGGCTTCATCGCGAATGCCGCCGACCGAAAAGCGATAGAACTTGCGCTCCAGCGCATGGGCAATGGAGCGGCCAATCGAGGTTTTGCCAACGCCGGGCGGGCCAACCAGCAGCACGATCGAGCCGGCGATTTCGCCTTTCAGCGCGCCGACCGCCAGAAATTCGATGATGCGCTGTT
The DNA here is from genome assembly GCA_049324755.1 of Pseudomonadota bacterium. Lineage (GTDB taxonomy): Bacteria > Pseudomonadota > Gammaproteobacteria > Enterobacterales > Permianibacteraceae > Permianibacter. The sequence continues at coordinate 6,777 of JBMOMZ010000048.1, forward strand.
TGACGTCATCAAGGCCGGCATGTTCGTCTTCCAGCACGGCTTTGGCGCGTTTCAAATCAAGATTGTCGTCGCTGCATTTGCCCCACGGGACCGACGTGGCCACATCCAGCCAGTTGCGGGTGACGGCGTATTCCGGCGAGCCCGGCTCCAGCACTGCCAGCTTGTCGAGCTCTTCGTCGATGCGTTGCTGCGGCGCTGCCGGCACGGTCAGCGTTTCCAGGCGCTCGCGGAACCGCTCGGTGTCGGCGGTGCGGTCATCCTTGGCGATGCCCAGTTCCCGCTGGATGGCTTTCATTTGTTCGCGCAGGAAAAACTTGCGCTGATGCTCGCTCAGCTTTTCTTCGACTTCTTCCCGGATCTTGGCCTGCAGCCGCGCCACCTGCATTTCGGTCTTGATGAGCTCGATCACCGCTTCCATGCGTTCGCGCAGGTGCACGGTTTCGAGGATGTGCTGCAGCTCATCGCGGGTGGAGGTGGTCAGGCTGGCGGCAAAGTCGGCCAGCGGTGAGGGATCGTTGGGATTGAACCGGTTCAGGAAGAATTTGAGCTCATCGCTGTACAGCGGATTGAGCGGCAGCATGTCGCGCAGCGAATTGATGATGGCAACGGCAAACGCTTTCAGTTGTTCGGTGTTGCGGTAACGCGGCTCCACCGGGTAATCGACCTCGGCCAGAAACGGCGCTTTGTCGCTGCTGAACTGACGAATGCGAAAGCGCTGCAGGCCTTCGGCAATGAACTGGATCTTGCCGCCGGACACCACCGGATGATGGACCCGGACAATGGTGCCGATGGGGTGAAAGTCGCGGACGGTTGCCTGATCGGGATGCGCCGTTTTGACCAGCACGAGACCGGCGAGGCGGTGCTCGGTGGCGCCGATGTAATCGAGCGTTTCGCGCCACTGCTCTTCGTTCATCAGGATCGGCAGTGTCTGCGGCGGGAAGAACGGCCGCTCCGACAGCGGCAGCAGACAGAGTTCGGTGGGCAGATAAACTTCTTGGCCACTGGTGGCTTTGTCGTTGTGCAGCGGGTTGATGCCAGTCGGCTCGGGGGCCATGCCATTCTCCTGCACCGCGGCGTGGCGTCCTGCCTTGCCGTCGGGTGGGCGGGGCATTTCCCGCCCCTGTGGATGGCCTTAGATATAGGCAAAAACCGGGCGTTCTGCCACGTTTTTCCGGTAACGAGATTTGCCGATTCCGGTTCGGTTATGGCTCAGGCGTCGGTGACGTCCGGGTTGTCGGCCAGCCATTGATAAAACTCCATGTCGGCCAGGGTTTCCAGATCGGCATCGGCGGCGAGCAAGCTCATGTCGTCAAAGCCTTGCAGCGCTTCGTCATAAACGGCAAGCGCGCCGTCGCTGTCCTTGGGTTGTACCGATAACAGCAGCGGCACTGCCAGTGCGATGGCGAGCGCAGCCGGCACCGCCGTCAGCCACAGCACATGGCTTTGCCACCACGAGGTGCCGGCTCGGGTTGCTGCCAAGCTGGCAACCGCGGCTTCGCGTGCGCGTTGCAGGTGCAGCTGGGCGCGGTAATCGAGCGATGCCGTCTGTTCGTCGAGGGCTTCGCGGGTGCGAACGAGCAGGGCGTCGTCACGCGCCTTGTCAGGGGCCTTGTCGGAAGCCAGGTCGCCACGCTTGTCTTGGGGCCCGGCGCCGGGTGCTTGCGGACTCGTCATGACCTACTCCTGCTCAGGCGTGCTCGGCGAGGCGGGCACGGAGCGCCTGCATGGCTCGCGACAAATGGGTCTTCACCGATCCTTCACTGCACTGCATGGCAAAGGCGGTCTCCTTCTCCGACAAGCCCTCCCAGTGACGCAACAGGAAGGCTTGCCGCTGCCGTTCCGGCAACTGCGCCACGGCATCGACCAGCGCTTGATTACCCTGTTCCAGACTCAGCCGATCCAGCGGGTTGTTCAGGCTTTCATCGGCGGCCTCGGCGATCGGATCATAATCGTCGCCGTCATCATCGGGGCGGCTGAACCAGACAAACAGCCGGTTGCGGACTTTTTGCCGTCGGAAGTGATCGGTAATGCGGCTTTGCAGAATGCGCTGGAACAGCGGCGGCCATTGCTCGGCTGGCAGATGACCGTAGCGCTGCGCCAGCTTCAGCATCGCGTCCTGGACAATCTCAAGAGCATCGTCACGGTGCCGGACGGAGAATTCCGCCATGCGCAACGCGCGCCGCTCCACCCCGGCCAGAAACTGGTCGAGTTGCCGACGCTGTTGTTGCAGCTGACTGTCGTTCACAGTGCCTTGTCTGATCTCGTCCGGCATTCGGCGTTGTGCCGAGACCGCGGCGTGCCGGCCGGGCGGCAATGCCGTTGGCAGGGTGCCGGGCAATTCTAGCGGGCTCGGAAAGGGGGCAACAGCGACAGGCATCACGGGCGCATCCGGGTTCGGTCCTGTCTGTGCTAACGCAGGCCGCCCGCCGGCGTTGACAGCCATTGCCGACTTTTTTCGTCGGCGCCCAGCTTCCGCCAGCACGCTGTCGGCTGCAGTGGCCGTCCGGTTGTCAGCAGGAAAGCGTCGCCGCCTTGTCAGTGCCGCAGCCAGCGCGTCAAATAGCGGGGTCCTCCGGTCCCGGGATCCCCCTTGTGTTGTCTGCTCACGCTCCTGCCGGTGCTTCGCGCGCCGCCTTCATCTTCATTTTCATCACTCTGGTACTCGATGTGCTGGCGCTCGGCGTGGTGATTCCGGTATTGCCGAAATTGGTGGAGCACTTTCTGGCTGGCGATACCGCTGCCGCTGCGCGGATGGTCGGGTTGTTCTCGCTGGCGTGGGCCATGATGCAGTTCTTGTGTTCGCCGGTGCTTGGTGCCTTGTCAGATCGTTTCGGTCGGCGGCCGGTGATCCTGATTTCCTGCTTTGGACTGGGGCTCGATTATCTGTTGATGGCACTCGCGCCAAACCTCTGGTGGTTGTTCATCGGCCGTGTGCTGTCCGGCATTACCGCTGCCAGTTTCTCGACGGCAGGCGCCTATGTCGCCGATGTCACGCCAGCTGAAAAGCGCGCGGCCAGCTTCGGTATGCTGGGTGCGGCATGGGGGATTGGTTTTGTCATTGGCCCGGCGCTTGGTGGTGTACTCGGCGGCATTGATAGCCGACTGCCGTTTTGGGTCGCAGGTGCTCTGACCTTGCTGAATGCGCTTTACGGATTGTTTGTCTTGCCAGAATCCTTGCCGGCGGAAAAACGCGGGCAGTTTTCCTGGGCGCGAGCCAACCCCGTTGGTTCGTTGAAATTGCTGCGCTCGCATACGGAATTGTTCGGTTTGGCGAGCGTCAATATTTTGTATCTGCTGGCGCATTATGTGCTGCCAAGCACGTTTGTTTTGTATGTCAGTTATCGCTACGGTTGGAGTGAAACCGTAACCGGCTTGACGCTGGCGCTTGTTGGCATCTGCAATGTGATTGTGCAGGCCCTGTTGATCAGGCGAGTGGTGCCGGCGATCGGTGAGCGGCGCGCCATGTTGACCGGCTTGGCCTGTGGTATCGCCGGTTTTCTCATCTACGCCCTGGCGCCAGTGGGCTGGGGGTTCTGGTTCGGTATTCCGGTATTTGCGCTGATGGGCTTTTTTGGCCCGGCGGCGCAGAGCCTGATGAGCCAGCATGTCACGCCGCAGGAGCAGGGGCAATTGCAGGGCGCTAATAGCAGTTTGCTCGGTTTGACCGGGATGATTGGGCCGGTAATGTTTACCCAGACCTTTGCCGCGGCGATTTCACCCGGTACCGGCTGGCATTTTCCCGGCGCACCGTTTTTGCTGGCGGCAGTATTGCTGCTAGTGGCGATGGCAATTGCATGGCGCGTCACGTTGGCACGTAGCCGTTCGCGGCAATCGAGCTGAACCTGCCGGGCATATGCATACCAGGCTGTCAGAATTGGCTTTCATATCAATGCGCGCAGCAATGCGGTTGCCGCCGCCGCCAGTGCCATGACCACCAGCAAGGGCAGTCGCAGCGCCAATGCCGCAAGCGCAACCAGTAAGCCACCGATCCGAGCATCAAAGGCAATGTGGCCATTGCCGGCAAAACTGGTGTTGACCACCATGGCGGCCAGCAGCGCCGGTGCCAAAACCGGCAGTACTCTTGTGATTGGTACCGGCAGGGTTTTATCACGAAACCAGAAGCCGCTGGTTTTGCACACGGCGGTGGCAAGCGTGACGGCGATAACGACCAGCCAGCTGTTCTCAATCATTGCCAGACTCCGGGTTCGACGCAGGGATTTGCGCTGCAGACGTCCTGCTGTTGCGTCGACGCGTGTGCGTCGGTAACGACAACCAAATCAGGGCGGGCAATGGTGCCAGCAAGAGAGCCAAACCCGGCTGACCAAATGGCAGTAGCAGCAGCGCCAGCAGTGCGCTACCGATAGCGGCAGCGCGTTTGTTGGTGTCATCCAGTTGGCTGACCATCAGCGCGAGAAAGAACGCCGCAACAGCCATGTCGAGGCCCAGGGTTTCGGGGGCTGGCAAGTGTTCGGCAAACAGCAAGCCCAGCAAAGTGCCGAGTGCCCAGATCAGCCACTCAATCACACCGACGGCAAGAAAGAATTCCCAGCGGTGCCGGCCATTGCGTCGGCGCGACAACAGCCAGGTTTCATCCACCAGCAACTGACCGGCGAGCAAACGTTGCCAACGCGAGCCGCGCAGGTCTGGCGCCAGTGTCAGGCCCATGCTCAGGAAGCGGCTGTTGATCAGCACCACCGCCAGCACCGCCGCCACCAGACCACTGCCGGCGGCAAGTGCACCGAGTGCGGCAAACTGAGCGCCACCGGAAAAGGTAATCATCGACATCAGTAACGCCGCACCGGCATCGAAACCGGTTTGCCGCGCGTACAAACCGAAGCTGACACCAAATGCGAGCAAAGGCAGCAGTAGCGGTACGGCGCGTCGAGCACCGGCGAGAAAGCGCAGTCGGGTAGCGGACTGTTGACTGTTCATGGCTCGCCGTCGATTCATAACAGCGGTGTTCCGTTTGGTACCGGATGATCGACCGAGCAGAGCACAACCCGGCCGTGCTCGTCATGGAACCCGGTAACCAGAATTTCCGAACTGATGCCGGCAATCCGTTTCGGTGGGAAATTGCAGACGCATAAAACCTGCCGACCGATGAGTGCGTCGGGCGTGTACAACGCCGTCAGCTGAGCGCTCGATCGTTTGACGCCGAGCGGGCCGAGATCGACGTCCAGAATGTAGGCTGGTTTGTGTGCGGCGACGTTGCGCTCGGCATGCACAATGGTGCCGAGCCGCAGCTCGACTTTTTCGAAATCAGCCCAGCTGATCGGTGCCGGGCGCGTGAAGCTGGTTGCCATGCGGGTATCGCTTTTGCGCTCAAGGTGTCTGGAATGTTGCAAAAGGGGGCAGTCAGACGTTTTCCGATAATGGGCGTACTGGCAGCATGTACCGGGACAGACGAATTCGTCTTGCAGAAAACGCGCTAATTTTTGTCAAAACCGCTGAGCCTGACGTCAATTTGACCGGGTGTTGATCAGCCGCGCCGGCGCAATCGGCCCGGCGTGACGCCGACCAGCTCGCGCAGCGCATGGGTGAGAGCGCTTTGATGGGCAAAGCCGGTCGCGAGGGCGACATCGGCCAGCGAGCTGTCGCTGGTTTCGATCAGGTGCACCGCCCGATCGACCCGTCGGCGCCGCAGGTACTGCAGAACACTGGTGCCGGTCATCTGGCGAAACAGGGTTTGGAAATGGCTTTCCGAGCGGTGCACCAGCCGGGCCAGCTCTGCCACACGTATCGGTTCATGCAGATGACGGTCGATGTAACTGTCGATGACCGTCATATCCAATGACTGCGGGCTGCCGTTGCCGTGGTCGACTGGCCGGCCTTGCAGCACCAGCAGCAAGGTTGCCGCCAGTTGCTGGGCAATCGGGCTATCTGCCGGGTGCCGGGGTAGCTCCAGCGCAGCGAAGCGGACCAGCTGCTGCAGGGCCGGGTCGGCGTTGAAAAAATTCGCTTGCTCGAACAGCCGGTCCAGATCATGTAAGCCGCGCTCGGCCAGCGCTTGTCGATCACCGCCGACATCAATCACCAGGCTGTCATTGGCCCCCGGCACAACAAAGTCGTGCCGGCAATCAGCTGGGACGATGCCTCCACGACTGGTCGTGATCAGATTTTCCCGGCCTTGCATGGCCAACGCCATGCTGCCGCCGACGGCGATCAGCAACTGGTGGTAGCCATGACTGTCGCTGGCATCCAGCGCTTGGTAGTGGCGAATATCGGCAGTCAGTTTCATGGTGCCTACTATAGCGCTTGCTTGCTGGCGTTGCTGCACGCGCCCGGATCGCACTGTGTTGCAAAACGTCTCCGGTGTCACGGGTGTTTACGCTGGGTCAAACTCTTTCTCGTTTGTTTTCGTCAAAATGCACACCAGTCGAATGATTTCCACAGCACTGAAACGAGGAGCACACCATGAACTGCCCGAAATGCCATGCGGCAATGGACCATGTTCATCTGAACGGCATTGAGATTGACCGTTGTTCCGGTTGTAAAGGGATGTGGTTCGACACCGGTGAACTGGATGCCATGCGCGCCATCGATGACAGCGAAATGCTGGATCTGGGGTCGCCGACGCTCGGTCAGGCGTTCAACGGTCAGCACGATATCGATTGCCCGCGCTGTGAGGACATCGCCCTGCTGACCCGGCGGGTCAACGGCGGCAGCGTCACGGTCGAGCAGTGCCCGCGTTGCCGTGGCAGCTTTCTCGATGCCGGCGAGTTCACTGCCTACAAGTACCGCGGCATGTTCGCGCCCCTGCGTAACCTGTACACACGTCTTACTGCTTGAGCGGAACCACCGCTGGCCCGGTGGCGACAGCCTGTTGCCACCGGGCCAATTACTGCCCATCCCATCACGTGCCAGTCGCCGCTGAGCTGACGGTTGGCGCCGGCACTTTCCCGCTAAGCCCCTGTAAAAATTGGGCTTTTCCCTGATGAATTGATCTTGAGTCGGTCCTTTTGCCGGCAAAAACCGGTAGAATCCGCGCCCGTTGTCGCCAGCCTCCCACTTGATGCTCCGCCATGGCCGCTTTTGCTACCGAACGTGTTCTTGATGTCCGTCACTGGAACGACTCGCTGTTCAGTTTCACCACGACCCGCGATCAGGGTTTCCGCTTCCGCAACGGTCATTTCGTGATGATAGGCCTGGAGGTGGCTGGCAAGCCGTTGCTGCGCGCCTACAGCATCGTCAGCTCGAACTACGAGGATCACCTGGAATTTTTCAGCATCAAGGTGGCAAACGGGCCGCTGACTTCGCGCCTGCAGCACATCAAGCCGGGTGATCAAGTCCTGGTGGGCAGCAAGCCTACCGGCACGCTCATTGTCGACAACCTGATCCCGGGCAAGCACCTGTATCTGCTCAGCACCGGCACCGGGCTCGCGCCGTTCATGAGCATCATCAAAGACCCGGAAGTGTACGAACAGTTCGAGAAAGTGATTCTGGTGCACGGCGTTCGCAACGTGAACGATCTGGCCTATGCCGATTACATCGAGCGCGAACTGCCGAACAACGAATACTTTGGCGAGATTGTCCGCCAGAAGCTGATTTATTACCCGACCGTTACCCGCGAGCCATTCCGTCACCAGGGCCGGGTCACCGATCTCATCAAGAGCGGCAAGCTCGCCGCCGACATCGGCCTGCCGCCGTTCAGCGTGGACCATGATCGGGTCATGCTCTGCGGCAGCCCGAGCATGCTGAAAGACACCTGTGCCATCCTGAATGAAATGGGCTTTGCTGAAGCGCGGCAGGGCGATTTGGGGCACTATGTGATCGAGCGGGCGTTCGTCGAGAAATAATCCGGACGTCAAAGAGCGCAGGCGCGGCGAACCAGGTCGCGCCTGTTTTGTTTCTGGCCCGGCGTGAGCGGGTAGAGGGAAGGGCGATGGCACTCAAAGCCACCATTTTCAAAGCGGAACTGCAGATTGCCGACATGGATCGGCATTACTACGGCAGCCACTCGCTGACCATTGCCCAGCATCCGTCGGAAACCGATGAGCGAATGATGGTGCGGCTGCTGGCGTTTGCGCTGTATGCCGATGAGCGGCTGATGTTCACCAAGGGCATCAGCACCGATGACGAACCGGATCTGTGGCTGAAAAGCCTCAGCGGCGAAATCGAGCTGTGGATCGAACTGGGCCAGCCCGATGAGAAGCGCCTGCGCAAGGCCGCCGGCCGCGCGAGGCAGGTTGTCATCATCACCTACAACAGCCGCAGTGCCGCCGTCTGGCGCGGGCAGATGCAAGAGGCGCTCGGCAAACTCGACAATGTCACGGTGCGTGCGCTCAGCAACGAAACCGTTGAGGCGCTGGGCCGGCTGGCCCAGAAAACCATGAATCTGCAGTGCACGATACAGGACGGCGAAGTCAGCCTTGGTGACGATACGCAGCTTGTGCAGGTGCAGTTTGAAGCGGTGTGACGGAGCGCGCTGATGAGCTCGCTGCAGGTGCCGGCAATGCGCGTGCAACACGAGCTGGAGGTCAAGCGCAGCCGTTTCATTGCCACCGTCGGCCGGGCCGGCAGCCGCGCCGAGGCCGAAGCCTTTGTCGCCGCCGTGCGTCAGCAGTTTCCGGACGCCACTCACAATGCTTATGCTTATATCGCTGGCCAGCCCGGCAGCACCGGCGATGTCGCCTGTTCCGATGACGGTGAAGTGGCCGGCACTGCCGGTCGGCCACTGCTCAATCTGCTGCAGCACAGCGGACTGGCGCAAATCGTCGCAGTGGTTTCGCGCTATTACGGCGGCACGCTGCTCGGCACCGGCGGTCTGGTTCGCGCCTACAGCGATGCCCTGAAAACGGCGCTGCTGGCGTTGCCGACCGAGTCCTGTATCGCGCTGACCCGCGCCCGCATTGGCTTTGATTTTGCCCTGGAAGCGGCCGTGCGCCGCGAGCTTGCCCGCGTTGCCGCCGAGGTGTTGCAGCAGGATTATCGCGATATGGTGGTTTTGCAGATCCAGTTGCCGGTGACGGCGGTCAAGCCGTTGCAGCAGGCCTTGCAAGGGCTCGCCAAAGGCAAGCTTGACTGGCAGTTGGAAGAAGCGCTTTCGCCGGGCTAACCATTGCGCCCGAATCCGTACGCGGCAGTGCTCGGCAGTGCGCGCAGTACGGGAGAAGGGTAGAGCGAGGCGCCGCTCGTATCCGATGCTTGCGCCTCGCTGGCATCGGCCAGTGTTCAGGCCGCGACGGCCGGCAGCATCTTCTGCAGGCGCTCGACCATTTTCTCCGACGGCTCAAAAATTTCCAGACAGACCCGGCCTTTCAGATCTTCGTAGAAATATTCGAAGTGAGTGCAGGCGAGGATCAAAATCTCGACGCCGCTCATGCGCAGGCTGGAGCCGATTTCGACCAGTGCGTGATCGCGGATGATCGCTTTCGGGCTGTAGCCTTTCTCGATGTCCTCGACGATCTGCAGGTTGCCGACCCCGATCACCTTGGCCTTGCTGTCGCCTTCGATGATCAGCCGTTCGATATTGGCGCAGCTCTGGCAGTTGGCGGCGAGCAGGCCGAACTTGCGGTACTGGCCGATCAGATCCTTGTAGACATCGAGCGGCGAGACCAGCGGAATGCCAATCTGGTTGCGGATGCCGTCCAGATCAATCGCGCCGCTCAGCGAGTTGCAATAGATCATGATGGCGTTGGCGCCGGCACGCTGCAGCTCGCGGATGACTTCCAGCGTGCGGGCGGTCAGTTCACTGCGGTTCAACGCCTGCATCTCGGTTTGTTGCTGCGGCGTTTCCGAAATCGAGCGGCCAACGGCCTTGATCTGATGGGCATCCAGATAATTGACGCCGAAACGGGTATCGATCGGGGTGCCGGCAATGACCCCGACCACCAGCTTGGATTCAACAACCGAATTGCGGATGAGCGGCATGATGCAGTCCTGTACCTGTGCGAGTTGGTGTCAGTGCGAGGGCGTGGTAGCGACAGGGTTAGCGTTAACCGGGCTCGCCGTAACGGGCGGCAGGCCGACCTTGCGCCGGACAAAATCCAGATAGATGCCGTAAGGACGGCCGAGGAAACCGGCGATCAGACAAGCGGTGCCGGCCGCATGGACGATGCCATCCCAGTCGGCGCCGCTGATCGCCAGAATGGTGACGTACACCGGCAACTGGAACGAGAGAAAAATCAGCGTTTCGACCGCATATTTTTTTACGCCGCTACTGGCCTCGGTCAGACCGGTGCGCGCGACCAGAAATTCGCGCCAGAGCCCATACGGCCGGCCGATGATCGAGTTGATCAGCAAACCGATCAAACGGGCCTGCAGGTGCGCCTGCCAGCTCATGCCGGCGATCCACAGTTCCAGCGGTGCCGCCACCACATACGAGAAGGTGTTCATGACAAACACGTCGACCCAGAACGCCTTGAGCCGGTCGCGTCGGCTGGGCTGAGCAAGGGCGGCCGTTTGCCCGCGCTCGGTTTCGGTGTGGCTGGCTGGCGTGACTCGGGCTTCGGCAGTGTGTTGCACGTTGGACGTCCAGACGTATGGGGGCTGAAAATGGCAACGGCCACCGCAAGAGGGTGGCCGTTGGCGGCGCATTCTACCCGAAGCCGGCGCGGAAGAAATCCTGCCAGCCAAGAAAAAGGGCGTGCTGTTGCACGCCCTTTTTGCCGACAGCGGACCTGGTTACTCGGCCGTTTTTTCCGGCAGGAAACCCCGCTTGCGCATCAGCGCGTCGGTCTGGACATCGCGACCACGGAAGGCGCGGAACGCCTCGGCCTGATCGATCGTGTTGCCGACCGACAGGATGGTCTTGCGGAAGCGCTCGGCGACACCCTTGTCCCAGGCACCTTTGCCTTCTTCAAACGCTTCCAGCGCGTCGGCAGTCAGCGAGTCGGACCACAGATAGGAGTAGTAGCCGGCCGAGTAACCGTCCGACGCAAACACGTGGCCGAACTGCGGCGTCCGGTGACGCATGACGATTTCCGCCGGCATGCCGAGTTTCTCCAGTTCTTCACGCTCGAACTTGTCCGGATCGATGGTCTCGCCACCGGCCAGGTGCAGCTTCATGTCGATCACCGCCGAGGCGAGATATTCCATGGTCTGGAAACCCTGGTTGAAGGTGCCGGCGGCTTTGATCTTGTCGACCAGTGCTTTCGGAATCGGTTTGCCGGTTTGGTAGTGCAGGGCAAACTTGTTCAGCACTTCCGGCTGCGCCAGCCAGTACTCGTTGATCTGCGACGGGAACTCGACAAAGTCGCGGGCAACGGCAGTGCCGGCCAGGCTCGGGTACTTCACGTCCGACAGCAGGCCGTGCAGCGCGTGGCCAAACTCGTGGAACATCGTCGTGGCGTCGTCCCACGAGATCAGCACCGGTTCGCCGGCTTTGCCTTTGACGAAGTTGGAGTTGTTCGAGACGATCGGCGTCACGACACCGTCGAGTTTCTCCTGACCACGATAGGCGTTCATCCAGGCGCCCGAGCGCTTGCCCGGCCGCGCGTACGGATCGAAATACCACAGACCGACGTGCTTGCCTTTGCTGTTCAGCACCTCGTAGACCGTGACATCCGGATGCTGCACCGGCAGGCCTTTGACCAGTTTGAATTTCAGGCCATAAAGCTGACCCGCTGCCCAGAACATGCCTTCACGCAGCTTGTCGAGCTGCATGTACGGTTTGACCTCGTTCATGTCGAGATCAAACTTGGCCTTGCGCAGTTTCTCGACGTAGTAGCGGTAATCCCACGGCGCGATCTTGATCCAGGCGCCTTCGGCATCGGCAATGGCCTGCATCTCGGCGACATCGGCGCGCACTTGCGCGGCGGCCGGTTTCCAGACGGATTCCAGCAGCTCCATCGCGCGTTCCGGCGTGCCGGCCATCTGCGGCTCGACCCGCCAATGGGCATGGGTTTTGTAACCGAGCAATTGCGCGCGTTCGAAACGCAGCTTCAGGATCTCGGTGATGATCGCGTTGTTGTCGGTTTTGCCACCGGTGTCGCCGCGGCTGAAATAGGTGCGCCAGACTTTTTCACGCAGTGCCCGGTTGTCGGCGCTGGTCAGCACCGGTTCCATCGACGACCGGGTGTTGTTGATCACCCATTTGCCTTTCAGACCGCGGGCTTCGGCATTGGCCGCCGCGGCGGCGATCAGATCCGGCGGCAGACCGGCCAGCTCGCTTTCGTTTTCGACGACGGTGAACAGATTGGTCTCGTCATCGAGTACGTTCTGGCTGAACTGGGTGAACAGCGTGGCCAGACGGCCGTTGATTTCGGCGATGCGGGCTTTCTGTTCGGCATTCAGCTTGGCGCCCGAGCGAACAAAGTTGTTCCAGTAGCGCCAGGTCAGCCGCTGTTCTTCCGGCGTCAGCTTGGCCTTGTCGGGACTGTTGTAAACCGCTTCGATGCGCTTGAACAGCAGTTCATTCTGGTTGATCTCGTCACTGAACGCGGCCAGCTTGGGAGCCAGCTCGCGCTGAATCGCCGGCATGTCGCCAAGGTTCAGCGTGGCGGCATGCACGCCGTAATAGGTGTAGACCTGATCCAGCAGCTTGCCCGAGCGTTCCAGCTCGACAATGGTGTTGGCGAAGGTCGGTGCTTCCGGGTTGCTGGTGATGCGGTTGATGTGTGTGCGCGAGTCGTCCATCGCAGCCATGAAGGCGGGTACGAATTCGTCGGTCTTGACCTTGTCCCAGGCCGGAACGCCGCCGTAAGGGCCGGACCATTCCTGAAGCATGGCCGGGCGGCTGACCGTGGTGTCAGCGGCATTGCCGGGGCTGACCGTGAAACTGAGAGCGGCAGCCAAGGTGGCAGCTGCCAGAGCGGTTTTCTGCATCGCGACGAAACCTCGGATGACAGGGCCGACACGGAAAGCACGGCGTCCTGCCGCGGTATCGGACACAGAGGCCGGTGCGTCCTGCGCCGGGCGAACTGCCGGATGGTAGCCGCCCCGGCAACGGTGGGGCAGGCGCAAAACCGTTACAAGGCGTTTCAGAACCGGCAATGCCGCACGCCAGAGCGGTGCACCGGCAAAAAATTTGTTATGGTCGGCGCTTCCGTACCAGGAGGAGTGGCTTCACACCATGCACGTCCAACGCCTATGGCTGGCTGCCGTCAGTGCCGCCGTTATTGGTCTGACCGGTTGCGAACAATCCGATGCGCCGCAAACCAGCATCGATAGCAACAACCAACAAGCAACGGCGCAGAAACCGCGTGAATTCAAGCAGTATCCGGCGGCAACCCTGTACGAAACCATCAGCTATGGCGGCAGCTCGATCAATGCCGCTGGCGATGCCGTGTTGCTGCACTCCGATGAAACCGGCGTCTTCAACCTGTACAAACTGTCGCTCAGCACCGGCGAGAAAATCGCGCTGACCCAGTCCACCGACGATGCCGTGTTCGCCGAACGGTTTTTTCCCCAGGATGACCGCGTGCTGTTCAGCGGCGACAAAGGTGGCAATGAGCTGGATCACCTCTATGTGCGGGAACTCGACGGCAGCATCCGTGACTTGACGCCGGGCGACAAGCTCAAGGCGCAGTTCATGCGCTTCACCCGTGACGGCAGTGCGTTCTACATTGTCACCAATGAACGTGATCCAAAATTCTTCGATGTCTACCGCTACAACAGCCAGGATTATGCCCGTGAACTGGTGTACAAGAACATCGATGGCATGCAGCCGGCAGTGCTCAGCAGCGATGGTCGCTGGCTGGCACTGAACCGCAGCAACAACAACGCCGACAGCGATATTTTCCTGGTCGATCTGCAAAGCAAAGACAAGAAGCCGGTGCATGTCACGCCGCATGAAGGTTTTGCCCAGCACGAGGCGGCGACCTTCACCCCGGACAACTTCGGCCTGATCTACACCACCGATGCCAATGGCGAGTTTGCCCAGGCCATTCGTTACAACATGGCCGGTGGCAAGCGCGATACCTTGATCAACGCCGAGTGGGATGTGTCTTTCGTCTATTTCTCCGACGATGGCCGGTACATGGTCAGCGGCATCAATGCCGATGCGTCGACCGATGTCCGCATTCTTGACGTGGTCAACAACAAGTCGCTGGCGTTGCCGGAGTTGCCGGAAGGCGATCTGCGCGGCATCAGCTTCAGCAAAGACAGCAAGCGGATGGTGTTCTATGTCAATTCCGACACCTCGCCATCGAATCTGTATGTCTATGACATGGATGGCAAGCCGGCCCGCCAGTTGACGCAGGCCTTGCCGAAAGAGGTGAACGAACAGGATCTGGTCAAGAGTCAGGTCGTTCGTTACCCGAGCACGGACAATCTGGAAATTCCGGCCTTGCTGTTCAAGCCGCAACAGGCTTCTGCTGACAACAAGGTGCCTGCGGTCATCTACATCCACGGTGGTCCGGGCGGGCAAACCCGCAAAGGCTACAACGCGAGCATCCAGCACTTGGTCAATCACGGCTATGCCATCATCGGCGTCAACAACCGTGGCTCGTCCGGCTATGGCAAAACCTTCTTCCATCTCGACGACAAGAAACATGGCGAGAAAGATCTGGAAGACATCGTCGCCGCGAAAAAATACCTGCAGACGCTCGACTGGGTGGATGCCGACAAGATTGCCGTGATGGGCGGCAGCTATGGCGGCTACCTGACCATGGCCGCGCTTGCGTACACCAATGAGTTTGCCGCGGGTATCAATATCTTCGGGGTCACCAACTGGGTGCGCACGCTGGAGTCGATTCCGCCGTGGTGGGCCAGCTTCCGCGATTCGTTGTACGCGGAAATGGGCGATCCGGCCAAGGACAAGGAGCGCCTGCGCCGCATTTCGCCGCTGTTCCATGCCGGCAACATCAAAGTGCCGGTGCTGGTGGTTCAGGGGGCCAATGATCCACGGGTGTTGCAGGTCGAGAGCGACGAAATGGTGGCGGCAATCCGCGCCAATAATATCCCGGTCGAGTACGTGTTGTTCCCGGACGAGGGCCATGGTTTCGTCAAGAAGACCAACCGCATTCGCGCTTCGGATGCTTATCTGAAGTTTCTCAATGACTACCTGAAATCTCCGGTAGCCGCTGCAGTCGAGCCGACCGCAGCGCCGGCAGTCGAGGCGGCACCGACCGAGCCTGTACCGGCGGATGGCGCAGCCGGTGAAAGCGCTGCGGCGCCGGTGTCGACGCCGGCGAGTTGAGTGATAAGAAGGGCGCCGCTGGCGCCCTTCTTTTACGCTAACGATTCAGCGACCGTGATTGCCGTGCGTGACGGGCCAATGCAGCGCTGGCGATGACAACAGATCGGACGACTGTCATGAGCCTATCGCCGTTTGCTTTCCAAGCCGCGAGGCCTTTGTTATGGTGCCGCTCATTCGGCCGCGGGCAAGGTGAGTCTGCTGCTACGCAGGTAGAGCAGTTCAGCCCCGCTGATCAACGTGCAGGGATCGCTACATGGCGCGATATATCCGCTCGTTACTAAACGGAAATATTGTCAATCCTTTCCCCGGGATTGTTGCGCTCGAGCGGCTGCTCGGAAAGTCGATCAGGCATCGGATTGGTTCAAACGAAGCGTTACCGCTGGCCCACCCCGAACTGATGGCTCGTTTCGGCGCGCAGTTTGTCGAGCTTGCCCGGCTGTATCCGGATCCGTCGGCGCAGGTCTTGCGCGAGCTGGTGGCAGAGCCGTTGCAGCTTTCGCCTGACGATGTGCTGTTTGATGCCGGCGCCGACAGCCTGATCCTGTTGGCACTGCGTACGGTCTGCGAGCCCGGTGATGCCGTCGTCACCAGCGCGGGCACGTATCCGACCTTCAAGTATTTCGCCGAGGGCCTTGGCGCACGGTTGCTGGAAGTGCCGTATCGCGACGGAATCGCCGCGGCTCGCCCGGATCTGCTACAGCCCGATCTGGTGGCGCTGGCCGAATGTGCCCGTCAGCATCAGGCAAAGCTGGTGTATCTCGCCAACCCTGACAATCCCACTGGCCACTGCTTCGCCGAATCCGAGTTGCATCGCTTGCGCACCGCGCTGCCGGCGGACACCGTGCTGCTGCTTGATGAAGCGTACATCGATTTCTCGACCGCGCCGACACCGCCGCTATCACTGTCGGATTGGCCGAATACGGTTCGTTTGCGCACCCTGTCGAAGGCCTATGCCGCGGCCGGGTTGCGGCTCGGTTATGCGATTGCCGAGCGGGAATGGCTGCAGCGGGCCAACCAACTGCGCATTCATTATGCGGTATCGAATATTGCTCACGCTGCAGGTGCGATCCTGCTGCGCGATCCGACCTTCAAACAGCAATTGGTGCAGCAAACCCTGAGCCTGCGGCAGCAGTTGACGCAGGCCATTGTGGCTGCCGATGGCGGTAGTGGCGAGGTCGTCGTGCTGCCATCAAGCACCAACTTTCTGGCCTTGCGCTACCGCGATGCCGCGACAGCAGCCAAGCGACAGCAACAACTGTGGGCCATGCAGGCCGCGGTGCATCGGCCGCCATATCCTGCCTTGCAGCATTTGCTGCGGGTGACCGCCTGTCCGGCGGCGCTGACAGCGGACATCGTCTCCGTTTTGGCGACTGGGCAAGCTTGAGTAGAAAAAACGTGTCGGTGCGGGCGGTTCAGTCAACCTCCGTGCCGGGCTGAATCGGATCGGTCAGTGATTCGTGGGTTGAGTTGAAGCGGAATGTACGCACTTTATATTGCCAATAAAAATTATTCGTCATGGTCGCTGCGGCCGTGGCTATTGATGCAGCGACTTGGCATCTCTTTTCAGGAACGGTTGGTGCCGTTCTCGCCGGGTTCGAATTGGGCACAGTTTCGGCGTTTTTCGCCGACCGGACGAGTACCGTGTCTGCGCGATGAGGATTGCTATATCTGGGATTCCCTGGCGATTACCGAGTATCTGGCAGAGCGCCATGCCGGCGTCTGGCCGAGCGACTTCAGGCCGCGGGCCTGGGCGCGCTGCGCAGCGGCGGAGATGCATTCCGGTTTTCACGCCCTGCGCGATCGTTGCCCGATGAACTGCGGCGTGCGCGTACAGCTGCACACCCAGGACGTGGCCTTGAAGGCGGATATCAGCCGCGTCGATGAACTGTGGAACGACGGCCTGCAGCGTTTCGGTGGGCCCTATTTGACCGGAGCCGCGTTCACCGCCGTGGATGCATTCTTTGCCCCGGTGGCGTTCCGTGTGCAGAGCTATGGGCTGGCCATGAGTCAGGCCGCACAGGCGTATGCGCAGCGCCTGCTGGATATGCCGGAAATGCGACTGTGGTATGGCGCTGCGATCGTCGAGCCCTGGCGCGAACCGGGACACGAAGAAGAAATGCGTCGCAACGGCACAGTTCTGCGGGATTTTCGGCTTGGCGGTTTTGGTTGAGCGACAACGGATGCTGCGGGAGCGGGGCAATGGCGACAGTCAGGTTTACGGCCAATCTGCAACGGCATCTCGATGTGCCGGCGTGTGAAGTCGAGGCAACATCGGTGCGAGCGGCACTGGAGGCGGTATTCGCCGCGCAGCCGCGCTTGCGCGGTTATCTGCTGGATGATCAGGGGCGGGTTCGCCAGCATGTAGCGATTTTTGTCGATGGCGTGCAGATTCGGGATCGAACGGGTTTGTCTGATCCGGTTGGCGCGCACAGTGAGATCTACGTCATACAGGCGTTGTCCGGCGGTTGAAACCGTTTTGGCCTGAACAAGCTGCGGCAGCGAGGCGTAAGCCGTCATCGCGATCGCATGGCAAAAACGCAGAACGCACAGGAGGTCGCATCGTGACATCGATACTGGTGGCAACACGCAAGGGCTTGATTCAGCTTGAACAGCAGGGCGGGCGCTGGCGGCCGACGCAGACGCCGTTTCTGGCCGAGCCGGTGAGCATGTGTCTGGCGGATCACCGCGATGGCTGCTGGTACGCCGCCTTGAGGCTCGGGCACTTTGGCCCCAAATTGCATCGCTCGCGTGATCGCGGTCGCAGCTGGCAGGAGATTGCGGTGCCGGCATTTGCCGCAACGGAATCGGCCGGAGCGACGGCGGACAAACCGCCTTCGGTTGACATGATCTGGGCGCTGGAAACTGGCGGCGATGACCGGCCCGGCGTGCTCTGGGCCGGCACCTTGCCGGGCGCCTTGTTCCGTTCCGAAGACAATGGTGACAGCTGGCAGCTGAATCGCGCTTTGTGGGACATGCCGGCGCGTCAGGAATGGAATGGTGGCGGTTACGATTTGCCCGGCATTCATTCGATTGTTGTCGATCCGCGCGACAGTCGCCGTCTGATGGTAGCGATCAGCACCGGCGGCATTTGGTACAGTGATGATGAGGGCCGCAGTTGGTCGCACCGCACCCGAGGCATGCGCGCGGCCTACATGCCGCCGGAGTTGGCGTTCGAGCCAAACGCGCAGGATCCGCACCGGCTGGTCGCCTGTCCCGGACACGCTGATCGGCTCTGGGTGCAACACCACAATGGCATTTTCCGTTCCGATGATGGCGGCTTGCAGTGGCATGAGCTCGACCATGTCAAACCCTCCGGTTTCGGTTTTGCGGTGGCAGTGCATCCGACGGATCCGGACACGGCCTGGTTTGTGCCGGCGGTCAAAGACGAATGCCGGGTGCCGGTCGAGCAGTGCCTGGTGGTGACCCGTACGCGTGATGGCGGCAAACATTTCGATGTGCTCAGCAAGGGCCTGCCGCAGCAGCATTGCTTTGATCTGATCTACCGACACGGGCTGGATGTCGATGCCAGCGGTCAGCGACTGGTGATGGGTTCCACCACCGGCAATCTGTGGCTGTCGGAAGACCAGGGCGACAGCTGGCTCCAGTTGGCCGGTCATTTTCCGCCGATTTACGCCGTTCGTTTTGTTTGATTGAGCAGAAGCCGTTTGCACCGCGCGGTGCATAGCCCAACAGGAGTGCTTGCCGATGAAAAAAACGTTGAACCGATGCGTGGTCAGAACCCTGTCCGCCGTGCTGCTCGCACCGCTGATGGCGCCGTTGATGGCTAGCCTGGCCGTCGCATCCGAGCCGACGCGACTGCTGCGCCAGCCGGACGTGTCCGAGCAACATCTGGCGTTTGTTTATGCCGGTGACATTTGGCTGACCGATCGCAATGGCCAGCAGCCACGCCGGTTGACCGCACACCCGGCATCGGAATTTGCGCCGAAATTTTCGCCGGACGGCCAGTGGTTGGCGTTTTCCGCGAGCTACGACAACAACACCGACGTTTACCTCATGCCGGTTGCGGGAGGCGAGGCCAGGCGGTTGACCTGGCACCCCGGTCCGGATGTCGTCAATGACTGGAGTGCCGACGGCAAGCGCGTGTTGTTTGCGTCGCCACGTGAAGTGGCCAACAGCCGCAGCAATCAACTTTATGAAGTCAGCGTTGATGGCGGTTACGAGCGCAAGGTGATGGTGGCGGTGGCCTTCGAAGGTGTCTGGTCGCCGGATGGCTCGCGCCTGGCTTATCGGCCGTATCGACAGGCCTATAGCGGCCCGAGCGGCTGGCGGCTACACCGTGGTGGCACCACGCCACCCATCTGGATCATCGATCCGCGCAGCAATCAGGTCGAGAAGTTGCCGCACGTCAACGCCACCGACAGCAATCCGTTGTGGCGTGGCGATGAAGTGTTTTTCATCTCTGATCGCAATGATGGCGCGGCCAACCTGTTTGCTTACCGGACCACGGACAAATCCCTGCGTCAGCTGACCAAGGAGACCGTGTGGGACATTCGCAATGCCGCGATACACGGCAACAGTCTGGTCTACGAAGTCGGCGGCGAATTGAAGGAGCTCGATACCGCCACCGGCATGATCCGGCCGCTGCCCGTCCAGATCACGGCGCAGGTCGCGCAAGTCCGGCCGCAGTGGAAAGATGCCAGCAAGAGCATGACCTCGGCGCAGTTGTCCAGCACGGGCAAGCGCGTGGTCGTGACGGCGCGCGGTGAAGTCTTCACCTTGCCCATCAAGGACGGTTCGCCCCGCAATCTGACCGAGACCTCATGGGTTCGGGAGAAAGATGCACTGTGGAGCCCGGACGGCAAGCGCATTGCCTATATCTCGGACATGGGCATGCAGCACTCGCTGGTGCTGCGCGATCAAACCGGCCTGGAAAAATCGCGGGTACTGCCGCTGGGCAAAACGGGCTATTTCACGTTGTTGGCGTGGTCACCGGACAACAAGACCATTGTCTATCAGGACAATCACCTCAACCTCTATGCCATCAATCTGGACAAAGGCAGCAGCAAGCGCATCGACAGCAGCCTGCGTCGCAGTGGTTTTATCGTGTCCTTCTCGGCCGATAGCCGCTGGTTGGCATACACCGTCACCGGAGCCAATTATTTCAGCCAGATCCGTATCCATGATTTCACCACCGGCAAGAATGTCACGGTGACCGATGGCATGAGTCATGCCGACTCGCCGGTGTTTGCCAGCAGCGACTATCTGTATTTCACTGCTTCGATCAATTCGGGCCCCGCGCAGGTCGGTCTCGACATGTCGACCCAGGAACGGCCGCTGCGTGCCGGCTTGTATGTCGCGGTACTGGCCAGCGACGGCAAATCGCCACTGCTGCCCAAATCGGGCGACGAGGAGGGCAAGGCCGAGGGCGACAAGAGCAAGGACGAGAAAAAGGACGACAAGTCGGACAAGCCGAAACCGGTGCGCATCGATTTCGACGGCCTCAGTCAGCGCATCGTGGCGCTGCCGGTCGCCGAGCGCAACTACGACAGCCTCGCCGTCGCCAGCGATGGCGCGCTGTTTTATCTGGAGCGCACGCAGCCCGGCGCCAGCAACGAGCCGCCACAGGTTGAGCGGGAAAACAATGCCGAGCTGTATCGGTTTGACTTCAAGGAGCGCGAAAGCAAATCGCTGAAGAAAGGTGTGGCCGGTTTCAGTCTCAGTGCCGACGGCAAGAAGCTGCTGCTGCAGTACGCCAAGGGCAAGCTTGAAGTCGCGGATGCCGGTGACAAGCTGGAGGCCAAGGCAGTCGATACCAGCGGTCTGCGCGCGCTGATCAATCCGCGCGAGGAATGGCAGCAGATCTTCGACGAAACCTGGTGGATGGAAAAGGAATTCTTCTACGACCCGAACCTGCATGGCATCAACTGGCAGGCCATCTACGACCGCTATCAACCCTTGCTCAAGCACGTCCAGCGCCGCGAGGATCTGAACGACTTGCTGGTCGAGATGATTGCTGAACTGCAGGTCGGCCATAACCGGGTCGGTGGTGGCGATATCCATCAGGAAGCACCGGCCAATGTCGGTCTGCTGGGCGCCGATTTTGCGATTGCAAATGGCCGTTACCGGATCGAGACCCTGTATGCAGGCGATCGCTGGAATCCGTTCCTGAAAGCGCCGCTGGCGACGCCGGGGCTCGGCGTCAAAGCCGGTGACTATGTGCTGGCCATCAACGGCAAACCGCTCGACAGCAGGCAAAATATTTTTGCGCTGCTTGAGAACACCGTCGGCAAGCAGGTTGCGCTGACCATTGCTGCCGATGCCAATGGCAAAGGCTCACGAACCATCACCGTGGAGCCGATTGCCAATGAAGCCGATCTGCGTCAGTGGCACTGGATTGAGCGCAACCGCGAATATGTCGCCAGGAAAACCGACGGCAAGGTGGCCTACGTTTACCTGCCCAATACCGCAGATGCCGGCTTCCAGTACTTCAACCGGATGTTCTTCGCCCAGGTCGACAAACAGGCATTGATCGTTGATGAGCGTCGCAATGGCGGCGGTCAGGCGGCGAACTACATCACCGATGTGCTCAGTCGGCAGTACCTGGCGGGCTGGAAAGACCGCGATGGCCTGATCTTCGAAACGCCCGGCGGGGCAATTTACGGCCCGAAAGTGATGCTGATCGATCAGGATGCCGGTTCCGGCGGCGACTTCCTGCCGTATTCGTTCAAGCGGCTGGGTTTGGGGCCATTGATCGGCAAACGCACCTGGGGTGGTTTGATCGGCATCTTTGCCAATCCCAATCTGATCGACGGCGGTTTTCTGGTGGTGCCGTTCTTCCGCTTCTTCACGCCGGAAGGCGAGTGGCGCATCGAAAACGAAGGGGTGGCGCCGGACATCGACGTCGAGCTGGAACCGGATTTGGTCAATCAGGGCAAGGACAGTCAGCTTGATCGCGCGATTGAGGAAGTGCTGAAGCGCTTGGCGAGCTGGCAGCCGATACAGCGCAAGGAAGCTCCGCCGATGCCGACCGAGCTCGGCAAGTAGTAAGCGGCGCGTCCGTCATGCCAACAAAAAACCGCCTGCTGGCGGTTTTTTGTTGGCGGCTTTGCGGTGTTTCGCCACGGTTTCAGGTGCCGCTGCGGATGTTCTCGTGGATGCCCTGACTGCGCAGATAATCTTCGTAGTTGCCGCCGAAGTCGATGATGCCTTGCGGCGTCATCTCGATGATGCGGGTCGCCAGTGACGAGACAAACTCGCGATCATGGCTGACGAAGATCAGCGTGCCAGGGTAGTTTTCCAGCGCAAGGTTCAATGCTTCAATCGACTCCATGTCGAGGTGGTTGGTCGGTTCGTCCATCACCATGACGTTCGGCCGGGTCAGAATCAGCTTGCCGAACAGCATCCGGCCCTGTTCGCCACCCGACAATACCTTCACCGATTTGCCGATTTCCTCACCGGAGAACAGCATCCGGCCGAGCGTGCCACGGACCAGCATCTCGCCGCCCTTGGTCCACTGCTGCATCCATTCGAACAAGGTCCAGTCCTGCGGGAAATCGGCAGCGTGATCCTGCGAGTAGTAGCCGACTTCGGCGCTGTCGGTCCATTTGACCGTGCCGCTGGTCGGTGCCAGTTCACCCATCAGGCAGCGCAGCAGCGTGGTTTTGCCGATGCCGTTCGGGCCGATGATGGCAACGCGATCACCGGCGTCGATCTGCAGGCTGAAGTTTTTGATCAGCGGCGCGTTGCCCGGATACGCATAAGTCAGTTTGTCGAGCGTGACGGCCTGGCGATGCAGCTTCTTGTTCTGATCAAAACGGATGAACGGGCTGACCCGGCTCGACGGTTTGACTTCTTCCAGTTCGATCTTCTTGATCTGGCGTGCGCGTGAAGTCGCCTGTGCCGACTTCGAGGCGTTGGCCGAGAACCGGCTGACAAACTGCTGCAGTTCGGCGATCTGGGCCTTCTTCTTGGCATTGTCGGCCAGCAGGCGCTCGCGGGCCGCGGTCGAGGCGACCATGTAATCGTCGTAGTTGCCGGGATAAATGCGCAGCTCGCCGTAGTCCATGTCGGCCATGTGGGTGCAGACACTGTTCAGGAAGTGACGATCGTGCGAGATGATGATCATCGTGCTGTTGCGCTCGTTCAGGATGCCTTCGAGCCAGCGGATGGTGTTGATGTCGAGGTGGTTGGTCGGCTCGTCCAGCAGCAGCACATCCGGATCGGCGAACAGCGCTTGCGCCAGCAGCACGCGCAGTTTCCAACCCGGTGCCACGGCGCTCATCGGGCCGAAATGCTGTTCTTCCGGAATGCCGAGGCCGAGCAGCAATTCACCGGCGCGGGCTTCAGCGGTGTAGCCATCGTATTCGGCGAACTGCACTTCCAGTTCGGCGACTTTCATGCCGTCGGCTTCGCTCATTTCCGGCAGCGCGTAAATGCGATCGCGCTCTGCGCGAATGCGGGCGAGTTCGGTGTGGCCCATGATCACGGTGTCGATCACGGTGAACTCTTCAAAGGCGAACTGATCCTGGCGCAGTTTGCCGAGCCGCACGTTCGGCTCCAGCATGACCTGACCGGCCGACGGCTCCAGATCGCCACCGAGGATTTTCATGAAGGTCGACTTGCCGCAGCCGTTGGCGCCGATGAGGCCATAGCGATTGCGGTTGTTGAAGCTGACGTTGACGTTTTCGAACAGGGGCTTGGCCCCGAATTGCATGGTGATATTGGCGGTCGAGATCACAGCGGGTTCCGGCACGGCGAAAGCTGGCGACCGGTCCTGGTATCGCAATACCAATAGGGCGGCCGCCCGAAAAAGGGCGGCGATTGTCGCACGGCCTTGGCTGCAGCGTCACGGCCGATTTGGTGAAATTTTCAGCAATCTGGTACGGCTACCAGTGCCAATCCAGATGCAGCCAGACTTCCCGGCCACGGCCCGGCAGCCGACGCTCGATGTCTCCGTCCTCATTGATGCCAAAGCCGGCAAGGCTGCTGAGCGTCTCGTAAGAGGTATCGAACAGGTTGTTGATGGTCAGACTCAGTTCCAGCGTTGGCTGCCAGCGCCAGTTCACCCGGCTGCGCCAGAGCCAGTAGGCATCCTGGTTTGTGAGGCTGTCGATTTGGCCCGTGTACTGACCGGCCAGATGCCAGCTCCAGCGCTCGCTTACGTAGTTGAGTTCGGCGCCGCCCCAGCGGTGCGGGGTGTTGTTCTCACCGGAGTCCTGACCGGTACTGTCACCCAGATCTTCGTTGATGTCGGCAACCCAGCTGGCGTAAAGCCGGCTGCGCCATTGCGCTGACCACGACCACAGCCAATCCAGTTCGGCACCGCGTACCTGCAGCTCGCCTTTGTTGACGAACTGGCGCAAGCCGGGGCCAATGAACTCCGACAGAATCTGATCCCGTATGGTTTGATCAAACAGCGATGCATCGAGTCGCCAGTTGTTGGCTTCGTGCAACCAGCCGAGTTCCAGGGTTTCACTGCGCACGGCGTTCAGATTTTCATTGCCGAGCGAAACCGGATTGCCCATGGTGAACAATTCATTGAATGCCGGCGCTCGATAGGCCTGACCCCACATCAGCTTGATGGTGTCGTTATCGCCATCGTAATAACTGACCGCCAGGCGTGGACTGCTGTCAGAGCCGCCGTCTTCATAATTGTCGTGTCGCAAGCCCAGCGTGGTTTGCCAGTGCGGTGACCATTGCCGTTGATGCTGCAGATAGGCGCCCGTCACATTGCGTTCAACCGCTGGCACCAGATCGTTGATGTCCTGCAGTTCGCCGAGATAGGCAAAGTCGGTCAAACGATAATTGGAATGCAGCTTGGCCCGGTGAATCCGCTCTTCAGACAGTCGCAAACCGGCGCTGATGGCGTCATCGCTGGTAAATTGCCAAATGCCGTCGACATCGAGCGCGTCGCTGGCGGACTTCACTGAAAATCCGCCCAGCCAATCGGCGGCCAGAAACGGCGGTGTGCCCGCACTGGCGCGGTTGGCATAACTGATTTGATCGATGACGTGGCGGCTCAGTTGCGCTTTCAGTTGCCAGCCGGCGCTGCGGTCTTCCCATTGTGTGCGCACGCCCGTTTCGTAACCGTCCTGCTCGGTGCGGTTGTCGGGGTGCACGAAATTCACCTGATAAAACCCATCGAGCTTTTGCTGATACGCCCAGCCGTACCACTCAAATGCCTGATAGCCGAGGTTCGCACTGAAGTTTTCGCTGCGATATGGATCGCGTGTTGTGCGTGTGCGTCCGGTGGTGTCATTGTTGATGGTATAGTCCTGGCCGTCGGAGCGCTGCAACGCGACATGCGCGCTGCCGTACCAATCACCAGCACCGAAACCGGAACTGGCCGCGAGTTCTGCCAGGCCGTCACTGCCGATACCAACCCGGAGTCGTTCGGTTGCATCGTTGGTGATGATATTGATGACACCGAGCAAGGCGCTCGAGCCGTAAAGCGCGGAGCCCGGACCGCGGATGATCTCGACGCGGGAAGCATTGCCCAGCAGGTGTTGGAACATCTGGCCGGTGCCGCCGTTGTACGGCGAGTTGATGCGACGACCATCCACCATCAGCAACAACATGCTGCTGAAATCATCGCGCACACCGCGCACTTCATAACTGTCCAGCCACGGACTGGTGCCGCTGTTGCGGTAGCTGCGCATGCCGGGCACGTAACTGAGCAGTTCAGCCAGGGTCCGTACGCCGAGGCGTTGCAGATCCGATTCAGTAAAGAGCGTGACCAGGCTGGCGGCGTCGCGCAGCAGTTGTTCATTGCGGGCGGCGACGCTGATTTTGATCTTGCTGAGCTCTTCCAGTGACAAATCAAACAAATCGCCGGCGGACCTGCTGCCGGTATCCGTTGTTGGTTCGTCCGCCGCCGGGTCGTCCGTAACCGGATTGCCGGTGACAGTGGCTGCGGTGATGCGGCTCGGAACGATTGCCGTGGCGCTGCTCAGCCCCGGCGCTGCATTGATCTGAGCGGCAATGGCTTGACCGGCCACGGGCTGAGCGTTGACGGCCGGCGCGGCAACGGCAAGACCCAGCAATGGCATTGCCGGCCAGAGCATCCCTGTCATTGCTGCCTCCTGTCCTGCCGATGCAGCAAGTATAGATTCAGATTCGCCGCAGCTGAGGCGGAGGCCTGAGCGCTGCCGCAGCGCAGCAATTGACCGGTGACATGCTGGCTTCGTTCATCTGCAACCGGTTCAGAATTGCAGCCGAACCTTGACCAGAAACTGATCGGCGTCGCGCAGGCGCAAGGCATCGTCAAACAGCTGGCCGGCCGAATCGTCCCGGTTCTGTTCGCTGAAGCCGCCGCGGGCATAGACCACAAACAAGTCGGACAGCGAGCCGAGCTGGTAGCGATAACGCAATTGCAGACCAAAGGTGTTGATTTGCAGATCATTTTCGGCGGCGCCA
Source organism: Pseudomonadota bacterium (assembly GCA_049324755.1). GTDB lineage: Bacteria > Pseudomonadota > Gammaproteobacteria > Enterobacterales > Permianibacteraceae > Permianibacter. The sequence goes on from JBMOMZ010000048.1 coordinate 33,232, forward strand.
GTCGCCTGCATCTGCTCATTGTCCAGCTGGTAACGCTGACCGTGGTCGGCGCTGATTGCAAGCCACTGGCTTTTCATCCGCAATTCGTGCCGATCGGCCGGAAACCAGCTGAACGACAAACCGGCGTTGTACTGATCGCGACGGTAGCGGGCAAACTGATCGGCCTCGAGCCACAGCAGCCAGTCCGGACTTATGCGCTGCTCGATAAACGCCTCGACGGTCAGGCTGTCGCCGAAGTAGTGGATATGGGTCAGCCAGAATTGATCAAACGGTTCGCGCAGGCCTTCTTCCTGACGGAAGTAACCGATCTCCCAGGCACTGTCACCGCGCCGGGCCGTATTCAGGTAGGCCTCGATGGTGGTTTTGCCTGGCGCATCCCAGTTGCCGTTGCCGCGCGAGATCAGATCGTCCTCACCGGCCTGTTGGTAGATGGCTTCAATCTCGGCGTAATCACCGGCCTGGCTGCGCAGCCGCGTGGTCAGGCGCGCCATGTCGCCGATATCATCGCCTTGCTGGTTGCGACGCGGTTTGACTTTGCCTTCCCATTCAATTTCGCGGATCAGGGCATCGTCGGCGAATCCGGTCTGGACAAACCGGCTTTGCCACGCCACCTGCCGCAGATTGCCGCGTTGCAGATAGCCCATGTCGCTCAGCACCAATTCCTTGTCATAGCTGAGTGCTTCGAAGGTGTGCTGGGTCGCCACCGACGGATTGATGTCGACCGTGAGCCAGCCACCCCGACCGCGCAGGGTTTCATCGGGCAGCACTGAGTCGGTGTCGATTTTGCTCTGCAAAGCCTGCACACGGAACCGGACACTGTCGGCAAACGCGGTTTCGTAATCGAGTCCTTGCACTTCGGCGTGCCGATCGAGATACGGATGGTCGGTGTCGAGCAGCAGATAACCGAACTGGCTGTCCGCCAGCCGGTATTTTGGTCGCAGCACCTGGAAGCGACGACCGATATCGTCGTTGTAATCCGCCTCCTGCGCGCCGAGGTAGCTGATCGAACCATTGCCGGTTGCCGCCCGCATTTTGACGGCGGCGTCGATATCGGCAATGCCTTTGCCATCGTCACGGGTGCCACCGATCCGGCGGGTGTAGATAAGCTGGCCGTTGTCCGGCAGCGCCAGAATGAAATCGTCATTGTTCTCGGTGAAGAAGGGGCGTTTGTCCGAGAAAAACACCTCAATGGCTGAGAAATCGATTACCAGATCGTCGCTTTCGACCTGGCCGAAATCCGGGTTCAGCGAGCCGACCAACTGAAACGACGGCGACGGCTTGTAGAACACGTCCACGCCGGCACGGGTTTCGGTTTCGTTGTTGACGTTGTCATAGCGAACGCTGGCGTACGGATAGACATGCGATTGCGAGGTCGAGTAGGCCGGGATCTCGACCTTGGCAAAGGTGCTGACGAAATCGCTTTGCGAAAAACGCAGGGCAGGGAAGGCGTAGCGCTCGCCACGCGCTTTCAATACCCGATCGAGATAAATGCCAATGGTGCGGGTATCGCCATCGACCGGGTCCATCGCCGTGATCGTCCACGGGATCAGCATTTCGACGGACCAGCCGGCATCGGTCTCGTGCACGGCGTATTGCCAGTCGCCATCCCAGTCGTTGCGGAAACTGTTGCGCGAGGCGATGCCGTCTTCGATATCGCCGGCGAGGCTGACGGTGAAGTTGTAGGCGGTTTGGCCTTTGCCGTCGTAATCGACAATCAGATTGACCCGATCGGCCGCGCCGATCTGATCACGCTGTGCCTTCGGCTTGGTCCGGGCGATATCTGCCGGATGCTCAATTTCGAACGCTACCGCCAAGCCTTCCGGCCGCGACAGCAATTTCACCTGCTGCTGCAATGCGGGTTTGCTCTGGGTGTAGGGCTCGACGGTGACAAACTGATCGAATGTCTTGGCTTCGCGCCAGACGGCCTCATCGGCACGGCCATCAACGGTGATGGCAGAACCATGACCAAGCTGGCTGAACAGCAAGACTGACAGATAAAGCAGGTGTTTCATGGCAAAGGCTGGCAAAGCTCAGATAGCAATGCCGGTCATGCTAGCGGAGCCGGCGATGACCCGACACCGAAAATATGTCACAACATCTTTTCCAAGCCGATGCCAATTGATTGCCACGTACCGCAACGGATTCCGGTGGTGTCAACGCGTCGCAGCAATGGCCTGGATCTCGATCTTGTAGCCCGGATTCGCGAGTTTGGCTTCTATGCAGGCACGCACCGGTGCGGTGCCAGAGGGCAGCCATGCCTCCCAGATAGCATTGAAGCGCTCGATATGGCGAATGTCGGCCAGATAGATTGTGGCCATCAGCAGATGGGATTTGCTGCTGCCAGCAAGGTCCAGCAGTGTGGCAAGGCTCGTCAGCAGCTCCTGGCTTTGGGTCTCGATATCGGCATCCAGCGTCTGGGGCACCTCCACGACATAAACAGTGTTTTGGTAGGTGACGGTATCGGACCAGCGGGTGGTGGTGCCAGCGCGCGCAATCTTCATGTGACGGAACGGTCTTCGGGTGGCTGGGGGTGCGGCAATTCAACCATAAAACAGCAACCGCCGGCTGGCAAATTGCGAAACCCAAGCTGGCCGCTGTGAGCCTCGACAATGGCATGGCTGATACTGAGACCCAGACCGAAACCGCCATGTCGACGAGCGTCGTCGGCTTCCTCCTGACTGAACGGTGTGAACAGCCGACCGGCAAGTTCATCGCTGATGCCAGGTCCCTGATCGCAGACTTCCAGTATCAGCCGATCAGGCTTGCAATATGCCCTCAGCCAGATCTGACCGGCGGGTGGCGAGAACTTGATCGCATTGGATAGCAGATTGTGCAGCACCTGCTCAATCCGGGCGGCATCGAACCAGGCCGGTTCAGTTATATTGTTCTCGATCTGCAATGTGAGTTGCTTGTCCTGTGCCGACACGCTGTGCGTTGCAACAACCGAGGTCAGCAGGGGCTGCACGTCAGTGTGCTGCAACGAAAGCTTCAGTTTGCCGGCGTTGATCCGCTCCATGTCCAACAGATCGTCAACCAGCTCAATGAGACGCTTGCAGTTGCGTAGCGCAATTTCCAGCAGCGCAGGCTCTGAATCGTTTGATGATGATTGATACCGCGCCAGTGCCAGTGCTCCGCGCAGTGCTGTCAACGGCGTTCTCAGTTCATGGCTGACTACGGCAACCCAACGCCGGTGCAGCTGCGCGAGCCGTTCTTTTTCTGCATCAGCCTCGCGCCGGTTCTGTTCGTAAAGCCATGCTGTTACGGAAATCAGGACCATCGAGGCACTGAAGGCGCCAAAGCGTGCCCAGACCGACCCCAGCTCCGGGTGGCTGTCAAGCAGCTGATACTGATGCAGCAAGGCGAGGCTGAACAGCATCGCAATGATTAGCAGACATGCCTGGGCAGCACGAATGCGGCCTGGAAAGAAATTGGCAATCAGTGGGATCGCTGGCAGCCAGATCATGACGCGTGAGTACAAGCCATGGTCTTGCGTCGCTACGCCTATGACCGTAATCAGGACAACCAGAATCGAACTGTCCGCGACAAGGCGACGGTCGGCGTCGCGACGTAATGCGATGAGCAACAACAGCATCAACAGCACGGTGGCCAACGTTACCAGTGTGGCGCCCTGCCAGCCGTCCTCGCTCAACCGGTGCAAGAACATCAGAATTGCGAGCAATGTCCCAAGCAGCAGAAACGCCGCCTGGAATTCATCGCGACGGCGGGCTTCCGCAGAAAGGCGCTGCGTTGCTGGCAGCAACAGCGTGAAGAAACGGCGGGAAAACACGGTTCGGCATCGGTCAGTCGGGACTCAGTCCTGAGTGTAGTGGGTTTTTGTCGGCGGCATTCGGTGAATACCCAAAAAGAACAAAGGGCGCCTTGGCGCCCTTTGTTCCAACTGAACGGCAATGTCCGCCTGCTGCGTTTATTCCGACTTTTCCAGATCGGCGATGACGGCCGCCAGGAAGCGGGCGCCTTCGCCACCGGTGCAGGCCCGGTGATCAAACGACAGCGACAACGGCAGCATGCGCTGGTTCTCGATGCCGCGTTCGGTCATCTTCAGCTCGTTGCGGAAGCGACCGCAGCCGAGGATGGCCACTTGCGGCGGCGTCACGATCGGGGTGCCGTAGCGGCCGGCGATCGAACCGTAGTTTGACAGCGTGATGGTGGCGCCGCTCATGTCATCCGGCTTGATGGCCTTGTCGGCGATTTTCTTGCGCAGCACTTCGACGTCGGCGCGCAGCTCGGCCATCGACTTGCTCTGCGCTTCCTTCACGCACGGCACATACAGACCATCCGGCGTATCGACTGCGATACCGACATTGACGTTCGCGTGCAGCAAGCGTTCCATGTTGGCGCCATCGAACCAGGCATTGAGCGCCGGCTCGGCTTTGGCCGCCACGCACAGCGCACGAATGTAGCGGGCGAGCGAATCTTCGCCTTTCTTCCACTTGCTGATGTTGGCATCTTCCATCAGCGTGACCGGCACAACGGTCTGGTGCGATACGGTCATCGCCTGCGCCATGGCGCGGCGAACACCGCGCACCGGTTCCGGCTTGATCTGAACGGTAACGGTTGGCAGCCGCGCGCCAGCGGCCGGTGCCGTGACTGCCGCTGTGGCAGCGGCTTTGGCCGCGGTGACCGGAGCACCCGACGATGCGGCTTTGACATCGTCACGGGTAATCGTGCCTTTCGGACCACTGCAGTTGCAGCGGCTCAGATCGACACCGAGTTCATTGGCGAGCTTGCGCACCGCAGGCGAGGCGCGGAAGGCGAGCGGATTGTTGGTGGCCGTTGCAACCGGTGCAACAGCGAGTGCGACGGATTTCGCCGTGCCACCCGAAGCCGCGGCTTTGACATCGGCCTGGGTGATCTTGCCACCGGCTCCGGTGCCTTTGACCTGATTCAGATCGACACCGAGTTTTTTTGCCAGTGCCTTGACCACCGCGTCGCTGGTTTCGGCAACGATGGTGTTGCCAACTTGCACCGCGCCGACGACGGTACCGGCGTCCGCTGGCGCTTCTTCTTTCCTGGCCGGAGCAGGTGCGGCGGCGGCCGAACCGGAACCGGCAAAGGTCACCAGCGGAGCGTGGGTGATGATCACATCACCGGCCTTGCCGTGCAGCTTGGCAATGACGCCATTGTGCGGTGACGGCACTTCGACCACGGCTTTCGCGGTTTCCATTTCGGCGATCGGTTGATCGACTTTGACGGTGTCGCCTTCTTTGACCAGCCATTTGACGATGGTGGCATCCGGCAGACCTTCGCCGAGATCGGGCAACAGGAACACTTCACCGCCACCGGTCGCCGCTGTCGCGGCAGTTTGCGGAATACCGGCCGCCACTTGCGCGTGCATCGGCGCCGACGCTGCCGCAGGCGCCGCAGCCGGCTTGTCGCCAGCATTGCCAAACGTCACCAGTGGTGCGTGCGTCAGAATCACGTCACCGGCTTTGCCGTGCAGCGTGACAATCACACCATTGACCGGCGACGGAACTTCCACCACCGCTTTGGCGGTTTCCATTTCCGCGATCGGTTGATCGACTTTGACGGTGTCGCCTTCCTTGACCAGCCATTTGACAATGGTGGCGTCCGGCAGGCCTTCACCCAAATCTGGCAGTTCGAATACGTAGGACATAATCCTGCGGTTTCCCTGTTGTCATCCGCTTTTGGGCGGATGCTGATTCGTCTTTCGAACGGTCGACACCGTTCAGTTCGCGCTGCAGGCGATCCCGGCTACGCGCGTTGCGTTTTCCGGGATGGCCTGATGGTGACCATCAGGTCACTTGTACGCCATCAGGCGGCGCGCTTCTTCCAGAATGCGGTCCACGCTCGGCATGTACTGCTTTTCCAGCTTGTAGTAGGGCATGGTGGTGTCATAACCGGTGACGCGACCGATCGGTGCCAGCAGGTTGAACAAACCTTGCTCGGCAACCTGGGCGGCGATTTCCGAGGCCCACGAGCCCGAGCGCGGCGCTTCGCAGACGATGCAGAGGCGACCGGTTTTGGCGACCGATTCCAGAATGGTGTCGATATCGAGCGGCGCAATGGTCGCGACGTCGATCACTTCGGCACTGATGCCTTCGAGCTTCAGCTTGTCAGCGGCGATCAGCGTTTCGTGCATCATCGCGCCCCAGCTGACCAGGGTGATGTCGGTGCCTTCGCGATCCACAAAGCAGGTGCCGAGCGGATACTCTTCGCCGTTGTCTTCGATCTCGTGCTTGACGATGCGGTAGACGCGTTTGGGTTCGAAGAACAGCACCGGATCCGGATCGCGAATCGCCGCGAGCAAGAGGCCGTAAGCGCGCGACGGGTTCGACGGGATCACGACTTTCAGGCCCGGAATGTGCGCGCACTGCGCTTCCGGCGAATCGCTGTGGTGTTCCGGCGCGTGAATGCCGCCGCCCCACGGGGCGCGAATGACCATCGGCAGCGTGATGCGACCGCGGGTACGCAGGCGCATACGGGCCATGTGGTTATAGATCATGTCGTAAGCCGGCATCATGAAGGCTTCGAATTGCATTTCGGCAACCGGCTTCATGCCTTGCGCAGCCATACCAATCGCCAAACCGGCGATCATCGATTCGGCGAGCGGGGTGTCAATCACGCGGTCTTTGCCAAATTTCTGCGCGAGACCGTTGGTGGCGCGGAACACGCCGCCGTTGACGCCGACGTCTTCACCGAGCACAACGACATCGTTGTCGCGCTTCAGTTCGTGGGCGAGGGCGAGGTTAACCGCTTCAATCAGGGTAATAGCAGCCATTCTGGTTCCTAATTCAAAAGACCGGCTTAATGATGACCGCCAGTGTGCTTGGCGCCACGGGCAATGGCGTCAGCACGCTGCTGCTGGATGTGTTTCGGCAGTTCGGCGTACAGCGTGTCGAACATGTCTTCCGGCTTCGGTGCCGGGAAGGTCTTGTAAGCGTGCACCGCGGCTTCGATTTCGTCGGCCACTTCTTTCTGCAGCGCTTCTTCGTCCTTGTCGCTCCAGGCTTTCAGCGATTCCAGGTAGGCCCGCAGGCGCTTGATCGGCTCGCTGTCCCAGCCTTTTTCGAGTTCGTCTTTCGAGCGGTAACGCGAGGCATCATCGGCCGTGGTGTGATCGCAGAGGCGATACGACACCGCTTCGATCAGCGTGGCGCCTTTGCCGGCACGGGCTTTCTCGAAGGCTTTGTGCGCGACATCGTACACGGCCAGAATGTCATTGCCGTCGACCTGCACACTTTCGATGCCGGCGGCGATGCCTTTCTGGGCATAGGTCTCGCAGTTGGTCTGGATTTCAGACGGCACCGAGATCGCCCACTGGTTGTTGTTGATGAAGAACACGACGCCGAGATTCCAGATACCGGCGACGTTGATGGCTTCGTAGAAATCGCCTTCCGAAGTGCCACCTTCACCGATTTCGGTGACCACCGCGCGCTGCTGCTTGCGGTATTTGATCGCGGTGGCAACACCGGTGGCGTGCAGGCACTGGGTTGCGATTGGCACGGCGATCGGGAAGTCTTCGCGCGCAACCTTGAAGTCGGAACCGCGCTCGTCACCACCCCAGTACAGGAAAATTTCCAGCATCGACACGCCGTGCATCAGCAGGCCGCCGGTCGAGCGGTAGTACGGTACCAGCACGTCTTCTTTTTTCAGTGCCAGACCGTAGCCGATGCCAATCGCTTCCTGGCCGAGGCTGGCCGGGTAGGTGCCCATGTTGCCGGTGCGTTGCAGGGCATAGGCTTTGGCGTCGAAGGCGCGCAGACGAACCATGTTGCGATACATCGACCGCAGCAGATCCTTGTCTTTGGCGAAATCGGGCAGGGTTTTGGTGAGCGGCTTGCCGGTCGGGTCCAGGTATTGGACGCGCTCGATGGCAAACTTCGCGACGGTGGTCGTCGACAAGGCAAATCCTCCGGGGTGGTGAAGGACAAAAAAGCGCGTGAGATCCTAGCCGTCTATGAACTGAACAGCCAGTTTCCCTTTACGCAAACGGAAGGGCGCGCATTGTACCCGAGTCGGTGTGACAGCCCAACTACGACTAACGGCCGGCCAGACCAGATGTTTTTCTGAGCAGCATTTATGTTGCGATGCAGCATGGCTGAGCGCGGCATCCGTGCGGTTTCAGTTCACCGCTTCCGGCGATCCCATGCTCTGACCCCAGTTCGGTATTCCGACCGAATGGCCTGCGCCGGCAACGCGGTTACAATCGCCATCTCACCCGTTCACCATTCCTTATCTACCCAAGCGCCGGCGTCACCGCCGGGCCGGAGCCGCCGATGGCCAAGGGCAACAACCAGCCGAAATCGCCGAAATTCCGCAAGGATTACCGCGCCAGCGATTACCTCATCGACCGGGTCACGATGACCGTTGACCTCTACGAAAGCCATGCCGAGGTTTACAGCCAGCTCCAGATCCGGGCCAACCCGGCAGTGGCCAAACCGTCCGGTGAGTTGCATCTGGACGGTGAGGAGTTGAGCCTGAAGGCCATCCACCTCGATGGCCAGGCCCTGCCGGCCGGCCGCTATGCGCTGGATGAGGAGGGCCTGACCCTGCACGACCTGCCGGCCCAGTTCACGCTCGAGACCGTGGTCCAGATCGCGCCGCAGCTCAACACCCGGCTGGAAGGTCTGTACAAATCCGGCGGCAAGTTCTGCACCCAGTGCGAGGCCGAGGGCTTTCGCCGCATCACCTTTTTCTTGGACCGGCCGGACATCATGGCGAGCTATGACGTCACCATCCGGGCCGACAAGGCGAGCTACCCGCATCTGCTCGGCAACGGCAATCCGGCCGGGCAGGGCGAGCTCGCGGGTGGCCGCCATTTCGCCCGCTGGCTCGACCCGTTTCCGAAGCCGTGTTACCTGTTCGCGCTGGTGGCCGGCGATTTCGACTTGCTCGAAGACTCGTTTGTCACCCGTTCCGGCCGTCGGGTCGCGCTGAAGATCTATGTCGACAAGGGCAAGCTCGATCAATGCGAGCATGCCATGGCGTCCTTGAAAGCCTCGATGCGCTGGGACGAGGAGAAATACGGCCGCGAATACGATCTCGACATCTACCAGATCGTTGCCGTGTCTGATTTCAACATGGGCGCGATGGAGAACAAGGGCCTCAACATCTTCAACACCAAATACGTGCTCGCCAATCGTGAAACCGCGACTGACGTCGATTACGAAGGTGTTGAGAGCGTTATCGCACACGAATATTTCCACAACTGGACCGGCAACCGGGTGACCTGTCGCGACTGGTTCCAGCTGTCATTGAAAGAAGGCCTGACCGTTTTTCGTGATCAGCAGTTCTCGGCTGACATGGGCTCGCCGACCGTCAAGCGCATGGACGATGTCCGGGTGATCCGGACGGCGCAGTTCTCCGAAGATGCCGGTCCGATGGCGCATCCGATCCGGCCCGACAGCTACGTCGAGATGAACAACTTCTATACGGTGACGGTCTACAACAAGGGCGCCGAAGTCATCCGCATGCTGCATACGCTGCTCGGTGAGCAGGGCTTTCGCAAAGGCATGGATTTGTACTTCGAGCGCAATGACGGCAAGGCTGTAACCTGCGACGATTTCGTCGCGGCCCATGCCGATGCCAATGGTGTCGATCTGAGCCAGTTCCAGCGCTGGTACAGCCAGGCCGGTACGCCGACGGTCACCGTCAGCGATGCGTTTGATGCGGCGCGTGGCGAGTATCGGCTGACACTCACGCAGCACACCAAACCGACGCCGGGTCAGGAGGTCAAAGCGCCATTCCTGATTCCGTTCCGGATGGGCTTGCTCGACAGCCATGGCAAGGAGTTGCCACTGAACTGGCAATGCGGCAACGAGCAGGGCAGCTCGCCGGTGCTGCCGCTGCGCGAAGCAGAACAGACTTTTGTGTTCACGGGCTTGCGCGAGCGGCCGCTGCCATCCTTGCTGCGCGATTTCTCGGCGCCGGTGAAGCTTGATTATGCCTACCGCGACGAACAGCTCGCGTTCCTGCTGCAGCATGACAGCAACCTGTTCAATCGCTGGGATGCCAGCCAAACGCTCGGCAGCCGGGTGTTGCTGCAACTGGCTGCGGATTTCCGCGCGGGCAAGTCGCTGACGCTGCCGACGGTGCTGACGCAAGCCTTGCAGGCGGTGTTGCAGGATGATTCAGTCGATAACGCCGTTCGTGCGCGCCTGTTGCAATTGCCGGACATCGCCTATTTGCAGGAGCAGGTCGACGTCGTCGATATCGATGCGCTGACGGCGGCGCAGCGCTTCCTGCGCCGCGCGCTCGCCGAGTCGCTGTTTGACGCGCTGCTTGCCTGCCAGCAGCGCCATCGTGGTGCCAGCGGTGTCGATGGCGCAGCCATTGGCAAGCGGGCCCTGGCAAACGCCTGTCTGGCGCTGCTGGTCGAGAGCGGTCGCGACACCGCGTATGCCTTGGCCGAGCAGCAGGCGCGCGATGCCGGTAACATGACCGACCGCTTTGCCGCGGTCAAAGCGCTGGCGCACAGCGACGCGCCGCAACGGGCAGCGGTGCTGACCGCGTTTGCCGAGCGGTTCAAGGACGAAGCGCTGGTCATGGACAAGTGGTTCGCCGTGCAGGCGAGCGCGCCAATCGCTTCGGTGCTGGCTGACATTCGCCGGCTGGAGCAGCACCCGGCTTTTGATGTGCGCAATCCGAACAAGGTGCGGGCGTTGTGGCTCGCGTTCTCGCACAACAACCCGAGCGAGTTCCACCGTGCCGACGGCAGTGGCTATGCCTTTATCGCCGAGCGGGTGGCGCGGCTCAATGACAGCAACCCGCAAGTCGCGGCGCGGCTGGTCAGCTGCTTCAATCGCTGGAAGAAGTTTGATGACGCCCGTCAGCAATTGATGCTGGCGCAATTGAAACAGTTGCTCGGCAAGTCCGGCTTGTCCGCGGATGTGTTTGAGATCGTCAGCAAGTCGGTTTCGGCTTGAGGCGCTGCATTAACCTGAACAAGTGAGTGAAAGAATGGCTTTGATTGATTGTCCGTCCTGCGGCAAAAAAATGTCCAACAAGTCGTCGAGCTGCCCAAGCTGTGGTTTCAGTGCCACCGCCTCGCCGGATGAGCAGGATCGGCTGCGTTCGCGCAAGGCGGCGGACCGCTTCCGTCGCCAGCAGATGCTGCAAATGCTGGCCGTGTTGATCTTGCTGGTGGGAGGCATTCTGTGGTGGTTTGGCAGCACCGGCAGCGGTGAGCGGGCAGCAACGATGCTGGCCATTGGCCAGACCTTGCTGGTCGCGGCGATTCTGCTGTACGCGTTTGCCCGTGGCGCCATGCTGTGGGACAAGTTCTTCCGCAAAAGCTGATGCACCTGCGCTGGCCGTGCTCGGGCGACAGCCTGTGCGCGGCGGTGCAGGTGTTATTTGACACGCAAAAACAAAAGGGCTGCGCTAGCAGCCCTTTTGTTTGGCACAGTTGCACCCGATTTGTCCGCTGCCGCCTTGTTCAGGCAGAGGGAAAACGTTCAGGCAGAGGCGAAACGGCGTGCTGGACCAAGCCGGGTGGCCGCGCCATTGGGGGTATAGAGCACCGCGTCAGGCTGCTGACCGCGCAGCAGGCTCAAGGAGCGCTCAACGCTGCGGCGGCTGGCGGCAATGATGCGGCCGTTCAATTCATTCTGGGTGTGACAGCGCAGCATCAGTTCACGCAATTGATCGGCAAGCTGTTTCAGGTTGCTGGCAATCGGTGCCGGCAAGCGGGCGATCAGTGCATCCAGCGCACCGGGTTGCTGACCGTTCGGCACCAGCCGCTGGCGCTGGCTCAGTTGTTCATCCAGCGCGGCGAGCAGGCGCGATTTTTCCTGCGCCAGTGCCTGAATCGAGCTGGTGTCCATACGTTGCAGCGCGGATTGTTCCTGCGCCATGACCTCATAGAGGCGCTGGGCGATGGCGGTTTCCTGACGCAGCGCGAGCTGCAGTTGTTCGGCAGGCGACGGCTTGCTGGCGCCAGTCATCATGAACGCTCCTTCAGGTTCTCCTCGAAGCGCAACATTTTCTCGGCCAGTCGTTCTGCCGACACGCTGTAACGGCCCGCGTCGATGGCAGCTTTGATCCGGGCGACCTTGGTCTCATCGACATCCGGCGCTTGCGCCGCGGCGGCGACCGCTTTGCCAATTGCTTTGGCTTCCGGCGACACTTCCACCTCCGGCGGTTGCCGGGTGGCTGGCGCAGGGCGGCTGGCCTTGGCGTCGGCGACCACGGCGTCGAGCTTGTCGCTGCGGCGGTTGTCGACAGCCGGCTGGCCGGCGGTACCGAGTTGTTTGATGTCCATGTAGGTCAACCCATTGAGACCGTTCATTCGTTGCCCCTTGTATCGGCAGCCGCCGGGAGAACTTTAGCGGCTGCCTGACCGGAATCGGCGGCCGGCGCTGCCGGCACCTCCTCTGGTCCTTGAATTGGTTCCTGTTCTGGTCTTAGCAATTCCAGGGCCAGCCTGGCATTGCGTCTACAGGTTCACTCGTACCAGCCCGGCAGCAACGACTTCTGCCTGCACGACCCGGCGGCTGCTCAGGTTGCGGACGCTGACCCGATCGCCGATGTTGCCGGCGTCTTGGGCGATGCCCTTCATGATGACTTCGAAGCCCGGCTGGCCGGCGGCAATACGGACTTCGTCGCCACGGCAGATCTGGCAGGTCAGTTGCCGGGTCAGCGGCTGGCCGGCGGCAATGGCCTGCCGGGTCAGGGTTCCAAGCAGCGCTTTCGGCTCCTGGACCGCATCGCCACGCAGCTGGTCTCGGCTGATCCGCATCGGCTTCATGTCATCGGCCTGCAACCGCTCACCCGGCCGCAGCGGTCGGCTGGCAACCAGGACAGTGCTCCATTCCTGGATCTGGACCGGCAGGAAGACTTGCCAGCCGTTTGCCGCCGGACAGCGCACGCCAACCACCGTGTTGCCGGTTTGCCGTGCGTTGGCTGGCCAGAACGCCTCCGGGGCGCTCGGGCAAGCGGTCAGCTGCAGTCGCGGGTCGGGCTCTGCTATCCGGATCTCGCGTTCGCTGTCGCCCTTGCTCGCGGCCGGCAGTTCGGCGGCAAGAAATTGCCGGGCAATCGCCACCAACGGGGAGGTGCCGTCGCTGCTTTCCGCGCTGGCGACCGCCGCGCCGGCGACAAAAAAACTCAACAGAATTCCTGCATTACGCAATTTCATCGGCGTAGCCTATGCTTCGTGGCAGACAGTGCCGCGGATGGCAGCTGCGAATGGTGCAAGGTCTCAAAGCAGAATTCATGCCCTGATGGGCAGGCGAGGGTAGTCGTCATGGCCGGCATAATGGATACCGTCAACCAGCGCACGCAGATGGTTGGACAGAACCGACTGGAGCTGCTGCTGTTTCGGCTGGCGGGCAAGCAGCGCTACGGCATCAACGTATTCAAAGTGCGGGAAGTGTTGCAATGTCCGCCGCTGACGCAGTTGCCGCATCGGCATCCGGTGGTGCGCGGCGTTGCCCACATTCGCGGCAACACGATCTCCGTTATCGACATGAGCATGGCGATCGGCGGGCCGCCGTTACCGAATCTCGAAGGCGCGTTCATCATCATTGCCGAGTACAACCGTGCGGTGCAGGGTTTTCTGGTCAGTTCGGTCGAACGCATCGTCAACACCAATTGGTCGGATATGCATCCGCCGCCGAAAGGCTCCGGCCGGGACACCTATCTGACCGCAGTGACCGAGATCGACAAGCAGCTGGTCGAGATCATCGACGTCGAAAAAATCCTGTCGGAAATCTCGCCGCAATCGACTCAGGTCAGCCAGGCCGTGCTGGAAAAAGCCGTCAGCAAAGCGGCTGCTGATCGGGCCGTGCTGATCGCCGACGATTCGGTGGTTGCCCGCAACCAGATCAAGAAAACGGTCGAGCAGCTCGGTTATCGCACCGTGATGGCCAAGGACGGTGCCGAAGCGCTGAGCATCCTCAAGGATACGGTGGCCAAGGGCCTGAACATCAAGAACGAGTTCGTGATGATGATCTCGGACATCGAGATGCCGGAGATGGATGGTTATACCTTGACGGCGGAAGTTCGTGGTGACCCAAACCTGAAAGACCTGTACATTCTGTTGCACACCTCGCTGTCCGGGGTGTTCAACCGGGCGATGGTCGCCAAAGTAGGTGCCGATGACTTTATTCCAAAATTCAACCCGGATGAGTTGGCTCAGGCGGTGCAGCGCCGCGTGGAAGCAGCCAGCCAAAGCGGATAACGGAGCGGAGACTCCGACGTGGCGGTAACCAATACGACGGATCGGGAACAGCAAGGCTATTTGCGCTTCTGTGAGCTGTTGCAGCAGCGGAGCGGCATTGTTTTGGGCGACAGCAAGCAGTATCTGGTCACCAGCCGGCTCAGCCAGTTGATGCGTGAACAGCAACTGGAGAATCTGTCGGATCTGGTTGATCGCCTGCAGCGTAACCAGCCGATGGGGTTGATGCAACAGGTCATTGATGCGATGACCACCAACGAAACCATGTGGTTTCGTGACGGCTATCCGTTCGAGGTAATGCGCAAGGAGCTGTTTCCGAACCACGCCGGTTCGGCGCCGATGGCGATCTGGTGCGCGGCCTGTTCCAGCGGTCAGGAACCGTACTCCATCGCTATGACGGCCGAGGAATACCGTGCGGAACCGAAAGCCAAGATTTTCGCCGGCATACGCATTGTCGCTACCGACATTTCAGCGCAAATGCTGCAGGCCGCCCGTGACGGCATCTACGACAGCCTTGCTGTTGCGCGGGGCTTGTCGCCGGAACGCAAGAAGAAGTTTTTCGATCCTTTGCCGGATGGCCGCTGGCAGGTCAAGGCGAGCTTGAAGTCGTCGATCAGCTATCAGCCGATGAACCTGCTCAGCATGCCGTATTCGATCGGTCCGTTCGATGTGATCTTCTGCCGCAACGTGCTCATTTATTTCTCACCACAAGTCAAGCAGCAGGTGCTGGCGGCGCTGACGGCACGGCTGAAGCGCGGCGGCGTGCTGTTTCTCGGCGGTTCGGAATCGCTCGGCGAGTTGTCGGAGCGGTTTGAGATGATCCGCTGCCAACCGGGCATCATGTACCGGCTCAAGTAAGGTCTCGGCGCCGTTCCGGCGCTGTCCGCCGCATCCCATCCGCCGCATCCCATCCGCCACAGCTGGACTGCCTGCTTCCGGCCGCCTTGCCGCCCGGCAAGGCCTTGCCGGGTGGCAAGGCGGCGGCTGCAAATGCAGTGTTGACCGCCCTCGCGCAGGCCAGCATCGCTGCCGATTGGCGGTAGCGCCGACATCGCGATGGTGCTTTCTTCGCGGTTTTCCAGCTGGCATGGAAGTTGCCCCTCTGACCTTGTTCCGGGACGCCGGATCAGCAGAGGGCAGCGGTCATGACCATCAATTTCAACAAAGCCTTTGGCATCCACGAACAGGCGCTTGACGTGCAGTCGCGTCGTTCGGCCGTGCTGGCGAACAATATCGCCAACGCCGACACCCCGGGGTTCAAAGCGCGCGATATCGATTTCCGGCAGGAGCTGCAGAACGCCCTGCATGCCAATCAGTCGCCGGGCCTGGCTCGCACCGACAGCCGGCATTTCAGCGGCAACAGCCGTTACCTGAGTACCGAGCAGCAGTATCGGGTGCCGATGCAGCCGGATACCGGTGACGGCAATACCGTCGATGCCAATGTCGAGCAGGCGGCGTTTGCCCAGAATGCCATCCAGTACCAGACCAGCCTGACTTTTCTCAACAGCAAGATCCGCGGCCTGTTGACCGCGATCCGCGGCGAGTAACGAACGGGTTTGATGGTGCATCCGGTTGAAAGCACGAGGTGAATGATGGATTTGAATAACGTGATGGACATTGCCGGTACCGCAATGTCAGCGCAGTCGGTGCGGCTGAACACAACCGCATCGAACCTGGCCAATGCCGACAGCATTTCCAGCAGCATTGATCAGACCTACAAGGCGCGGCACCCGGTGTTTGCTGCCATTCAGCAGGCCATGCAGGAGCAGGGGGTTGGCGGTGTCCAGGTCAAGGGCATTGTCGAAAGCAGTGCGCCGGTGCGTCCGCGCTATCAGCCGGATCACCCGCTCGCCGATGCCGATGGCTACATCTACCAACCGAACGTCAATCTGGTGGAAGAGATGGCAAACATGATCTCGGCATCGCGTTCCTATCAGACCAATGTCCAGGTCGCCAACACGGCAAAACAGATGCTGGCCCGTACTTTGCAGATAGGTCAGTAAGCCCTGTTCAGACGGTCTGGTTGCAGCAAGCGGCAACCGGCGGCGGGGCAGAAGCGAAACCGGTTTTGAGGCAGGTGCTGACGCCCGCGAATGAAGTGCGGCGTGGCCACAGCAAGCAGGCAATAGTTCAGGAGCGTCAGCCATGACGATCAGCAGTGCAAGTGACATCTACGCCGGTCTCGGGCTGACCCGAACCGAGGCGGCCGAGCAGGATCGCAAGCAACTGGGGCAGGAAGATTTTCTGGCGCTGCTGACCACCCAGCTGCAATACCAGGATCCGTTCAAGCCGCTGGAAAACACGGAATTCATTGCGCAAATGGCGCAGTTTTCTTCGCTCGACAGCCAGCAGCAATTATTGACCAGCGTGAATGATCTGGCGGCGTCACTGACCTCGAATCAGGCGCTGCAGGCATCGTCGATGGTCGGCCGGACCGTGTTGGTGCCGAACGACACGGCCTACCTGTTCAGCGAAGGCGGAATGAGCGGCACCACGGAATTGCACGCCAATGCATTCCGTGTCCAGATGCAGGTGACCGATGAAAGCGGTCAGCTGGTGTATGCCGAAGAGCTGGGGCCGAAAGCGGCCGGCGAAATCGATCTGTGGTGGAACGGTAACGATGTCAGCGGCAACCGTTTGCCTCCCGGCAAATACACCGTGTCGGTACTTGCCAGTATCGGTAACCGCACGGAAGAGCTGGCGGTGCAAACCCGGGCCTTGGTCACCAGTGTCAATCTGAACAGCAGCACCGGTGGCATCGTCCTGAATCTGGCCGGGCTCGGTTCGGTTCCGTTGTCGGAAGTGAATGAAATTGGCGGCTGAGCCGGTCGGCTCGGTTCGCAATGACGGTCAAGAGGAGAGCAGTCCATGTCATTCAATACCGCACTCAGTGGTCTCAATGCCGCCCAAGCGGATCTGGCCGTGACCTCCAACAACATCGCCAACGTCAACACGACCGGCTTCAAGGAGTCGCGTGCTGAATTTGCCGATATCTATGCGCTGTCGCCGTTCGGCAGCATTCGGACAGCGATTGGCGCCGGTGTCCTGCTCACCGCGGTGGCGCAGCAGTTCAACCAGGGCAATCTGAATTTCACCCAAAACACGCTGGATCTGGCGGTCAGCGGTGAAGGCTTCTTTGTGCTGGCGCCGAACATCGGCAGCGCAGAGCGGGTTTACACCCGCGCCGGTGCCTTTGGTGTCGACGACGCCGGCAATGTGGTCAATGCCACCGGCCAGGTGTTGCAGGCATTTCCGGTCAACCCGGATGGCACCATTTCTTCAACCTCGCTTGCGAATACGGTGCCGATTCAGTTGCCGCAAACGGCTGGCACGCCAGCACTGACGACTGAACTCGAAATCGGCATGAACCTGCCGGCTTCCGAAACCGGTCTGGATCCGGCCTTGTTTGATCCCACTCAACCGACGACATACACCCGCTCGACTTCGATCTCGTTCTTCGATTCGCTGGGCGAGGCGCACATTGGCACGTTCTATTTCGTCAAGGATCAGGCGGCACCGAACAGCTGGGCGGTTTACTACGAAGTGGATGGCAATCCCGTCGATATCACCGGTGGTACGGCCGGGGCTGGCGGCGCACTCTATGGCACGCTGACGTTCGACAACTCCGGCGTACTGGTTGGCTCGACACCGGCCAGCGTTCCGCCCGGTGTATTCACAACGGCTGCGCTCGGTTTCACTAACGGCGCTGACCCTACCCAAACCCTGACGCTCGATTTCGGCAACAATTCGCCGACTCAATTTGCCTCAGGTTTTGTCGTCAGCACGTTGTCGCAGAACGGTTATGGCGTTGGTCGGTTGACCGGTATCGACATCGCCGATGACGGCGTGGTCCGGGCGAACTTCTCCAATGGTCAAGCGATCGCGCTCGGAAAAATCGCCTTGGCGCGTTTCCCGAATTCACAGGGCTTGCAGCAACTTGGCAACACCAACTGGGCCGAAACGCTGGAATCGGGGGCAGCGCTGGCCGGCGAAGCAGGGACGGCCAGTTTTGGTTTCATCCGGTCCGGTGCGCTCGAGAACTCGAACGTCGATCTGACCCGCGAACTGGTTGATCTGATCACGGCGCAGCGCAATTTCCAGGCGAATGCCCGCTCGATCGAAACCAATAACGCGATCACCCAAACCATCATCCAGATCCGGTAATCGATTATGGACAGGCTCCTCTACATCGCGATGACCGGCGCCCGGGAAACCACGCTGGCGCAGGCCAAGTCCGCCAATAACCTGGCGAATGCCAATGCCACCGGGTTCAAGGCCGATCTGGCACAGGCGCGTGCCATGCCGATTTTCGGCAACGGCTTGCCGAGTCGTGCTTTTGTCATGACGGAGCGGCCCGGTACCGATTTTGATCACGGCAGTTTGATCACAACCGGCAACGATCTGGATGTCGCGGTCAAGGGCAGCGGCTTTCTGGCGGTGCAGGATGACAACGGCGGGGAAGGTTATACCCGTGCCGGCGAACTGCGCATCAATGCCCAAGGTTTTCTTGAGGGACCTGGTGGCCGGTTGGTGCTCGGTAATGGCGGCCCGATTCAAGTCCCGGCCAACGAGAAAATTGACATCGGTGTCGACGGCACCATCAGCGTACGGCCACAAGGTGCGCCGGCGAATGCCGTCGTGGTGCTGGACCGCCTGCGACTGGTCAATCCGCCGCTGGCGACACTGCGCAAAGGCGAGGACGGTTTGTTTCGCCAGGAAAATGGCGTGCCGGCAGCGCCGGACGCCAACGTGCAGGTCGTCCAGGGCGCGCTCGAATCGAGCAACGTCAATGCGGTCGAGGAAATGATCGACATGATCTCGCTGGCCCGGCAGTTCGAAGTCAATGTCAAGATGATGAAAATCAGCGAGGACAACGATGCCTCGTTGGAACGACTTGTGCAAATTTAATTTATGAAATGGCAATTTATGAAACGGCAGTTTGTGAAACGGAAATTATTGAAGCGGTAAGGTCGTTAGCGTCGACAGCGCCACGTTGTTGACTGATGCAGTAACTGCGGCGTGAAGTTTACGCGCCAGGAGGAGTAGACCATGCACCCGGCTCTTTGGATCAGCAAAACCGGTCTTGATGCCCAGCAAACCGATCTGAGCGTCATTTCGCACAACCTGGCCAACGTCAGTACGGTCGGTTTCAAGAAGAACCGGGCGGTGTTCGAGGATCTGCTCTACCAGAACGTTCGCCAACCGGGCGCCGCCACCACCCAGAACTCGACCCTGCCAACCGGGTTGATGCTCGGTACCGGCGTCAAAACGGTGGCGAACCCGAAGCAGTTCACCCAGGGCTCCATCCAGATCACCGAGAATGCACTCGACATGTCGGTACAAGGGCGCGGCTTTTTCCAGATCCAATTGCCCGATGGCAGCACCGGCTACACCCGTGCCGGCAATTTCCAGCTCAATCAAAACGGGCAAGTGGTAACGGCCGGTGAAGGCTATCTGCTGCAGCCGGCCATCACCGTGCCGCAGGATGCGCAGAGTTTCACCGTCGGCCTCGACGGTACCGTTTCCGTCACCTTGCAGGGCCAGGCGGCGCCCACGGTGATTGGCAACATCACGCTGGCGGATTTCATCAATCCGGCCGGTCTGCAGCCGATGGGTGACAACCTGTTCATCGAAACGCTGGCGAGCGGCGCACCGGTAGTTGGCACGCCGGGTCTCACCGGCATCGGTACCATCCGCGGCGGCACTTTGGAAAGCTCCAACGTCAACACGGTGGAAGAACTGGTCAACATGATCGAAACCCAGCGCGCTTACGAAATGAACGCCAAGGTGATCTCGACGGTGGATCAGATGTTGCAATACGTCAGTCAGACGCTTTGAGCAAGGTAGGCTGATATGAAGATCTGCTCGATCAAATGGCTGCTGCCATTGCTGTTGCCGGCCCTCACCGGTTGCGTCGTGATGCCGGGGCCGGCGCCGGATGACCCGGAGTTTGCCCCGGTGATGCCCGCCATTCCCGAGCCGGCTGCCGCGCAGCCCGGCGCGCTGTACAACCCCGGCACCGCCAATTTCCTGTTCGAAGATCGCAAGGCCAATCGGGTCGGTGATTTGATCACGGTGCGGCTGGTCGAAAACACCCAGGCGCAGAAGAAAGCGGATACCAAGATCAAGAAAGACGATTCCACCGATATCTCGCCGAACCTGATTTTCGGTCGCGCCAATCCGATGATTGACGGCGACAAGTTTGGTTTTGAAACTGATATCGAAACCACCCGCGATTTCAAGGCCGAAAGCGACAGCAAACAGAGCAATGCCTTGACCGGCACGGTAACCGTGATGGTCACGCAGGTATTGCCGAACGGCAATCTGGTGGTGCGCGGTGACAAGTGGGTAAACATCAACACCGGTCAGGAATTTGTTCGCATCAGTGGCATCGTCCGGCCGCAGGATGTCAGCCCGGACAATCAGGTGTTGTCGACTCGCGTCGCCAATGCCCGGATCGCTTACAGTGGCACCGGTCAGATGGCTGAAGCGAACAGTCGCGGCTGGTTGTCGCGGTTCTTCAGTACCGAGTGGTGGCCGTTCTGAGGTGCATGATGGCAAATCGTCTGTTGACAGTCGCGCTGACCGCCTTGCTGGTGCTGACCGGCAATGGCGCGCAAGCCGAGCGCCTGAAAGACATCGCCGGTATTGCCGGTGTTCGCAGCAACCCGCTGGTGGGTTATGGTCTGGTCGTTGGTCTCGATGGCACCGGCGAGCAGACGCCGTACACCGCGCAGGCGTTCAAATCCATGCTGAGCCGGTTCGGCATTGTGTTGCCGGAAGGGCAGGTGCCGAAAGTCAAGAACGTCGCCGCTGTCGCCATCCATGCCGAACTGCCGCCGTATGCCAAACCCGGCCAGGCAATCGATGTCACCGTATCCAGTTTGGGTGAAGCCAAATCGCTGCGTGGTGGCGCCTTGTTGATGGCGCCGCTGCGCGGTGTCGATGGCGAAATCTACGCGATTGCCCAAGGCAATCTGGTGGTCGGTGGCTTCGGCGCTCAGGGCAACGATGGTTCCAAGATCACCGTCAATGTACCGACGTCAGGGCGCATCCCGAATGGCGCCACCGTTGAACGCATGGCGCCCAATGGCTTCGCGCTGGGCGACTCCATTCTGCTCAACCTGCATGCGCCGGATTTCACCACGGCCAAACGTGTCGCCGAGCAGATCAACAAGCTGCTCGGCCCGTTGGTGGCGCAGCCACTTGACGCCGGCACCGTTGAGGTCGGCGCCCCGCGCGATCCGGCACAACGGGTGACGTTCATGTCGGTGCTGGAAAATCTGACGCTGGAACCGGGTGAACCGGCCGCCAAAGTCGTGATCAATTCGCGTACCGGCACAATTGTCATTGGCAATCATGTCCGGGTCAAAAAGGCGGCGGTTGCGCACGGCAATCTGGTAGTGACGATCACCGAACAGCAGAACGTCAGTCAGCCCAATGTCTTGGCACAGGGTGACACCGTGACCACACCACAGAGCAACATCAACGTTGCCCAGGAAGATTCCCGCATGTTCCTGTTCCCGCCGGGGGTGACGCTGGAGCAGATCGTCCGTGCGGTCAATGCCGTTGGCGCAGCGCCCGGTGACCTGATGGCGATTCTGGAAGCCTTGAAGCAGGCCGGTGCCTTGCAAGCCGAGCTGGTTGTGATCTGAGGCGTGCCATGAGCGAGCGCCCGATCCCCACGACAGCGCCATTGCCGGATGTCGGCAGCTATCACGATCTGCGCTCGCTCAATCAGTTGCGCCAGCTTGGCGCCAGCGATGAAACGGCGGCACTGCGTGCGGCGGCAAAACAGTTTGAATCGGTCTTTCTGCAGGAACTGTTGAAGTCGATGCGGGCGGCCAATGATGTGTTCGAAGAAGACGACTTTTTTGGTGGCGGCGGCAGCAGCGAATTCTACGAGCAGATGCATGATGAGCAGCTGGCCTTGTCGCTCGCGAACCAGCAATCACTCGGACTGGCCGAAGTGATGGTGCAGCAGCTGAGCCGCACACCGGCCAAGCGTGATGCCAGCGCTGTTTCACCGGCACCGGCGACTCCATTTACGGCACCGGTAAATCCACTCAGCTCGGTCCGGCCACCGCTGCAAGCGGCGCAGAATCCTGAACCGATGACGCCACAGGCCTTCGTTGCAACCGTGCTGCCGCACGCCGAGCGTGTCGCTGCCAGTCTGGGCGTCGATCCGGCATTGCTGGTGGCGCAGAGCGCACTGGAAACCGGTTGGGGCAAGGGCATGGCGATGGGCGAGGGCGGTAAGGTTTTGCCGGCGGACGTGGTCAACACTGGCCAGCATTATTTCGGCATCAAGGCTGACAGCCGCTGGCAAGGCCCGGTCGTGCACGCCCAGACCCTGGAATATGTAGCAGGGCTGCCGGAACGTCAGCGTGCGAGCTTCCGTGCCTATCATTCGCCGGCCGAGGCATTCGCCGATTATGCGCAGTTCATTCAGTCCTCGCCGCGTTACGCAGAGGCATTGAAGCACGCCGCCGACCCGCAGCGTTATGCCGAAGGTTTGCAGCAGGCGGGTTACGCGACCGACCCGGCCTACGCGAACAAATTGATGCGGGTTTTCAACAGCGATTTTCTGCGTGATCTGATCGCGGAGGCACGCAAATTGCTGTAATCATCAGGCATTGCCGCCGCTTGCCGGTTCCGACGGAGCCGGCGTGTCGCGGCGGATAACCTGAGGTGGAGTTTCTGCGATGGCCATCGACATACTCAATGTGGGCGTATCCGGACTGCTGGGCTCGCAGATCGGCATTTCGACCACCTCACACAATATTGCCAACGTCAATACCGAAGGCTACAACCGCCAGCGCAACGAGTACATTTCGAGCCTGCCGCAGTTTCTGGGCGGTCAGTATTTTGGTTCGGGCGTCGAGCTCAGCAATGTTTCGCGCATTTTCAATCAGGTGTTGACCAATGAAGTGCGCGCCAACAGCAATTCCGCGTCTTCCTATGAAGCCTATCTGGAGCAGGCCCGGCAACTCGACAGCCTGCTGGCCGATGCCGACACCGGTCTGAACCAGCAACTGCAGGCTTTTTTTGCCGCGTTGCAGGGCGTCAGCGACAACCCTTCGTCAATTCCGGCACGGCAGGTGTTGCTGAGCCAGGCCAACACCCTGGCGGGGCGTTTTCAGACGCTGGACAACACGCTCAGCAAGCAGCGTGACAGTACCAATGCCTCGGTCAGCGCCATTGCGGTCGAGATCAGTTCGCTCGGCCAGAGTATTGCCAACCTCAATATCGCCATCACCGCCGCAGTATCGGCCGGCAATGGCGTCGCTGGTCAGCCCAATGATCTGCTCGATCAGCGCGATGTGCTGATCGACAAGCTGGCGACGTTGACCAACATCACTACCGTCGATCAGGCCGACGGCAGCATCAGCGTCTTTCTCGGCAACGGCCAGGCCCTGGTGGTCGGTGCGGTGTACAACCAGGTGGTTGCACAGCCGGGTATCAACGATCCGCGCAACACCGATCTGTTCCTGCAATCGACCAATGGCGGCGCACTGATCGACATCACCAGCCAGATTTCTGGCGGCAAGCTCGGTGGCTTGCTGCGGTTCCGGACCGAATTGCTGGAACCGGCGATCAATACGCTCGGCAAGGTCGCCATTGGCCTTGCGAGCACCGTCAACGATCAGCATGCGCTTGGCATGGATCTCAACAATGAATTGGGTGGTCTGTTCTTCACCGATTTCAATGACGCGGCGATTGCTGCACGGCGGGTCATTCCGCAAACCGGTTACACCGGACCGGGTTCGTTCTCCGTTCAGATCACTGACGTCAACAATCTCACCAACAGCAACTATCGGATGACGCTCAATGCCGGCACCTATACCGTCACGCGCCTGTCTGACAACACCGTCATCAGCAGCTTCGTGGCGCCGGCTGCGCCGGCAACCGTCGCGATCGGCGATGGCCTCACGCTGACGATCAACGCCAATGCCGTCAACGGCGACAGCTTCGTGTTGGCGCCGACACGCGGCGCGGCCGGTGAAATGGAACGGGTGATCGACGATGTCAAAGCGGTGGCGGCAGCGCTCCCGGTTAACACGCGTACCACCACCAGCAACACCGGCAGCGGCATCGTCAAGTCGGTACAGGTGACCGACACGACGACGGCAGCCTTTGCCACGCCGTTTGCATTGTCGCCGCCGCTGCAGATCGTGTTCACGTCCGCCACCACCTATAACGTGGTGGATGCCTCCACCAGCGCGATACTGGTGGCCGGTGCCACGTTTGTCCCGAATCAGGACAACGATCTGCTGGCCTCGGCCGGGCCGCCAGTGAATGGCTACGGCTACGAGATCACCATGGCCGGTGCGCCGCGCGCCGGCGACAGCTTTGATGTCTACTACAACGCCGGTGGTGTCGGTGATAACCGCAACAGCCAATTGCTGGCCGCATTGCAGAATTTGCCGACCATGGATGGTGGCCGCTCCAATTACTCGCAGGCCTACGGTCGCCTGATCGCGGACGTCGGTACACGCACGGCAGAAGCCGATGCCAACCATGCGTCGAGTGCGGCGCTGGTGGAGCAGTCGAAGGCGCGCCGAGATGCCAGTTCTGGCGTAAACTTGGATGAAGAGGCGGCCAACCTGATTCGGTTTCAGCAAGCCTATGAGGCCTCGGCGCAGGTGATTTCCGTAGCACGTTCGTTGTTCGACACCTTGTTCCAGTCCGTGCGCTGAACCTGACAAGCATTAACGGAGGTCCGTGATCATGCGGATATCGACAACCGGTTTCTATCAGCGTGGCATCGACGCGATCCTGGATCAGCAGTCGGCGCTGGCAAAAACCCAGTTGCAGTTGGCGACCCAGAAACGCGTGCTGACGCCATCCGATGACCCGGTGGCGGCGACGCTGATCGAGGCCTTCAAGACCGAGCTGGCGAGTCTGGAACGCTACAAACAGAACGCGACCACGGCCAAGGGTTACAACGAACAGTCCGACAGCATTCTCGATACATTTACTACGGCACTGGGCCGGGTTCGTGAACTCATCCTGCTGGCCGGCAATGGCGCCTACGACGCCCTTGAACGCGAAGCACTCGCCAATGAAGCGCAGGAACGTCTGGAAGAGCTGGTGGGCATTGCCAACAGCCAGAACTCGGAAGGCGAGTACCTGTTCGCCGGCTTCCGGACTGATGTCAAACCGTTCGCCCGTGATATGGCGGGCAATTTTGTCTACGGTGGTGACAACGGCCAGCGTCAGATCTTCATCAACAATGACGTCGCGGTCGGCGTGACCCATTCCGGCGCCGATGTCTTTCAGCTGATCAAGGACGGTAACGGCGACTTTGCCACGTTCGGCAATGCTGCCAACACCGGTAGTGGCGCGATCGATCCGGGTTCGGTCAGCGACCGCTTGGCATTCAATGCCGCGGCACCGCAAATCTACACCATCACGATGGTAACCAATGCCGCCGGTGAGTTGGCGTATACGGTGACCGGGTCGATCGATGGTCAGCTGATTCCGGCGCCGCCGCTGGTCGTGCCGGCCGATGCGCCGGCTTACGTGGAAGATGGCCAGATCGTCTTCAATGGCATCAAGACCGGGATCAACGGTGTACCGGCAGTGGGCGACAGTTTCACCATTGAAATGGCCGAATCGGTGGATATCTTTACCACGGTGCAGAATGCCATTGACGCCATGCGGGCCGGCAGTGATACCGAGGCGGCCAGAGCCCAGTTGCGCATGGCACTTGATTACAGCCTGGAGTCGCTGGATCGTGGCCTGGAGAACATCAGTCGGGTCCGGGCGGAGCTCGGTACGCGACTCAATGTGATCGATTCCGAACTGTCGGCCAATGAAGCCTCCAAGGTCAATGCCAAGACGACATTGTCCTCGCTTGAGGATCTGGATGTCGTGGAAGCGATCAGCCGGTTCAATCTGCAGCAAACCGCGCTGGAGGCAGCGCAGAGCAGTTTTGCCCGCGTCCAGAACCTGTCGTTGTTCCGTTTCCTCTAATCGATTCTCAGCGAGACAAGAAAACTGTGCGCGACAGAAAAAGCCGGCATTCGCCGGCTTTTTCTGTTCGGCTCCGCGCAGTTGCGAGCGCACGGCGCTGTGGGCCGGCATTGGCCCGCGCCTGAGCCGGAATCGGCCAGCCAGCTTGTTGCAATACCCGGTTCTTGCTCAGGTTGGCGGTGTCGGTGGCAAAGTCGGGGTCGCGGACGCGGGCATTGGTCGGCGAAGCATTCGTCTGGATGACGCTGTTCATGAAGACCGATCCCTTATGAAATCCCGCTCCGAGAAGGCCGGTCGGGCAAAGCGTTCAACGACAGACACCTGCCGCGTTCTGAGCAAGCGAGGTAGCTGCACCACAGGACAGCGCGCACTCGAGACTACGGCTGACTATGCAGCGGTATCAGCGCCGTTGCCCGGCGCTCTAACGGGGTGCAGGAGCAAATGTGGCGGCAACAGCATTGCCAATGCGTTGCCTGTTACAGCGTCTTTCTGACGGTGACGCTGACCGGGCAGTATCCGTTCTTCTGCCAGAACCCGGCGGCCGGAAGATTGCTGCTGGCATGTTGCGCGTCGACATGGTGCACGCCCTGTTCGCGCAGGGTCGCTTCAAACAGTTCAAGCAGCGTCTGGCCAAGTTGAAGTCGGCGTGCTTCTTCATTGACCCACAGCACTTGTATCAGGCCGTAAAGCACGACGTCGGTAAAATCATTGGGCATGGTTTGCAAACTGCCGGCGATATAGCCAAGCGATTTGCCGTCACGCTCGGCGATCAGCAGCAGGGCAGAGGGGGTGTCCAGCAGTTGTTGAAAGTAGCGTTGCAAGCGCTCGGCAAAATCAGCCTTGAGCGGCAATCCGGAATCGCCCTGTTCGAGTGTTGCCAAGGCTTGCGCCCCGGCAACGATGAACGGGAGATCGGCCGGAACCGCCAGCCGAACCGTGAGCTCGGTGCGGGAGTCGGTCACGTTTGCAGATTCTGCACGCGCTGATAGGTGTTGGACATTTGCCAGCGCTGACGCAGATCAACTGCATCTTGCAACAGGCGCTGACGTTGGCTGCCGGCCTCGCGGAGCAGGACGGCGTCCGCTTGTTGGATCGCGGTCAGTACGTCGCGCACCAATCCACCGTCATCCGGTAACGGTGTGCTGGCAAAGTAGGCTTCCAGCTTTTCCTGACGGGTATGGCCAATGCTGACCATGCCCGACCAATCCTGCACTGTGGCCAGCCGCTTCAGCTCGTCGCTCAGCGCGACAATTTCGGCCAGCGCCGGACTCATGCCGAGACCCGCGCCGTGCTGGTTTCACCGGCCTTGAACATCTCGGTAGCCTGTGGGCGAATGCCGTCCCAGCCTTCCTTGATGGTCTTCATCAGGTGAATCACTTCGTCCAGACCGGAGACATCATTGGTGGCGTTGGCTTGTGCCAGACGCACCGTCATGTATTCGTACAGTGCGTTCAGGGTCTGCGCGATCTCGCCACCTTTCTGCATGTCGAGGCTGGCTTGCAGGCCGCCGATGATCGAGATGGCCCAGCTGACATTCTCGCCTTTTTTGGCAACGTCACGCCGTTCCATCATCGCCTTGGCGACGATGAGTTTGGCCAAGGCGCCATCGATCAGCATCTGGATCAGGCGGTGCGGATCGGCCGATTCGGTTTCCGAGACGGCGCTGATCTTGGCGTACTGCTTGGCGTATTGCATGGACATATGACAGCTCTCCCAACAGCGATGGTGAGTGAATTACTTCTTCGACGTGCCTGGCAGGTTGGCCAGGTTCTGGGCAATGAAGGCCGAGGTGCCGTTGAACTGGGCAACCAGCGCATCCAGTGCGCCGTACTGGGCCCGCAGTCTGGTTTCGATTTTGCTGAGTCGAAGCGCCAGCGAATCACGCTGACTGTCGATCCGATCCAGTTCCTTGTTCAGGGTGTTGGTACGCGAAGGCAGGGCACCACCAGAACCAATCTGCGAGTCAATGTAATCAATGGTGCGGTTGGCCAGACCATCTTCACCGCTGAACAGGCTGACGATGTCGTCCAGGCCGTTGTTCAGTGCAGCGTCAAGCTTGCTGCTGTTGACCGCCAGCGTGCCGGTGCGCGTGGTGGCGATACCGATTGCTGCCAGACTGGAAAAGTCGTTATCCACGCCGGCAACCGAGCTGGTCAGCAAGTTGCGCAAGCGATTCGTGATGCTGCGCGCCGAGCTGTCGGCAGCGAGCGGACCTTCCGCACCTTCGACGTTGCTGGTCAGCTTCTTGATTTCATCAAAGGCCGTGTTGTAAGCCTTGACGAAGTCTTCGATGGCTTTCTTGACCGCACTCTTGTCTTCCGAGATCGAGACTTCGGTGGTCTCACCGGCCGTATTGGTCTTCAGTGCAGTGATGGTGACGTCGGCAACGGCAGTGGTGTAGGTGTTGCTGCTGTTGGTCACCAGACTGCCGTTGATTTTTATCTGGCCATCGGCGGCTGCCTGGGTTTCCACCAGATTGGTCGAGATGGCATCGAGTGCGGCATTGTTGTTGGTGACGGTCAGACCATTGCCGGTGCCGGTTATTTTCGAGTTCAGCACCAGCTTGGTGCCGGCATCGGTCGAGATGATGGTCGCGGTGACGCCGATATTGTCGGCGCTGCTGTTGATCTTGTTGCGGATCTCGGTGAGCGTGTCGTCGGCATCAACGGAAACCGAGAAGTTCTTGCCGTCGGCAGCGAAGGTCAGCACGCCAGCGCCAAAGGTGGCGCTGGAGCCGCCGACAATCGCTGCGGATTCGAGTTTGGAGCCGGTTGCCAGCGACACCACTTCGACCGAAAAGTCGGAGGCACTGGCGGCGTCGCCCGGCGACACGGTGACGTAGCCATTTTGCGACAGTGAGGTGGAGCGAACCTTGAAATCGGAAGCGGCATCCAGTTTCTGCAGTGCCGTTTTCAAGGTGCTGAGTGCGGAGGACAGGGCACCAATACCGGTCAGGGTGGTGGTGGTCTGCGCTTCCTGGCGATCCAGACGGAGCTGGACCGGTGCGCGTTCGGCGTTGATCAGGGCCGAAATGATGGCCTCAACATCGAGGCCCGAGCCAGCGCCAGCAGATGAAATGAGGCCCATATCGTGAACTCCTGCAGTCAAGCCGATGCTCGTCTTTCTTTGGAGAGAGCAACCGCCATGCCAGCCATCGCAGGACGGCTGGCCCGGTCTGGTGCCGAAGGTCAAACCTCAGCGCGCAGCAACAAACCTTTGCTTTCGCCTTGCCCTTCGCTGACTTCCGCAAAATAGCGGGCCAGCTCCAGCAACTCTTCGGACGGGATCTGCCGGATGACTTCATCCGTTTCCCGGTCGCGCACGGTGATTACCGTGATGCCAGTGTCGTTGTCGACATCAAAACGCAGGCTGCGACGGATGCTCTGGGCGTTTTGGTTGAGCTCCTCGACTTTGGCGCGCAGGGCTTCCGCTTCGTCCTTGTTTTGCTGTTCGATGCGACTGGCCTGACTCTCTTCCGGCGCCGGTGCCGGTTGAGCCTTTATCTCGGTTTGTGCCGGCCGGATGGCAATTTCTTGCCGGGTGGCGGGGCGCAGATTCACCACATTGTTGCCAATAGCAGTCGCAGAGGTGTTGACGGGCACGCGGGGACCGCCAGCCAAACTGTTCACATCAGTTGACATGGTCGTCTCCTATCAATGCCATCCGGCCTTCTGGCCGAACGTACCGACACACGCGGGAACCGTGTGTGGCAGCGCAACAGGCGACGGTCTTTCGACCGTCGCCGTTGTGGGCCCGTGGGGAGCGGCGGGACATCATTGCCGTTCCTTAACCTTCGCTTATTACTGCAGCAGCGACAGCACGCTTTGCGGACCGGCGTTGGCCTGCGCCAAAATCGCCAGACCTGCCTGTTGCAGCACCTGGTTCTTGGTCAGGTTGGCTGTTTCGGCAGCAAAGTCGGTGTCACGGATACGTGAACGCGAGGCCGAGAGGTTCTCGATCGCGCTACCCAGGTTGGCGATCGTGCTTTGCAGACGGTTCTGCACGGCACCGAGCGCGGCACGCGAGCTGTCAACGAAGGAGATGGCATCGTCCAGAATGTTCAGCGCTTGCTGGGCACCAATCGCGGTCGAAATATCGACATCGGTCACGTCAGACAGGGCAGCGCTGTTGGTCGTGGTGGTGCCGTCGATGGTCGCGGCGCTGGCGGTGCTGGTGAACGACTTGGCGCTGTTCAAGGCAACCACGCCGATGGCGCGCATGGCATCGTCAGCGGCTTCAGTCAGCACGTCAGTCGACGCAGCCAGTGCGTTTTCGCCAGTGTAGTCATAACCCTGCACCGTGATGGCGCCGGTGCTCACCGTGGTCAGCGAATCGATGGTGATGTCGTCACCGGCTTCGCTGGTCAGGATGATTTCCGAGCCGTCCACTCTCGCGGTCAGACCGGTGGTGCCGGCTTCGGCGTTGATCGCATCGGCCATCGAAGTCAGGTCGCCACCCGCAATCGTCGCCTGGATGGTGACACCGGTGCCGCCTTGGCCAGCGAGGGTGAAGGTGTAAGTGTCGTCAATCGAGAAGCTCAGACCGATGGTGGTGCGGGCATCCGCTTCAACACCGGTCGAACCCGACGCCGCATTGATCGAAGCGGCGACCGACGAGGCCGAACCCGAAACGGCGATCACTTCGGTTTCCAGACCGGCGATGGTCAGGTTACCGGTGACACCGTTGGCGGTGACGGTGCCAGCAGCCAGCACGCCACCCAGCGAAGTAACGGCAGCTGCGCCAGCCGCGTTCCACAGGTCATAGGTGTACGAACCCATGTTGTTGGCCTTGTAGTTACCCAAGGTCACATTGATGGTTTCGAAGGCGTTGGCACCGACCTGGAAGGCTTCCGAACCGAAGGTGCCGTCCAGGATTTTGCGCGAGCCGAAAGTGGTGGTTTCGGCGATGCGGGTCAGTTCCTGCTTCAGCTGGTTGACTTCCTGCTGCAGCGCGGCGCGTTCGCTGCCGCCGTTCGAGCCGTTGGCCGACTGCACGGCGAGGTCACGCATCCGCAGCAGGATGTTGGTGCTTTCCTGCAATGCACCTTCCGCGGTTTGTGCCAGCGAGATACCGTCGTTGGTGTTGCGCACGGCAACCGACAGACCGCCGATTTGCGAGCTCAGACGGTTGCTGATCTGCAGGCCGGCGGCATCGTCCTTGGCGCTGTTGATCCGGAAACCGGACGACAGCCGCTGGAACGTGGTGGCAAGCGCATTGTTGGTACCCAGCAAATTACGCTGGGCGTTGATAGAGGACGCATTCGTCTGAATGACGCTACCCATGATAGGTCTCCTTCGATGTCCCACTCTGAGAAAGCGGGGCCTACAAAGTTACGAGACGCTGGCAACTGCCCTGAGAAAGCCCGCTGCCGACGCCGGTCACGTAGCTCTGAACTGCAAACTGAGCAAATTCGCAACCTGTCTAGTCCGGTCTGCGCTGAGAACGCAGCGCCGGTCCGAACAGGTTATCGGGACCGCATGGCGAAACTTTAAAGGGATTTTGCAATGACGAGCGCGGGCGTCTGCCTTCTTGACTTGGCAGACCCCGTGTGGGGTAGGCGAATCAGTAACTTATCTGCACTGCTGGCGCCGAAAAAAATCTGCGCCGGGTTTTTGTCACATTGCCTGGGCACACCGTTCCGTGGCGTTAACTGGTACCTCAATCTCGGACCATCACCTTGGGCACTGCCCCGACGCCGGCCTGACCCCCGCTCCCCGATAACTGCACTCGGGGACAAGCTTCGCGGGGGTCAGGTGGCTGAGCGGTCCTGAGAAAACCCTCAGCCCTGTCCTGCGGAGTCGTCGTCGGTAAGGGCTTGGGGCACTGCTGTTACTACGGGTACTGCGGTTACTGCAATTTCCATCAGAGCAGACTGCGCGGTCCTGGAACCGCCCTCAGTCGGGGTCACACGTTGCCGTCGCCGGTAAGAGCCAGAGTTAGCGGCGACCGTTTTGGCGGTCATGGTCATTATCCTTGCAGGAGTTGAAGGACGTTCTGGCCTTGGGCATTGGCTTGCGCCAACACCGACAGACCGGCTTGCTGCAACACCTGGAACTTCGACAGGTTCGCCGTTTCCTGGGCGAAGTCGGTGTCCCGGATGCGCGAACGCGAGGCAGCGACGTTCTCGTTGACGCTGTTCAGGTTCGAGATCGTGCTGATGAAGCGGTTTTGCACCGCGCCGAGATCACCACGCACCGAGTCGATCGCCTCGATCGCTTTGTCGATGATGATGATCGCTTCCTGCGCGCCGATACCGGTGGCGATATTGAGGTTGGCGACATCTTCCAGGCCGGCACTCTGGGTGCCAACAGCGGCAAAGATGTCAGCGGCTGCCGCCGTTACGGTGTACGAGCGGCTGGAGTCGAATCGCACCATGCCGGCGATGACCGCCGAGTCGTTGCCGGCTGGCACCAAGGTCGCAGCGGTTGAACCGGCCAGCGCCTCGCCATTGAAGTCGCGCGGCGTGAAGGCGATGGTGCCGCCAGCGCCAGCGCTGTTGTTGAAATCAACGACTTTGATGTCAGTGCCGGTTTCGCTGATCAAGTGCACGTTTTTGTCGCCGGTTGCCGGATCGACGACAATCTCGGCAGAGACGCCAGTTTCGGCGTTGAAGCGGTTGACGGCATCGGCAATCGGCGTCAGATCATCGACGTCGGTAATCGACGCGGAAATCACGATCGGATTGGCGGTGTCGGTATTGCTGCCAAACAGCTGGAACGACAAGGTGCCGGCCGTTGCCAGGCCCGACAATTGTGCGACCGTGCGGGCACTGGCGTTCACGCCGGTGTCGCTGGAAACGAAATTGACGGCGTTGGCAATGTCGCGGGCGCTTGCCGCAGCGGCATACGTGATGTCGGCGGTGCCGAGAAAGCCGGACAGGGTAATCGTATCGCCAGCAACGGCGTTGGTGACGGTATTGTCGGTGCCGAGCGTGGCGCTGGCATCAAGCAGGTTGACGCCGGCGCTGGTGTCGACGCGGTAGGAACCGGTCGCGTCGGCGCGGACGTTGCCCATGGTGACGCTGATGGTTTCGAAGGCATTGGCGCCGACCTGGAACGAGCGCGAACCGAACGTGCCGTTCAGCAGCACCGCGCTGCCGAAGCGGGTGGTTTCGGCAATCCGGTTCAGTTCCGATTTCAGTTGCGCCACTTCCTGCTGCAGGGCCGAGCGCTCCGACGGACCGTTCGAGCCGTTGGCTGATTGCACGGCCAGATCACGCATGCGCTGCAGCAGGTTGGTGGCTTCGCCAACGGCACCTTCCGCCACTTGAGACAGCGAAATGCCGTCATTGGCGTTGCGGGCAGCGACGGTCAGGCCGCCGATTTGCGATCCAAGTTTGTTGGAAATTTGCAGACCAGCGGCATCATCTTTGGCGGTATTGATACGAAAACCGGATGACAGTCGCTGAAACGTGACGTTGAGCCCGTTCGACGTCCCATACAAGTTGCGCTGGGCGTTGATGGACGCAATGTTGGTGGCGATTACGCTTCCCATGTCTTACTCCTCACTCTTCGACGCGTCAGGCCTGCTGGCTTCAAGACGCTTACAAAGTTGCCGTTGTCGGAAAGGAGTTCGAGCTGGGTTTGCTGGGCGCTTGTTGTTGAAGTCAACAAAAACGCGGACGCAAAAAAGCAGGAACATCCTTTCGTGTTGGTCGGCTGGTGGAGCTGAGAACACCCCTGCCTGCCGTGGGGAACACTGAGAACATTCCTGCCACGTTGAGCGTGTCATGCTGAGACACAACTCGCTCGTCCGGGTTATCGACGGCCGGTGCGGAAGCTTGAGACTTTTTTTGAAATTTTTTTTATGAGCTGAGGCTGCTGACAGGGTGTGCTGCGGCGGAAGGTCATTGGCACCGTAGCGAGGCGGGCGCGTGCCGGGTCTGCCGCTGGTCTTGACCTCCGGTGTTCAGAGAGGCTGCAGCGCCCCGGCAAAGGCGGTTAAACCGCGGCCGCGCTTTCCTTGAACAGGCGGGCTTTCAATAGTCGTGCCCGACACAGCCGAGACGTGACGCCAACGTGGGAGCGGCTTTTCCGCCGATCGACGGCGCGGCATTGCCGCTGCGGCAAGCTTTTGCCGGCAGCACTGGGGCAAATGCCCGGGAATACGCTGCCCGGCGCAGCAAAAACCCGCCTGGCGCGCCGGTTGCAGACCGGGGGGAGCTGGCGCAGCGGCCATCGTGATGACAGAAAATCGGGGGAAACACGCCATTTTTGCTGCTGCAGCAGGCTGCGGACTTGCGTCTGCTGCAGGTTGGCACAGGCTTTGCTGAACAAACGGCGTCCCGAGACACGAATGTCAGTTCCCATGATAGGTCTCCATTTGCGAATCGGTGACATCTCCGGAGAAAACGAGGCCCTAGCTGCCGGTTGCTGAGAACAACCGATGGTGACGAGGCTTCACGAAGACGTGCCTTGCGGTGCTGAGAACACTTCAGGGACTGCGGCTTCAGTCGTACGGTAAGGGGCTTAGGGTGACTTAAGCCCCTTTCTTTTTGGTTGGCGTTTTTGGCCAGTGCTGATTGAGCCGTGCAGATCGCGCCGTGTTGGCAGGTCAGTGTTATGCAAAGGCCCATGCAGCAGCGCAATCACGAAGTGGCGTAGGCCGCACCGGCCCCTTCCAATCGGTACCAAGGTTTCAGCCCGGCATTCGCATCGCACCGGTCCAGACAGGGAAAAGTTCTGCCAAGAATTTGACAATATCAGATCTGTCTTCTATCCCTTATGCCAACCCTTTGAAGTAACAATGATTTTGGAGAGTAGGCAACGTGTGGCGGGAACTGCAGCTGTTGGTGCTGGACGATGACAGCGAGCGCCGTGCGCGCCTTGGTATCATTCTGGAATTCCTCGGCGAGGAGTGCTCACTGGCAGACAGCCAGACCTATCGCGATTTCCTGCCGGAAAACCGTCGTTACCTCGGTGTAGTGCTGGGCAGTTTGAATGCCGACAGCAAAGCCATCATACAGGCTCTGCATCAGCATGATCGGCAGGCACCGGTGCTGCTGATCAATGGCGGCATTTCATTGGTGCAACTGGAGCCGGTGTTGCAGCCGCATGTGGTCGGTACCCTGGAGGTACCGCTGCGCTACGCCCAACTGCTCGATCTGCTGCATCAATGCCAGGTCTGCCGCAACAACCAACACGCTGTTCGGGTCGGCGATCGGCCGGTGGAGCTGTTCCGCAGTCTGGTCGGCAACAGCAAAGCGACCCAGGAAGTGCGGCGGCTGATCGAGCATGTCGCGCAGACTGACGCCAGTGTGTTGGTGCTCGGTGAAACCGGCACCGGCAAGGAGGTGGTGGCGCGCAATCTTCATTACATGTCGGCGCGTCGGACCAAGCCGTTTGTGCCGGTCAATTGCGGCGCCATTCCTGCCGAATTGCTCGAAAGCGAGCTGTTCGGCCATGAAAAAGGCGCGTTCACTGGCGCCATCACGGCGCGTCAGGGCCGCTTTGAGCTGGCCCAGGGCGGCACCCTGTTTCTGGATGAGATCGGCGACATGCCGATGGCGTTGCAGGTCAAACTGCTGCGCGTGCTGCAAGAAAAAACCTTCGAGCGGGTTGGCTCCAACCGCACCATCCAGGCCGATGTCCGCATCATTGCCGCGACCCACCGCAATCTCGAACGGCAGGTCGCCGAAGGCAAGTTCCGGGAAGACTTGTTCTACCGGTTGAACGTGTTCCCGATTGAAATGCCGCCGCTGCGCGAGCGCCGCGAAGACATTCCGTTGTTGGTCAACGAACTGATTTCCCGGCTCGAAGCGAGCGGGGCGCCGGCCGTGCGCTTGTCGCCGAACGCGCTGGTCAGCCTGAGCCGGTATGACTGGCCGGGCAACGTGCGAGAACTCGCCAATCTCATCGAACGCCTCGCCATTCTCTATCCGTATGGCGTAGTCGATGTCGGTGATTTGCCGACCAAGTATCGCCATGCCGAGGGCTTGACGGTGACGTCGGCGCCGGCGCTGGCCGGCGAGGATCGCAGTGGTGCCATGCTGACCAGTACCGTCGCCGTACTGCCACGCGATGGCATCAACTTGAAAGACTACATGGCCGAGCTGGAGATCGCGTTCATCAACCAGGCGCTCAGTGAAGCGGGTGGGGTGGTCGCGCGCGCCGCCGAGCGGCTGCAGATGCGCCGGACCACACTGGTCGAGAAGATGCGCAAGTACGGCATGGGCCGCGGCGAAGAAATGACGGAAGCTTGACGTCAATTCTTCGCAGTCGATTTATCTCTCTGATTATCAAATAAATTTTATTCTGGCACAGTCCCTGCATTAATGGTTTCGCGAGCCGGTATCCCACCGCGGAGCGAAACCATGATCGATGCTGCAACCCGTTCTTCTGCCACGCCCAACCTGAGCGCTGCCCTGCATTCGGTGCTGGCGGCGGCCGAGCGCGCGTCATTCCCGCAGAACCGCGAGCCTTTGCGCGAAGTGCTGGCCCTGCTGCCGGTTGGCGTCCTGCTGCTCGACATGGCCGGCAATGTCCAGGATGCCAATCCGGTCGCCATCGATCTGCTGGGTGTGCCGCTGCTCGGTCAGCGTTGGCGCGATGTCATTGCCCGCAGTTTCGAGCCGCGTGCGGACGATGGCTATGAAGTCAGCCTGCGTGATGGCCGCCGTGTCCAGATCGCCACCCGCGCGATGAGTGATGGCATGGGCCAACTGGTTGTTATTTCCGATCTGACGGAAACCCGTCGCCTGCAGGCGCGGCTTGCCCAGCGGGATCGGATGGCGTCGATGGGCCAGCTGATGGCCAGTCTCGCGCACCAGCTGCGCACGCCAATCGCCAGTGCGCTGCTGTGCGCACACCAATTGCAGAAGCATGCCGGCACCGATGCCGGTAACCGTCATGCCAGTCGGGTGATCGAGCGGCTGCAGCACATGGAGCGTCAAATTGCCGACATGCTGTTGGTCGCCGGTGGTGGCAGCCCGAAAGTGGAGGCGCTGGTCGTGTCCGAGCTGCTGGATCGACTGTTCGATATCTATCAACCGCTCGCGCAGCAACAAGACATCACGCTGCTGCGGGAAGGGCCGCGCGCTGCGCTTGCGGTCATCGGCAATCGCGATGCCCTGATTGGCGCACTCGGCAACCTGATCGACAACGCGTTTCACGCCTGCCTGCAGCGCAGCAAGACTGCCGGTGAAGTGCGCGTTCGCGTCAGCGAAAGCGACGAGCAACATCTGACTATCAGTGTCGAAGACAACGGCTGCGGCATGTCGCCAGCGGTGCTGGCGCGGCTGCGCGAACCGTTCTTTACCACCAAGCGCACCGGCACCGGGCTGGGCCTTGCGGTAGTGCAGGCGGTGGCGGAATCACATCAGGCAGAACTGCGGATTAGCAGCGAAGTCGGCCATGGCAGCCGCTTTGCATTGACATTGCCGCTGGCGTCCATGGCGCTGGCACGTGCGGGTTAGAACCGCGCATCGGTGAGGAGGTAAGTGCCGTGACTGATATTTCTGTTCTGGTGGTGGAAGACGACACCGCATTGCGCGAGGCTGTCGTCGAGACCTTGTCGTCGGCCGGGTTCTCGGTCAGCAGCGCCAGCAGCGCCGAACAGGCGCAGGTCTTGCTGCACGAGCAGACACCGAATCTGGTGCTGTCGGATTGGAATCTGGAGAACATGTCGGGCCATGATCTGCTCCGGCATATCCGCCGCATCCACACCAACCTGCCGGTTGTGCTGATGACCGCCTATGGCAACGTCGGCAATGCCGTCAAAGCCATGCAGGACGGCGCCACCGATTATCTGCAAAAACCGTTTTCACCCGAGGCGCTAATCGACACCGTCAAACAGTATGCCCGCGCCCAAATCGGCGGCGGCGGCCCAGTTGCGGTCGATCCGCGCAGTGTCGAATTGTTGACGCTGGCGCGTCGCGTTGCCGAATCGGAAGCCACCGTCTTGCTCACCGGTCCGAGCGGTGTCGGCAAGGAAGTGTTGGCGCGTTATGTTCACGACCATTCGCAGCGGCGCGACGGACCGTTCATCGCCATCAACTGCGCCGCGATCCCGGAGAACATGCTGGAAGCAACGCTGTTCGGTTATGAGAAAGGCGCGTTCACCGGTGCCCATCAGGCGACCCCGGGCAAGTTCGAACAGGCCCAGGGCGGCACATTGCTGCTGGATGAAATCTCCGAAATGGATCTGAACCTGCAGGCAAAACTCCTGCGGGTGCTGCAAGAACGCGAGGTCGAACGCTTGGGGGGCCGCAAGCCGATTGCGCTCAATGTGCGGGTCATTGCCACCTCCAACCGCAACATGCTCGATGAGGTCAAGGCACATCGCTTTCGCGAAGATCTGTACTTCCGACTCAATGTCTTTCCGCTGCGCTGCCTCGCGCTGGCGGAGCGGCCAGGCGACATCGTTCCGATCGCCGAGCACCTGATCGCCCGCCATTGTCGCGGCACTCAACGGGTACCACCGAAGCTCTCGATCGAGGCGATGGCGGCACTGACCGCGCATAACTGGCCCGGCAATGTACGCGAGCTCGACAATGCCGTGCAGCGGGCGCTCATCCTGCAGAGCGGGCGCGAGCTGACTGCTACCGATTTTCAGTTGGCGACGGCGCCGGCGAACGAAAACGGCCCGCTCACGGTAGAACCGGCGCCGGAGAACCGGCTCAGTGATGCTGTGCGGCGCATCGAGTTCGAACGCATTCTGCAGACGCTGCGCGACAGCGGTGATACCCGGGAAAGCATCGCCAAGCAGCTCGGCATCAGTCCGCGCACCTTGCGTTACAAGCTCGCACGGATGCGCGAAATGGGCTATGCCGTGCCGAGCGGCATCTGAAGAACACCGGCTGGCGGCATTGCCGCACAAGCCATGAACGTGGTGAAGAGCAAATGCCATGAACACGATCGATCGCAGTCAGTTGCTCAGTGAGTTGCGTGCGTTGGCGGGACAGGCCGGCGCCGGTGCCCGTGCCGATACCGTCCGGCTTGACGGCAAGCTCGGCAGTTTGCCGACCAGCGCAACGCCGGGCGTCAATGGGGTCCAGCAGTTCGGCAATCTGTTTTCGCAAGCGCTGACCAACGTCAACAGCCTTCAGCAGCAGGCTGGTGCCTTGCAGACCCGCGTCGAACTGGGTGACAAAAGCGTGAGCCTGGTCCAGGCCATGGTCGCGAGCCAGAAAGCGAGCATCGCATTTCAGGCGACGGTGCAAGTGCGTAACCGCTTGGTCGCGGCCTATCAGGACATCATGAACATGCCGATCTGAAGATCGGCTGAACGGAGCAAGCGGTCATGGCGGAAGTTGCACAAGAGAATGCATTGGTCAGCAGTCCCGGTGTCGGGCTGACCAGCGGCGGCATTCTGGCCAATCTCAGCAACATGACGGTGCTGCGGCAGATCGGCATTCTGATCGGTCTGGCGGCCAGCGTTGCGTTGGGCCTGTTGGTGGTGCTGTGGTTGCGTGAGCCACTGATGCGGCCGCTTGGCCCGATTGATCGTGACAACTCGCTCGCGGTCGTCAGCATGCTGGAACAGCAGAAAGTGCCGTACCGTCTGGAGCCGGATGGTTCGATCAGCGTGGCTCAGGAAGATTTCTCGCGGGTCCAGATGCAGTTGGCGGCGCAGGGGATCGAAACCGGCGGCGCCGAGGTTGACAAATTGCTGGCGCGTGACAGCGGTTTCTCGGTGAGCCAGCGTCTGGAACAGGCGCGTTTGCTGCGAACCCAGGAAATCCGGCTGGCCCGCACCATTGAACAGTTCGCCGGTGTGCGTGCGGCCGAGGTGCATCTGGCCTTGCCGAAGGAAGCGGTTTTTCTGCGCGACAACGAGAAGCCCAGTGCCTCGGTGTTGCTGAACCTGTATTCGGCGCGCGCGCTCGATGCCGAACAGGTTCGCGCCATTGTCGATCTGGTTGCCGGCAGTGTGCAGAACCTCGATGCCAGCCGGGTCACGATCACTGACCAGTTTGGTCGACTGCATCATTCCGGCAGCATGAGTCAGGACGAAATTCAGTCCAGCAAGGAGTTCGCCGAAAGCCGCAAACGCTCCGACGAGTTGCGGAAAAAAGTCGAACGCATCCTGGAGCCGATTGTCGGTGCCGGCAACTACACCGTCGAACTGCACGTCGACATGGATTTCAGCGCCCAGGAAGCAACCCAGAAAGTCTATAACGCGGATCTGCCGGCGCTGCGTTCCGAGCGGGTGCTGAATGAACAGAATGCAACGGCCGGAGCGCAAGGTGTACCGGGTGCCCTGACCAATCAGCCGCCGACCCCGGCGACGGCGCCGGAAGTTGCAGGTGCCGGCACCGCGACCGCGACTGCCGCGCAGACCGGTAACGGCAGCCGCCGTGAAGAAGCCGAGCGCAACTACGATCACGACACGACCATCTCGCACACGCGTTCACAAATTGGTGTCGTGCGCCGGGTCACCGCATCGATTGGTCTGGATTTTGTTACGCCACCGGCAGCTGCACCGGCTGATCCGGCAGCGGCTGATGCTGCAGCACCAGTTGCCAAGGTGGCACGCTCGCCGGCGGAAGTGGCCAATATCACCCGGCTCGTGCAGAGCGCGATTGGTTTTGATGCCCAGCGTGGCGACCTGGTGGAAGTGCAGAGCTTCCCGTTTGTGCGGGCGGAAGTACCAGAAGTGCCGCATGAGATCCCGTTCTGGGAGCAACCCTGGTTCCAGATGCTGTTCAAACCGGTATTGGGATTGATCATCGCCATTGTGTTCGTGCTTGGTGTGTTGCGCCCGGTGATGCGCCGTCTGTCTGGTGGAGATCAGAGTGATGCGGTACGGGCTACACTCGCTGGTATCGGCCCTGACGGCATGCGTGATGACACGCTGAGCTTATCCGGTACGGGAGCCTCGCTCAGCTTGCCGCCGCCGGTGACGACGGAACTTGATTCGGTCGCTCGCGCCAAAGCCGTGGTGCAGTCCGACCCCACCATCGTCGCGCAAGTGGTGAAGACCTGGATGGAAAAAGATGCCTGAGATCGCAACCACCGAAAAGAAGCCGACCGAGGCGGAAAAGAAAGAGCTTTCGGTCGAACGCTTCAACAACACCGAACAGGCCGCGATTCTGTTGCTGAGCCTTGGTGAGGATCATGCCGCGCAAGTGCTCAAGCACATGGGCCCGAAGGAAGTGCAGCGCATTGGCCTTGCCATGGCGGCGGTCAAACACGTCGAACGCACCGATGTCGACGCAGTGGTCAGCAAGTTCCTGGTCGAGGTGGAAAAACAGACCGGTATCGGTATCGGCACCGAAGAATACATTCGCAATACCTTGCGGGCCGCGCTTGGCTCCGACAAGGCGGACGCGCTCTGTGATCGGATCCTGGCGGGCGCCAACACCAAGGGGCTTGATACCTTGAAATGGATGGATGCCCGCGCCGTGGCCGATCTGATCCGTTACGAGCATCCGCAGATTCAGACAATCGTCCTGGCCTATCTGGATCCGGACCAATCCGCCGCGGTGCTGTCGCAGTTCCCGGAAAAGGTCAAACTGGATCTGACCATGCGCATTGCGTCGCTGGAGGCGGTGCAGCCGGCAGCCTTGTCGGAACTCAACAACATCATGGAGCGACAGCTGTCCGGTCAGACCGGTTCCAAGTCCGCCAACCTCGGAGGCACCAAACGGGCCGCCGACATCATCAACTTCCTCGATGGCTCCATCCAGAGCGCGCTGATCGATCAGATCAAGCAGGTCGACGAGGACCTGTCGCAGAAGATTCAGGATTTGATGTTCGTGTTCGAGAACCTGGTCGAGGTTGATGACCGCGGCATCCAGACCCTGCTGCGCGAAGTGTCGACCGACACCTTGATCACCGCCTTGAAGGGCGCCGATGAGAGCGTGCGCGAGAAGATTTTCAAGAACATGTCGAAGCGGGCGGCGGAACTGATGCGGGAAGATTTGGCCTCGATGGGGCCGGTCAAGCTCAGCGATGTCGAAAAAGCACAGAAGGAAATTCTGACCGTTGCCCGTCGCATGGCCGATGCCGGCG
The DNA here is from genome assembly GCA_049324755.1 of Pseudomonadota bacterium. Taxonomy (GTDB): domain Bacteria; phylum Pseudomonadota; class Gammaproteobacteria; order Enterobacterales; family Permianibacteraceae; genus Permianibacter. The sequence goes on from JBMOMZ010000048.1 coordinate 75,325, forward strand.
AGATCGTGCTGAGCGCAAGTGGCGAGCAGATGGTGTAAACACAGCCGGATAACGCGCCATGAGCGGATTCGATACCTCAAAAGCCAAACTGTGGGAACTGCCGGACATGAAGGAAAAGGCGGTCAACGCGGCTTCGCGTCCGCCGCCGCGCCAGCCCGGCGAAACCCGCAATCACACCGCGCTGGTCACTGCCGAAATGTTGCAGCAGCTGCGCGAACAGGCTCGCCACGAAGGCTATGAAGAAGGGCTGAAAAACGGTCACCGCGACGGCCTGGCGCAGGGCCTGGCCGAAGGTCGTAGCAAGATCGACGAAGAGTTGCGCCGGCAACGCGAGCGGATCGAACAGTTGTTCAATGCCGTGGCGCGACCGCTGGATGCCATGGATGAACAGGCCGAGCAGGCGCTGGTGCAGTTGGCGATTTCGATTGCCAAGCAGATCATCCGGCGCGAACTCAAAACCGCGCCCGGCCAGATCGTGGCAGTGGTGCGTGAAGCGGTGAAATTGTTGCCGATCTCACGCCAGACCATTCGGGTGTATCTGCACCCGGAAGATGCCGCGCTGGTGCGTGAGGTGTTTGCGCTCGATGCCGGCAGCGAGCACACCTGGCAAGTTCTCGATGATCCGAGTCAAGCGCGCGGCGGCTGCCGGGTGTTGACTGACGATTCGACCATTGACGCCAGTTTGGACAGTCGCATTGCCGCAGTTGTTGCCCATGTGCTGGGCGGTGAACGGAGTGATGATGAGCGCGGCCCGGCGAATCCCGTTGCACCAACGGCTTGAAGCCTACCAGCAACGTGTTGCGACTGCGCCCGGCTTGCAGGTTGAAGGCAAGCTGGTGCGCATGGTCGGCTTGACGCTGGAAGCTGTTGGCTGCCGTTTGCCGGTTGGCGGACGCTGTCTGATCCGTGGTCACGATGGCCGCCTGCACCGCGCCGAAGTGGTCGGTTTCGCCGGCGACAGTTTGTATCTGATGCCGACGGCCGATCTGCACGGGCTTGGGCCCGGTGCTACCGTTTTGCCGATCAGCGGGGCGGCGGAAATTCTGGTCGGCGGCAATCTGCTCGGTCGCGTGCTGGATGGCGAAGGTCAGCCAATCGATGGCAAGGGGCCGCTGTCCGGCAGCTATCGTTCATTGGCAGCAAAGCCCATCAACCCGCTGGCACGGCATCCGATCAGCGAGCCGCTCGATGTTGGTGTGCGCGTCATCAATGCCTTGCTGACCGTGGGACGCGGCCAGCGCATGGGCTTGTTTGCCGGCTCCGGCGTCGGCAAGAGCGTGCTGCTCGGCATGATGACCAAATTCACCGAGGCCGATGTGATTGTCGTCGGCCTGATTGGTGAACGTGGCCGGGAGGTCAAAGAATTCATCGAGCACATTCTGGGCGAAGAGGGTTTGCGCCGGTCTGTCGTCGTCGCGGTGCCGGCGGATTTGCCACCGCTGCTGCGGCTGCAGGGCGCGCAGGTTGCCACCACCATTGCCGAGTCGTTTCGTGACGAAGGCAAGCAGGTGCTGCTGCTGATGGATTCGCTGACGCGCTACTGTCAGGCGCAGCGGGAAATTGCCCTGGCGGTGGGGGAACCGCCGGCGACCAAAGGCTATCCGCCGTCCGTGTTTGCCAAACTGCCGGTATTGGTCGAACGCGCCGGTAACGCGGAGAAGGGCGCCGGTTCGATCACGGCGTTCTACACCGTGCTGACCGAAGGTGACGATCAGCAGGACCCGATTGCCGATGCCGCGCGCGCGATTCTCGATGGCCATATCGTGCTGTCTCGGCGACTGGCCGAGGCGGGTCATTACCCCGCCATCGATATCGAAGCCTCGATCAGCCGGGCAATGCCGCAGATCACCGCCAGCGCGCATCAGCAAGCCGCGGTCTTGGTCAAACAGATTTATGCCACTTACCAACAGAACCGCGACCTGATCACGGTAGGGGCGTACCAGAGTGGCGCCGACAGCGCCATTGACGAGGCCATCAGCCTGATGCCGGTGATCAACCAGTTCCTGCAGCAAGGCATGGATGAAAAAGTACCGCTCAAAGACAGTTTGCATGGGCTGGAGCAGATTCTGGCCGCCGAACCGACTATGCTTCCTGCTAACCGTCGGCGTTGAGCCGGCGGTGGAGTAACCCCTGATCATGACCCGTTCACAGCGTTTGCAACCGGTAGCCCGACTGGCCGACAAGCAGGAGCGCTCGGCTGCCCAGGCTTTGGGTGAGGCTCGTCAGGCCCAGGTCAGCGAAGAGCAACGCCTGCAGGAGTTGCTCAGCTACCGGCTCGAGTACATCGCCGATTTCCAGCGCCGGGGCCGGGCCGGTCTGAACGGGGTCGAGCTGCAGCAGTTTCAGCAGTTCCTGCTGCAGCTGGACCGTGCCATTGAGCAGCAACACCAGCGTATCCGCGGTGCGGTGGTCCAGGTCGAACAGCGGGTCGGTCAGTGGCAACAGCGAGCCAGCAAGGCCAAGGCCATCAACAACGTGGTCGGCAACCTGCAGCAAACCGAGCTACGCCAGGCCGACAAGCGGGAACAGGCGGTACAGGACGACCGGTCCGCCCAGCGCGCCCACAAAAATTCGTCCCACCGCTGATTCCGGCGGCCTGAACGCTGGACCTTCGTGCTGCTTGCGCTATAGTTGGCACAAGTTTCCCGTCCGTGTAGCCAGCCCGTCTGGGCCCGTGCAGGAGTGGTTCATGGCAATCAGCAGTAGCGTCAATGCCGATGGTAGCGAGCTGACTATCCGCATTTCCGGTCGGTTCGACTTCAGTTCGCATCAGGCCTTCCGGGAGGCCTACGAGAATCTTCCGGTGAAACCCAAGAGTTACGTCGTCGACATGCACGAGGCCACTTACCTCGACAGCTCGGCGCTGGGCATGTTGTTGCTGTTGCGCGATTACGCCGGTGGTGACAGCGCCCGCATCAACATTCAGCACTGCAACAACGACGTGAAGAAAATCCTGACCATTTCCAACTTCGAGCAGTTGTTCAAAATCGCCTGAGCCGCGACTCGTGCGTCCGGCCGTATTGCGGCGGTCAGCTGTTCGAGATGACGGCCGTGCCGACTGAACAGGGGATGTTTTGTGCCGGCCGATGCCTTGCGGATTCTGATAGCCGATGACAATCACAGCGATCGGCTGATCCTGCGCAGTTTGCTGCAACGCGAAGGCCACACGGTTTTTGAGGCGGGGGATGGCCGTCAGGCCGTGCAACGCTTTCTGACCGATCAGCCCGACATTGTCCTGCTCGATGTGCTGATGCCCGAGCTCGACGGTTATGAAGCAGCCGTTCAGATCAAGATGATGGCCGGACACCGGTTGGTGCCGATCATCTTCCTGACGGCATTGACCGACGTGAACGCGCTGGCGCGTTGTCTTGAAGTCGGCGGCGACGATTTTCTGACCAAGCCCTATCAGAAGCTGATCCTGCAAGCCAAGCTGCGGGCTTTCACCCGCATGCAGCAGCTTTATGACACCGTTGCCAAACAGCGCGACGAGATTCATTTTCACACCGAGCGTCTGGTGCGCGAACAGCAGCTGGCAAAAATCCTGTTCGACAATATCGCTCATCCAGGTTGCCTGGATGCGCCGACCATCCGTTACCAGCTGTCGCCGATGTACATTTTCAACGGCGATGTTTTGCTCGCCGCCGAAAAGCCAGCGGGTGGTTTGCACGTCTTGCTCGGCGATTTCACCGGTCACGGCCTGCCGGCTGCGATCGGAGCCATGCCGGTCTCGGAAATTTTCTACGGTATGACGCAAAAAGGTTTTGCCTTGGTCGATGTGCTGGCGGAGATCAACCAGCGGCTCAAGGAAATCCTGCCGACCGGGGTATTCTGCTGCGCCATTGCCGCCGATATCGATTTCCGTGGCAAACTCATCGAGATCTGGAACGGCGGCATGCCGGATGGCTTTCTGTGCCGCAGCGGTCGTGGCATCGTCGATCGCTTTCGTTCCCAGCATTTGCCGCTCGGTGTGGTTGGCCGGGAGCGGTTTCGACCGCAGATCCAGCGCACGGTATTCGAGCCGGGTGATCGCCTGTTGCTGACGTCGGACGGCGTCATCGAGACCAGCAATGCCGCCGGCGAAATGTTCGGCAGCGAGCGGCTGGAGGAGAGCGTCAACAGCGCGGATGACAATGGCGTGTTCGTATCGGTGCAACGGGCACTCGAGTTGTTTGGCAGCGGTCTGGCGCCGCGCGATGATGTGTCGATGGTGGAGGTGGCGCTGGTGCCGTGGTCGGCCAGCGCCGAGACCGAAACCGAAACCAGCAGCCCGGTACTGCTCGGCATCGGCCCGCTGGACTGGCGTTTTGACTACGAATTGCGCCCCCAATCCCTGCAGCACTTCGACCCATTGCCGCTGCTGCTGCAATTGCTGATGGAACTGCCGGCATTACGGCCGCACCGCGGCCGGGTATTCACCATTCTGGCGGAGCTTTATTCCAACGCGCTCGATCACGGCTTGTTGCGGCTCGACTCGGCGCTCAAGAGCAGCCACGAAGGCTTCGCCGAGTACTATCGGTTGCGGCAACAGCGTTTGCAGTCGTTGCAGGGCGGCTTTATCCGGCTCAGCTTCGAACACCAGCCCGGTGTGCAAGGTGGCCGGCTGCGTTTGCGCGTCGAAGACAGTGGGCCGGGTTTCGACTGGCGTAGCTGGCAAGCCAGCATGGTGCCGGATGCCAGTTACAGCGGCCGTGGTCTGGCGTTGATCGCCTCGCTTTGTCATTCGCTAAGCTTCGAAGGCCGTGGCAATATTGTCGAAGCCTGCTACGACTGGGTGTTGGCAGAAAAACAAGGACCACTCACCGGCCATGGCGCCACATCTGGATGAACAACAACTGGCCGAATTGCGGGAGCTGATGGGGCCGGATTTTGATGGCCTGCTCCGCGCCTATCTGCGTGACAGCCGGGACCGGCTGTTGCATCTGGATCTGGCCATTGCCGATCGGAACTGGGACATCGCCCGCCGCCAGGCGCACAGCCTCAAAGGCAGCAGCAGCAACCTGGGCGCCATCGCCCTGGCGCAGCATTGCCAGCAGCTGGAACAGACCCTCGGTCGCTGCCGGCAAGAGCCCGAGCTCGTGGCCACGGTGGCACCAGCGGTAGCCGAGCTGCGTACACTGGTCAGCGCCGTTCAATCGGAGTTGCAGAAGCTGCTCGGCTGATGGCACGTCACTTGCTCTGATCTTCCGGCCTGACCGCGTTGGCGGTGCTACCGGAGTCGATCGTGAACGCTTCATTGCTTGCCCTGAATGCGGCCGCCAATACCGGCCCTGCCGTAGCCGGCGCGACGCCCGGCACTCCCCAGCTCGGTCCGGAAACCGACCAGAGCGAAGCCGGTTTTGCGCAACTGCTGGAGCAGGCTGCCGGTGGGCAGTTGCTGCCCGGCGCGACGGCGTCAGCGCCGCCCGGCACGGAAGAATCGGCGGAAAACGCGGCAGTGGACGAGCTCGTTGTCGAAACTGAAACCGACAACGACTCCGAAGCCGGATGGGCTGCCGTTGCGGTGTCGTTGTCGCCGTTGTTGCCGTCCGTACCGACTGTCACCGAATCCGCCGACGAAACCGCAGCGCCGCTCACCGCCAGTGCGTTGGCGGCCCGTATCGGTCTTGCCATTGCGCCAACAGCGGGTGAAGGCAGCGCGCAGACCCCAGACCTTACCTTGCCGCTTGCCGGCAAGCGCTTGCCGGCGGCGGTGGCCGATCAGGCCGCCGGTGCCAGCACGGAGGCGGCGCTCGCGTCCGAGGCGACGGCAACCGATCTGGCGCAGGCCGCCCTGGTCGATGACAGCTGGTCCAGTCTGCTGGACGGCGCCCTGGCTGGCGCTGCCGGGCAGGGCCGCGCGGACTCGGCGCTCGCCATGCTGCGCGGCCGAGCTGAGCCGGCGATCAGCAGCAGCGGCATCAACGCACTGGCAACACCGACGGCAACGGCGACTACCGACATCGCGGGCACTGACGCGCTCGACAATGTGCCGGGCATCGCCGTGCGTTCACCACATTTCGCAACGCTGCTGGGTAATCAGGTGCTCTGGCAAGCCCGCGTCGGCAATCAACACGCCGAGATCCGGCTGGACCCGCCTGAATTGGGTCCGATCGAAGTCCGCATCAGCCAGAAAGACAGCGAAACCCATCTGCATTTCGTGGTCGGTCATCACGCCACCCGGGAGCAGCTGGAACAGGCCATGCCGCGCCTGCGCGAGTTGTTCGGCCAGGGCGGTTTGCAGCTCGGGCAGGTGGCGGTCGAACAGGGCCAGCGCGAAACGCCATCTGACCGTGAGCAGCGCGCGTTGGCGGCGGGTGCCGCTAGTGGCAATGGTGACCATGACGAACCGCCGGTGATGGTGACCCGGCCGATCAGCACCAGTCTGATTGACGCTTATGCCTGAATCGCTGCGCGTGTTGATTTCCCGTCGTTAGCTGCCACCGCCGACCTCGTGTCGGCGGTGCTGTTTTCTGACGCCGGTCAGCCCGTTTGCGGTATCGCCGCGCCAATTTCCCGTCGTCTGGCTAAAGTCAAAACTTGGACTACGCTTCAAGTGTCTGTTGTGGAAGCTTTTTTACTGAAAAACACTGGCTGGCCCGAAAGCTGCATTTGGGTACGGCAAGCGCGAGGTGGGGCATGGCTGAAAAACAGGATCTGGAACTCGGCGAAGCCGGTAAAGGCAACAAGAAAAAGCTGATCATCATCATCGGTGCAGTCGTCGTGCTGTTGCTGGCCGGTGGCGTTGCGGCATTCCTGCTGCTGAAAAAAGCGCCGGCCGAAGGCGAGGCAGGAACCGCCGAAGCCGTGGCGGTCGAAGAGAACGTAGCCAGCCTGCGCTACGTCAGCCTGACCAATCCGCTGCTGACCAATGTCACCAGCAGCTCCGGCAAGGCCCGCACGGCGAAAGTTCAGGTGGTGTTTGCGGTCAGATCGGAGGCGGCGGAGCTGGCAGTGAAGAAACATCTGCCGCTGCTCAGCAGCGAGCTGCTGCAATTGCTCAGCAGCAGCGATGCCGATCAGTTGATGAGCATGGACGGTCAGCAAGTGTTTCGCGAGCAGGCGCTGAAAGTGGTGCAGGAGGCGATGGCACGCGAAGAAGCCGCGGTGCCGGAAGACGGTGCGCCAGCACCGGAGACCAAGCAACCGCTGGTGGAGCGCATTCTGTTCACCCAGTTTGTCATGCAGTAAACGGGTTCTGATGCCATGGCGACAACCGATCTGCTGAGTCAAGACGAAATCGATGCCCTGTTGCACGGGGTCGATGACGGCGATATCGATACCGGAGGCGAGGAGCTGGCGCCCGGCGAGGTGCGCACCTACGACTTCAACTCCCAGGACCGCATAGTCCGCGGCCGGATGCCCACGCTTGAAATGATCAACGAGCGTTTTGCCCGGCACATGCGCATCAGCCTGTTCAATCTGATGCGGCAGGCCTGCGAGGTGTCCATCAACGGCGTGCAGATGATCAAGTTTGGCGAATACATCCATTCGCTGTTCGTGCCGACCAGCCTGAACATGGTCCGCATCAAACCGCTCCGTGGCACCGCCTTGTTCACCATGGAAGCCAAGCTGGTATTCAGCTTGGTCGACAACTTTTTTGGCGGCATGGGCCGTTTTCACGCCAAGATTGAAGGTCGCGAATTTACCCCGACTGAACGCCGCATCATCCAGATCCTGCTGGAGCAGGCGTTCATCGACCTGCATGAAGCCTGGGCGCCGGTCATGCCGGTGGAATTTGAATACCTTGACTCGGAAGTGAACCCGGCGCTGGCAACCATTGTCAGTCCGTCCGAGGTCGTTGTGGTCTGCAGCTTCCACATCGAACTCGAAGGTGGCGGCGGCAATCTGCACGTCACGATGCCGTACTCCATGATTGAACCCATCCGCGACAAACTCGATGCCGGCGTGCAGAGCGACCGTGACACGGTCGATGAGCGCTGGACCGATGCGCTGCGCGAAGAAATCATGTCGGCGCCGGTTGAAGTTGAAGTGCAGATTGGCGAAAACCCGGTGCGGCTGCGCGACATCATGGAATGGAAAGCGGGCGACATCATTCCGGTCGAGTTGTTCGAAAACGCCCTGATTCGGGTCGGCGGTCTGCCGACGTTCCGCGGCCGCTTCGGCACATCGCGCAGCAACTACGCGTTCAAGATCGTCTCCGACATCAAGCGCGACCATATTCTGAAAAGTATGCAATTGGGAGTGTGAACCATGGCCAAAGATCAAGACGCGATGGCAGATGAATGGGCCGCCGCGCTGGCAGAGCAGAGCGAAGTCGAGGCCGGCGCCAAAGCCGCGCCGATGGAAGAGCTCCGCGACGACGGCCGGGCCTTGGCCAGCAATGACAAGCTGGATGTGATCCTGGACATCCCGGTGACGCTGTCGATGGAAGTCGGGCGCACCCAGATCCCGATCCGCAACCTGTTGCAGTTGAACCAGGGCTCGGTGGTGGAACTCGATCGGATGGCTGGCGAACCGCTTGATGTGCTGGTCAACGGCACGCTGATCGCGCACGGCGAAGTGGTCGTGGTCAACGAGAAGTTTGGTATCCGCCTGACCGATGTGATGTCGCCGCATGAACGTATCAAGAAATTGCGCTAACGCTGGCGTGCTCGTGCTGCTGTCGGTTTGGGCAGGCAGCGCACTGGCGCAAACCGCGGAAACGGTTGAAACCGCGGCGGCGGTGCCGTCGGTCGGCCGTTTGCTGCTCGGTTTGCTGGCTGTGTTGGCCTTGCTGCTGTTGTGTGCCTGGCTGGTGCGCCGCGGCGGCCTGACTGGCCAATCGGGTGTCATCAAAGTGGTGTCGCAAACGCCGGTCGGCACCCGGGAACGCGTGGTCCTGATTCAGGTCGGTGAACAGCAATTGCTGATTGGCGTGACCGCGCAGCAGATCAGCCTGTTGCATACGCTGCCGGAACCGGTGGCGGCGGCCGCACCCGGCATCGCGGCTGGCCGATTCGCCGAACAGCTGGCGCAGTTGATGAAGGGGCAACGGCCATCATGATCGGCATTCGACGGCAGGTTGCCGGCAAGGTGCTGGCGACGGGTTCACGAATTCTGCTGCTGTTGGCGTTGTTTGCCGGCGGCAGTGTGCTGGCGGCCGACGCCAACACGGCATTGGCACCGGGCGGACTGCCGGCACTGACCGTTACCACCGGCGCCGACGGTAGCCAGCAGTACTCGGTGACCTTGCAGATTCTGCTGCTGATGACCGCGCTGAGCTTTTTGCCGGCGCTGGTCATCATGATGACCTCATTCACCCGCATCACGGTGGTGTTTGCCATCCTGCGTCAAGCCCTTGGCATGCAGCAGACGCCGTCCAACCAGATCCTGATCGGACTGGCGCTGTTCCTGACCTTCTTCATCATGGCGCCGGTGTTCCGGGCCGCCAATGAACAGGCGCTTCAACCGTATCTGAACGAACAGATGGCACCAGCCGAAGCACTGGAGAAAGCATCCGAGCCGTTCCGCAAGTTCATGCTGGCACAGACCCGAAAAACCGATCTGGATCTGTTCCTGCGGCTGTCGCAAACCCGGGCCGATGGTCCGGAAGATGTGCCGTTTGTCGTGCTGGTGCCGGCGTTTGTGACCAGCGAGCTGAAGACGGCCTTTCAGATCGGTTTCATGCTGTTCATTCCGTTTCTGATCATCGATTTGGTCGTCGCCAGCATCCTGATGGCGATGGGGATGATGATGCTGTCACCGCTGGTCATTTCCTTGCCATTCAAACTGATGTTGTTCGTGCTGGTCGATGGCTGGGCTCTGGTGGTTGGCACGCTGGCTGCAAGCTTCAAGGTGGTGTGACAAAAAGCTGACGTAATGCCGTCAGTAGCACCACCAGCCGCCAGAGAGAGTGTCATCATGAGCCCGGAATTCGCTGTTGAACTGCTGCGCAGCGCGCTGTACCTGACCATCATTCTGGTCGTCGCCATCATTCTGCCGGGCTTGCTGGTCGGTTTGGTGGTTGCGGTGTTCCAGGCCGCAACCAGCGTCAACGAGCAAACCCTGTCGTTCCTGCCGCGTCTGGTCATGACCTTGCTGACCCTGATGATCCTCGGGCACTGGTTCATGGACAGGCTGATCATCTTCACGACCGATCTTGTCCGCAGCATTCCATCGGCGCTCGGCTGAGCAAGGCAAGCACGATGGAATTTTCACTGGGCCAAATCGACAGCTGGCTTGCCAGCGTGATGTGGCCATTTTGCCGCATCGCCGGTTTGCTGACGGCGATGGCCATATACGGTACCCGCAGCGTACCGGCCCGCGTGCGCTTGCTGTTGGCGATCTTCATCACCGTGGCGGCAGCGCCGGTGTTGCCGGCGATGCCAGATGTGCCGCTGTTTTCCGGCGCCAGTTTCATGATCGTTGCCCAGGAGCTGGTGATCGGCCTGATGCTCGGGTTTATCAGTCGATTGTTGCTGGAAGTATTTGTGGTTGCCGGCCAGCTGGTCTCGCTGCAAACGGGTTTGGGCTTTGGTTCTTTGGTTGATCCGATGAATGGCGCGTCGGTGCCGCTCATCAGTCAGGCATTTCTCATCATCGCGACCTTGCTCTTTCTCGCCTTTGATGGTCATTTGCTGTTCATCGAGCTGGTCGTGAAAAGCTTTCATACCGTTCCGGTTGCCACCGACAGTCTGGCACGCATCGATTTTCTGGCCGTGGCGGAGTGGGGCAGTTGGCTGTTTGCCGGCGGACTCTTGGTGTCGCTGGCGGCCGTGCTGGCATTGCTGATGCTGAACCTGGCCTTCGGTGTGCTGACCCGCGCCGCGCCGCAACTCAATCTGTTCGTTATCGGTTTTCCGGCCACGATGGTGGTCGGCTTCATTCTGCTCTGGCTGCTCAGTGGCGATTTGCTGCGCCATTTCGAGCGTGAGTTTGGTCAGGCGCGCGAATTTGCCTGCGCGCTGATCGGTTCGTCGTGTTGATTCGGTCGAGGTGACAGATGGCTGAAAATGACACCGGCGAACGCACAGAAGAGGCCACACCCCGAAGGCGCGAGGAAGCGCGCAAGAAAGGGCAGGTCGTTCGCTCGCGCGAACTGGCGACCGCCGCTATCACCATCGGTGGTGCAGCCGGCATGTGGCTGCTCGGTGGCGATCTCGCGGTCAAGATGGAGCAGTTGACACGCGGTATCTTCTCCCAGGCTGGCGAGGGCATTGATACGCCGACGCGTATGGTGGCGGCGTTTGGTGAGGCGACCTTGCTGGCATTGTTCGCCTCGTTGCCGATTCTGCTGCTGCTGTGGGTGCTCGGTTTTGCCTCGTCGATTGCCGTCGGTGGCCTCAGTTTCTCGGCCGAAGCCCTGCAACCGAAATTTGATCGGCTGTCACCCGCCAAAGGGCTGGGCCGGATGTTTGGCGTGCAGGCGCTGATCGAATTGGTCAAGGCGGCCGGAAAATTCATGGTGCTGGGCCTGGTGGTCGCGTTGATTCTGCAGCACTACACCGACGAGTTTTTGACGCTTGGCCGTGGCGGTGTGCGCGAAACCTTGACGCATGCGCTCGATCTGCTGGCGTTTACCTTTCTGTTGGTGTCGCTGTCGCTGCTGATCATCGTCGCCATCGACCTGCCGTTTCAGCTCTGGAACTTCAAGCGTCAGCTCAAGATGAGCAAGCAGGAAGTGCGCGAAGAATACAAGGAAATGGAGGGCAAACCCGAGGTCAAGGGCCGCATTCGCCGCTTGCAGCGCGAGCTGGCGCAGCGGCGAATGATGCAGAAAGTGCCGCAGGCCGACGTGGTTATCACCAACCCGGAGCACTTCGCGGTGGCGCTCAAGTACGACCCGAACAAGCCGGGCGCGCCGGTTGTGCTGGCCAAGGGCGTCGACTTCATTGCCCTGCAAATCCGCCAGATCGCCAAGGCCAATGGCGTCCAGATTTTCGAAGCTCCGCCGTTGGCACGGGCTTTGTATCACACCACGGAACTGGATCGGGAAATCCCCGAAGGCTTGTACCTCGCGGTGGCGCAAGTACTGGCCTACGTGTTCTCGCTGCGTCAGTTCGGCGAGGCGTACAACCGGCCGCCGCCGCGTGATTACCCGATTCCGGACGAATACCGTTACTGATGGCACCACTGTGGTGGTGGTCATCGTCTTGAGGAGAGTGGACCATGGCTGACGCTGCGGCTGTACCAAGCGTCCGGCGGATGAACCTGGCGAGCATCGGTACGCCGGCGGTGGTGCTGCTCATCCTGGCGATGATGACCTTGCCGTTGCCGCCGCTGGCCTTGGACGTATTGTTCTCGTTCAATATCGCCATTGCGCTGATCGTGATGTTTGTCGCCGTCTATGTGCTGCGGCCGCTCGATTTTGCGGCGTTTCCGACCGTACTGCTGGTCGCGACGCTGATGCGGCTTGCACTCAACGTCGGTTCCACCCGCGTCGTGTTGATGGAAGGTCACAATGGTCCGGCCGCCGCCGGTGCGGTGATTGAAGCTTTCGGTTCGGTGCTCGTTGGCGGCAACTACGCGGTCGGTATCGTCGTCTTCGCGATCTTCGTCATCATCAACTTCGTCGTCATCACCAAGGGCGCCGGCCGCATATCCGAAGTCAGCGCGCGATTCACCTTGGATGCCATGCCCGGCAAGCAGATGGCCATCGATGCCGATCTGAATGCCGGCCTCATCAATCAGGACGAGGCCCGGGCCCGCCGCGCCGAGGTGGCGCAGGAAGCCGATTTCTATGGCTCGATGGACGGTGCCTCCAAGTTTGTGCGCGGTGACGCCATCGCCGGCATTCTGGTGCTGTTCATCAACTTGCTCGGCGGCATTGCCATCGGCACCTTGCAGCATGATCTGTCGATGTCCGATGCCGCCCGTTACTACGCGTTGCTGACCATCGGTGACGGTTTGGTTGCCCAGATCCCGGCGTTGTTGCTGTCGACCTCGGCCGCCATCATGGTCACCCGCCAAAACAGCAGCCAGGACATGGCCGGCCAGATGATGTCGCAGATGTTCCGCGAACCGCGGGCACTGGAGATCACCGGCTATGTGCTGATCACGATGGGGCTGGTGCCCGGCATGCCGCATCTGGCGTTCCTGTCGCTCGGTGCCGGCTGCGTTGCCCTGGCGCGGATGCTGCGCAAGAAGCAGGAAAGAGCGGCGCTGCTGCAGAAAGTGGCGGCCGCACAGCCAGCGCCGGTGCCGCAGCCGGCGGAAATGAAAGAACTCGGTTGGGATGATGTCGCCCAGGTCGATCCGATTGGGCTCGAAGTCGGCTACCGCTTGATCCCGCTGGTTGACAAGGCGCAGGACGGCAAGCTGATGGCGCGCATCAAAGGTGTGCGCAAGAAACTGTCGCAGGATCTCGGTTTTCTGGTGCCGCCGGTCCATATCCGCGACAACCTGGATCTGTCACCGAGCGGGTATCGCATCACGCTGATGGGCGTCAATATCGGCGAGGCCGACATCTTTGTTGATCGCGAATTGGCCATCAATCCGGGCCAGGTGTTCGGCGAGTTGCAGGGCGCGACGACCAAGGATCCGGCGTTTGGCTTGCCGGCGGTGTGGATCGATCGCAACACCCGCGAACACGCCCAGGCGCTTGGCTATACCGTGGTCGATGCCTCGACTGTGGTCGCGACCCATCTGTCGCAAATCCTGCAAACCCACTCGGCAGAACTGCTCGGTCATGAAGAGGTGGAGCAGCTGCTCAAGCAGTTGGCGAAGTCGGCGCCGAAGCTGGTCGAGCAATTGACGCCGCAAGCCTTGCCGTTGTCGATAGTCGTGCGCGTACTGCAGAACCTGTTGCGTGAACAGGTGCCGATCCGTGATCTGCGCACCATCGCAGAAACCCTGATCGAACACAGCGCCCGGACCCAGAACACCATCGCCCTGACTGCCGCCTGCCGGGTCGCGCTGTCGCGGCTGATTGTGCAGAACATCAACGGCCTGGCGCCGGAGTTGCCGGTGATCACGCTGGAACCGTCGCTGGAACAGTTGCTGCAAAAATCGCTGCAGGTTGCCGGCGATGAAGGCGCGATCGAACCCGGTCTGGCGGAACGTCTGCAGCGCTCCTTGCTCGATGCCGGCCAGCGTCAGGAAATGGCGGGCCAGCCCTCGGTGCTGCTGACCTCACCGGGGCTGCGGCCAACGCTGGCGCGGTTTGCCCGCTTTGTCAGCCCGGGCATGCACGTGCTGTCGTATCAGGAAATTCCGGAAAACAAGCAAGTGAAAATCGTTGCGACGGTCGGTTGACCGGCGCTCGGCAAGGTTGCAGCCGCAGCCTGAACGGGAGTGAAGCATCATGCAAATTCGTCGCTTTTTTGCCAAGGACATGCGCAGTGCGCTGGCTGATGTCAGCCGCGAACTCGGTCCGGATGCCGCCATTTTGTCGAGCCGGCAAATCGGCGGTGGCGTCGAATTGTTGGCGGCGATCGATTACGACCCGTCGGTGCTGGCCGCACCGGTGAGCCGCAGCAGTCAGGAAGATGATGACGGCAGCGAAGTGCCGGTATCGGCTCCCGCATCGATATCGGCATCGACGCGTGACAGCAGCGCTGGCGCGCGCAATGCCGGCTCGCGCAGCGCAGCAAGAGACTGGCAGCGCAGTGCGGCAGACGACGGGCAAACGCGCAGCGGCAAAGCCAATGGTTTTGATCGCATCGCCGAAGATTTGATCGCCCGGGCCGCACTTGCCAATCGCAGCGGCGAACGTGGGCGCGAACGTGTGCGTGAACCAGGCAATGCCGGTGACCGGACAGAAAAAATCAGCCCGGCAGCTGCCGGGCGGACCGAGCCGGGCCATGTGCCGTCGCCATTGCCGGTCGGTGTCGAGTCGCAGGAGCGGCAAAGCCTGCAGGCGAACTGGGCAGCGCCGGGTCTGCAGGATCTGAAAGAGGAAGTGCGCCAGCTGCGCGGCCTGATGCAGGAGCAACTGCAGGGGCTGGCCTGGCGGGAACTGAAACAGCGACAGCCGCTGCGCGCGATGCTGACCAAGCGCTTGGCGCAGCTCGAATTGTCACCACGGCTGCGCGATCACTATGCCGGCGCCGAGGGCCGCGATGTCGAGCAGGCGCTGGCGACGGCACTGGCCAATATCACCCGCGACATCGTCAATGGCGACGACGCCATGCTCGACAACGGCGGCATCTACGCTTTCGTCGGTGCCACCGGCGTTGGCAAGACCACCACCATCGCCAAGCTGGCGGCCCGGTTTGCCTTGCGTCATGGCGCCGGCAGTGTTGCGCTGATCAGCACCGACAGTTACCGCATTGCCGGCCATGACCAGCTCGCGACCTATGCCCGGTTGATCGGGTGTGCCATTCGCACGGCCGACACCGCAGCGGCATTGCAGGACGCGCTGGACAGTTTTGTCGACCGCCGACTGATCTTGATCGACACCGCCGGCATGAGCCAGCGCGACACCCGGCTGGCCGGTCAGCTGGCCGCGTTGGCCAGCAGCCGTTACCCCGTCAAGCAACTGCTGGTGCTGTCGGCCACCTCGCAACGGGCCATTTTGCAGGAAAGCATCAAGCAGTTCGGTCAGCGCCGTGTGCATGGCGCAATCTTGACTAAACTGGATGAAACGACCTCGCTCGGCGCGGTCCTGTCGGTCCTGTTGGAGAGTCGGCTGCCGTTGATGGCGAGCGGTGACGGCCAGCGGGTACCGGAAGATTTGCGTTCGCTGCGCGGTGCGCAGTTGGTGGACCGGGCCTTGAAGCTGGCGGAGCAGTTCCGCGAAAGCCCGGACGAATGGCTGCTTGCGCAGGAGTTGCCGGCGCATCCACGCAAGGCGTCTGCACATGTTGGGATTTGATTTCTCACAGGGTCTGGATCAGGCCTCGGGGTTACGGCGGATGACACAGGCACGGCCGGTCAAGGTGATTTCGGTTACCGGCGGCAAAGGCGGGGTAGGCAAGACCAGCGTCACGGTCAATCTGGCTGTGGCCCTGGCCGAGCAGGGCCATGCCGTCATGGTGCTGGACGCCGACCTCGGCCTCGCCAACATCGACGTCATGCTCGGTCTGCATGCCAACCGCAACCTGTCCCATGTCATCAGCGGCGAATGCGACATCCCGGACATCCTCCTGGATGGCCCCGGCGGCATCAAGATCGTGCCGGCCTCCAGTGGCACCCAGGCCATGGCCCAGCTGAGCCCGGCCGAACACGCCGGGCTCATTCGCGCCTTCAGCCAGATCGGCCAGCAGATTGATTACCTGCTGATCGACACCGCGGCCGGCATTTCCGACACCGTCATCAGTTTTACCCAGGCCTCCCAGGAGGTGCTGTTCGTGGTCTGTGACGAGCCGACCTCGCTGACCGATGCCTACGCGCTGATGAAGATCCTCCACCGCGATCACAAGATGAGCCGGTTCCGGCTGCTCGCCAACATGGTGCGCAGCCCGCAGGAAGGGCGCGATCTGTACGCCAAGCTGACCCGGGTCACCGACAAGTATCTCGATGTCACGCTCGATTACGTCGGTGCCATTCCGTTTGACGAAAACGTCCGCAAGGCTATCCGCAAGCAGCGGCCGGTGGTGGATGCGTTTCCGCGTTCGCCGGCGGCGCTTGCCTACCGGCAGTTGGTGCGGAAAGTGGAGGGCTGGCCGGTGCCGCGCGTGCCCGGTGGCCATATCGAATTTTTCATGGAGCGACTGGTGCAGATGTCGGATGCCGTCGCATTGCGAGAAACAGGTAACTGATGTACGCCGCGGTCATGTATCAGACAGAGCAGAGTCCTGAGCAGTTGCTGACCCAGTACACCCCACTGGTCAAGCGCATTGCTCACCATTTGCTCGCCCGCTTGCCCGCCAATGTCCAGCTCGATGATCTGATGCAGGCCGGCATGATCGGTCTGCTCGATGCGGCCCGTAAATACGACTTCAGCAAAGGTGCCAGTTTCGAGACCTTTGTTGGCATCCGTATCCGTGGCGCCATGCTGGACGAGGTCCGCCGCAACGACTGGTTGCCGCGTTCGGTGCACCGTAATGGCCGGCGTATTGCCGAGGCCACCAAGGCGGTCGAACAGCGTCTGGGCCGTGATGCCCGCGACAGCGAAATCGCTGCCGAAATGGGCATCAGCCTGAATGAATTTCAGACCATGCTGGCCGACAGCAGCGGTGGCGGCGTCTATGGTTTTGATGACGTCGGCTTGACCGACGATGTGCTGGCACAGCAGGAAGGCGGCCATGTTCCGGGGCCCGAGGCCGGCGTCCATGACGCTGGTTTCCGTCAGGCGCTCGCCGAGGCGATCAGCCAGCTACCCGAGCGGGAAAGACTGGTCCTCGCGCTATACTACGACGAGGAAATGAACCTGAAGGAAATCGGGGCGGTTTTGGGGGTCAGTGAGTCGCGCGTTTGCCAGATCAGCAACCAGGCCATGGCCCGGTTGCGCAGCCGGTTGCGCGATTGGCATTGAGACCCAACTATTTTTTGTTTTTGAGGGCGGACAATGGCTTTGGACAAGAACATGAAGATTCTCATCGTCGATGACTTTTCGACCATGAGACGCATCATCAAAAACCTGCTGCGGGATTTGGGTTTCACCAATACCCAGGAAGCAGACGATGGCGCGACCGCGTTGCCGATGCTGCAAAACGGCAACTTTGATTTTCTGATCACCGACTGGAACATGCCGGGAATGCAGGGCATTGACCTGCTCAAAACCGTTCGTGCCGATCCCAATCTGAGCACGTTGCCGGTGCTGATGGTGACCGCGGAAGCCAAGCGCGAGCAGATTGTTGAGGCGGCGCAGGCAGGCGTCAACGGCTACATCGTCAAGCCTTTTACGGCGCAGACCTTGGAAGAAAAAATCAACAAGATTTTTGAGCGGATCGGCTGATCCCCAGGAGGGTTGGCATGGATACCGGAACGGATAAGCAATGGAGTCAGACTGTGTTAGGACAGGCAAAAGAACTGGTGGCATTGCTCGAATCCGGCAAACATGACGATGCCAAAGCGCTGCTCGACACCATGCGGGGCGAGCGCGATGTCACGCTGTTTTCGGAAATTGGCAAGCTGACACGGCAGTTGCACGAAGCGCTGATCAGCTTCCAGCTCGACAACAAAATCAGCGCGTTTGCCGCCCATGACATACCGGATGCGCGGCAGCGCCTGAACTATGTCATTACCATGACGGAGCAGGCGGCCAACAAGACCATGGATGGCCTGGAGCGGGTGCTGCCGATGGTCTCGGATCTGAACCATCAGGCCAGTGAATTCCGCGGCAAGATGCAAAAGCTGCTGCGCAAGGAAATGCAGCCAGGCGAGTTCCGGATGCTCTGTGACGATCTGGTGGCGCATTTTGAACGCACCGAGGGGCAATTGGCGGATGTCAATCACACCTTGAATGACATCATCCTTGCCCAGGATTATCAGGATTTGACCGGCCAGGTCATTCGCCGGGTGATCAACCTGGTGCAGGAAGTCGAAAGCAGCCTGGTCGACCTGGTCAAGATGTTTGGCAACATGAACGAATTCAATACCGCCAAGGTCGAACCGGCCAAACCGGTTTCTGGCGTCGAAGGCCCGGTGGTCGACAAGACGCGCCAGGATGTTGTGCATGGGCAGGACGATGTCGATGCCCTGTTATCCAGTTTGGGCTTTTAAAGGCGAACAAGCATGGCCCTTGATGCTGATGAGGAAATTCTCCAGGACTTTCTGGTTGAAGCTGGCGAAATTCTCGAACTGCTGTCCGAGCAGTTGGTCAAGCTCGAACGCAGTCCGGATGATCTGCCGCTGCTCAATGCCATTTTCCGTGGCTTTCATACCGTCAAGGGTGGCGCCGGCTTCCTGAAGCTGAATGCGCTGGTCGAAGTTTGCCATCTCGGCGAGAACATTTTTGACAAGCTGCGCAATCAGGAACTGCGCGCCGATGCCCAGATCATGGATCTGGTGCTGCAAGTGCTCGATGTCGTCAACAGCATGTTTGATGAAGTGCGCGCCGGCAACGAACCGACGCCCGCTGATCCGGGCTTCCTCGAAGCCTTGCAGGATTGTGCCGATGGCAAGCTGTCGGCGCCTGCGGCCACAGCGTCGGCAGTCGCTGTTGCGCCTGCACCGGCGCCAGTTCCGGCACCTACACCTGCGCCAACCGCTGCCTCAGGCAGTGACGAAATCACTGATGATGAGTTCGAGCGGTTACTGGACGAATTGCAGGGCGCCAAGCCGGCCGCGGCGAAACCGGCTGCTGCACCTGCACCGACACCTGCCGCTCCACCAGCAGGCGCAAGTGGCAATGATATTTCCGATCAGGAATTCGATGCGCTGCTGGATCAGTTGCACGGCAAGAGCAAAGCGCCGGCTCCGGCGCCGGCAGCCGCCAGCGATACCATTACCGATGACGAGTTCGAGAAGCTGCTGGATGATCTGAGCGCGCAGAGAAAAGCCGCGCCGGCGCCAGCCGCCAAAGCAGATAAACCGGCGGCAAAAACCGCTGCCAAGGCGGCGGAGAAGCCGGTCGAAAAAGCAAGCGGCAAAACCGCGGACAGTAAGGCTGCTGCCAGCGGAGAGAAAAGCGGCGGTGCCGGTGACACCATTTCCGATCATGAATTCGATGCCTTGCTCGATCAGCTGCACGGGAAAGGCAAGGGGCCCGCGCCAGCGCCGGCCAAACCGGCCGTTGCGCCTGCTGCCGGGGTTGCGCCGGCAGCGGCCGCCGGTGGCGATGCCATGGCGCAGGCGGAAACCACGGTGCGGGTCGATACCAAGCGTCTCGATGACATCATGAACCTGGTCGGTGAGTTGGTGCTGGTCCGTAACCGGTTGCTGACGCTCGCCAACGCGGCCGGCAATGAAGACATGGCCAAGGCCGTGCAGAATCTTGATGTCGTGACCTCGGACTTGCAAGGGGCGGTGATGCAGACCCGCATGCAGCCGATCAAGAAAGTGTTCGGCCGCTTCCCGCGCGTGGTGCGCGATCTGGCGCGCAGCCTGAAGAAAGAAATCAATCTGGAATTGATTGGCGAAGAGACTGATCTCGACAAGAACATGGTCGAGGCACTCGCCGATCCATTGGTGCACCTGGTTCGCAACGCGGTCGATCACGGCATTGAGATGCCCGATGATCGGGAAAAGGCCGGCAAGCCGCGCATCGGCAAGATCGTGCTGTCGGCGGCGCAGGAAGGCGATCACATCCTGCTGGAAATTCGTGATGACGGCAAAGGCATGGATCCGGCGGTACTGCGCCGCAAAGCCGTCGAGAAAGGCCTGATGGATCAGGATCAGGCCGATCGCCTCAGCGATCTCGAAGCCTTCAATCTGATCTTCATGGCCGGTTTTTCGACCAAGTCGGAAGTGTCGGAAATCTCCGGGCGTGGTGTCGGCATGGACGTGGTCAAGACCCGAATTTCGCAGCTCAACGGTTCGGTTTCCGTGTTGTCGGAAGTCGGCAAGGGCAGCCTCATTCAGGTCAAGCTGCCATTGACCCTGGCGATCCTGCCAACCCTGATGGTCAGCGTGCAGAAACAGGTATTTGCCTTGCCGCTGGCCAGCGTCAACGAAATTTTCCATCTCGACCTCAGCAAGACTAACGTGGTCGATGGCCAGCTCACCATTCTGGTTCGGGGCAAGGCGTTGCCGCTGTTCTATCTGGAGGAATGGCTGGTGCGCGGCGCTGTGCGCAGCAGTCGCCGCCGCGAAGGTTTTGTGGTGATCGCCCAGATTGGTTCGCAGCGGGTCGGTTTTGTTGTCGACGCCTTGATCGGACAGCAGGAAGTGGTCATCAAGCCGCTCGGCAAATCGCTGCAAGGCACGCCCGGCATGGCCGGTGCCACCATCACCTCCGATGGCGGCATTGCCCTCATTCTCGATATGCCGGCGCTGCTGAAACAGTACGCACGCCGGAACGCGGCTTAAGGTTGTGACGATGCCGGTTCGTGTTCTGGTTGTAGACGATTCCAACTTTTTCTGTCGGCGGGTAGTCGAGATCCTGAAATCGGATCCGGATATCCAGGTGGTCGGAGTCGCCAACAATGGCGCGGAAGCGGTCAAGAAAGCGGCCGAGCTGAAGCCCGACGTCATTACCATGGATGTCGAGATGCCGATCATGGACGGCATCACGGCCACCAAGCAGATCACCTCGCAACAATCGGTTGCCGTGTTGATGCTGTCGTCGCTGACCTACGAAGGCGCGCGGATGACGCTGGACGCGATGGCTGCCGGCGCCGTCGACTTTCTGTTGAAAAGTTACGAGGACGTGCAGGGCAACCAGTCCAGCACGGCCAATCTGCTGCGTGAAAAAGTCAAAGCCATCGGTAGCCAGCAACAACGCCGCAACAGCGGTTTGCTGCGGTCGCCGACGACGCCTGCACCGGCACCGGCAAGCACACCGGCGCGCTCGGCAGGCACTGAGCTGCGCCGGCCGGCACCGGCACCATCGCCAGCGGCCAAACCGGCCGCCGAAGCGCGTACGGAGCCGACCCGGCAAACCTTACGACGTGGCAGCGCACGTTTGCTTGCGATCGGCTCGTCCACCGGCGGTCCCGTTGCGTTACAGCAGGTGCTGACGCCGCTGCCGAGCAATTTTTCCGTGCCCATCGTCATTGCCCAGCACATGCCGGGCACGTTTACGCCGGCGTTTGCCCAACGGCTTGACGGGCTCTGCCAGGTGCGGGTCAAGGAGGCGCAGGACGGTGATGTACTGAAGCCCGGCCATGTTTATCTGGCGCCGGGTGGCAAGCAGATGACGCTGGACAGGCAAGGCGAGCAATTGCGCGTGCGCATCCGTGAAACCGATGCCCGCTTGCAGTACGCACCCTGTGTCGATGTGTTGTTCGGATCGGCGGCGCAAGTGCTGGGCGGCGCCGTGGTCGCGGTGATTCTGACCGGCATGGGCGCTGACGGTCGCGAAGGCGCCCGCTTGCTGCGTGACAAAGGCAGCATTATCTGGTCGCAGGATGAAGCCAGTTGTGTTGTCTACGGCATGCCGCAGGCAGTTGCCAGCGCTGGCATCAGCCATCAGATTGTGCCGCTCGCCGAGATTGGCCGCCGTCTTGCAGCGGAGATCTGAATCGTGGATTCCCTGGCGCTGATCGGATTCCTGCTCGGCTTGGCTGCCGTCATTGTCGGCCAGCTGTGGGAAGGCGGTCAGCTGGCGATGCTGGCCAACGGTCCGGCACTGCTGATCGTGCTCGGTGGCACCTTGGGCGCCACCTTGCTGCAAACGCCGCTGCGCACTTTCATACATGCGTTCAAGATTCTGCGCTGGGTGTTGTTGCCGCCGGTGCTGCCGTTCGAAGACGGTTTGCGGCGGATGGTGAATTGGAGCTCGACCGCCCGCAAGGAAGGTTTGCTCGGGCTGGAACAGCTGGTGGAGCGGGAAGAAGATCCATTTGCCCGCAAGGGGCTGGCGATGCTGGTCGATGGTGGCGAACCGGAAAGCATCCGCAGCGCGATGCTGACCGACATGGAGCTGCAGGAACAGCGCCAGCTGCAGGCGGCTCGCGTGTTCGAGGCAATGGGCGGTTATGCGCCGACACTCGGCATTGTCGGGGCGGTGATGGGCCTCATCCAGGTAATGGGCAATCTGAGCGATCCGTCGCGGCTGGGCAGTGGTATTGCCGTGGCGTTTGTTGCCACGGTATACGGGGTGGGTTTCGCCAACTTGCTGTTTCTGCCGATTGCCAACAAGTTGCGGACCCTGGTTCTGGCGCAGAGCCAGTATCGGGAGATGTTGATCGAGGGCATCGTGGCGATTGCGGAAGGGGAAAATCCGCGCGTCATCGAGAACAAACTGGCAGGTTTCCTGCCCAATCACTGAAACGCGCCAGCAGGCGTAATGGCATGTTGCCGGTGATGTGCTATTCAATGTCGATATCGGTACTCCAGTATCGGCCGCCATTTTATTCTTCGCAGCAAAACCGCCGCGCCGTTGGCCGCAGAGGACCCTTGCATGATCCGTCGCCGACGCCACGATGACACGGAAAACACCCATCGCTGGTTGGTGTCTTACGCCGACTTCATTACGCTGTTGTTTGCGTTTTTCGTGGTGATGTATTCCATCTCGCAAGTCAACGAAGGCAAGTACCGGGTGCTGTCGGATGCGCTGTTGTCCGCCTTCGAAAAAACGCCGGCCAGCAACAAGGCGGCCGATAGCGACCTCCCGTCGCCCAGCGGCGCCGGTCTGCTGGAGGGGGCTGTCGAACCCGATCCCAGCGAGCCCGCCACGGCCGAACCGGAAACGGGCGAGCGTGCCCGCGCCGAGCAGGCGGAACAGGAAGCGCTGAGCTTGCCGGCGGTCAATGCGCCGAACCCGGAGCAGCAGCGCCGGTTCAACCAGCTCTATTCCGAACTCGAACAGTCACTGCAACCGCTCATCGATGCTGGCCTCGTCGCCTTGCGCGGCAATCAGGACTGGATTGAAGTGGACATGCGTTCCGGTCTGTTGTTCGAAAGCGGCAGCGATGTGCTCGGCAAGTCGGCTGAACCGGTCATCCGTGAGCTGGCCGATAAACTCAGCGACAGTCGCAACCTGATGCGCATACGCGGCTACACCGACAATCAGGCCATCGAGACCGAGCGTTTTCCGTCAAACTGGGAGTTGTCGTCGGCGCGCGCGGTCGCAGTGGTACGAAAACTGCAAAGCTTTGGCATACCGCCAGCCCGGATGGCGGTAGAAGGTTTCGGCGAGTTCAACCCGATCGCCAGCAACGATACGGCGGAGGGCAGGGCGCGCAACCGTCGCGTGGTGTTGGCGATTTCGCGCTTTCATGAACAAGCGCAGCCGACTGCGGCGGCAGACGGCAACGCGGCGCCGGCGACGACCGGCGAAAACTTGCCGGCCGGCGTCTCGCCACGGCCCGGGGCTGTGACGGGGCAAAACCCGGCAGAGCAAACCGAGCCGGATCAGGCGGAGCTGGTGGATGTGGTGCGGCTGCCAAATGGCGGCTTGTTGATCCGGGGCCGGGAGCGCACCGACGATGCAGACAGTGACGCTGCGAAAAACCGGCCGGAGCAGACGCCAGCCAACCCGACGCCGTGAACAGGGAAACGCAGGCGCGACGTGAGCAATGACGGGAGCCAGTTGTGCGGATTTGGGCTATCGCCAACCAGAAGGGCGGGGTCGGTAAGACCACCACCACCGTTTCGCTCGGCGGCCTGCTGGCCAGTCGGGGCAAACGGGTATTGCTGCTGGATCTGGATCCGCATGCGTCGCTGACTGCCTATTTCGGCGTTAATCCGGATGGCGATCACGCTGGCATTTTTGATTTGTTCCTTGAACACAAAGCGCTGACGCGCGAGCGCGTCCTGCAATGCGTGCAGAACAGTCAGCTTGCCGGTTTGCAGTTCATTCCCGGCCAGGTTGCGATGGCTACCATCGAGAAGCAACTGGCCAATCAGGACGGTCAGGGCCTGGTCGTCACCCGTTTGCTGCAGTTGCTGCAGAACGATTTTGATCATGTGCTGATCGATTGTCCGCCGATTCTCGGGGTGCTGATGGTCAATGCGCTTGCCGCCTGCGAATACCTGCTGATTCCGGTCCAGACCGAGTTTCTCGCGTTGCAAGGGCTTGAGCGGATGCTGCGGACGTTGCAGATGATCGAGCGTTCGCGCCGGCAGCCAATCGCGCACCGGATCGTCCCGACCATGTTCGATCGCCGTACGCGGGCCGCCGTGCAATGCCTGCGGCAATTGCGCGACAGCCACGGTAGCCGGGTCTGGCGCGGTGTGGTACCGGTCGATACCCGGCTGCGGGAAGCCAGCCGTTCGCATCTGCCGCCCAATGTGTTTGCACCGGATTCGCGTGCGGTCGAGGCCTATGCCCAGCTGCTGCGCGATCTCGACAGCGAAGACAAAGCGGCGGCCAAAGCGGCGCTGCTCGACAAGGCGGCATCATGAGCTCAGGTCGCGCCGAGCAGGCGCTGTCCGAATATCTGGAGCGCTTGCTGCAACCGGAAGCGCCGGCGGCGACACGGCCCATGGCCGAACCGGTGGTCAGCGAACCGGCGCTGTTGCCGGTGGCGCGCACGCGCCTGCAGCAACTGCTCGATCAGGTCAGCGAAGTCGGCCGTGCGCCGGAAATCGCACCCGCGCCGGCGAGTCAGTCCGCGCCAGTACCAACGCGTGCTGCTCCCGCCCCGGTCACGCCAGCCACGCCGGTTTCGGTGCCGGAACCGGCCGCGGTCGCCATCGAGCCGATCCCGCAGACCCTGACCACCGTTGCCGCCGCAGTCGCCGCCCAGACCGCTTTGTACAGCAACGCCGATTACCGCCGGGATTTGCCGGCCAGTTTCCCGACGCTGGTCTTCCGGGTCGATGAGCTGCGGCTTGCTTTGCCGCTGCATCTGCTCGGCGGCATCCAGCGCCGCGACAAGCCGCTGACGCCTTTGGTCGGCCGGGCCGAGTGGTTTCTCGGCCTGATGCCACATGAGCCGGACAACATCAATGTGGTCGACACCGGCCGTTATCTGCTCGGCGACAAATACCGTCCGGAACTGGTCGACGGTTATCGCTATGTCATCCGGATCGGTGATACCACCTGGGGCTTGGCCTGCACCGATCTGTGCGCCACCCGCGGCCTCAGCCAGGACGATGTCCGCTGGTATGACAGCAATCCGCGTCGGCCCTGGCTGGCTGGCATGATCAAGGAAGACCGCTGCGCCTTGCTCAATGCCCAGGCGCTGGTCGAGGCATTTCAGCAACACGGCCGGCGCGCGGCCTGAGCCGCCGTTGTCAAAAAAGCAGGCTATGCTTACGGCAGTACCGGCATGTACCGATGCCATGTCCCATTCAGGCTGCCCGCGAGGGCTGGATAAACAGGTGTATCCATGAGCAATGTGAGTTCGAATGCCGCCAAGGCCAGTGGCACCGTCAAGGAAGATCCGGTTCTGCAATGGGTGACGTTCCGGCTGGGCAATGAAACCTATGGCATCAACGTGATGCAGGTACAGGAAGTGTTGCGCTACACCGACATCGCGCCGGTGCCGGGTGCGCCGATCTATGTGCTCGGCATCATCAACCTGCGCGGCAATGTCGTCACCGTCATCGACACCTGCCAGCGTTTCGGTTTGCCGCCGATTGAAGTCACCGACAACACCCGCATCGTGATCATCGAAGCGGACAGTCAGGTTATCGGCATCCTGGTCGACAGCGTCGCCGAAGTGGTTTATCTGCGCAGCTCGGAGATCGAGTCGGCACCCAATGTCGGCAATGATGAAAGCGCCAAATTCATCCAGGGCGTTGCCAACCGCAATGGCGAGTTGCTGATTCTGGTGGATTTGAACAAACTGCTCAGCGATAACGAATGGGCCGAACTGAGTTTCAGCGCCCACTGACGCGGACATCCGGACTCGCACCATGGATCTTTTGGCTTATGTGGCAATGTTGAGTACCGGGCTGGCGCTGTTGTTCGCCGGCCTTTGCCTGTTTTTGTGGCGGCGGGTGCAGCGCACGGAGTCCCTGGTGCAGGAACTGCGCAACCAACATCAGCAATTGGCCGACACCGCCAAGGTGGTGGGCAAGAAGCTGGTGCAACTGCAGACGGATCTGCAGGGTGTTGCCCAGAAAATGCAGAACGAAACCTCCGTCAGCGCCTCGCATCACAAGGCCTACAGCCAGGCGGCGCGCATGCTGCAACAAGGGGTCAGCCCGGATGAGGTCATGCAGCGTTGCAATCTGAGCCGCGGTGAAGCCGAGTTGCTCGCGGTCATGACCCGTGCCGCCAGCGGCGAATGACGAAGACAAGCCGTTCATTCTCCTGCGCAGTACTGTTCTTCCCATCACTCGCCACGGCAGTTCACTCGCTACACGCCACACGCCGCCCTTTTGACCTCGCACAACGTTCTGGCGGCGGGCTGCGCTAAGCTGCTTGCAGCTGATCCATGTCGATCTGGCAAGGGAGTGGCCGCCCATGCGCAACAAACCCAATGTCAACGAGTTGTTCGTCAAACGACTCGGTATCGATACCCATCGCCAGGCCATCGCGTTCATGCCACGCGACTGCCATGCCTGCCGCGCCGAAGGCTTCAATGCCCTGTCCCGGGTGCAGCTGTCGACGCCGCATCGCCACATCGTTGCAACGCTCGATATCGTCGACAGTGACATCGTGCCGCCCGGCCATGTTGGCCTGTCCGAAGCGGCCTGGCAGCAATTGCAGGTCGAGCCCGGCGACTGGGTGCGCGTGTCGCATCCGCCGCACATGGATTCACTGGGGCATGTGCGCAGCAAACTGTTCGGCAACAGCATCAATCAGCAAGGTTTTGATGCCATCCTGCATGACATCGTCAACGGCCTGTATAGCGAAGTGCATCTGACCGCATTCGTCGCGGCCTGCACTGGCGACCGGATGGCGCGTGACGAGGTGATTGCGCTGACCCAGGCCATGGTCAATGTCGGCCAGCGCTTGCATTGGCCGCGCCCCATTGTCGTCGACAAGCATTGCGTCGGCGGTTTGCCGGGCAATCGCACCACGCCGATTGTCGTCGCCATTGCCGCGGCCAATGGCCTGTGCATTCCAAAAACGTCCTCTCGTGCCATCACCTCGCCGGCCGGCACCGCCGACACCATGGCGACCCTGACCAATGTCGATCTGGATCTGGAGCAGATGCGTCAGGTTGTCGAGCAGGAAGGCGGCTGCCTGGCGTGGGGCGGAGCCGTCAATCTGAGTCCCGCCGATGACATGCTGATTCGCATTGAACGCGCGCTGGAAATCGACAGCGAAGGTCAGCTGGTGGCTTCGGTGCTGTCGAAGAAAATCGCCGCCGGCGCCAGCCATGTGCTGATCGACATTCCGGTTGGCGGCACTGCCAAAGTGCGTTCCGCTGTCGCGGCGCAGCGCTTGGCCGATACCTTGATCGCGGTCGGTGAGGCGCTGGATTTGGCGGTGCGCGTGCAGATTTCGTCTGGCGAGCAACCGGTCGGCCGCGGAATCGGGCCGTGTCTGGAAGCACGCGACGTGTTGGCCGTGTTGCAGAACCATGGCAGCGGTCCGCCGGATCTGCGCGAACGATCATTGCTGCTGGCCGCAAACATTCTGGAAATGGGCGGTGTCGCCGTGCCCGGCAACGGTCTTGCCCTCGCCAGCGAAACGCTGGACAGCGGCGCCGCCTGGCGCAAGTTCACCGCGATTTGCGAAGCCCAAGGCGGCTTGCGTGAACCGGCTTACGCCGATTACCAGCAGGATCTTCTGGCCAATCACAGCGGCGTGGTGACGCGCATTGACAACCGCGTGCTGTCGCGGCTTGCCAAGTTGGCCGGTGCGCCGGGAGCGCCTGCCGCTGGTGTCAGCATCTGGTGTCAGCTCGGTGATCGGGTCAGCAAAGGCGACCGGCTGCTGACCTTGAATGCCGAAACACCGGGTGAACTGGCTTATGCACTGGAATATCACCAGATGCACACCGATGTGCTCATGGTTGAGGAGGGCGAATGATGCCGACACGGACACTGTTGTTTACCCTTGATGGCAATGTCCCGCTGCAACAGCAGCTGCAACAGGCGCTGGATCTGGAGCAGGGCGACTGCGAGATCCGGCATTTTCCGGACGGTGAAAGTTACGTGCGCCTGCACAGTGATTGTCGCGACGCCGATGTCGTCGTGCTCTGCAACCTGCATGACCCGGACAGCATCGTGTTGCCACTGCTGTTCCTGGCACGTACAGCAAGAGAGCTGGGTGCGCGCCGTGTTGGCCTGCTGGCGCCCTATCTTGCCTATATGCGGCAGGATGCCCGGTTCAAGCCCGGTGAAGCGGTCAGTTCGCGGCTGTTCGCTGAACTCATTGCGCCGTACTTTGATTGGCTGGTGACCGTAGATCCGCATTTGCACCGCTACGAGCAGCTGGACCAGATCTACTGCATCCCGAACAAGATTGTCCATGCGGCGCCACTGGTCGCTGACTATGTCCGGCAGCACATTGTCATGCCGATGCTGATCGGCCCGGATCGCGAAAGCGAGCAATGGGTCGCGGCGATCGCCGGCACCGTTGGTTGTCCCTATCAGGTGCTGGAAAAGCGTCGGCTTGGCGATCGCGAAGTGGAAGTGTCGTTACCCAATACCGAGCACGTTCGTTTGCATACGCCGGTACTGCTCGATGACATGGTGTCGACCGGTCATACCATGCTGGCGGCGATCCGCCATTTGCGCGACCAGCAACTGAAAGCGCCAGTCTGCATTGCCATGCACGGCTTGTTTGTCGACGGTGCCTGGCAGCGATTGCTGGCGGCCGGAGCCGAGCGCGTGGTCAGTTGCAACAGTGTGCCGCACCCCTCCAACGCCATCGATCTGACGCCGTTGCTGTTGCCGGCATTGGCAACGTTATTGGGTCGCAGCCATTCCTAGCGTCGGGCAATAGCAAAGCGTCTGCAGGCGGTGAGCCTGCAGACGCGCTTGATCCTCGAATTTTTCCGCACCGAGCGTCAGAACCGCTGATGCGGCGATCAGCGCCAAGGTTTTCGCTCAACGTGACCAATGCACGTCGACGTGGCGGTGGCTGTCGTCGTAGTGATAGACCGCTTTGTTGTGAAAGGCCGATTCGAGTGCGTGGCCAATGCGATTGGCAAGATGCACGCCAGTGGTGGTTACCAGCAGCCCCTCGCTGAATGGACTGATGCGCAGCAAGCGCTCCAGCGGGTGTTGTGCTTTTTCTGCCGCTTCGACCCGATTGATGACGCTGACAATCTCCTGATGCTGGCGCAGGACGAATGGCCCGGTCAGGGTCAGCGTGCCGGCCGGCGCATTGTCGGCTTTGCGCCGGCAGGCTGGGCAACTGACTCGTTCAGCAGCAAGCGATTCGTCCAGTTTTTGCCAGCTCCAGCGGCCATCGATGTAGCTTGCACCACAATCACCGCAGTAGGCGGGACCTGCGCTACGCAGCGCTGCGCGATACGGATCCTGCAGGCCCGGTTTGAACAGTTTGTCGCGCTGACTTTGGCGTGCCTTGTCCATGTTCTGCTCCTTGCCGGTGGTGCTGTGAAAAGAGAACTGTAGCAAACTTTTTTCTTCGCTCAGTCCATGCAGCTTGATGCCGGTCAAATCCGGGATGTGGTCGGCGACAGGAACAATAAAGTGATCCAACGGCTGATATTTATAGAAGGTGGCGTTATCAGTGCCGTCACGAGCGGCACGCTATGCTGAACACTCGCCAACCGAGGACAACACCGTGGCTCTCTCGTATGCCTTTCCGTTCGTTAACCGGACTGCTGCCGGTCACGCCTTGGCGGATCGGTTGCAGCATGCGCCGGTGCGTCCCAACCCGGCCAATACGCTGGTGCTGGCATTGCCGCGCGGCGGTGTTCCGGTAGCGGCCGCCATAGCCGACCAGCTGGGGTTGCCGCTGGATGTACTTGTCGTGCGCAAACTGGGGTGTCCGGGCTACAGCGAACTGGCGATGGGTGCCGTTGCGAGCGGTGACGTGTTGTTGCGCAACGAGTCGGTCATCGCCGCCAGACAGATCAGCGAGGCTGCGCTTGCAGCTGAACTCGCAACGGAGCGCGCGGAACTGCAGCGACGTGAACGCGCGTATCGCGGCAGCCGACCGCCACTTTCAGCCGCCGACGTGAGGGGCAAAGCGGTGCTGCTGGTCGATGATGGCGTCGCCACCGGCTTTAGCATGCGCGCCGCCATCGCGGCGCTGCGTCAGCTGCAACCCGCGCGCATTTTGCTTGCGGTGCCGGTGGCGCCGGCCGACAGCATGGCCGAGCTGCAGCGGCAGGCTGACGCCGTTTACTGCCTGGAAACACCGGCACCGTTCTATGCCATCGGTCAGTGGTATGACGACTTCCGGCAGCTGGATGATGACGACGTGCGAACGCTGCTGAATCGCCATGCGCTCCTGCACGATCAGGGAACGCATCTGTAGCGATCGCCGAAGGGATCAGTCAGGGCGATGCCAGATTTCGATCTGGAAGCGGGGTTCGTAAGGTGGTACGCGGCATTCAATGACATCGTTGTCGGGAACTTGCAAACGCAAGCCGACCACATCGGCATGGATGGGCAGGCGAGCAATGCACCGATCCACCAACACCGCGGTGCGGACACAGCCGGCACCGTGCTGGGCCAACCAGCTGACGGCACGCAGCAGGGAATGCCCCTGGTAGAGCACATCATCGACCAGCAGTACCGGCGTGTTGGCGAGATCGCAAGTGAGCAGGGCAGGGTTGTCGGTCAGGGCGGTTTCCGGGTGCAACAGATGCAGGTCATCGGCATAGCGCTTCAAGGTCAGACCGAACACCGGCAACGCTGCCTGCGGCCAGTGATGCTGCAACTGCTGTCGCAGGCGCTGTGCGAGTGGCTCGCCGCGCCGGAGCATGCCAACCAACAACGGCGGTGTCGCCGGCGAAAACAGCGCGAGACATTGCCTTGCCATCGCAGCCAATACCTGTTCCAGGTCGGTTTCGCTGTACAGCAAGTAATGCTGTTCCGCGCTATGGTTCATGGCGCACTCCATTGGCAAGACGGACGCTCACATGAAAGCTAAATAGCCGTTCCGAAATCCCGATCACTTTGAATTGAACTCAGGCAAGGTCGCTTGATCGAACAGGCGCCAACCAAATCCGCTCAAGGACCTGCCTGAGATGCTTGATGATATCCGCAAGTTGT
>JBMOMZ010000049.1:0-2355 GCA_049324755.1 Pseudomonadota bacterium
ATCGGTTCAATCGTCGGTTTGATTTGCAGGCGATGGTGCCGCGATTGCTGGTGGCTTGTGTCGCTGGTACGCCGATGACGGAAAATCAGCTTCGATTCAATGATGTGGATCGACGCTAATCAGGTATGCTTATGCACTATCAAATCCTTTGGCATACGCTGACCGCTTGGGTTTGCATGTCGATCCAATGCATCGCGGCATGACATTCGCGGGAGGCGTTTTTGCAGGGCTGCCATTAGGCTCGGCAGCGGAGTTGGGGAATGCCGTTGCAAACGTTGATTACTTGCCTGGATCACAAGAGCCACATAACGCGCATATGCACGCAATGTGTCCAGTTGGGTTGAGTCAGTATATCTGCATGAAGAATTATGAAAATTACGTAGAGCGTCAGCTTGCTTCCTGCACCATTAATGGCTTGGCAAAAGCGCTGCATGCTATTCAAGACTCGTTTGCCGGGGGACACTCGGGGTACAAGTACTATGATGGGTTAAAGACATTAACCTTGTCTCACGTTCTACAAGATTTAGCTCCGAGCGATGCGGAGCAGGTGGGGATTGCGAAATTCACAGCCATGATAATTAAGCGGTTCCAAGAGAACTGCAGCAAATGCACCCAGTGAGGCTGAAATGAGTGTTGTCATCCTGATTTGCCTAGTAGGTTCGTTTGCTGTTCATCTAACGGTCAAAAGAAAGCTGGTGGCGCATTTGCTTTCTGTGATGATTGGGGTGCTATCTAGCTGGCTGCTTCTTAGTTCGCACTTTGGTTTTTTTGATAGGTTTTTTTTTACGAACTTGGCGTGGGTGTCTGCTGTTGCAATTGGGTCAACAATTTTTACTGGCTTTTGCCTCAGTCTTATCAAACGGAAAGACGATAAAGATGTAGGGTCAGAGTGAAATAAATGATTGGGGTCAGAATAAATGATTGGGGTCAGGCCTTACATTTGACATTCCCCTGCTTCAATTTCATAGTCGGGTTCAGGACTATCGGACAGGAGCAGGGGAATGGCTCGACCGTTGCGAATCGAGTTCGCGGGTGCGCTCTATCATGTGACTGCACGCGGAAACGCACAGGAAGACATCTTCGAATAAATGATTGGGGTCAGGCCTTACATTTGACATTCCCCTGCTTCAATTTCAAATAAATGATTGGGGTCAGCGAGGTAGGGTGCAATAAACGAAGTGCATTGCACCGGATTGATTGACTTCTTAGCTGCAAAACACCCCACCACCGCCCGGCCCTGCCGGGCGGTGTCGTTTTAACGATGGCGAGCTGCGATAGCGAACGTCTTACGGCTTCGGCGGTTCGCGTTTGATCGTGAACTGAAGACGGCCGCCGATACCGGTATCCGGGTTCAGTTCAAACACATGGCGATGGCGATGCAGTGAGCACACCGCTGCTATCGCGATCCCTTCTTCGTTGTCAGGCAGTGTCTCCTCGTGCAGCGTTCCGGCGCATCCGGCAGCGGGGCAGTTGCCTTCCACCCGATACTGCCAAAATCCCTCCTCCAGATTGTCTTGCATATACAAGCGATCACCGCGACAGAACCAGCGCAAGTTCCGGACCTCTATGGCACGGAGCAGTTGCTTGACTGCGATAAGTCCGACAATGACGCAGATCAAATGAATCAGGCCGGGGTTGAACAAACCGGAGGGTGTAATGCCCAGAAAACTCAGAATGGACGTGGAGTCCCCGATCAAGCTCAGCAGTCCCGTGCCGGTTGCGATACCGCCGCTCCATAACCAGGGGCGATAGATCTGCCACACCGAACCGTAATGCTGCACTTTGCGAAATTGGTAGTGGGCGATCTCGGCCCCTGCGATAGCGGGTGCTGGTTGATGAATGATCGCGCCGGTGTTGGGGCCATTGATGATCACGGCTTGATTGTTCTTGCCCTCAATCTGTTGGGATCTCGAGGTGCTGGGCTGTAGCGGCGTCTCGCACTCAGGGCAGCTTGCAAACTTCGCTGAATAAAAGTTGGTGCACGTGGGGCACTGCCAAG
This sequence comes from Pseudomonadota bacterium, assembly GCA_049324755.1. Classification (GTDB taxonomy): domain Bacteria; phylum Pseudomonadota; class Gammaproteobacteria; order Enterobacterales; family Permianibacteraceae; genus Permianibacter. Next base: position 2,000 of record JBMOMZ010000049.1, read on the forward strand.
TCCGGGTTGCGTCCATTTAGGCTCTCCTGCCAGTGGTTGGTTACATCCAGTGTACGGAGGACGGTTAAGTTCGACAGAAAGAAACACCATGGATGGGGTCAGGTCTTGCACCATGGATGGGGTCCACCATGGATGGGGTCCACCATGGATGGGGTCCACCATGGATGGGGTCCACCATGGATGGGGTCCACCATGGATGGGGTCCACCATGGATGGGGTCCACCATGGATGGGGTCAGGTCTTGCATTCCAACATATGGCTGAACTAGGCTCCGCGGATGGCGAGACCGCTTCGAATCGAATTGTCTGGTGGGTTGTACCACGTGACCTCGCGTGGGGACCGCCGCGAGGACATCT
>JBMOMZ010000049.1:2455-102458 GCA_049324755.1 Pseudomonadota bacterium
CGGCATATGCAACAGGTGATTACACCATGCAGGAAATCGCCGAACACTATGGTATTCATTACGCCACCGTGAGCCGCATCATTCGCAAATCAGAAAATGTATGAATGCAAGACCTGACCCCATTCTTCGGAGGGCGTTTATGTCGGCTAAGTCAACATTCTTTACGTTCGACGCAGTAAATGCCGTTAGGCAAATGCTGACAGAGTTAATTTCAGAGCAAGAAGAGGCTGGTGAAAAAAACCAGCAGAGTTTCGAGTTCAATATGTCAAATGTCACGATAGATTTTGCGAGGAGAGAAGTCACGATCGAGGGCGTTATTTCGGCGTATGGAACTGGTCCAGATGTGATGACGTTAAATGACTTTGTTGCAGCGCTTAAAACAGAGCCCATGTATCCAGAGGGATGGGTCGAGGTTAGCAAAGCAAAAAAATGAATGGCGCGCAGCAAGCTAAGCCCGGGTCGTGCGAAGCATGACCCGGGAATTCTGAGACGCGACCGTGTGACTGGGGTCAGGTCTTGCATTCCAACATATGGCTGAACTAGGCTCCGCGGATGGCGAGACCGCTTCGAATCGAATTGTCTGGTGGGTTGTACCACGTGACCTCGCGTGGGGACCGCCGCGAGGACATCTATTTCACCGAAGATGATCGGCGGGAATGGATGCGCCTGCTTGGTCAGGTCTGTGGCCGATTCAACTGGGTTTGCCACGCGTGGTGTCAGATGACCAATCACTACCATCTGGTCGTGGAAACACCGGAAGCCAATCTGTCGCAAGGCATGCGGCAACTGAACGGCGTCTATACCCAGTGGATAAATCGCACCTATGACCGGGTTGGTCATGTGTTCCAGGGGCGGTACAAGGCCATCCTTGTTGAAAAGGACAGCTATCTGCTGGAGTTGGCGCGGTATGTGGTGCTGAATCCTGTGCGCGCTGGCATGGTGCGGGATGCCAGCCGGTGGGCGTGGAGTTCCTACGCTGAGATGGTAGGTGTGCGGTCGGCGCCAGAGTGGCTGGAAACCGACTGGCTGCTGGCGCAGTTCGGCAAGCAGCGTCAGCGAGCGATCGCGAACTATATCGAGTTCGTGCGAGAAGGGATGAAACGCGACAGCGTATGGGCAGAGCTCAAAGGTCAGATCTATTTGGGCAGTGACAAGTTTGTCGAGCGAATGCAACGCGTAGCAGTTGACCAGGCCGAAACTGGCGAGATTCCCCGCCAGCAGCGGCGGGCCATGGCCAAGCCGCTAGCCCACTATGCGAAACGCGAACCCTCCCGAGATGCCGCTATCGTCGCGGCATATGCAACAGGTGATTACACCATGCAGGAAATCGCCGAACACTATGGTATTCATTACGCCACCGTGAGCCGCATCATTCGCAAATCAGAAAATGTATGAATGCAAGACCTGACCCCATTCTTTTGCGGCATATGCAACAGGTGATTACACCATGCAGGAAATCGCCGAACACTATGGTATTCATTACGCCACCGTGAGCCGCATCATTCGCAAATCAGAAAATGTATGAACGCAAGACCTGACCCCATTCTGCCTGACCCCATTCTGCCTGTGAATGCAAGACCTGACCCCATTCTGCTCTGCTGATATGGCGGTTTGCGATCTTCTGTCAGAGTTTCAGGATGTGCTGCCCATTTTGAAGAAGCATAAGAGCGCATCTGTCCGCATTTGCTTTATGCTCGTTGCTTGTTATGGCGATGCTGACGATCCAAGGGGCTTCTATTTGTCGGCTAGAAGCATAACAGCGCTGAGTGAAATGGGGGCTGCGTTTGAACTTGATGCAGTTAGAGAGCTGGACTAATAACTTTTGGGGTCAGAGTGAAATTAATTTGATCCTTAGCTGAAAAACACCCCACCACCGCCCGACACTGCCGGGCGGTTCTATTTGGTGAATCAAAAAAAGCAAGAAGGCCAGCGAATCGCTGGCCTTCTTGTTAATGCGCTTCCCAGCGAGGTAGGGTGCAATAAACGAAGTGCATTGCGCCGGATTGATTTGATCCTTAGCTGCAATGATGATTGGGGTCAGGCCTTACATTTGACATTCCCCTGCTTCAGTTTGATAGTCGGGTTCAGCGCGGTAGCCCGAATCATTCCCGTAGCCCGGGTCGTTGCAACGCAATGACCCGGGTTTTCTTTTTATTGGGCCGAAACGGAGCGGCGAAACAAAATCCCCGGAACCCGCTACGCTTGTTCCGGGCTACGATATTGCGGGCTGGTAATGTTGTGATGGATTAATGCGGTCAGTTTGATCGGATGCCATTGCCGGGGGGCGCGCAACTCGACTAGGCTGGGTGCGGTTTTTTTGACACGGAGTTTGGGCAATGCTCTGGTTGATTCTCGGTATCGTGGTGTTCTTCGGCGTGCATTTCCTGCCGGCGGCGAGCGGCTTGCGTGGCCGGTTGGTGGCGGCGTTGGGCGAGGGCGGTTACAAGGGCGTGTTTTCGCTGCTGTCAGCGGTAGGGCTGGGGTTGCTGATTTATGGCAAGGCGCAGGCACCGTACGAGCATCTGTATGCGCCGATCGCGATGGCAAAACCGGTGGCGGGCGTGCTGACGTTGCTGGCGTTTTATCTGCTCGTTGGCCGCAAACTCGGTTCGATTGCCAACCGCTTTACCGCGCACCCGATGCTCTGGGGCATTTCGCTATGGGCAATTGCGCATCTGCTGGCGAACGGGGATCTCGGCTCGGTGCTGCTGTTCGGCAGCTTTCTGCTGTATAGCCTGCTCGACATGTGGCTGGCCAACCGCCGTGGCGCCACGCCGAAAGGCGCGGTGTTTTCCTTGTCGCGGGAGGCGCTGATCGTGGCGCTGACGCTGTTGGTTTACGGCGCACTGGTTTACTTCCACGGCTGGTTGTTTGCGCGGCCGTTGTTGCCGTGACCGTTTCCGTCTTTGCTGACTGTTTTCGCAACCAAACGTTGTCCGTGAAGCTGGACGACCGGAGTGGTTCAACCCGAACCGGAGCATTGCCATCCGATCCCGGCCGTCAAGGCCGGAATCGGCCGGGCGTTACCAAGCTGCGCAGATGTTAGCGCAGCACTTGTTCGCGGCGAACTGTGATTGACGAGCTGTACCGTGTACATCACGCGCCGACCCGGTGCGGTAACATTCAGCGGACGTGTGCGAGCGGCAACCTGGCGACCATCCGGAGTAGCAGGCTCGCAACCAGCATCATCGCAAACGACTGCAATACATAGCGATTGATGCGGTTGAGCTCAACAAACAGATCGGCGACAGTTGGCACGGTCACAAGCGTGGCAACCAGTGCCGCGATACGCCAACTCCGCGCCACGGCAAGCTCGGGCAACTGCCAGCATGCGGCGTAGGCAACCACCGCGGCGAACAAGAAGTGGGTCAGGGTGGTGTCGCCGGGCCAGAACAACAACTGCATCAGAAGCGCCGCTGCCAATAAAGTGGTTGCAAGCTTGCCGATCTGCGTCGACAGCGATGGCCAGTTATCGAGTTCCTCAGCGAGTCCATCTTTGACAGTGCGCATCAGCAAGAAAACATTGATCACCAAACCGGCCAGCGGCAGCCAGAGACTGAGCTCATCCAGACCGGCCGCAACCATGCCGGCCGTCCACACCAATACCAGAAGTCCTACCCAGCGGTTCGCTAGCAGAGGTAACCACGGTCGTGGCCACCAGCCCGTCAGCACAAGGATCAGTGGCCACAATGCGATCACGCCGAGCAGCGCTGGTGCACCGTGTTCAGGCAAGTCCAGCAGTATCGCGATGGCGACGAGGTGCAACAGCGCGGCACCGCCGGCGAGTCGCGTTTGCAAGCGCGGCGCCGCCTGCAGCCGTTCAGCAGCGAATTGCAAGCCATAGGTCACACCGCACCAGCCAAGGAAAACCGCGGCGAAACACAGCAAAGCGCCGAGAAAGCCGAGTTCGCGCAGCAGGCTGAGAAACACGATCAATGCGGCAATAACGGCGCCGAGATAGCTGTTTTGGCTGAGCCTGGGTTGTCGGGCATGTTTCTGCCAATATTGGATGGCCGTGCTCTCTTGCAATTGATGCCAACGTGCCGGCGCATCCTGTTGCATCAAGTACATCACATCGAGCAGGCGCTGCATCAGCGCGGGATGAAGGCGCGCCTTCCAGACCTCCCAACGGCTGCCTTGCCCATGCAGCAGCGACCATGCCTGCAATGACAGCGGGTCGCCAACAATTTTTTTCATCAACTGCTGTTCTTGCCACGCTGCAATCAGTTGTGACAGCACGTACCGCGTGAGATCGGGGCGCAGTCGGTACAAGGCTTGCTGGGCATCACGGTCGCGCCAGCCAAAATGCTGACTGATTTTCTGAGCGAACTGCATCGGGAACGGTTCACGCGCGAGCAGTTCCAGCAGGCCGATCTCCCACGCTTCCCGTTCTGCAAAACTCAGACCGTGTGAGTCTTCCTTGTCAAAAGCACGAATGGCCGCCTTGTCACTGTCATTCAACGCGGTTGCAACGCGGGCCAGCATGCCGGGCACAACCGAGACAAACTGCTCCACGGCGATATCTGGTCTGTCCGGTATGGCCGCAGCGGGCACCGGGACCTCACGGGCTGGTTGACTGTTTGTCACCGCGTTGTTATTGACGACCGTGCTTTCAGCGGCATTGGCCACGGTCGGCTGTTGTGCTGTCGAAGGCGGTTCGTTAACGGCAATCTCATTAGTTGTTGATGCTTCAGCGCCGGCTTGCTCCGCCCAGCCCAGTGCACACTCATAGGCGTAGCGCAGACGCTGAAATGCTTCGGCATCGTCTTCCGGTCGCTTCTGTTTCAAGCGTTGGGCATAGGCGCGCTTGATGGTGCGAGTGTCATCCGTAGGCGCGATGCCAAGCGTGGTCCAGACAAAGTGGCTCACAGGTAACGCTCTCCTTCGATCTCGTCGAAGAAGCGGCCGAGCAGCACTCGTGCTTCCGTGATTTCGGTCGGGTTTTGCCGGGCCAGCACATGCTGGAACCAGGCCAGCCGATCTCCGATCACGCTACGCAGGTCACCGCGCGTTTCCTGATACAGCCGCTCGCCGCGGGCCATCAGTGCACGGTTGACGTCGTGGTCGCGTGGATGGATTTTCAGTTCGCCGAGTTTCTGCAAGCGGACCTGCACTTCCTCCTTGCTGAGTACCCCGGGGTTGCCTTCGATGATCACGCGGTGCTGGTCGCCGGTCTGGTCTACCGTGGCTTCCACCTCAAGCAGGCCATCGACATCGTAGGTGAAGCGCACTTCGATATGGATGTCGCCGGCTTTGCGTGCCGGTACCGGCACTTCCAGATGGCCGAGATAAACATTGTCTTTGACCAGTCGGGATTCGCCCTGATAGACCTCGAACTTGACCGCTTTTTGCTGATCGCTGACGGTGGTGAATGACTCGACCCGGCTGGCTGGGATGGCGGTATTGCGCTCGATGATCGGCGAATAATGCCCGGTGTCGAGCTGGCCGCTCGGCAGCCGCTTGCTGACTTCGACGCCGAGCGTGTATGGCGCCACATCGACCAGCACCACCTCTTCAAGCGTTGCCGCGCGCATTTTCAGGCCGGCTTGCACCGCGGCGCCGTGCGCCACCACTTCGTCCGGATTCAGGCTGATTTGCGGAAAGCGCTGAAACAGCCGCGAAACCAGTTTGCGCACAATCGGTTTGCGGGTGGCGCCACCGGCGAGCACAATCTCGTCGAGCTCGGCGGCACGGATGCGGGCATCGCGCAGCGCGCGCTCCAGCGGCGCCTGCAAGCGGTCGAGCAACGGTGTCGCCAGTTTCAGAAAGTCGTCTTCACTGTAGTGTTTCTGCCATTCCTGATCCTGCCAGCGTACCGTCATGGTGGCTTGCGGCTGTGTCGACAGGTTGCGCTTGGTCAGTTCGGCTTGTTTGCGCACTTGCTGGACAAAGGCCGGCTCCGAACTGGCCGACGCCGCGCGCTCGCCGAGCTGGCTTTTGATGAAGTCTTGCGCCAGCACGCTGACAAAATCCTCACCACCGAGAAAGTTGTCGCCAGCGCTGGCGCGCACTTCCATGACACCGTCGAACATTTCCAGAATCGAGACATCGAAGGTACCGCCACCGAGATCGAATACCAGGAATTTGCTTTCGCGATCACGCTGGTGCAGGCCGTACGCCATCGCGGCGGCGGTCGGCTCGTTCAGCAACCGATCGACTTTGAGGCCGGCAAGCTCGCCGGCAATGCGGGTGGCTTTGCGCTGGGCGTCGCTGAAATAGGCCGGCACCGTGATGACCGCTTCGTGCACGGTTTCGCCGAGCGCTGCTTCGGCATCGGCTTTCAGCGATTTGAGTACCAGCGCCGACAGCTCCTCCGGCCGGAACTCGCGCTTGCCGAGCCGCACCGTATGCTGGGTGCCCATGTAGCGCTTGAACGCGGCGACGGTCAGCTGCGGATGGGTCAGCAGGCGCTCGGCGGCGGCTTTGCCGACCAGGATTTGGCCGTCGTCATCGAGCCCGACAATCGATGGCGTCAGGACATCGCCGTGGACATTGTTGAACAGTTGCGGCGCGTCACCGCGCCAGGCACCGACCAGACTGTTGGTGGTGCCGAGATCAATTCCGATAATCATGGACGACTACAAGTCCTTGCAGGGCAGAGTGGGGGCCCGCCGGAAGCGGGGCGTGGCGAGCCTACCCATTTCCGCGCGGACTGGTCAAACGAGCGGGGCGGACCGGTCGGGCGACCTGTCCGTTGGCTGCGGCTTTGCTGTAGGCTGCCGACCAGCCCGGGGAGCGGCAGTGGTACCCGCACTGAGTTGTTCTACCGGCGGCGACAACGCCACTCACGATGCCGCCTACCGCGACAAAGTGCCCGCAAGGACCAGAAGATTTCAGGGATGAACATTTCTACTCGCCAGAAGCTGTTTTTCAGCCATTTTCTCGCCATCGTGCTGGTGTCCGGCAGCATCGGCAGTTACTTCTATCGCAGTGCCATCGACAGCCTGCTCGGCAGCCTGCAGACCCGGCTGCAATACAGCGCCGCCTTGTTATCGCGCTCGGTCAGCCCGGCGACGCTCGATCAGATCCAGTCGGTGGCGGACAAGAACAGTGATGCCTACCGCGACGGCATTGCGCTGCTGCGCGAACTGGTCGGCTCGAATCCGGATATCGCCTTCATCTATGTGATGCGCCGTGATGGCGATCTGGTGCGCTTTGTGCTGGATTCGGATCCGGACGCCCCGGCTGAGCCGGGCGAACTTTACGAGGTCAATGCGCCGGCCCTGCTGCAGGGCTTTTCGGTGCCGAGCTGTGATCGCGAGCTCATCCGCGACAAATGGGGCACCTTCATGTCCGGCTATGCCCCGATTGCCGGCAGTGACGGCCGCTATGCCATCGGCATCGACATGCGGGCGGATGAAGTCGAGCAGAAGCTCAATACGCTGCGCCGCACCGGCATCCTGTCGTTGCTGCTGTCGATCGTCATGGCCTTGCTGTTTGGCCACCTGCTGTCGCGCAGTTTTTTGAAGCGCATCGACGCGCTGCACCAGCGCTGTCTGGCGCGCAGTGAAGGCGACGATCCGGGCCCACGCAGCAGCGGCGACGAGCTCGATCAGCTGACCGTCACCTTCGACGACATGATGCAGCGCTTGCAACGCCATCACGCCGAACTGGAACAGCGGGTGACGCAGCGCACCGCCGAACTGCAGGCGAGCAACCAGCGCTTGCAGGATGAAATCCGCGAGCGGGAACGGATGGCACTGCTGCTGGAAGAAACCGCCCGCACCGATTTCCTGACCAAACTCTGTAACCGCCGGGCCATGGCGCAGCGGCTGCAAAACGAAGTGGCGCGCGAAGACCGGGCCGGTGGTACGTTCGCGCTGGTGCTGGTCGACATCGATCACTTCAAGCACATCAACGATGAATTCGGCCACGACATCGGTGACGAGGTGCTGAAAGCGCTGGCGCGGGCGTTCGAGGCGTCGGTGCGTGAGCAGGACGTGGTGGCGCGCTGGGGTGGCGAGGAGTTTCTGTTGCTGTTGCCGAACACCGGCGCCGACGCCGCGGTCGAGCAGGCCGAACGGCTGCGGGCGCTGCTCGACCGCGATCAGCTGGTCATCGACCGTTATCCGCACCGGGTCACGGCGAGCTTTGGCGTTGCGGCCTGGCAGCCGGGCCAGAGTGTCGAGTCGGTGCTCAAGCAGGCGGACGTGGCGCTGTACCAGGCCAAGGCGCAAGGCCGGAACCGGGTGCGGACGCTGGCGTCCTGAGCCAGGAGACCGGGATTGGCGTCGGCCTCGGCTTGTCCGCGGTCAACTGCCGGCCGAACAGCTGGCTTGCCCCGTTCAAACCGCCCGGCCGGCCCTTTATACTGCCGTCCCCCCGCAGCCGTCCGGCAGCGGGGCCGTTCAACCAGCAAGACGTTTTGACCAGTCAAACCGTTTTCACAGCCAGAGAGATTGGGTCATGGGTGCACAGTGGAAGGCAAAAGGCAAAGCCGAAGTTGCCGCTGCCAAAGGCGCGAAATTCACCAAGTTGGTGAAAGAAATCATGGTTGCCGCCCGCGGTGGTCCCGACCCTGAAATGAACTCCAAGCTGCGCATGGCAATCGATGCAGCCAAGAAAGCCTCGATGCCGAAAGACACGCTCGAGCGCGCCATCAAGAAAGGTGCCGGTCTGCTCGATGAAGTGATCAACTACGAAACCGTGGTGTATGAAGGTTTCGCGCCGCACCAGGTGCCGGTGATCGTCGAATGCCTGACCGACAACAAGAACCGCACCGCGATGAGCGTGCGCATGCTGTTCCGCAAAGGCCAGCTCGGTGCCAGCGGTTCGGTGTCGTGGGATTTCCGTCATCTGGGTTTGATTGAAGCGACGCCGGTCAAGGCCGGTATCGATCCGGAAGAGGCGGCGATTGAAGCCGGTGCCCAGGAAGTCGAAGTCAATGACGATGGCAGCGTGCTGTTCCTGACCGAAACCACCGATCTCGACGCCGTTGCCAAAGCGTTGCCGGGTCTTGGTTTCAACGTCAGTTCGGCCAAGCTCGGTTATGTGCCGAAGAATCCGGTCACGCTGACCGATGACGCCGCCCGGGCCGACGTCGAAGCGTTTCTGGAAGCGATCGACGAAGACGATGACGTGCAGAACGTTTACGTCGGTCTGGCCGGCTGAGCGCCCGGACCAGAAAAAGGCGAGTCCACGGACTCGCCTTTTTGTTTGCCGGGTGCGCTCAGAACAGCTGGTAATGCCACGGCAGGATGATCGACAGCGTGAGCCACATCAGCAGTATCAAGGGCACGCCAACGCGCAGGAAATCGTTGAACGTATAGCCGCCGGCATTCCAGATCAGGATGTTGGTTTTGTACGCCATCGGCGTTGCCAGTGACAGGTTGGCGGCCAGCAGTGTCGCGATCACAAACGGTATCGGATCGACGCCCAGCTGGCTGGCGACGCCAATCGCGATCGGGGTGCCGATCACCGCGGCGGCGTTGTTGTCGACCACGTTGGTGAAGATCGCGATCAGCAGCATCAGTCCGGACAGCGTCACCGCGACCGGCGCGCCGAAGCTGAACGCCACAAACAGCGAGGCCAGCCAGTCGGCCGCGCCGGAATACAGCACGGCGTTGCCGAGCGACAGGCTGGTTGCCATCACCAGAATCACCTGCAAACTGAGGCCTTGCACCGCTTCCTGCCATTTCATGCAGCGGGTCAGCACCATCAGCAACACGCCACACAGCGCGCTGATGGCGATCGGCAGCCACTCCATGGCCGCGGCCAGCACAACGCCGATCATGATCAGCACCGCGAGCGGTGCCTTGCTCGAGCGCGGCAGATCGAGGCTGCCGTCCAGCACCAGCAACTCGCCGTCCTTTTTCAGCGCGTGCAGCCGGGTTTTCGGGCCTTGCACCAGCAGCACGTCGCCGACTTTCAAGACTTCATCGGCGAGTCGGCTCTGCGGCCGATCCAGCTTGCTGCCTTCGCGATGCAGGGCCAGACAGAGCAGCTGGTTGGTTTCCAGAAACCGCGCATTCTTCAGCGTGGTGCCGACCAGCGTTGATTGCGGCGCCAGCACCACTTCCGCCAGCTGCTGATCGACACTGCGGATGTCGCCCGGCAATTCGTTGCGCAGCTCGCCCGGGATCAAGGTGACCCGCAGCAGTTTTTCCAGTTCTTTCAGATGGGTCGGGTTGTCGCTGACCACCAGCCGATCACCGGCGCGCAGCGTCGCCTGCGGCAGTGCCGGCACCAGAATGTCGTCACCGCGCAGGATTTTCTCGACCCGCAGCAGGCCGTTGGTTTTCTGCACCGTTTCGGCCAGGGTGCGGTTCACGCACAGGCTTTTTTCCAGCACATGCAATTGCGCGCTGTACATGCGCGGCGAGCGATCAATGCTGATCTGGCGCGGCGGCAACAGCCGGGGCGCGAGCAGCCAAAGATAGGCAACGCCGATGGCGGCAGCGATGCTGGCCGGGTAGACGAAGTCGAACATGCCGATCTCGGCGACGCCCTGCCGCCGGGCAACATCGATGACCAGCAGATTGGTCGAGGTGCCGATGGTGGTGATCATGCCGCCGAGCAGGTTGGCATGATTGGTCGGCATCAACACGCCGCTCGGTGGCAGGCCGGCGCGCACGGTCACCGACACCAGCACCGGGATCATCACGATCATCATCGGGGTATTGTTGATGAACGGGCTGATGCTGGCGGTCACCAGCAAGGTCACCAGCAGCGCGAACGACGGACTGAACCGCCAGAGTCTGGCCAGAAAGCGGCCGACCGGTTCGAGCGCGCCGGTGCGGGAGATGCCTTCGCCAGCCATGATCAGGCCGCAGATGGTGATCAGCGCTTCGTTACCGAAATTCTGGAACACACTGATGGCATCGAGCGTGCCGAGCGGACCTTTGTACGGAAAGAATTCGAAGCTGACCGCCAGCACAATCAGGATGAACAGGCAGGCGGTTTCCAGCTGCAGATCTTCGCGCCGGAACAGATACAGCGCAAACGCGGTCAGCGCCAGCGCGGCGAAAGCATGCAAATCGGGCAGAGGAGGTAGCGTCATGCCGGAGAGCGTCCGTAAGGTGAAAGGGGATTTTTCCCGTGGCCGGAACGGTAAGAGTGGGCGAAAATTCGCGCCAGCTCAAATGCTAGCGCGTGAACGCGGGAGGAAGATGTGATGGTTGTGACCGTTCCGCAGCGCTTTCAGCCGCTGTTGTTTGCCGGCTTCATGTCCTTTTTCATGGCGCTGTGCATGTCCGGCATTCTGACCGTGGTCAACCTCGGCTGGATTGACGGCTTTTTCGGCAAATGGCTGCGCGCGTTTCTGGTGGCCTGGCCGATCGCCCTCCCGTTGGTGCTGGTGTTTGCACCATTGACCCGCAAACTGCTGGCGCGCGGGTTCCGCTTCCGCTGAAGCGTCACGCCAGGTTCGGGACAAGTCTGTGGATATCTTGTGCGGGCCCTGTATTTGTCGGGCCGGCGCGATCCCGGCCGGCAACCCTTGCCCTACAATGGCCGGCCCTGGATTTGGCCGGTGATGCCCCCATCCCGGCCGCCGCCATGCCGTGCTTGGCATGGCCACCGAACCTGACGAGACCTGCCGGAATGGCTGATCGCGATTACAACGACATCAAAACGCCACCGCATTCGATCGAAGCGGAACAGGCGGTACTGGGCGGCATCATGCTTGACCCGGGCGCCTGGGAGCGCGTTTCGGAGGCGGTCGTCGCTGACGATTTCTACCGCGACGATCACCGCAAGATTTTCCGCGCCATTGCCAAGCTTGCCGCAGACGGTCACCCGATCGACGCCGTGACCGTGTTCGAGCAATTGGAACGCGAAGGTGAGGCCGATGGCATCGGCGGCCTGACCTACCTGGCTGAACTCGCCAAGAACACGCCGAGCGCGGCCAACATCATCAGCTACGCCAACATCCTGCGCGAACGGGCGCTGCTGCGGGAAATGATCGCGGCGGCGCACGAGATTGCCGACACCGGCTATTTCCCGAAAGGCAATTCGGCCAACCTGCTGCTCGATCAGGCCGAAGCCAAGATGCTGGCGATTGCCGAAAAGCGCACCAAGGCCGATACCGGCCCGCGCGCCGTCGGCAGCATGTTGAAAAATGTCGTTCACCATCTGGAAGAAGCCGGCAAGAGCGAGGGCCTGACCGGGCTCTCGACCGGTTTTGATGATCTGGACCGGGAGACTTCGGGTCTGCAGAAAGGCGACCTCATCATCGTCGCCGCGCGGCCGTCGATGGGTAAAACCACCTTCGCGATGAACCTGTGCGAAAACGCCATGATGCGCAGCGACAAGCCGGTGCTGGTGTTCTCGATGGAAATGCCGGCCGAGCAGCTGATCATGCGTTCGATCTCCTCGCTCGGTTCGATCGATTTCCAGAAAGTGCGCTCCGGCCAGCTCGATTCGCCGGACTGGGATCGGGTGTTCAGCGTGGTCGCGATGCTGAAAGAAAAGAACAATCTCTACATCGACGACACCGCCGGCCTGTCGCCGCTGGAAATGCGCGCCCGCGCCCGCCGCTTGCACCGCGAACACGGCGGCCTGTCACTCATCATGGTCGACTACCTGCAGCTGATGCGCGGCGATTCGGCGGTGGAAAACCGCACTGCGGAAATCTCCGAAATCTCCCGCTCGCTGAAAGCGCTGGCAAAAGAGCTGAAAGTGCCATTGATCGCGCTGTCGCAGCTGAACCGCTCGCTGGAACAGCGCACCGACAAACGTCCGGTCATGGCCGACTTGCGCGAATCCGGCGCCATCGAGCAGGACGCCGACGTGATCCTCTGTATTTACCGCGACGAGGTCTATCACAAGGACAAGCCGGACAACAAAGGCCAGGCCGAGATCCTGATCCGCAAGCAGCGTAACGGTCCGATCGGCGATGTCCGCTTGACCTTCCAGGGCCGTTACACCCGGTTCAAGAATTTCGCGCCGGATACGGGTGAGTTCTATTAAGTTTTTGGTGGGAGCGGGCTTGCCCGCGATGATGTCGCGTGTTGGTGCAATCGCGGGCAAGCCCGCAGCCACACAAGACGCTTTCTGACAGGACATTGCATGCGTGCCGCCCGCGCGCTGATCGACATCAGCGCCCTGCAACACAATCTTGAGCACATCCGCCAGCTGGCGCCCGGTCGCAAGATCATGGCGATGCTGAAAGCCAACGGCTATGGCCACGGCCTGGTCCGGGTCGGTCACGCCTTGAAAGCGGCCGATGCGCTCGGCGTTGCCTGCGTCGAAGAAGCGCTGGAACTGCGCGATGCCGGCATCGAAAACGAAATCGTCGTGCTCGAAGGTTTTTTTGCTTCGCGTGAAATTCCGCTGATGGCCAAGCGCGGATTCACCACCGTCGTTCATCACGAGAAGCAGCTCGCTGCGCTGGAAGAAACCCCGACCGAAACGCCGTTGAAAGTCTGGCTGAAAATCGATACCGGCATGCACCGGCTCGGTTTTCCGCCCGAGCAGGTCGCCGATGCCCACGCCCGGCTCGGCCAGATCGCCTGGGTGCAGCAGCCGGTCGGTTTGCTGTCGCATCTGGCGAGCGCAGATGAAGTGAACAATCCGGCGACCACGGCGCAGCTGAAATGCTTCAAGGAATTGACCCGCGGCTGGGCCGGCGAACGCAGCCTGAGCAATTCGGCGGCGGTACTGGCGTGGCCGGAAACGCATTTTGATTGGGTGCGGCCGGGCTTGCTGTTGTTCGGCTGCTCGCCGATGGCGGGCCTGACCGGCGCCGAACACGGCCTGAAACCGGTGATGACGCTGGAGTCGCAGGTGTTTGCGCTGCGCCAGCTGAAAAAAGGCGATCGGGTCGGTTATGGCGGTGCCTGGACCGCCGACCGCGACACCACCATCGGTGTGGTGGCGATGGGCTATGGCGACGGTTATCCGCGCCATGCCCCGACCGGCACGCCGGTCTTCATTCGCGATCGCATCTGTCCGCTGGTCGGTCGGGTCTCGATGGACATGCTGACGGTGGATCTCGGGCCGGATGCCGATATCGCGATCGGCGATCGGGCGGTATTGTGGGGACCGGAGCTGCCGATCGAGCGGGTTGCCGAGGCAGCCGGCACCATTGCCTACGATCTGCTGTGCGCGGTGACGCCGCGCGTGCCGTTCTCGTCGGTGAACGAGCGACGCTGAGGTGATTTGCGTGCCAGCGACTATCCTTGTACGACTGTTTCTGAGGATTCTTGCTGGCGTGACGCGTTGCCTGTTGTTTTGCTGGATGTGGATTGCTGTGCTGACTGGACCGGTCTGGGCCGGCAACAGCCTCGTTTTCGACGTCATCGACAGCGAGCGCGGGCTGATCCAGAACACCGTCAACGCGCTGATTCAGGACAGTCGCGGCTTTGTCTGGATTGGCACCCAGGGCGGCTTGCAGCGCTACGACGGCTACCGGTTGGTCAACGTCTACGCCGAATTGCCGGTTGCTCAGCAACTGCGCACCAGTTTCATCACCAGCCTGGTCGAAGACAATTCGGCCCGGCTCTGGATCGGCACCAATACCGGCGGCCTCGGCCTGTACGACACGGTCCGCGGCGAACCATTGCCGTTGCCGGAAGCGCTGGCGAATCTGGCCCATGATCAGGCCGCCATCAAGGCGCTGGCGGTCGATGACGCCGCGCTTTGGCTCGCCACGGACGACGGCTTGCTGCGGTTCGATTTTGCCCTGCAACAACTGCGTCGGATCGACGGTGATGTCGTGGCCCGGCGCGGCCTGACCTTCCAGAGTCTGGTGACGGATGGTCGCGGCGGCGTCTGGCTCGGTTTGCCGGGCCAGGGTTTGTTTCACGCCGTGGCAACCGGGCCGCTGGTGCGCCAAACGGTCGAGCCGCTTGGCGTGAACCAGTTGTCGCTGTGGCGTGACAGTGACAACCGTTTGTGGCTCGGTGGTGACAACGGCCTGGCGGTGTTTGAGCCGGGGGCAGACCGGCCGCGCCAGGTGCAACCGGCACATGGGCCGGCGGCCCTGCTGCAACGTGGCATCAAGGCCATGGTCGGTGACGGCCGCGGCAATCTCTGGCTGTCGGTGGTCAACAACGGCCTGCTGCGTTACCAGCAGGAGCGCGACGAACTGCAGCATTACGTTCGTCAGCCCAACGATCCGATGAGCCTGCCGGACATGAACATCCTGAGTCTGCTGGTGGATCGGTCCGGCCTGCTCTGGGTCGGCACGTCCTTGCAGGGGGTCGGCCGCGCCTACGCCGCCGGTGACCGGTTCGCGCTGTACCGTGATTACGGCGAAGACGGCGAACGCAACGATGACATCAGCCTGCGCAATCACATCCGGACCCTTTGGCAGGGCGACGACGGTACGCTCTGGCTGGGGCTCGACGGTGGCGGTCTGAAAAGCCTGGCGCCAGGTAGTGATCGCTACGTCTACCATACCGAGCCTTTGCTGGCAGCTTTGCCGGCAGCGGCGAGGCAGCGGGTTTTTCGCGTTCAGGCGATAGTGCCAGCCGACAGTGAGCGCTTATACCTCGGCAGCTCGGAAGGGCTGTTGCGCTATCACCCGGCCAGCGGCAAGGCGGAGCTGTTTACCGATTGGCCGATGGCCGCGTCGCCGGCCAATGTCCGCAGCTTGTGGCGCGATGCCGATGGCACGCTCTGGTTCGGTACCCAGTTTGCCGGCCTGTTGGAAATGCCCAAGTGGAAAACGCTCGGCCGGCAGTTCCACGACAACGCCCTGCCGGGTCTGCGGCTGACCAGCAATGTGGTGCTGGCCCTGCACCGCGACCGGTTTGGCGCAATGTGGGTCGGCACGCTGAACGGACTGAACCGCATCTGGCCGGATGGCCGCGTGCAGAATTTTTTCCATGACCGTGATCGGCCCGGCAGCCTGTGCGGCAACACCATTCGCCATTTTCATGAAGGCCGCGATGGCGTGTTGTGGATCGCCACGCACGGTGGTTTGTGCAAGCTTGGCGACGTCAGCGCCGAACTGCCGGTGTTCGAGACCATCGATCGGCAGGATGGCCTGCCCGATTCAACCATTTACGCCGTGCTCGAAGATCGCGAAGGCCAGCTGTGGCTGAGCTCCAACCGCGGCCTCATCCGCTATCAGCCGGCAAGCGGCCATGTCATTGCCTACGACCGCCACGATGGCCTGCAAGGTGCCGAATTCAATGGCGGTGCCGCGTTCGTGGGTCGCGATGGCCGTTTCTACTTTGGCGGCACTCGCGGATTCAATGCCTTTGTGCCGGAACGCATCAGTGTCGATCAGCGACCGGTACCTTTGCATGTCACCGCGGTGCAGATCGGGCGGCAAGCGCCACGCAATTTGATCGGTGAGCTGAGTGGCGCCATTCAGCTTGATTACGAAGATCGGGTGCTGGCGGTGCAGTTCGCCGCGCTCGATTACATTGCGCCGCATCGGTTGCGCTACCGCTATCGGCTGCAAGGCTTCGATCGGGACTGGGTCGATGCGGGCAGCCAGCGTGAGGCGCTGTACACCAATCTGGATGCCGGACGCTACACGCTCGAGATCACGGCCACCAATCATGATGGCGTCTGGACCTCACGGCCGCTGCGGGTGCCGATTGATGTGGTGCCGCCGCTGTGGTGGTCCAATTGGGCCAAGCTCAGCTACGTGCTGGCGGTGTTGCTCCTGCTCGGCTGGTGGGGCTGGACGCGCCGGCAACGGGAGCTGGAACGGCAGTTGGCGGAGCGGCAACTGCGTGACAGCGAAGCGCGGCTGAAATGGTCGTTGTGGGGCTCGGGCGATGCGCTCTGGGACTGGGATTTGCGCACCGGCACCATTGTTCGTTCCGGCATGGATCGGCTGCTCGGTTATCCGCCGCATCAGGTGCAACCGAGCGAGCAGTGGCGCGACAGCCTGATCCATCCGGATGACGCGCAGACCATGCCGGCGGCATTGCAGCGCCATCTCGACGGCGAAGCGGAAAGCTTCGAAGCCGAATACCGGATGAAGGGCGCGGACGGGCAGTGGGTCTGGATCCACGATCGCGGCCGGGTCGTCGAGCGCGACGCCATCGGCAAACCGCTGCGCATGGCGGGCACGATGAAGGATGTCACCGACCGCAAACGCTACGAAGACGAACTGCGCCAGCTCGCCAATTACGACACCTTGACCGGCTTGCCCAATCGCACGCTGTTCCATGAACGTTTGCGGCATGCGCTGTCGCACGCGCGTCGGCACAACCAGCGGGTAGCCTTGCTGTTCCTCGATCTGGACCGGTTCAAGCAAATCAACGATTCGCTCGGCCATGCCGCCGGCGACAGTCTGCTCAAACAGGTGGCGCGCCGGTTGTCACGCAGTGTGCGCGAGGACGATTCGGTCTCGCGGCTTGGTGGTGATGAATTCACCGTGATCCTGGAAGGCGTCGCGTCGCTGGAGGCGATTGGCGTGGTTGGCGAAAAAGTGCTGAAAGCGTTTGCCGAGCCGTTTGTGCTCAACGGCACCGACGTGGTGGTGTCGCCGTCGGTCGGGATCAGCGTGTTTCCGGATGACGGCGATGACAGCGCCACGTTGCTGAAGAATGCCGATCTGGCGATGTATCACGCCAAGGATCAGGGCCGGAACAATTACCAGTTCTATGTCGGCGCCATGAACGAGACCATGCGCCGTCGATTGGCGCTCGAAACGGCCTTGCGCCGCGGTCTGGAACACAACGAATTCTCGCTGCACTACCAACCGAAAATGGATATCCGCACCGGCTTGCTGACCGGTCTGGAAGCGCTGCTGCGCTGGAACAGCGCCGAGCTCGGCCGGATCATGCCGGATGAATTCATTCCGCTTGCCGAGGACACCGGCCTCATCGTACCGATCGGCGATTGGGTCTTGCGGGAAGCCTGTCGGCAGAATGTCCAGTGGCGCGCGGAAGGATTGCCGGTGGTGCCGATTGCGGTCAATATTTCGATACGGCAATTGATGGCCGGCGATCTGGCGCAGCGCGTGCAGGAAATTCTGCAGGAGTTTGCCCTGGCGCCGGAATGGTTGCAGCTGGAGATCACCGAGTCGCTGGTGATGGCCAATGCTGCCCAGGCGATCGGTCGGTTGAATGCGCTGCGCCAGCTCGGTTTGCGACTCGCGGTCGATGATTTCGGTACCGGCTATTCGTCGCTGTCCTATCTCAAGCGCCTGCCGATCGACACCATCAAGATCGACAAGGCGTTCGTACGCGACATCACCATCGATCCGGACGACGCCACCATCACCCGCACCATCATCGCGATGGCGCATTCCCTGAAACTGAACGTCGTCGCCGAAGGGGTCGAAACCAACGATCAGCTGCAGTTCCTGCGCGACGAAGGCTGCGAGGAAATGCAGGGTTACTGGCTGGCAAGACCGTTGCCACCGGCCGAGATCGCCGATGTGCTGAAGCGGCACTGGTAATGCCCGGTGCGCGGGTTTGGCGGTGCGTCGATGTACGCGGATGTGCGCGGATGTGCCCAGGCGCGCGTGAACCGGCGTAGCTGAGCTGTGTGTGTCGTTGCCAAGGTTTTGCCGCAACCAAAAAACGGACCGTCGGGTCCGTTTTTTGGTTGCGGCGGATAGCGTGGCTCAGTCGGTCAAGCGGTACCACAGCAGACCCAGATGTTCGTGCAGGGCTTCCGCGGAGCGGGCCAGTGCTTCGGCACTTGGCAGGTACTCCAGCGGTCCGGTCTTGCCGCTGTTCGGCTGGCTGTAGCCGAGCGGGGCCGGCAGCACGGTCAGGCCATGCTTGCGGAACTCGGCTTCGGCACGGGCCATGTGCGCGGCATGGGTGACCAGAAAAATCGTGGTGATGCCGTTGGCTTTCAGCACCCGGGCGCTGAACTCGGCGTTTTCGGCGGTGTTGCGGCTGTCGGCTTCGAGCCAGTTCGGCGCGCCGCGAAAATCGCTGATGAAGCTGTCGTTCATCAGGACCGCTTCCGCGGTGGCCTCGCCAAACACCTTGCCGCCGGACAGCAGCACCGGCAGCCGGGTCTGTCGCTGCAGCCGGGCGGCGTAGCGCAGCCGCTCCAGGGTGCGGGCACTGACGGTGTCGCTGCCTTCGAATTCCGGCGCGTTGCTGCGGCGGCCGCCGGCCAGCACGACAATGGCGGCCTGCTGCATGTCGGTCGGCAGCAGGCTCAGGCGCTGTGCCGCCACCGGTTGCAGATTGGCCATCAGGCCCTGGGCGGTGATCGGCAGGCTGAGCGCCAGCAGGGACAGCAGCGACAAGCCGAACAGGCTGATCCCCAGCAGCCGCCATTTGCGGCCGACAAGCCACGCCAACGCGATCAACAGCAGGTTGAGACCAGGCGGCAACAACAGTGCCTTGCCGGCGTAAACCAATACTATGTCCCAGTTCATGTCCGGTTCCGGAGAAGGGCCGATTGGGTCGGCCAGAGTAGGGGGCGCAACCCTACAATGGCAAGGGTGGGGGGTGGTACGGTAAGCTTCACACTTTGATGTAACGCCCTGATTTTCCGACGAGTTAGCCCCCGCCATGACCATTATGGAAGAACATTACAGCCCCGAGGCCATCGAACCGCGCGTGCAGAGCCAATGGGCCGAGGCCAACGCCTTTGCCGCGGCCGAAGACAGCGACAGGGACAAGTTTTACTGCCTGTCGATGTTTCCGTATCCGAGCGGCCGGCTGCACATGGGCCATGTCCGCAATTACACCATCGGCGATGTCATTTCGCGGGTGCAGCGCATGCTCGGCAAGAGCGTGCTGCAACCGATGGGTTTCGATGCCTTCGGTCTGCCGGCGGAAAACGCCGCCATCCAGAATCAGGTTGCGCCGGCGGCCTGGACTGACGACAACATGGCCTACATGAAAGGCCAGCTGAAGCGGCTCGGTTTCGGTTACGACTGGGATCGCGAACTCGCGACCTGCAAACCGGAGTACTACCGCTGGGAACAATGGTTCTTCACCCGGTTAATGAAGAAGGGCATCGCCTACAAGAAAATGGCGGTGGTGAACTGGGATCCGGTCGATCAAACCGTGCTCGCCAACGAGCAGGTGATCGACGGTCGTGGCTGGCGCTCGGGCGCGCTGGTCGAGCGGCGCGAGATCCCGCAATGGTTTTTGAAAATCACCGATTACGCCGATGAGTTGCTGGACGATCTGGAGCTGCTGACGGGCTGGCCGGATCAGGTCAAGACCATGCAGCGCAACTGGATCGGCAAATCCGAAGGCATGACCATCCGCTTCGGCATCGAAGGCCGCAGCGAAACGCTGGAAATCTACACGACGCGGCCCGACACCCTGCTCGGTGTCACCTATGTCGCGGTCGCCGCGCAGCATCCGCTGGCGCTGGCAATGGCCGGCAGCAATAACGAACTCGCCGCGTTCATCGAACAGTGCAAAACCCAGACGACGATGGAAGCCGACATGGCGACCATGGAGAAAAAAGGCGTTGCCACCGGGCTGTACGCGATCCATCCAGTCAGCGGCCGCAAGGTGCCGGTCTGGGCCGCCAACTTCGTGCTGATGGAATATGGCACTGGCGCCGTCATGGCGGTGCCGGGTCACGATCAGCGTGACTGGGAATTCGCCACCAAGTACGGCTTGCCGATCGCTCAGGTCATCGAACCGGCAAACGGCGAAGCCTGCGACTTGCGCAAGGCCGCATTCACCGAGAAAGGTCGCTTGATCAATTCCGGCGAGTTCAACGGGCTCGATTTTGCCGGTGCGTTTGCGGCCATCGAAAAACACCTGCAAGGCAAAGGTGCCGGCGAGAAGAAAGTGAATTTCCGCCTGCGCGACTGGGGCGTCTCGCGTCAGCGTTATTGGGGTTGCCCAATCCCGGTGATCAACTGCGCGCATTGCGGCGCTGTGCCGGTGCCGGATGATCAGCTGCCGGTGGTGCTGCCGACCGATGTCACCGTTACCGGTGATGGTTCGCCGCTGAAGAAAATGGCCGACTGGAAACAGTGCCGCTGCCCGCAGTGTGGCAAGCCGGCCGAGCGCGAAACCGATACCTTCGACACCTTCATGGAGTCGAGCTGGTATTACGCCCGCTACAGCTGCCCCGATGCCACCGACAAGATGCTCGACGAGCGCGCCAAATACTGGACGCCGGTCGATCAGTACATCGGCGGTATCGAGCACGCGATCCTGCACCTGCTGTACGCGCGTTTCTTCCACAAGCTGATGCGCGACGAAGGTCTGGTCGATTCCGATGAACCGTTCACCAATCTGCTGACCCAGGGCATGGTGATCGCCGAAACTTATTACCGGCTCGAAGACGGCAAGAAAATCTGGTTCAACCCGGCCGATGTTGAAGTCGAGCTGGACGACAAGGCACGGCCGGTGGCGGCGCGCTACAAGGTCGATGGCCAGGCGGTGCATATCGGCGGCACCGAGAAAATGTCGAAGTCGAAAAACAACGGCGTCGATCCGCAGGCGATGATCGACAAGTACGGTGCCGACACCGTCCGGCTGTTCATGATGTTCGCCGCGCCGCCGGAGTTGCAGCTGGAGTGGAGCGATGCCGGCGTCGAAGGCGCGCACCGCTTCCTGCGCCGCTTGTGGAAAGCGGTCTACGGTCATCGCATCAACGGCTTGGTGGCGCCGCTCAATGTCAGCGCGCTGAACCCGTCGCAACGCGAGCTGTATGCCAAGACCCACGAGACGCTGAAGAAAACCAGCGACGACATGCAGCGTCGCTACACCTTCAACACCGCGATTGCCGCGGTGATGGAGCTGCTCAACGCGGTCAACAAATTCGTCGCGATAGAAGAGCAGGATCGCGCCGTGGTGCAACACGCGCTGGAAACCGCGGTGACCGTGTTGTCGCCGATCACGCCGCACATTTGCGAGGAGCTGTGGCGCCATCTCGGCCACGACCGCCCGTTGTACCTGCAGCCCTGGCCGGAAGTGGACGAAACGGCGCTGGTGCGCGATACCGTCACCGTCATTGTCCAGGTCAACGGCAAGCTGCGCGCCAAACTCGAACTGGCAACGGCCGCTACCGAAGACCAGGCGAAAGCCGCAGCGCTCGCCGAAGAAGCCGTGCAGCGCCAGCTCGACGGCAAGGCGATCCGCAAGATCATTTATGTGCCGGGCAAGTTGCTGAATCTGGTGGTGGCTTGATGGCCGTGTGCGGGTGGCGCTCGACCGTGGTGGCGCTGGCCGTGCTGGTGCTGGCGGCGTGCGGCTTTCATTTGCGCGGCGTGCAGCCCGGCGTGGCCGGGCTGGCGGTGCAAGTTGTCAGTGCGACGCCGTTTGGCGAACTGGAGCAACTGCTGGCCGATGGCATACGGCAGGCGGACATGACCGTGGTGGATACTGCCAGCGACGCGAACATGGTCGTGCAGCTGCGCAGCGAGCGGCTGACCCGGCGCGTGCAGACCGTCAATACCACCGGCCGTGCTGCCGATTACGAGTTGATTTTGTCGGTTGAATACGTGCTGGCGTCGCCGTCAGCGGCGGCGGATACCCCGGCGCGCAAGCTCGAATCGCGTCGGGAATACAACTTCAGCAACACCGAGCTGCTCGGCAAAGCCGAAGAGGAGTCCTTGCTGGTGCAGGAAATGCGCCGCGACATCGTGTCGCGGCTGTTGCGCCAGCTTGCCTATCAGGCCGCCGATTTGCCCGCCGACCGTGGTCAGGTGCACTGAGCCATGAGACTGGCCGGAACGGCGCTGGCGTCGGCACTGGAACGGCAGTTGGCGCCGCTGTATCTGCTCAGTGGTGACGAACCGCTGCTGGTCGAAGAAGCACTCGATGCGATCCGTGCCGCCGCGCGCGCGCGCGGCTACAGCGAGCGCGAAAGCCATGTCATCGACAAGGCGTTCGATTTTGACGCCTTGTTCGCCAACACCGGCACGCTCAGTCTGTTCGCCAGCCAGCGGCTGCTGGAACTGCGCTTCAGCGCGACTCCCAATCGCGACGCCCAGGCGGCGTTGCAGGAACACGCGGCACGGCTCGGTGCCGACACATTGCTGGTGATCAGCCTGCCCAAGCTGGATCGCAAAGAGTCGGAAGCAAAATGGTTGCAAGCGCTGGAGAGCCAGGGCTGTCTGGTCACGCTCGCCAGTGTCGGCATCCAGGAGTTGCCGAACTGGTTGCAGCAGCGGCTGCGCGGGGCCGGCTTGCAGGCCAGTCCGGAAGCACTGGCACTGCTGGTGCAATTGTGTGAAGGCAATCTGCTTGCCGCGCATCAGCTCATCAGCCAATTGCAGCTGATCTATCCCGCCAGCACCTTGAGCTTCGAGCAGGTGCAAAGCGTTGCCGCCGATAACGCCCGCTACAACCAATTCGAGCTCATCGACACCGCGCTGAAAGGTGATGGCAACCGTTGTCTGCGCATGCTGCACGGGCTCCAGCACGAAGACAGCCAAGGCCATATCCGCAGCCTGTTCGGTCTGCTGCACCGGGATGTGCGGGCGCTGGTCAATGTCGCGCACCTGAAAGCGCGCGGCCAGCGCATCGGCGATGCCTGGAAAGACGTCGGCATTTTCAGTTCCCGGCTGCCGGCATTTGAACGCGCCGCGCAGCGGCTCGGCGTGCGCGGCTGCCAGCAATTGCTGGTTGCGGTGGGGTCGCTGGATCGGCAATTGAAAGGTGTTGCCACCGGTGATGCCTGGCTGACGCTGGAACAGGTGCTGTTGCAGTTGGCCGCCGTGCCGGTGGATGTGCCGGCATGAGTTCCGGCATGAATTCCGGTATGCGCGCCGGGCCGAACGCCGATGGACCTGCCGCCACGTCGACGCAGATCCTGTATGGCGGTACCTTCGATCCGGTTCATGACGGGCATCTGGCGGTCGCCAGGGCCGTGGCCACTGCCGCTGGCCAGCCGGTGGCACTGATGCCGGCCGCGTTGCCGCCGCACCGGGCCGAGCCGGGCGCGAGCGATCGGCACCGGTTGGCGATGCTGGCGTGCGCGATCCGCAACCAGCCACTGCTGCGTTGCGACGATCGGGAATTGCGCCGGCATGGCGCCAGCTACACCGTGCTGACCTTGCGCGACAGCATTGCCGCCGGTGAACGGCCGGCGTTGGTGCTCGGCTGGGATGCGTTCTGCGGCCTGCCGACGTGGCGGGAGCCGGACGCCATTTTGACGCTGGCGATTCTGATCGTGTTGCCACGACCACAGCCGACGCCGTTGCCGCCGTCGCTACAAGCGGCGTGGGCGGCGCGCCGGCCGTTGTCGGCGGCGAGCCTGGCCAAGGCCCGTCCGGGTGACGTGTTATTCTGCACCATGCCGGAACATCCGGCTTCGGCGACGGCCATTCGCGCCGCTCTCCGCGCCGGTGAACCTTATCCCATCGGACTGCCGCCGGCGGTGGCCGATTACATTCGTGAGCACCATTTGTATGCAAGCTGAAACGGTGACCGTACTGCGCGATCTCGTGTTGCGGGAACTGGCGGAAATGAAGGCCCGCGAGGCGGTCGCGCTGGACGTCCGCGCCTTGACCAGCATGGCCGACTTTCTGGTGATCTGCTGCGGCACCTCCACGCGTCATTGCAAAGCGATCGCCCAGCATCTGGTCGAGCAAACCAAGGCCGCCGGCGTGATGCCGCTCGGCATCGAAGGTGAGCAAGGCGGCGAGTGGATCCTGGTCGATCTCGGCGACGTGATTGTGCATGTGATGCTGCGCGAAGCCCGCGATTACTACCAGCTGGAAAAACTCTGGAATCCTGACTGGGGTGTGGCGAAATCGCTGCCGGGCGATGCCTGATGCGGATCCGGCTGATTACCCTCGGCAACAAGATGCCGGCCTGGGTCAACGACGGTTACAACGAATACGCAGGCCGCATGCCGCACGAGTGTCGGCTGGAGTTGGTCGAGCTCAAGCTGCCGGAGCGGGGCAAGAACAGCGACGTCGCCCGGCTCATGCAGCAGGAAGCCGAACTCATCAGCGCGCAGCTGAAACCGGCTGAACGCTTGCTGGCGCTGGATGTCAAAGGTCGCAACTGGAGTACCGAGCAATTGTCGGCCGAAATGCAGCGCTGGCGGCAGGACGGGCGCGACATCGCGCTGATCATCGGCGGACCGGATGGCCTGGCACCGGAACTGCTGGCGAAGGCCGAGTTGAAATGGTCGTTGTCAGCTTTGACCTTGCCGCATCCTCTTGTGCGCATTGTGGTGGCGGAAGCCTTGTACCGGGCCCATACCCTGCTCAGTGGTCATCCCTACCACCGGGCCTGAGTCGGAATGCATGCTAAAGGCCGGCTGCAAGACCGGCAGTGAGAGTGTTGTGACGTCATTCGTAAGTGAGAGCTGGCTGCCATGAACCGCCGCATGCGCATGAAAGATCCGGTGGCGGAAACCAGTCTGTTCTTTGTCCGCGCCACCATTGCGGCCGTCGTCATGGGGCTGCTGTTGCTGATCTTGGCCGCCCGCCTGTTCTATCTGCAGATTGTCGAACATCATCAGTACCGGACCTTGGCGGATCGCAACCGGATCAGCGTGCAGCCGATCGCGCCGACCCGTGGCCTCATTTACGACCGCAACGGCGTACTGCTGGCGGAAAACCGCTCCAGTTTTGCCCTCGAAATCATTCCCGCCAAAGTGCCGGACCTGCCGGCGACGCTCGATCAGCTGGCGCTGCTCATTGCCATCAGCGATGACGACCGCGAGCGTTTTGAAACCGAACGCAAACAGCACCGGCGCGACCAGCCGGTGCCAATCCGCAGCCGGCTGAGCGAAAAGGAAGTGGCGGTGTTCGCCAGCAATCAACACCGCTTCCCCGGCGTCGCGCTGACTGGCCGACTGATCCGTCACTACCCGTTCGGACCGCAGCTGGTGCATGCGATCGGCTATGTCGGTCGCATCAATGACAAAGAGTGGGACAAGCTCGATCAGAACAATTACGCCGCCACCCAGCACATCGGCAAACTCGGTCTGGAAAAACACTACGAGAGCGTACTGCACGGCGCAGCCGGCTTTCAGGAAGTGGAAACCGATGTCCACGATCGGGTGGTGCGCGTGCTCAACCGTGTCGCCCCGATTCCGGGCCGCAACCTGCATCTGCACCTCGACAGCAGCCTGCAACTTGCCGCCATTGCCGCGCTGGGTGATCAGCGCGGCGTGGTGATTGCGGTCAACCCGAACAATGGTGGCGTGCTGGCGCTGGTCAGTGCGCCCGGCTACGACCCGAACCCGTTTGTCACCGGCATCGATCGGCAGAGCTACAAGGCGCTGCTCGAGTCACCGGATGTGCCGCTCTACAACCGCGCCTTGCTCGGTGTCTATCCACCGGGCTCCACGGTCAAACCGCATCTGGCGCTGGCCGGTTTGCTCAGCGGCGCGACGACCGTTGAACGCAAGGTCTGGGATCCGGGCTGGTTCAAGTTGCCCGGCGATGATCGGCGTTACCGCGACTGGGTGCTGAACAAGGGGCTGCCGGCGCACGGCTGGGTCGATGCGCGGGAAGCCATCATCCAGTCTTGCGACACCTACTTTTATGATCTCGCCAACCGCATGGGCATCGATGAGTTGTCGAGCCAGATGCGCCGGTTCGGTTTCGGTCAGCTGACCGGGCTCGATGTCGACGAAGAAGTGCGCGGCTTGTTGCCGACCCGCGAATGGAAGCGGCGCGTGCGCAAAGAGGCGTGGTATCCCGGCGAAACGGTCAGCGTGGGTATCGGTCAGGGCTACTGGAGCACCACGTCATTGCAACTGGTCAATTCCACCGCGATCCTCGCCAACGGCGGTCATCGCTATGAGTTGCGCCTGGTGCGCGAAATCGGCGATGGCGATTCGCTGCAGCCGGTGCCCGCCACGCTGGCGGCGGAGCAGCCACAGATTCAGCATCCGCAGTACATGACGCTGGTGCGCGAAGCGATGCGCGACGTGGCGATGGCGCCAACCGGCACGGCCAAGAAGGCGTTCCAGGGCATCAACTACGTTGCGGCCGGCAAAACCGGCACGGCGCAAGTGGCCTCCTATGGCCAGAACGAAAAGTACGACGCCACCAAAGTGGATGAGCGCTTCCGCGACAACGCCTTGTTCGTCGGTTTCGCGCCGTATGACAAACCCGAGATTGCCGTTGCCGTGCTGGTCGAGAACGTCATCGGTGGCGGTGGTTCCAGTGCCGCCCCGATCGCGCGCCGGGTGATGGATCATTATCTCGATGGCAAAACGAAGCTGGGGGCCGCGCCATGACGGATTTCGGTGGTCGCGTGCACACGCACAAAGAGCGCTACAGTCTGCTGTGGCGGTTTCATATCGATTGGATGTTGCTGTCCAGTCTGCTGGTGTTGATGTCGGTGGCTTTGTTGGTGGTGTACAGCGCCGGCGGTTACGACACGATGATGCGTCAGGCCGCGCGCTTTGGCATCGGTCTGGTCGCGCTGGTCTTGGTCGCCCAGTTGCCGCCACGGGTGCTGAAGTTGTGGGCGCCGATCCTGTTCGTCGCAGGCGTCATCATGCTGATCATCGTCGACGTGGTCGGGGTCATCGGCAAAGGGGCGCAGCGCTGGCTCGATCTCGGCTTCATCCGCTTCCAACCGTCCGAGCTGATGAAAATTGCGGTACCAATGATGCTGGCCTGGTATTTCGCCGAGCGACCGTTGCCGCCGCGCTTCAGCCAGATCGCGATCGCCGGTGGCTTGATTCTGCTGCCGGTGGTGCTGATCGCCGTCCAACCGGATCTCGGCACCTCGTTGCTGATCGCGGCGTCCGGCTTTTTTGTCCTGTGGTTGGCCGGGCTGTCCTGGAAGCTGGTCACAGGCTTGCTGGTTGGCGCCATGGCGCTGGCGCCGGCGCTCTGGTATTTCTACATGCATGACTACCAGAAGCAGCGGGTGCTGACGCTGATCGATCCGGAAAGTGACCCGCTCGGCGCGGGCTATCACATCATTCAGTCGAAAATCGCCATCGGCTCCGGTGGCTTGTACGGCAAAGGCTATTTCCAGGGCACCCAGTCGCAACTCGAGTTCGTTCCGGAGCGGCATACTGACTTCATTTTCGCCGTGATCGGCGAGGAGTTCGGTTTGCTCGGCGGCCTGTTGTTGCTCGGCTTGTTTGCCTTCATTATTTTGCGCGGGCTGTATATCGCCAATCAGGCGCAGGACACCTTTTCCCGCTTGCTTGCCGGTGCCTTGACCTTGACCTTTTTCGTCTATGTTTTCGTCAACATCGGTATGGTGTCCGGCATTCTGCCGGTGGTTGGCATACCGTTGCCGCTGGTCAGTTACGGCGGCACCGCCTCGGTGACTTTGCTGGCCGGATTCGGCGTATTGATGTCAGTGCATACCCATCGGCGGTTGCTGACCAGTTAATGATTGCGGGCCTTCGTCACGGTGGTCCCTGAGACAAGAGGATGTTTCGGCATGAGCCGTTTTTCACTGACGACCCGATGGTCGGGACTGGCCAGCATCGCCCTGTTGGCAGTGGCGGGCTGTGCGGTGACGCCCGAGCAGCAGTTTGCCGAACGGATGACCGTGCACGGTTTCAGCAAGCGCGAGATCACGGCGGTGCTCGAGCAGGCCGAGAAGCGCGATGACATCATTGCCCTGATGACCAAGCCGGCCGAAGCGGTCAAGCCGTGGAAGGATTACGCGCCGATTTTTCTGACCGACGCCCGTCGCAACAATGGCCTCGCGTTCTGGCGCCAACATGCCGACACGTTGGCACGCGCTGAACAGCTGTACGGCGTGCCGGCCGAATTCATCGTCGCGATCATCGGGGTGGAAACCAATTACGGCCGGATCATGGGCCGCCACCGCGTGCTCGATGCGCTGCACACCCTGGCCTTTCATTACCCGCCCCGTTCACCGTATTTCACCGGCGAACTGGAGCAGTTCTTCCTGCTGGTGCGCGAGCAGCAATGGCATCCGACCGAGCCCATGGGCTCGTATGCCGGCGCCATGGGCATGGGTCAGTTCATGCCGACCAGCTACCGCAAATGGGCGGTCGATTTTGACGGCGACAATCACATCGATCTGTTCAAGAACCCGGCCGATGCCATCGGCAGCGTCGCCAATTATTTCCGTCTGCACGGCTGGCAACCCGGTGGCGCACTGATGCTGCCGGTGGAACTGCCGAACGAACCGGCACCGGAGCTGCTGTTCCCGAAGCGCGATGTCAAACCGCTGACCGATTTGTTTGCCGCCGGCATGCGTTCACCGTTGCCGATGCAGAGCGACTGGCGCGGCACACTGCTCGCGTTTGATGAAGCGGTTGGCCGCCGGTTTTATCTCGGCTTCAATAATTTCCGGGTGATTACCCGCTACAACCGCAGCCCGCTGTATGCGCGCGCCGTGCTGGAGTTTGCCCAGCAATTGAAGACGGCTTATCTCGACCAACCCAATCAGGCGCTGGCGCTGCGCGGAGTGGCGCGATGAGCAGGCAACCGCTGCGGCTACTGCTTGGCGCGGCCAGTGTGGTGCTGTTGGCTGCGTGCGCAACGTCGTTTGATGACGAAGTCGACAGCGGGCCCCGCGTCGCGCCGGATCTGGGTCATGTCCAGGAGCCGACGCCGCGCAAGGAGCCGCGCAGCCGCTATGGCAATCCGAAAAGTTATACGGTGCTGGGGCGCACCTATCACGTGCTCGATTCGGCCGATGGCTTTGTCGAGCGCGGCATTGCCTCGTGGTACGGCAACAAGTTTCACGGCCGGCGCACCTCGAGTGGTGAGCCGTATGACATGTACGCGATGACGGCGGCGCACAAGACCTTGCCGATCCCGGTGCATGTCCGGGTGACCAATCTCGACAATGGCAAATCGATCATCGTGCGGGTCAACGACCGCGGTCCGTTCAAGGACGGCCGCATCATCGATCTGTCCTATGCCGCTGCCCACAAGCTGGCGATGACCGGTGCCGGTACCGCCCGGGTCGAGATCCGGGCCCTGACCGGTGAGGACGAAAGTGCGCCGGCGTCGGACACCGCGGTTGCCGGCACCAACAGCGACGGTCCGTTCTTCGTCCAGATCGCGTCCTTCCGCAGTGAAGACAGTGCCGACGAAGTGGCGGCGCAGGTGCGGCCGCTGGTCGGCCATCCGGTCAAGGTCTACCAAGGCGAGGGGCCGGATGGCACGGTCTATCGCGTGCGGGTGGGCCCGTTGTCCCGGCGCGATTACGCCGAGAAAGTGCAGGAGCATCTGCAAGACAAGGGTTACGAGCGTCCTGCCATTGTCCAGCCCTGAAGCCGTCTCGACCATTATTGAGAATGTGATGCAGAAAGGTTTATCGCTCCGGCCGGCTTGGTTACAATTTGGCCCGCGCTCTTGCCCCGCCATCTGTTGAATTCACGCATGAAACGTTTGCTTTCCCTGTCGCTGCTGGCGCTGTCCTCGCTGGTGCAGGCCGGCACTTCCCCGATCCCTGGCGCCGCGCCGGCCCCCTTGATCGACGCGCCGGCCTGGATTGTCATCGACTACCACACCGGCATGGTGCTGGCCGAGCAAAACGCCGACGATCGGCGTGAGCCAGCCAGTCTGACCAAGATGATGACCAGCTATGTGCTGGCTGCCGAGGTCGCGAAAGGGCGAGTCAGCTTGAACGACATGGCCGTGGTCAGCGAGCGGGCCTGGAAGCTCAACCGCAACCCGGCGGAAAACTCGTTGATGTTCCTGGAAGTGGGCAAGCAGGTTTCGCTCGACGATCTGCACAAGGGCATCATCATCCAGTCCGGCAATGACGCCAGCATCGTTGTCGCCGAGCACGTTGCCGGCAGCGAAGATGCGTTCGCCGAGCTGATGAACCAGTACGCCAAGAAGCTGGGCATGACCAACAGCAACTTCGTCAACGCGACTGGTCTGCCGCATCCGGAGCTGTACAGCTCGGCGCGTGACATGGCGACGCTGGGGCTCGCGCTGATCCGCGACTTCCCGGAAGATTACCGGTGGTACTCGGAAAAAGAATTCGAATGGAACGGCATCAAGCAGCCGAACCGCAACAGCCTGCTGTGGGATACCTCACTGGCCGTTGACGGCATCAAGACCGGCCACACCAGCGGCGCCGGTTTCTGTCTGGTCAGTTCGGCGACGCAAGGTGGCATGCGCCTGATCGTGGCGCTGCTCGGTGGCAAGAGCATGGCGTCGCGCGCCGTTGAAAGCAAAAAACTGCTGAATTGGGCGTTCCGCAATTTCGATACCGTGCAGGCAGTGAAAGCCGGTGAGTCCTTGACCCGGCCGCGCGTTTGGTACGGTGACAGCGAAACGGTGGATGTCGGTTTGGCACAGCCGGCGACACTGGTGTTGCCACGCGGCCGGCGTCAGGATCTGAAAGCCAGCTACAGCCTGTTGCCGGATCTGCAAGCGCCGGTGGCGCGTGGCCAGGTCGTTGGCAAACTGTTTTTGCAGCTTGATGGCAAAGATGTGGCCGAACATCCGTTGGTGGCGTTGAAGGATGTGCCGGAAGGCGGTGTCGTGCGCCAGATCAGCGACTGGTTTGCCAAGAAGTTTTCGGATTAAGCCGAACGGACAGATCGTCTCAGGATGCAAACGGGCCGGATGCCAATCGCGGCCCGTTTGTCGTTTTCAGCAGTGCAAATCATCAGGCAAGGCGGGTAGGCATGAGCACGGTATATCTGAACGGTCAGTATCTGCCGGCAGCGGAGGCCAAAGTCTCGGTGTTTGATCGCGGCTTTCTGTTCGGTGACGGCATCTACGAAGTGGTGCCGATCTATGCCGGTCGTTTGCACCGCTGGTCACAGCATCTGGCTCGTTTG
Source organism: Pseudomonadota bacterium (assembly GCA_049324755.1). Classification (GTDB taxonomy): domain Bacteria; phylum Pseudomonadota; class Gammaproteobacteria; order Enterobacterales; family Permianibacteraceae; genus Permianibacter. The sequence goes on from JBMOMZ010000049.1 coordinate 33,971, forward strand.
CGCCGCAGTCTGGCCGAAATCGCCCTGCACTGCGCGCAGACCGATGCCGAACTGGAGCAGATCGCGCAGCAACTGCTGGCGCGCAACCAGCTTGAAAATGCCAGCCTTTACCTCCAGATCACGCGCGGAGGCATGGCCGGTCAGCGTGATCATTTCTTTACCGACGGTTGCACCGCGTCGGTGTTTGCCTACGTCAATCCGTGGCCACAGGCACTCGACGGCCCCGAACGGGCAGCGCTCAGCGCAATCACCGTGCCGGATCTGCGCTGGCAGCGCTGCGACATCAAATCGGTCAATCTGCTGCCGAATGTGCTGGCCCGGCAACAGGCCCGCGAAGCCGGTGCCGATGAAGCCATTCTGCTCCGTGACGGCGAAGCACTCGAAGGCAGCAGCAGCAATCTGTTCATCGTCCGTGATGGTGTGCTGATCACGCCGCCGGAGCAGTCGCGCATGTTGTCCGGCATCACCCGCGCCGTGCTGCTGGAGTTGGCCGGCAAGCATGGCGTGCCGGTTGAACTGCGGGGTATTGCCGAACGCGAATTGCGGCAGGCAGACGAGATCTGGGTCAGCAGCAGCCTGCGCGAGTTGCGCCGGATCAGCCGGCTCAATGGCATTGACCTGCGCTATGACGCCAGCACGGCGCTGTATCCGAAATTCGCCCAGTGGTTCTTTGACGACAAGCGGCGCTGATGTGTTGTTGTGGGAGCGGCCTTGGCCGCGAATTCTGTCAGACGGAATCGCGGCCAAGGCCGCTGCCACAAGCAATGATGAAGAGGTGAGATCATGACCGAGCAAAAAGATCCCTGGGTGTTTCCCTGCCGGCTCGATCTGAAAGTGCTGGGCGATTGCCGTGATGATTTCGCCGACGATGTCATCGCCGCGATTCATGCCGTGCATCCGGGCGACTATTCGCACCGTATGACACCGAGCGCCGGCGGCAAGTACCTGTCGGTGACCGTTGCCGTACACTTTACCGAGAAAGCGCAAGTGGAAAGTGTTTATGCCGCGCTGCGTGCCGTGCGCGGCGTGCGCATCATTCTTTGAGATCGATTGCCAACGTGACCGTTGAACTTACCGATACTGTTTTGTTGCGCCAACTCGGCCGCCAAGTGTACGAGCCGATCTGGCAGGCCATGAAAACGTTTACCGATGCCCGTGACGAGCACAGTTACGACGAGATCTGGCTGGTCGAACACGAGCCGGTGTTCACCCAGGGCCAGGCCGGCAAAGCCGAGCATGTGCTGGCGCCGGGCGATATCCCGGTGGTGCAGGTCGACCGCGGTGGCCAGGTGACGTATCACGGTCCGGGTCAGCAGGTGGTGTATTTCCTGCTCGACCTGCGCCGGAAAAAACTCGGCGTCCGTGAGCTGGTCACCGCGCTGGAAAATGCTGTCGTCGATACCTGTGCACACTATGGCGTGCCGGCCGCGCCACGGGCCGATGCCCCCGGCGTGTACCTGACCGGCGGACCGAACAGCGCGGCCAAGATCTGCAGCATCGGTCTGCGTGTCAGGCACGGCTGTACCTTTCATGGCATCGCCTTCAACATTCATATGGATCTGGAGCCGTTTTTCCGCATTAACCCCTGCGGTTATCAGGGCCTTCAGATGACGACCTTGGCCAATGAGGGCGGACCAGAACAGTTGGCGACGGTCGAGCCGGTTCTCATCAAGGCTCTGCTGGAGCGGCTGGGCTATAATGCCGCCCGCTCCGCGCCGGCTGCTGCCGCGCTGGGCCAACCCCTTTCTGCTGCGTGAGTTGATCAAGATGGATAAGCCGGTAAACGCCGTTCCCGCCGAACCTGTCACCGAAACGGTGAAGCCGGGCAAAGCCGTTCCCGGTGAAAAGCTGCGGGCGGCCGACAAGCTGGCGCGCATTCCGGTCAAGATCGAGCCGACCGTCGAGATGCCGCGCAAGCCGGACTGGATCCGGGTGCGGCTGCCGAGCGGCGATCAGATCAACCGCATCAAGCACATGCTGCGCGACAAGAAGCTGCATACCGTCTGCGAAGAAGCCAGCTGCCCGAACCTGCCGGAATGCTTCGGTCACGGCACCGCGACCTTCATGATCATGGGCGACATCTGTACCCGTCGCTGCACCTTCTGCGACGTAGCCCACGGCCGGCCACTGGCGCTCGATCCGGAAGAGCCGAAAAATCTTGCCGAATCGATCCGCGACATGAAACTCAAATACGTCGTGATCACCTCGGTTGATCGCGACGATCTGCGCGATGGCGGGGCCCAGCATTTTGTCGATTGCATCCGCGAATCGCGCGCGCTCAATCCGAACACCAAACTGGAAGTGCTGGTGCCGGATTTCCGTGGCCGGCTGGAAGTGGCGCTGGAAATTTTCAAGGACGGCCTGCCGGATGTGTTCAACCACAACCTCGAAACCGCCAAGCACTTGTACAAGGCGGTGCGGCCGGGCTCGGATTATCAGCATTCGCTGACGCTGCTGAAGGAATTCAAACAGCGCTACCCCGGCATCCCGACCAAATCGGGCCTGATGCTCGGCCTTGGCGAAACCAATGAGGAAATCGTCGAGACGCTGAAAGACATGCGCGCCCACGACATCGACATGCTGACGCTCGGCCAGTACCTGCAGCCGTCGCGCCACCACCACCCGGTCAAGCGCTTCGTGACGCCAAAGGAGTTTGACGAGCTCGGCGAGATCGCCCGTGGCCTCGGCTTCACCCACGTGGCCTCGGGTCCGATGGTCCGCTCGTCCTACCATGCCGACAAGCAGGCCGCGGGCGAGAAAGTGTCCTGAGCCGGTAGCGGTTGACGGAAAAAAGGCGTGCCCGGCACGCCTTTTTCATTGCGGAAAATTTGCTACCGGCGTTTAAACCCCGGCCGCGCCGGTTGCGTCAGATGGGTATCACGGCAACACTGGGAACTTGACGTGTACGGAACCGCCGCCGCGGAGGCGAGCCACTTGGACGCAACCAGCACCGGCCCGGGCAAGGTGACGCCACTGCGGCCTGCCACGCGCGAACTGACCGATCAGGAGCAGGCCGACGAGCAGTTGGCGCTGGCGGTTGCCCGCGCCCAGACCGGCGACAAGGCCGCCTTCGCCCAGATCTACCGCAGCCAGCATCGCCGGGTCTACGCGCTGTGCGTGCGCCTGCTCGGCGATCGGCAACTGGCCGAAGAGCTGACCCAGGACGCTTTCATCAAGGCCTGGCAGCAGCTGCACAGTTTTCGCGGCGAGGCCAAATTCTCGACCTGGTTGCACCGGGTCACTGCCAATGCCGTCATCTCCTATCAGCGCAAGCACAGCCCGTGGCTGCGCTGGCTGAAGAAAGGCGGCGGCGATGACGAGATCCCGGAAAGCCTGATGCACGAAACGCCGGGCGAAGCGCGCGACCTGGAAGCGGCGATCGCCAAGCTGCCGGTGCGGGCACGACAAGTGTTTGTGTTGATGGATATTGAAGGTTACAGCCACGACGAAACCGCGGCGATGCTCGGCATCGCCGAAGGCACCAGCAAGGCACAGCTGTTCCGCGCCCGTGAGCTGCTGCGCGCCATGCTGGCTTGAGAGGTAAATGCCATGACCCATTCTGTGCATCCGGATCAGCCCGAGTGGCTGCGCAAACAGCTGGAGACCTTGCCGCCGGAGCTGACGCCGTCGCGCGATCTGTGGCCGGAGGTGGCCCAGCAGATCAACCGGCAACCGAAGCAGCGCTGGCTGCCGGTCGCGGTAGCCGCCAGCGTGCTGTTCAGCGCCGTGTCCGGGATCTTTACCTGGCAGCTGTATCAGCAACGACAGGGTGAGCTCGCCGTTGCCAATGCCGAACGCCTGTTGCAGCAGATCGAATCGCCCTACAGCCAAGCCCGGGTCAGTTACGCCGAGCAGTGGCCGATCATGCGCGCCAATCTCGATCCGGAGACCGCGGCCATTGTCGAACGCAATCTGCAGATCATCGGTGAGGCGCATCAGGAACTGGTCAAGGCGCTGAAGAAGCAGCCGAATGATCCGGCGTTGCAGCAGCTGATGCGGCAAACGCTGGCGAAGGAAATCGAGGTGTATCAAGTCGCCGAAAACGCCTCGCGCGTGTCGATTTGAGCGGCAAGAAAACTTTTCATCGGGCACTTCAAACCCGTGCCCGGCCGAGCGCGTCCTAATCACTGAAACCAACGGACGCCAGCGCGGCCGAAACAGCAAAAACAGGCGAAAGTTGCCATGAGCACTGGCGCCGGTCACTTGAGGAGCAGGACATGAACAAGCGTATTCCGAGCCTGATGGCACTGGCCCTGTTGCCACTGCTGGGCGGTGTCGCGTGGGCTGGCGAATCGATCAGCAAAAGCCTGGATGCCGACAGCAAAGGTGAAGTCAGCATCGAAGTCGTGCGCGGTGAAGTGACCGTCATTGGCTGGGATCAGAACAAAGTCAGTGTCGAAGGCACCCGCGACGACAAAAGCGAGCGGTTCATTTTCGAGCGGCAAGGCAACCTGATCCGGATCGAAGACGAAGTGCCGAACAACCTCAACCGTGGCGACGGTACCCGCATCACCGTCAAGGTGCCGCGTGGCAACAGCCTGCGGGTGGATCTGGTTTCTGCAGATCTGAAAGTCAATGACGTGGCCGGCAGCAGCAAGCTGGCCAGCGTCAGCGGCAACCTGAAACTGGAAAAACTGGGCCATGAGGTGGACGCCGAAAGCGTCAGCGGCGACATCGAATTGCGTGGCGCCGGCAAGGATGTGTCGGTCGAGACCGTCAGCGGCAATATCTACGCGCACATCACGGCCGATCGACTGGAAGCCGAAAGCATTTCCGGCGACATTCGCTTGCGTAACGAAGGTGCACTCAAGCGCGGCGATTTTTCATCGGTGTCCGGTGATGTCAGCATCGAGTCGGCGATCACTGCCGATACCGACATCGAGCTGGAAAGCGTCAGCGGCAATCTGGAGCTGATCGCCCGTGGCGAGGTCAATGCCCGTATCGAAGCCGAAACCGGCCCCGGCGGCGACATTGTCAACCAGCTGACCAATGACGCGGTCGAAGAAGCCGAGTTCACCGGCGCCGAAAGCCTCGACATCAAGGTCGGCAATGGCGGCGGCCGGATTCAGGCCTCGGTGGTCAGCGGCGAGATCGCCTTCCGCAAGAAGTGACAGTGGGTCAGTTAGCCGGTGAGCTGTTCCGGCAACCAGGCAAAACGGGCTGTGGCAAACAGCCCGTTTTGCTTTCGGGTTGTCCGTCAGACACCGGCGAGCGTGTAAGCCATTGCCGATTTTGTTGTAAGCCGGCCCTGGGTGTTTTCCGAAACGTTGGCGGAAAAACCGGTGCAAATCCGTTTCACCCGGTATCGGACCAGCAAGCCGTGGCCAGCTGGTTGGGGCGGAAATCCCGACAATCGGCGCTAATATTGATCAACCGGCTTGTCAGCCGGTGCAGTTGTGTGCTTGCCCGGCCAGGACCAGGCTGCTGCAACCAGGCGGTCGGTACACAGCACCATGAGCGGTGTGCCAGACGATAAGCAGAACGATAAAAAGGGAGTTACACCAATGCTCTGGGGTGGTATGCGGTACCGGGGTGACGGCGCCATAGTGACGAGGGCCGCTGTCGATGCGGCCCAGTCCAATGGCGACCGCCATTGGTTCAAGTTCGCACTGCCGCTGTTGGGCGTGTTGACGGTTCTGTTCTGGACGCCACTGGTATCGGCAGCCGGGACCGCCAGAGTCACTCACGATGGTACCGACGGTGTGCGTGTGCAGATATTGGACAGCACCTGCACTGCCTGTCATTCGGCCGGTGGCGGTCAGACTCCCTACATGGAAACCTTCGCCAACATGAATGCGGCCACGCCGAACTTGGTCGGCTACTGTGGCGGCATGACGGTGGCGCAATGTGGCAACATGCGCGTACAAAACGATTCGATGCCGGCTGGTGGTATCGGCAGCGCTGCGTTGAAAGCGCTGATGCAGGGCTGGATTGACGACGGCATTTTGCAGCGAACCACGCCGATGGTGAACACCAGCGCGGCCTCGTCGGTCAGCAAGTACGGCGCCACGTTGAATGCCTCGGTCAATGAGAATGGCGCGGAAAGCAGCTTCTACTTCGAATACGGTATCGGCAGTTACAGTCTTTCTACCAGCACCACGACTGCAACGGGCACTGGCGGTGCCGGCAGCGCCAGCAACGCCTCGGTCAGTCGCTCGGTTTCCGGTTTGTCCTGCGGTTCGAGCTATCAGTTTCGTGCCCGCGGCAGCAACGCTGCCGGCAGTACCATCGCCGCCGGCTTGAACTTCAATACGCTGGCTTGCCCATCCATCAGCAATATCACCGACCGCAGCATTGCCGAAGACAGCAGTACCGGCGCCATTGCGTTCACCTTGTCGGACGGTTCCAGTACTTGCGGTCTCAGTGTCAGCGGCAGTTCTTCAAACACCACGCTGATTCCGAATGCAAACCTGAGCTTTGCCGGCAGTTGCAGCGCCCGCAGCATCACGGTCACCCCGGCAGCCAACCAGTTTGGCAGCAGCACGATTACCGTAACAGTGAGTGACGGTACCACCATCGATACCGATACCTTCGTTGTCACAGTCACTTCCGTCAACGACGCACCGACCATCTCCGACATCAGCAACCAGGGCACCTCGGAAGACGTGCCGGTTGGCCCGATCAACTTCACGATCAGTGATCTGGAAACGGCCGCCGGCTCCTTGCAAGTGTCCGCAAGTTCCAGCAATCAGGTGTTGCTGCCGAATGCCAACATCAGCTTTGGCGGCAGCAATGGTTCGCGCACCATCAGCATGACGCCGGCGCTCGATCAAACCGGCTCGACCACGATAACGGTCACGGTGTCCGATGGTGTCGACAGCGCAACCGACACCTTTACTCTGGTGGTTGCCGGGGTGAACGACAATCCGGTCATTTCAGATATCAGCAATCAGACGGTCAACGAAGACAGCAGCAGCCAGGTGAATTTCACCGTTGCCGATAATGAGACCGCGGCTGGCTCACTGACCTTGTCGGCCAGCTCCAGCAATACCGAATTGCTGCCGAACAGCAATCTGGTCTTCTCGGGTTCTGGCGCCAGTCGGACGTTGACCGCGACACCGGTTGCCAACGCGTCCGGCTCTGCGACCGTTACCGTAACGGTGCAAGACGAGCTGTTTGCCGCCGCGAGCGACAGCTATGTGCTGACGGTCACTGCCGTGAACGATGCGCCGGTGCTGGCGCCGCTCAGCAATGCCACGGTCACCGAGCTGAGTGCGTTTGCCCGCGTGGCGTCGGTGACCGATCCTGACGATGCCAACGATGGCTCGGGGGCGCTCACGTTCTCGCTGGTCGGTGCGCCTGCCGGCATGGTGATCAGTGCCACCGGCGCCATCAGTTGGACACCGGGAGAAAATACGGCGGGCAGCTATCCGATCACCGTGCGTGTCGCCGACGGCGGCGAAGACGGTGCCGCGATTGCAAGCACCGGCTTCACGCTGACGGTGCAAAAACTGGATGGTGACAGCGACACGGTCGCTGACTATCTGGACAACTGCCCGAGCACGGTCAACGCCGACCAGGCCAACAACGACGCGGACGCGCAAGGCGATGTCTGCGACACGGACGACGACAACGACGGTTTGCCTGACAGCATTGAGCTGGCACGTGGTCTGGATCCGTTTGATCCCAGCGATGCCGGCGGCGACCTGGATGGCGATGGCATCAGCAATCTCGACGAGTACCTGGGCTGCGTTGCCGCCAATGATCCGGTCTGCGATGCGATTGCCGTGGATTCGGTGGCACCGGTCATCACCACGAACGGTGATTTGACTGTCGCCGCCACCGGCTATGTCACCGCGGTTGGTGAAACCGCGACCGCGGAAGATGGTGTCGATGGAACAGTCGCGGTCAGCGCCGATGTGCGCGGGCCGTTCCGGCCCGGGCTGCATGTGATCACCTGGACGGCGCAGGATGCCGCCGGCAACGTGGCAACGGCCGAACAAACGGTGCGGGTGTTGCCGCAAGTTGACATCGCGTCGGCACTGATGGTTGGTGAGGATGAGCAGGTCAGGCTGCCGATCTTGCTGAGCGGTCCGGCACCGGACTATCCGCTGCATCTCATCTACACCGTCAGCGGCACGGCGGGTGGTGCGGACCATACGCTGGTCGGCGGCAGTATCGCGGTTGCAGCCGGTGAGTCGGCTTATCTCGAATTTCTGACCTTGCCCGATGCCATCACCGAGGGTGACGAAACCATTGTGGTGACCGCGACTGCCGTTTCGGCCAATGGCGTGCTCGGCGCGCACCGGCGCGCAACCATCACCATCGTCGACCGGCCTGTGGCGCCGCAGCTGACCCTGCAGATGCGCCAGGGCGGCGATATCAGCCAGTACCTTTTTGCCGACATGGGCGAGGTGGTGGTGACGGCACTCGCCAGCGATGCCAACGGCGATGTGCTGAGCTATGACTGGCAGTTCAGTGATGACAGCATCAGCTACAGCAGCGAAGCCAATGTGCTGCGTTTCGATCCGGCGACGGTGGCGGCGGGTGCTTATCGCTTGACAGTAACCGTGTCCGACGCCGATCACGACGTCAGCCAGGTCTTGTCGTTCGTGTTGCAAACCGAAGCGCCAGTCTTGCTCGACAGCGAAGACAGTGATGACGATGGCGTCGATGATCTGGCCGAGGGTTTGCAGGACAGCGACGGTGATGGCGTGCTCGATTATCTCGACCCGGTTTTGTCTGCGCAGCAGTTGCAGATCAATGTCACCGGTGCCGACCGGCTGCAGCGCCTGCTGCAGACCGAGGCGGGCCTGCAGTTGCGGTTAGGGCAGCATGCGATGTCGGCACAGCGGCGCGGCGCGCGCGTCAGCAGCAGCGAGCTGCGCGACGCGGACGGCGCGGTGATTGTCGACCCGCGTTACGACGCCATCGGCGAAATCTACGATTTTGAAGTCAGCGGCCTGACTGAGGTGCAACCGATCGCCCGTGTGGTGCTGCCGCTGGCGCAGAGCCTGCCGCCCGAGGCGATGTACCGGAAGCTGATCAACGGCAGTTGGCAATCGTTCGAGATGATCGATGACGACGACATCTATTCAGCGCCGCTGACCGCGGCCGGCCTGTGCCCATCGCTGGACGACGACAGCTGGCGCATTGGCCTGAATCGCAGCGATCGCTGTGTGCGCCTGCGCCTGCGTGATGGTGGCCGGAATGACGCTGACGGCGTCGTCAACGGCGTAGTGGCGGATCCGGGCGTCATCGCGGTGGCCAAAGCGGGCGAGCCGGAAGCCGAACCGACAGAAGGACCCAATGGCGGTGGTGGTGCCATGACCATTGCCGGTGCGTTGGCTGGTTTGCTTTTGCTGGCGTGGCGTCGGCGCAAAACAGGGGAACATGCAGCATGAGCGGCGTCAGTCGGAGTTACTTCATCCTCTGTGCTTTGTTGGCGCTGCCGGTCGGTGCCGATGAAGAATCGCCGTGGTCGGTGGATCTGGATGTCACCGGCGGCTATGACGATAACGTCGGGCGCAGTCAGTTCCGTCGCGACATCGTGGGCGAATACTTTGGTACGGTCAGTGCCAGCCTTAACTACGATCTGGAACTCGACCCGCGCAAGGCCATGACGTTGCGCGTGCTCGCCGAAAGCGAAAGCCGCGAAGTCATGAAACCGTTGCAGCGCACGGCATTTGGCGGTGAACTCATTTACCGCTGGCAGGGCGAGTTCGGTTTTTTTGCGCCGTTCTATCAGTTCAGCTTGCGTGGCCAGGACGACGACTACGAGGTGACGCAACGCGATGCCAGTGTCTATACCGCGCAGCTGCAGCGAACCCAGCGGTTGAATGGCAACTGGACCTATCTGCTTGGCATCGAACACAAAGTGACTGACAGCGATGGCACGGTGTTCGATCTCAGTGCCAGCCGGTTGTTCGGCAATCTGGACTATCGCGTCGATGCCGACTGGGTCGCCTACAGCACGCTGAGTTTTGCCCGTGGCGATGTGCACTCGGTGGCACAGAACCGGTTCTGCAATGGGCTGCCGGCCGCTGATATTTACCCGTTGGTGCAAGTGTCGGATGCCATCGAACCTGATCAGGCTTTCAATGAAACCTTCTGCGGCAGTTGGCTGGCCTATCGCGGTGAAGCCGATGCGCTCAGCTTGAGTCTGGGCTTGAACCGGGCCTTTGCCGACACCTACTCGTTTGATCTGTCGGTGCTGCGGGCGCGGGTGACGTCCACAGAAGACCGCGATGTTTACTACGATCGCCAGATCATTCGTGCCAGCATTTTGATGAGGTTTTGACCATGCGCTATGGCTGGCTGACTCTGCCGTCGTTGCTTACGCTGTTGCTGCTGACGGCATGTGCCAAACGAGACGATTCCGAACCGGACGTGGTGACCCTTCCGGACGATGCGCCGAACCGTTTTCTGCAGTTTCCTGACGCCATGCCGGCGCTCGCAGCCGGCCGCTACACCGTCGTTGCGGCAACCGCGACCGCGGGTCTCGCGGGCAGCTATCAATTGCAGATCCGGCGCGACGATGGCAGCGAGCAGATCATCAATGGCAGCTGGGGCAATTCGGCAGGTCAGGATCCGGCGGCAGCCGGCAATCCGCGTCATGAGCTCGACATGGCAAGCCCCGGCGGTTTGCAACTGACCTTGACCAGTACCGTTGATGCCTATCTGTATCTGCTCAAGAACGAGCACGTGGTCGCGCAGGATGACAACAGCGGCGGCGGCAGCAATGCCGCGCTCTCGCTGGCGGCCAACGCCATCAACAGCCTGGCCTATGCCGAAGCCTACTATCGCCTGGTCGATCCGGACAACGAGCGCACCACGCTGGCCGACTGGAAGCGCAAGAACGGCTTTGATGCCGGCGAGCAGGTGCATGTGGTGTTTCGTGACGCCAAGGATCTTGGCTATGGCCGCAACATGCGGGCACGGCGCAACGACGACGGCAGCGTGGCGATATTCGTCGAAAACTACCTGGTGCAGTTGCAGCCGGGCAACCCGGGCAATTACGGTCCGCTGAATCTGGAAGCGGCGATTCGGCAGGATCGGGAACACCATGTCGGTACCAACGCCATCGAGTTCAGCCCGATCGACCCGAACGATCCGGATTCGGAGATGGTGCTGAAGTTTTTCACGTTTGAGCCGGCGGCGGATGGCAGTCAGCCGCGCGTGCTGGAAACCAACCTGGATGGTCGCGGCAAGAAGTTCATGCCCGGCCCTTGTCTGGCGTGTCACGGCGGCCGCCTGTTGCCGCTCGAAGCCGACGGCAGTTTCCCGCTGCAAAGCCTGCGCAGCGGCAAGTACAACGCGCTCGAAGTCAATGCGCTGGAGTACTCGGCGACGCCCGGATACGGCCGTGACGACATGGAAGCCGGTTTGCGCGAGCTCAATGCGTTTGTCCACGGCAGCTTGCAGACACTGCAGGACAAACCGGCGGCGAACCCGGGCAAGTGGGCCGGTGCGTTCGCGCTGGAGACCTCGGCTGGTCGCTATGGTGGCGATGCATTCCCGTTGCTCAGTGCCGATGATCATTATGTGCCAGCTGGCTGGCAGCAGACCGGCAATCGACCGGAAGGTGTCGAGCTGTTGTACAAGCAGGTCGTGGAGCCGCATTGCAGCAGCTGTCACGCCTTGCAAGGCAATCAAGCCGGTGAGGATGAGCAGGTGCTGGTCGACGGTGAGTTGGTCAGTCTGGCCAATGCCGTGAATTTTTCCAGCTATGAAAAGTTCATGGCCTACAACGATCAGATCATCGATTACGTCTACCGGCGCGGCCTCATGCCGCTCAGTCTGCGCAATTACGAAAGCTTCTGGCGTGATCCGGACGGTGCACCGACACTGCTCGCCAGCTTCCTGCAGGATTTTCCTTTGTTCGACAGCGCGGGCAAGGTGAACGCGCCGGGGGCACCGGTTGCCAAACCGGGCGCTGATCGCCGGGTCCAGTCGCCGGTACAGTTGGATGCTTCCGCCAGCCTGTTTGCAGAACGCTATGCCTGGCGTATCGTCAGCGGCCCGGGCAATGCCCGCTTGTCGGCAACCGATGTCGCCGCACCGGTGTTCGAAGCCGATAGCGATGGGGATTACGTCCTCGAACTGGTGGTCAGCAACAGCCGCGGTGCCAGCGCGCCGGCATTGCTGACGCTGGCCATCGACAGCGCCGTTACCGCACAAACGCAGCTCACGTTTGCCGATGACATCCGTCCGATCCTGGGCAGTGCCAGCGGCCTGCGCTGTGCCAGCTGCCATAACAGCCCGACGGCCAATACCGGTATCCCGGTGCGTTACGATGACAACAACCCGTCGCTGTATCGGGATGTGCTGGCGCGGATCAACTTCGCCGATCCGGAGAACAGCCGCCTGTTGCGTAAACCGACCAGCGTGCGCCACGGTGGCGGCATACAGCTTGATCTGGCAACCGAGCAAGGCCAGGCCGATTACAACACGCTCATTAACTGGATCCGGGAAGGCGCCGTCTGCGGCGACACCGCCGGCATCTGTAACTGATTTCGAATTGTTTTGCTGGTGATGCCAAGGAGTGTGCCATGAAGTTCAGCAATGAATCCGACCGCCGCGAGTTTCTGATGCGTGCGATCAGCACCGGCCTGTTCGGTTTGGCCGCTGGCAGTGGTCTGCTGTTGCCGCAGCAAGGCCTCGCCAAACCGGGTAGCACCCTGTTGCCGCCGGGCCGGTCGATTTTCGATTTTCGTGGCGACGTACGGATCGATGGCGCGCAAGCCACGGAAACCACCCGTATCGGTCCCAACGCCCTGGTGGAAACCGGCAGCAACAGTTTCATCAGCTTTGTCATCGGCAGCGATGCACATCTGGTGCGGGAAAATACCCGCGTCCAGTTTTCCGGCGCCCGTGCCAGCGTATCGGTGCAGGAAGAAAGCAGCTTCTTTGCGGACAGCATGAACCTGCTGACCGGCAAGATCCTGTCGGTGTTCGGTCGGCGCAACAGCGGCAAGCGTTACAACCTGCGCACGACCACCGCAACCATCGGTATCCGCGGCACCGGCGTTTACACCGAATCCGCCAGTGACCACAGCTACGTCTGCACCTGTTACGGCGCAGTGGAAATTGGCGCCAACAATGATGATGCCAGCAAGGAGGCGATTGTCTCGCAGCATCATGATGCGCCGCGTTACATCGCCGCCGATGGCGAGGCCGGCAAGCTGATCACGCCAGCACCGATGAAAAACCACACCGATGAAGAGCTGATGCTGATCGAGGCGCTGGTGGGCCGGGTGCCGCCGATCTCCTCGGTCAAAGGCTACAAGGCGCCGCGCAAGGGTTACTGAGTTGAACAGGGGACAACGGCCACCGCAGTGGCCGTTGTCGTTTCATCCGTCATCACAACAAGAACGTTCACCATGATGCGATTCATTCTGGCCTTACGCCGTATCAGCCCGTCGACCTGGTTGCGCATAGTCACTGGCCTTGCCTTGTTGCTGTTCTTCCTGATGCACGTGGTGGGGGCCATGCGGCTGTCGCTGCTGGAAGAGCTGGAGCTTGACGCCTACGACCTGCACCTCAATGCGACCTTGCAGAACACGCCGGATGAACGCATCGTCATCGCCGACATCGATGAAAAAAGCATTGGCGTGCTCGGTCAGTGGCCGTGGCGGCGCGATCGACTGGCAGCACTGGTCGAAACCCTGCTCGATGATTACAAGGCGAAAGTGGTGTCATTCGACATCGTCTTTCCGGAAGCGGATCGCTCTGATGCCGGCCCAATCCTGCAGCGGCTGCACGATGGCGCGTTCAGCCAGGATCCGAACGCCCAGGCGGCACTCAGCGGTCTGATGGCGGAAGTCAATTACGATCAGAAATTTGCCGACGCCCTGCGTGGTCGCAATGTCGTGCTCGGTTATGTTTTTGACCAGACGCACACCAATCAGCTGAATGCCTTGCCGGCGGCGGTAGCGGAACTGCCGCCGGATCTGCAGGGCCAGTTGCCGGTGCCGCAGCCAAAGGGCTATACCGCCAACCTGGGCCTGTTGCAAAACGAAGTCAGTCACGTCGGGTTCTTTGACAACCCTGCCGTGGACATTGACGGCATTTACCGTCGGGTGCCGTTGCTGCAGGAATTCAACGGCCAGCTCTATCCGTCACTGGCCTTGGCGACCGCCAAGGCAGCGATGGCGCGGCCGGAGATCAAGGTCGATGTGCGCGCGGTGACCGACACGCTGTTTGCGGTCGATTCGGTCACGCTCGGTCAATACCAGATTCCGGTCGATGCCAGCAGCGCCGTGCTGGTGCCTTTTCGTGGTCTGCGCGGCAGCTTTCCGTATGTGTCGATCAGCGACATCCTGAATCGCAGCCTGCCGCAATCGGCGCTGCAGGACAAAATTGTCCTGATTGGCACCACCGCGCCCGGTCTGGTCGATCTGCGGCCGACGCCGGTACAGAACGTGTACCCCGGCGTCGAAGTGCATGCCAACCTGATCGGCGGTATGCTTGATGAGCGTCTGTTGCATCAGCCGGAATACATGCTCGGCGCCGAAGTGTTATTGCTGACGGTGCTGACCCTGCTGATGCTGTTGCTGGCGGCGCGGTTGGCGCCGCTGTTCAGCATGCTGTTTGTGGCCGGCCTCATTGGTGCGGTGCTGCTGCTGCGTATCGTGGCCTGGAACAACGGTGTTCTGCTGCCGGTTACCAGCGCGATTCTGCTGATCGTTCTGCTGTATTTGATGAACGTTTCCTACGCCTACTTTGTCGAGTCCCGCTCCAAGCGCTCGCTGGCGCGGCTGTTTGGCCAGTACGTGCCGCCAGAATTGGTCAGCGAAATGGCCGAGAATCCGGAAAAGATCACGCTGGAGGGCCAGGCGCGCGACATGACGGTGCTGTTCTCGGATGTGCGCGGGTTCACCACGCTGTCCGAGAAAGTCCCACCGAAAGAGCTCAGCAAACTGATGCAGGCGTTGCTGACACCAATCACCCAGGTGATCCACCGTCATCGCGGCACCATCGACAAGTACATGGGCGACGCGGTGATGGCATTCTGGGGCGCACCGCTGGACGATCCGCAGCACGCCCGCAATGCCCTGCTCGCCGCCATTGAAATGCAGCAGGTCGTGGTCAAGCTCAATGAAGAGTTCAAGCAAAAAGGCTGGCCGCCGATTTCGATTGGCGTCGGGCTCAATACCGGCGTCATGAGCGTCGGCAACATGGGCTCGCAATTCCGGATGGCCTATACCGTGCTCGGTGATGCCGTGAACCTCGGTTCGCGTCTTGAGGGTCTGACCAAGCTGTATGGCGTCGACATCATCGTCAGCGAATCGACCAAGGAACGGTTGCCGGAGTTTCTGTTCCGCGAACTGGATCGGGTCCGGGTCAAAGGCAAAGATGCGCCGGTGACCATTTATGAGCCGGTCGCGTTGGCCGAGAAGTCGACCACGGCGGTGAAAGAAGGGCTGGCCCGCTTCCATCATGTGCTGACCCAGTACCGCGCCCAGCAATGGGATCTGGCGGAAAAGCGGCTGCGCGATTTTGCCAAGGATGAGCCGAACCGTTATCTCTACAAACTGTACCTGCAGCGTATAGAACATTACCGTCAAAACCCGCCGCCAGCCGATTGGGACGGCGTGTTTACTCACACCAGCAAGTGAGCCGCGTTTGTCGCTGGTGAGTGAATCGATTGCAAAACAAAAGGGCAGCTGACGCTGCCCTTTTGTTTGGTCCAATCACTCGCTTCACGCCACCAGCGGCACAATCAGCAGCGCCACGATGTTGATGATCTTGATCAGCGGGTTCACGGCCGGGCCGGCAGTGTCCTTGTAGGGATCGCCGACGGTGTCGCCGGTCACCGCGGCTTTGTGGGCTTCGCTGCCCTTGCCGCCGTGATGACCTTCTTCGATGTATTTCTTGGCGTTATCCCAGGCACCGCCGCCGGTCGTCATCGAGATGGCGACAAACAGACCGGTGATGATCGTGCCCATCAATACGCCGCCAAGCGCGCGGACGCCCGCGCCTGGACCCATCAACCAGTTCAGCGCAAACGCGGTGATGATCGGCACCAGCACCGGCAGCAAGGACGGGATCATCATTTCCTTGATCGCCGACTTGGTCAGCATGTCGACCGCGCGCGAATAATCCGGCTTGGCCGTGCCTTCCATGATGCCGGCGATTTCCTTGAATTGCCGACGCACTTCGATCACGACGGAACCGGCGCTGCGGCCGACCGCTTCCATCGCCATCGCGCCGAACAGGTACGGAATCAGACCGCCGATGAAGAGACCAATGATGACCGCCGGATCGCTCAGGCTGAACGCGTAGGTTTTGCCAACACCTTCGAGCGCGTGCGTGAAGTCGGCGAACAATACCAGCGCGGCCAGCGCCGCCGAACCGATCGCATAACCCTTGGTAACCGCCTTGGTGGTGTTGCCGACCGCGTCGAGCGGATCGGTGACATCACGCACCGACGATGGCAGCTCGGCCATTTCGGCAATGCCGCCGGCGTTGTCGGTGATCGGGCCGTAGGCATCGAGCGCGACGATGATGCCGGCCATCGACAGCATCGCGGTAGCCGCAATGGCAACGCCGTACAAACCGGCCAGTGCGTACGCCGCCCAGATCGAGGCGCACACTGCCAGCACCGGATACGCGGTCGATTTCATCGACACGCCGAGGCCGGCGATGATGTTGGTGCCGTGACCGGTGGTCGATGCTTGCGCCACGTGCTTGACCGGGGCGAAGTCGGTGCCGGTGTAATACTCGGTGATGATGACCAGCAAACCGGTCAGCGCCAGACCGATCACCGACGACAGGAACAAGCGCAGCTGGGCGCCGCCGTCGATGCCCATGACACTGTTCAGCGCGGTGTCCGGCATGATCCAGCCAGTGACATACCAGAACGCCGGAATCGCCAGCAGACCGGAGACGATGAGGCCCTTGTACAGCGCCGTCATGATCTTCTGACCCGGGGTGTGCTTGACGAAGAAGCAGCCGACGATGCTGAGCAGAATCGAGGCGCCGCCGAGCACCAGCGGATACAGCACCGCTTCGCTGGCGAAACCGGTGATCATCAACGCACCGAGCAGCATGGTCGCGACGATGGTGACCGCGTAGGTCTCGAACAAATCCGCGGCCATGCCGGCGCAGTCGCCAACGTTGTCACCGACGTTGTCGGCGATCACGGCCGGGTTGCGCGGATCATCTTCCGGAATGCCGGCTTCAACCTTGCCGACCAGATCGGCACCGACGTCCGCACCCTTGGTGAAGATGCCGCCGCCGAGACGGGCGAAAATCGAGATCAGCGAAGAACCAAAACCAAGACCGATCAGCGGATGAATCATGTCGCTTATGGCAACGCCTTCGGCAACCGTTGCTTGCAGGTAAGCGTAGTAACCGGCGACGCCGCCGAGGCCGAGGCCGACCACCAGCATGCCGGTGATCGCGCCACCACGGAAGGCGACATTGAGCGCGGCATTGAGACCGCTCTTGGCCGCTTCGGCCGTGCGCACGTTGGCGCGCACCGAAACGTTCATGCCGATGTAACCGGCGAGGCCTGACAGAACGGCACCGAGCAGAAAACCGATCGCAGTCGGCCAGCCCAGCGCGGGGACAAAACCAATGATGAGAAACAGCACGCCACCGACCACGCCAATGGTGGTGTATTGCCGATTCAGATAGGCTTGCGCGCCTTGCTGAATCGCGGAGGCGATTTCCCGCATCCGATCATCGCCAGCCGCTTGGCCGAGAATCCACTTGCTCATCAGCACGCCGTAGACGACGGCAACGCCGGCGCATATCAGCGCGAAAGTAAGACCAGACATCCAACGTTCTCCTTCAGGCAGTACAAACCGGATCCACACAGGTGTGGATCTGTAGCCCGGCTGCAGCGAGAAGACGAACGAGAAATTCGTTGAAGCCGCGTCTCGGCGGCGTCAAACCTCCGTGACGGATTTCCAACAAAATCGGCGACAACCTGCCGTGGCAGCGCAAGCGTGTTTCCTCCCCCACGCTTGACCACAGCAACGCCTGAACTTCCCGGAGCAGCCGTTTGTTTTTCAGTAAGACGGTTTTGCTTTGCTCCAAGGGTGTTGCGTCAGGCCGGCCGCTGTCGAATCGTGAATTCGACACCCCTTGTCGGTCGGTCTTGGCGTCCGTGCGTTGTAACGGGTACGCACGTGGCGCCGGGTTGGTTATACCTGAAATTGCTAACAGCGAGGATGTGCTGGCGCGGTTCTTTTGGTGAAATCTTGTGCTGCAATGCAGCAGCTGACCTGTGAACGACGTCCGGTTCTGCTCAGATTTTGTTCGTACAGTGTCAGCATTCTTTACCTGATGTCCGAGTGTTTTTCTGGGTAAATGGCGTATTTCTTTACTTTTCAATCATTTAACCAAACGGCATCAGGTTTGCTAAGCAGGCCATTGATCCCCTAACCGCCGAGAACTGCGATCACCATGACTGAGGTCCGACACACGCCTGCTCCGTCGCCGTGGCGTGGTGCCTGCCACCAATGCGGTGGCCAGCTCATGCGCGTGCACCGGCGCCCGATCGCGGGCGGGATGCACCTGTGGGCGGCCGGCAGCGCGACCTTGATGGTGACCGGCATCGCCTTGATGGCGGCGCTCGGTGCCCACCGGTGGCCGTTTGGCATGGCGCTGTTCCTGCTCGGCTTGTGGATCGGCTTGCACCGGTTTGAGCGTTGGCAGTGTCGGCGCTGTCGCACCATGTACCGGGCGGTGGTCGGAGACAACAACGGCGATGCCACGGAGAGTGACAAGGTGTTGCGGGTCGGCGCGCCAAGCGGCCGCTGATGACACGCGAGCACAGAAATGAAAGGCCAGCAGTGCTGGCCTTTTTGTTTTCCGACAGAGCTAGCTGCGCAGGCCGGTACCGCGTCGCAACAGCCACATGGCATAGCCGGCCAGCAGCATGAGGCCGGTCGTCAGAATGGCGAACGCCAGACCGATGCTGACATCACTCCGCCCCATGAAGCTGTAGCGAAAGGCGTTGACCAGATACAGCACCGGATTGAAGTGCGAAATCGTTTGCCAGATATCAGGCAGCCAGCTGATCGAATAGAACACCCCGCCCAGATAGGTCAGCGGTGTCAGCACAAAGGTCGGAATGATCGAGGTGTCGTCAAATTTCTTGGCGTAGACCGCGTTGATGAAGCCGCCCAGCGAGAACAGCGCCGACGCCAGCAGCACCAGCAGCAGCATCAGCCCCCAGTGCTGCACCTGCAGCGGCACGAAGAACAGCGACAGTGCGATGACAATGATCGCAGTCAGCAGGCCGCGGCTGACGCCGCCGAGCACATAGCCGAGCAGCAATACGCTGTTCGGCACCGGTGCCACCAGCAACTCTTCAATGCTGCGCTGAAACTTGGCGCTGAAGAACGACGACACGACATTGGCGTAGGAGTTGGTGATGACTGACATCATCACCAGGCCGGGCAGAATATAGGCCATGTAGCTGACGCCATCGAGCGAGCCGATGCGGCTGCCGACGAAGTTGCCGAAGATCATGAAATAGAGCGTGGTGGTGATCGCCGGTGGCAACAGCGTCTGCGGCCAGATGCGAATATAACGGGCGATTTCCTTGCTCAGAATGGCCTGCAGGGCGATGCGATTGGCCGGTTGCAACAGACTCTTCATGCAGCGTGCTCCGCAGTACTGGCCGTTTTCCCTTGCACCAAATGCACAAACAGCTCTTCCAGTCGGTTGGCTTTGTTGCGCATCGACGTGATCCGGATGCCGTGTGCGCTCAGTGCCGCAAACAACTCGTTCAGGCCCTGGCTGCGCTCGACATCGACTTCCAGCGAGTGGTCATCCAGCCGGCGCATGGGGTAACCGACAAGCTCCGGCAGTGTCGCCGGCAGCTGCGGCGAATCCAGTACAAACGTCTCCTGATGCAGCCGCGCGAGCAGCTGCTTCATGCTGGTGTTCTCGATGATCATGCCCTTGTCGATGATGCCGATATGGCGGCACAGCATTTCCGCTTCTTCCAGATAATGGGTGGTCAGCACAATCGTGGTGCCCTGGCCATTGAGTTCGCGCAGAAAGGTCCACATCGACCGGCGCAGTTCGATATCGACACCGGCCGTCGGTTCGTCGAGGATCAGCAGCTTCGGTTCGTGCATCAGCGCGCGGGCAATCATCAGCCGGCGCTTCATCCCGCCGGACAATTCCCGCGCCTGACTGTTGCGTTTCTCCCACAGATTCAGCTGCGTCAGCAGCTGCTCGGCGCGGGTCAACGCGACGGCGCGCGGGACGCCATAAAAACCGGCTTGGTTGACGACGATCTGCTGCACCTTTTCAAACTGGGAAAAGTTGAACTCCTGCGGCACCAGACCGAGCAGGCGCTTGGCGGCGTTGAAGTCCTGATCGATGTCGATCCCGAACACCTTCACCTGGCCGCCGGTTTTGCGCACCAGCGAGCTGATGATGCCAAGGGTGGTCGATTTGCCGGCGCCGTTCGGGCCGAGCAGAGCGTAGAAATCGCCGGCGGCGACGGTCAGATCGATGCCTTTCAGGGCATCGACGCCGTTGCCATACACTTTGCGCAAGCCGGTCAGTTGCAAGGCCGGGACTGAGCTCATCAGCGGCTTTCCTGTCATTGATCAAATCGGTCGGTTGGGGACTGGCCTAGGCTGGCCGGGCCAGAAGTCGTGACCGATTCGGCATTTGGCAAGTATTTGGCGAAAAAATCGCCATCTCGATTGCGAGCGCCGGATTATAGCCGCTATAGTCCGGCCGGGCCGAAGACAACCTGTTTCCGATAAATGGCCAATGCGGTGTTAGTTTCTTCTTTTGCAGGGCGCTTTTCGCCTGTTGTTGCCGGCGTAGCGGCCGCCCTGTCTCCGGCCATTGCCCATGCTGCCGATGCGGTGCTCAGCATCTCGGCATCCGGCATGTTGTTGGTCGCCGGCATTCTCACCGGTGTGCTGTTCTGGGAACGGCGCAACCGTCAGCAGCGCGAACGGGAATGGCTGCAGCTGCAAACCACCCGCGAGCATTTGCAATCGGCACTGTGGGGGTCTGGTGATGGCGTCTGGGATTGGGATCTCAAATCCGCCGTGATCACCCGCATGGGCGTGGCCGAGATGTTTGGCTATGCCGCGCATGAGTTGGCGCCAACCAGCAGCGCCATGTTCAATCTCATTCACCCGGATGATCGCGAGCGCGTGCTGCGCAGCATCGGCGGTCATTTGGCGGGGCGGCGTGACAATTTCGAACTGGAATATCGCGTCCGCACCAAGCAGGGCGACTGGTGCTGGGTGCTGGACCGCGGCCGGCTGTTGGCGCGGGATGAAAATGGCGCGCCGGCCCGCTTCGCCGGTACCACCCGCAACATCACGGCGCACAAGCAGATTGAGCAGGAACTGCAGCTGTCCGCCACCGTGCTCGACAACATGGCCGAGTGCGTGGTGATCACCGACACCGCGTTCCGCATTCTGCGGGTCAATCAGGCGTTCACCCGCCAGTTTGGCTACGAACCCATCGAAGTCATCGGCGCGGAAACGGCGCTGTTCAATTCCAGTCAACACGAAGCCGGTTTCTACCAACACGTCCGTGAGCAACTGGCGGCAGAAGGCCGCTGGCTTGGCGAGCTGTGGCAGCGCTTGAAGGACGGCAGTGAGCGGCTGATGTCGCTGGATCTGCAATCGGTCACCGACCAGCTGACCGGCACCCGCTGTTACGTCGGCGTGCTGGCCGATGTCACCGAACGGCGCCGCGCTGAGAACGAGCTTCGCTACCTCGCCAATTACGACTTCCTGACCGGGTTGCCGAACCGCAACCAGTTCCAGGAGCGTTTGCATCAGGCGATCCAGCACCCCAACACACCGGCGTTTGCCTTGCTGTTTCTGGATGTTGACCACTTCAAGCACGTCAACGATACGCTTGGTCACAGTCACGGTGACAGCCTGTTGCAGCAAGTGGCGACGAGGCTGCGGCAAAGTGTCGAAGAAGACACGCTGGTTGCAAGGCTTGGCGGTGATGAGTTCATCGTGCTGTTGCCCGGCAACATCAATCAGGCCGAGACCCTGGCCGCACGCATCATTGCCGTGTTCAAGGATCCGTTCCTGCTGGCCAATCAGGAAATTGGCGTGTCGCCAAGCATCGGCATCAGCCTGTATCCGCAGCACGGCCTTGATGCCAGCAATTTGCTCAAATTCGCCGACATCGCGATGTACCGCGCCAAGCATCGCGGCCGTGGCACCTGGCAGGTCTACGAACAGGACATGGATGAGCCGGCGGCACGTCGTCTGCAACTCGAATCCGCGCTGCGCCGGGCGCTGGAGCGCGACGAGCTGGAGCTCTGGTTCCAGCCGCGTTGGGATCTGGCGGAAAACAAAGTCACCGGGTTTGAAGCGCTGGTGCGTTGGCAGTCGAGCACGCTCGGCGCGATTCCGCCGGATGAATTCATCGCCATTGCCGAAGACAGCGGCCTCATCGAAGCGATTGGCGACTGGGTGCTGCGCGAGGCCTGCCGCGAAGCCGCGAGCTGGCAGCAGCAAGGCAAGCCGTGGCGCGTCTCGGTCAATCTGAGTGCGCGCCAGTTGCAGCGCACCGATCTGCCGGAGCGGGTCAGCGCGATGCTGCGCGAGTTCGGTTTGAAGCCACAGGCGCTCGAACTGGAACTGACCGAAACCCTGCTGCTGTCGGCGCCGCTGCACCATCTGCCACTGCAGGCGCTGCGCGCGCTCGGCGTACGGCTCGCGCTCGATGATTTCGGTACCGGTTATTCGGCATTCGCCTACTTGCGTCGCTACGGTTTCGACACGCTGAAAATCGCTCGCGATTTCGTCACCGACATGGACCGCGACGCCAGCGCGGTGGCAATCGCCGCTACCTTGATCGAACTCGGCCACAAGCTCGGCATGACCGTGGTGGCAGAAGGGGTCGAGAACAGCGTCCAGCGCGAACGACTGCGTCAGCTCGGCTGCGAAGAAGTGCAGGGCTATTTTGTCGGCGTGCCGGTGCCGGCGTCAGAACTGCGGCGGGATTTGCCGGAAATTATTGGCTGAACTGAAGACCGTCGCTTGTCGGCAATGATCTGTGGAACGTGATGATGAATAAAATTCTGGTGAGTTTTATTGCCGGGCTTGCAATAGGTGCCGCGTCCGGTTGGTGTTTGAAACCAAAAGAAAACAACGCCGCCATTGCGGAACTTAAGCCGTCAGTAGTTCCGCAGAACACTCAACAGGATGGAGTTGCTTCGGCGATGCAACCGTTAGGAGGCACTCATCAAGGTGATGCCACAAGGGCGCCTCCTCAACCGGTAACTGCTAGCCAGACTACGTCCACCGCGGTCAGCCAACCGGCAGCACCAGCGATGCCACCAGAAGCGCTGCAGGGCTATCACGGTGCACTGCGAGAAATGATGGAGAAACCGCGAGATCGAAAAGGTGAATGGGAGCGGCCATTTTTCAACGAAGCGCGCGATGATGCGTGGTCGACAGCTGCCGAGGATCGGGTCAGGGCAAAAGTGCTAAGCAATGTTGCTGCGCAGCGCTTTCCACCCAAGAGCATTGAGTGTCGGCGTTCGGGCTGTCGGATCGAATATCGGTTCAGGACGTTGGATGACTATGAGGCATTTGATCGCGACTATCGGCCCAACCATATTTTTCCTGGTACCTCTATCATGGGCAATGGCACAAGCAGTGAAGATGGTGACCAAGTCTATGTGGAGTACATACAACGAAATGACAGCCAACCATGAAATTTTGTTCCGATTTCAGTGTGCTGTGCTCATTGCAATGACCGAGTGAGCGTCATCGCTTGGGCTGATAAGCCCAAAGCAGAACCAGCCCAACATCAGTCACCGCCATACCCCCATCTGGGCGCCAGCGCTTGCGGCACGCCAAGATGATCCAATATTCGGGCGACAACAAAATCGACCAAATCATCAATGGATTTCGGTTGATGATAAAAGCCCGGCGCGGCCGGCATGATGGTGACGCCGAGCTGGGCGAGCTTCAGCATGTTTTCCAAGTGAATCGCCGAGAACGGTGTTTCCCGTGGCACCAGAATCAGCTGGCCTTTTTCCTTGATGACGACATCGGCGGCGCGTTCGATCAGGTTGTCGGAAGCGCCAACCGCAATCGCCGACAGCGTGCCGGTGCTGCACGGGCAGACCACCATTTGCTTCGGTGCGCTGGAGCCGCTGGCGACCGGGCTGAACCAGTTGTCGCGGGCAATCACTTCGATTTTCCCTTCCGGCAATTGCAACTGCTGTTGCAATTTCTGCTGGCAGTCACGGGTTGCTTCCGGCAGTTTCAGATCCACTTCGGTGGCCAGCACCACCCGCGCCGGTGGCGACAGCAGGACATAAATTTTGTCGTAATGGCTGGCGAGGCACTGCAGCAGCCGCAGCGCGTACGGCGCGCCGGAGGCACCGGTCAGTGCGAGAGTGATGGCTCGTTCCGTCATCGCTGCAATCCTCATGGGTGGCCGTGTGTTTTCGTGGGAGCGGCCTTGGCCGCGATGGTTTTAAAAGCCCCACATCGCGGCCAAGCCACCCTGCAGAAACGGCTCAGGTATCTGGTGTAGCCGGACGCGTCAAGCCAATACAAAAGCGGTGCGTCATGACGCACCCTACATCAATGCTTTCAGCAACTTCTCGTGTATCCCGCCAAAGCCGCCGTTGCTCATCACCAGCACATGATCGCCGGGGCGGCACCAAGCTTTGGCAGCGTCGACGATGGATTCCACGTCATTGTAGGTCTGCCATGGCTTAGCGAAATCGGCTGGCACTGTCGCTTCCCATTTCAGGTTGTCCGGTTTGTGCAGGAACACCGCATCGGCAGCGGCCAGCGACGGCGCCAGCGTGTCCTTGTGCACGCCCATTTTCATCGTTGCCGAGCGCGGATCGACGACCGCCAGGATGCGGGCATTGCCGACCTGCGCCCGCAAGCCGGCCAGCGTCGTGGCGATCGCGGTCGGATGGTGGGCAAAATCATCATAGACCCGGATGCCGTTGGCTTCGCCGCGCAGTTCGAGCCGGCGCTTGATGCCCTTGAATTGGCGCAGCGCTTCAATGCCTTGTGCAACCGGCACGCCGCAGTGACGGGCAGCGGCCAGTGCAGCGAGCGCATTGTCACGGTTGTGACTGCCGAGCAGTGACCATTCGACCCGACCCTGGGTTTGCTGCTGCCAAATCACCTCGAAGCTGTTGTCGTGCGAATTGACCTGGTCGGCGCGCCAGCCATCGCTGCCGAGCGTTTCGGTCGGCGTCCAGCAGCCACGCGTGAGCACGCGTTGCAAGGCGGCATCGCCGGCCGGATAAATGATCTTGCCGTCACCGGGGATAGTCCGGATCAGGTGGTGAAACTGGGTTTCGATGGCCGCCAAATCCGGGTAGATGTCGGCGTGATCAAATTCCAGATTGTTCAGGATGGCGGTGCGCGGATGGTAGTGCACGAACTTCGAGCGCTTGTCGAAGAACGCGGTGTCGTATTCGTCTGCTTCGACGACGAAGAACGGCGTCTTGCCGAGCCGCGCGGAAACGCCGAAATTGCTGGCGACGCCACCGATCAGAAAGCCCGGCTGCAAGCCGGCGTATTCGAGGATCCAGCTGACCAGGCTGGTGGTTGTGGTCTTGCCGTGAGTGCCGGCCACGGCGATCACCCAGCGGTCCTGCAACACCGCTTCGGCCAGCCACTGCGCGCCGCTCTGGTACTTCAAACCGCGATTGAGCACATACTCGACCGCCGGATTGCCGCGCGACAAGGCATTGCCGATCAACACCAGATCGGTATCGGCCGGAATGCTTTCCGGCGCGAAACCGGTTTGCAGCGCGATGCCCGCCTGTTCGAGCTGGGTACTCATCGGCGGGTAGACGTTTTCGTCCGAGCCGCTGACCCGGTGACCGAGTTCGCGTGCGAGCAGGGCGAGTCCGCCCATGAAGGTGCCGCAAATACCGAGGATATGAATATGCATAATGAGATCGAAAGGGTCCGGTTAGCGGAAAATCATCGCAAAGAGCTGCACGCGCAAAAAGAACACGGCCAGCGCCAGGGCGACACCGCCCCACAGCGGCCATTCCAGTGCGTGACGCAGGATATGGCCGTTGATGACCTGACTCCAGACCATCATGCCGAGCAACAGCCACGGCAGAAAACCGGGATGGTCGCCGGCGGCATCAAGCAGCCAACCGACGGGCAGCAGCAAGACATTGATGATGACGGCACAACCGTAAATGGCGGTCAGGGTTTGCAACTGCCGGCCCGGTTTGGCTAGGTAACGCAGCAGAATGGTCCAGCAGGCGAGGCTGAGGCCGAGTGAAACCAGCGTGCGCAGCACAGCATCGGTACCATTCTGGTTGACGCTGAACGACAGCAAACCCAGCAGCAGACAGAGCAGGAGATTGCGCAACAGCAGCGCCGGGTCTGCCGGCAGATCCTGCGGACCCCGTTGCAACTGACAAAGCGGCCAATACAGCCGCAACAAGGACAACATGCGTTAACTCCGGCGAGGCATTGGCTATTATGCCGGGGGCAGGTGTGCAGCGTCCACGCGGATGCCGGCACAGGGCAGCTGCGACAGGGCAACAGAGACAGGAGCGGTAATGATGGCTAAGACGACGCAGGCGAAAGCCAAAGCAGGCAAGGTCTACAACGCGTTTTACGCCCAGTCGGGCGGGGTCACGGCGGTGATCAATGCCTCGGCGGCCGGCGTGCTGGAAACCGCGCGCAAATACCCGAAGAAAATCGGCAAGGTGTTTGCCGGCCGGGACGGCATCATCGGCGCCTTGCACGAAAACCTCATCGATACCAGCCTGGAAAGCCGCGACGCCATTGCCGCGCTCAAGCACACGCCCGGCGGCGCCTTTGGCTCCTGCCGCTACAAACTGAAATCGATCGAGCAGAACCGGGCTGAATATGAGCGTCTGCTGGAGGTGTTCAGCGCCCACGATATCCGCTATTTCTTCTACAACGGTGGCAACGATTCGATGGATACCGCCAACAAGATCGCGCAGTTTGCTGCCGCGCACGGCTATCCGCTGACCTGCATCGGCATTCCGAAGACGGTCGACAACGATTTGCCGATTACCGACAACTGCCCGGGCTTCGGTTCGGTGGCCAAATACGTGGCGGTTTCCATTCGCGAGGCGGGGCTGGATGTCGCATCGATGGCGACCAGTTCGACCAAGATTTTCGTGCTGGAAGTGATGGGCCGGCATGCCGGCTGGATCGCGGCGGCCGCCGGCCTTGCCAGCGAAAAAGCCGGGCAGCCGCCGCACATTATCCTGTTCCCGGAAGTGCCGTTTGCCCAGCAGCAGTTTCTCGACCGGGTCGAAGCCTGCGTCAAACAGTACGGCTATTGCACGGTGGTGGTATCGGAAGGGCTCAAGAACACGGACGGCAACTTCCTTGCCGAAGCCGGCACCAGGGATGCGTTCGGCCACAGCCAGCTCGGCGGTGTTGCACCGGTGATTGCCCAGCTCATCAAGGATTCGCTTGGCTACAAATACCACTATGCGGTCGCCGATTACCTGCAGCGTTCGGCACGCCATATCGCCGCGAAAACTGATCTCGAGCAGGCCTATGCGGTCGGCAAGGCGGCGGTCGAATTTGCCGTCAAAGGCCACAACGCCGTGATGCCGGTGATCGTACGCAAGAAAGGCGCGCAATACGGCTGGGAGATCGGCATGGCGGCGCTCAGCGACATCGCCAATGTCGAGCGCAAAATGCCGGCCAACTTCATCAGCGCCGATGGTTTTCACATTACCGCCGCCTGCCGCAAGTACCTGTTGCCGCTGATTCAGGGCGAGGCGTATCCGCCGTATCAGAATGGTTTGCCGGCCTATGTGCAGCTGAAGAACAAGGCCGTGCGCAAAAAATGCCCAAGCTGGCACGGCAAAGTGGGATGACGTTCACAAAGCGCTGAATCGGGCAGTCAGCGACTTTTACAGTGGCTTGGCCAACGTGTTCGATCAGGCTCGATAAGACATTGTAAATAAAAGGATATTTTGCTCTGGCACGGCTCGTGCTTTATGACGTGCGGTAACCCCAACTTTACCTACCACGGAGTGGACCATGCGTTTGAAGCAACTGATTTTGGCCGGCTTTGCCCTGGCCGGCGCCAGCGTCGTTAGCGCTGACCCGACGATCCCGAGTTTCGATTTCGAGACCACCACTGGCTTTGTCAACAGCGGCTGGACCTGCGAAGGGGGTGCCGTCAATGCCAACATCTGCTCGATGAACTTCAGCAACCTGAACGGCAACGGCACTTACGACACGCTGTCGTGGGGCACTGAAGCCAACCCGGTTGATTCGCAGAGCTACCTGGACATCACCAACATCGCCGGTACCATCATCACCAACGGCGGCTGGGTCGACATCAACTACTTCGACCACTACAACCACATCATCACCCAGGCCGGCGGCAACATGGAAACCGTCACCGTTCAGGGTCTGTTCGAGATCGTGAACCCGGTGTTCTTTGGCGTTGGCAGCCCGGCTCCGGTCATTTTCGACGAAACCTTCAACCAGAACTCGAACGTTTGCCCGGGCCCGAACCCGAACGGCAGCGCCTGTGACGACATCTTCATCACCACCGGTCTGTCGGCGTCGATTCCGTTCTACTACGACGGCGGCGGCTGGTACATCTTGTCGTTCCAGTTCTTCGCTGGCGAAGGCACCACCGTGATTCCGAATGGTGATGGCACGTTCACCATCTACACCACCGAAGCCTGCTCGACCGACGGTATCGCTGGCTGCGGCGCCGGTGAAACCTACACCCCGGGCATCAGCCGCCTGATCACCCAGGCCCGCATCGACTACGTGGTTCCGACCCCGGAAACGCTGGCTCTGCTGGGCCTCGGTCTGGTCGGTTTTGCGCTGCGTCGTCCGCGCAACAAGTAATCACGACGGCGCTGCGGCGCCTTCGGAAAGCGGTATAAAAGCAGTAGCAAAAGGGCGGCCCATCGGGCCGCCCTTTTTCATTGGTTCGCGACAATTCCCCACCTCGCTGAACCCTGCGCTGACGCCGGCGCATGCTGCCGACGGGTCGGTATGCGGCGAATGGCGGTGCCCGAGAGCGCCATTTTTTTGCACTGATGTCCATGCTTTGGCTGTCGGGCTGCTTTACAAAAGTCGCTGGCCAGCGCTGCCACCATCGAAATAAGTGGCTGATTCACTGCATAAATTTTGAGCTGGCATGATCAATGCTCAATAATTAACCAGAGCCCTAGCTGTTACTGGCGCCGAATCAATCACCCAACCAAAGGAGTGGACTATGCGCTTCAAGCAACTGATGGTGGCCGGCATGATGCTGGCTGGGGCAGGCGTGGCGAACGCCGACCCAAGTATTCCGAGCTTTGATTTTGAAACGACCACCGGTTTCATTGACTCGGGCTGGACCTGCGAAGGCGGAGCCGTTGATGCCAACATCTGCTCGATGAATTTCAGCAACGTCAACACGGACGGCACCTATCGCAATCTGGCATGGGGTACCGAGGCGAACCCGGAAGACGCCCAGAGCTATCTGGAAATCACCAATATCGCGGGCACCATCATTACCAACGGCGGTTGGGTCGATATCAACTATTTTGACCACTACAACCACATCATCACCTCGGCTGGCGGCAACATGGAAACGGTTGGCGTCTCCGGTTTGTTCGAACTGGTTGCGCCGCTGTACTTCCCGGTCGGCGGTGTGAACGGCGTGCTGTTCGACGAAACGTTCAACGTGGATTCGGATGACTGCCCCGGCCCGAACCCGAACGACAGCGCCTGTGACGACATTTTCCGCACCGGTGGTCTGCAAGGCTCGATCCCGTTCTTCTATGACGGCGGCGGCTGGTATGTGTTGTCCTTCCAGTTCTTTGCCGGCCCGGGCACCACGGTGGTCGACAATGGTGATGGCACGTTCACCATTTACACGACCGAAGCGTGCTCGACCGATGGCGAAGCGGGTTGCGGCGAAGGTGAAGTGTATTCGGAAGGCTTCAGCCGTCTGATCACCCAGGCCCGTATCGATTACATCGTTCCGACTCCGGAAACGCTGGCGCTGCTCGGTGTTGGTTTGCTGGCCTTCTCACTGCGGCGGCCGCGCAAGAACTGAAACTTGCAAAAGTGTGACAAAACGGCGGCCGAATGGCCGCCGTTTTTTCTGATATGGCAGGCGCCTGAACGGGGCCTCCGACGCAGCGTGTTCGTGCTTCGATGAGCTTTGTACAGACGTTGACGTTCGTGCTGTGCGTTCAATGTGCGGTTCGCGGTGCCTGGCGATATGCCGCGACATCCGAGGCTGGGACAGTAGCGCGATCAGGTTGGCTATTGCGGAGGTTCCTGATGCGTGTCGCCGTCTGGTGATGGCCA
The DNA here is from genome assembly GCA_049324755.1 of Pseudomonadota bacterium. Classification (GTDB taxonomy): domain Bacteria; phylum Pseudomonadota; class Gammaproteobacteria; order Enterobacterales; family Permianibacteraceae; genus Permianibacter. Next base: position 64,201 of record JBMOMZ010000049.1, read on the forward strand.
TTGGCTTGGCAACGGCCATCGCGCGATGCGATAGTGCTGCGGAGTTGGCTAAGGTAGGTGATGGCGGCGTGCTGCGCTCGGTAGGATCTATTGCATTGGGACTGGCAGTCGCCATTCTGCTCATCATGGCCTTGCAGTGGGCGGGTCACCGGCTGTTCCCGCTGCCGGCAACGCTTGATCTGAATGAGCCGGCGCAGTGGGCGCGTTACTGGGCCGAGGCGCCGCGCGGTGCCTTGTTGATGGTGCTGCTTTCTTACGCGTTCGGCGCCTGTGATGGTGCCATGCTGGCGGCCTGGTTGTCGCCACAGCAGCCGTGGCGTCATGCGGCGCTGGTGGTTGCGCTCGTTGCCTTGCTGGCGCTGCTCAACGTGTTGTCCGTGGCGCACCCTGACTGGTTTGTCTGGTCACTGTTGCCGGTGTTTTTGTCGGCGCTGCTGGTCGGTGGCAAGGTGGGCGGCATGTTGCATGACCGCCGTCGGGCCGGCATTTTGCGCTGAGGCTGTTCGCGCTCAGCGGCTCTGCGGTGGTGTCATCGGCTTGCGCAAGCCATCGAAGAAAATGTCGATCAGGGTTTCGGCCTCGGCCGCCAAATCAAAATAATCCGGGTCGAGCAGCCAGTTGTAGATCAGTCCGTCGACATAACTGAACAGCGCCATGGTCAGCAGCCGCGGATTCAGTTGGGTCGGCAATTGTCCCAGCGAGATGGCATAGGCAAATCGCTGCTCCACGTCCGCCGCGCATTCGTTGCGCGATTCCAGATGGCGCTGCTTCAGCGGCAGCACGTCGTCAACGTACTCGCATTTGTGCAGCAGGATGGTGGCAATGGCGCGGTGGTGCGGATCCAGCACCGCTTGCCGCAGCACATGCACGGCGTTGATGCGGATCTGGGCGACGATGTCGTCAGGCGCAATCGCCATCGCCTGTTCGCGCAAATCTTCCAGCGGCAACCGGACCCGGTCCATCAGCGCGTCGATCAAATCCATCTTGTTGCGGAAATGCCAGTAGATGGCGCCGCGGGTGACACCGGCCGCTTCGGCGATTTCGTTCAGTGAGGTGTTGGTCACCCCTTTGTCGCTGAACACCCGCTCGGCCGCATCCAGCAACTGGGTGCGGGTTTCGAGCGCTTCTTCTTTGGTCCGTCTAACCACCTGTCACCTCGCTGTCAGTAGCCCTGGCGGATACTGACGACCTCCGTTAGCTGTACTCAAGTACTTGATTTACGTCGGGTTCTAACACCCACGTGGGAAGCATTCTAACTTGGAATTTACAAACATTCACGTCTGTATGTATGACGCGCTCAATTTCGGATGACCAGTCGTCTTAATCCAGCCGGTCCCCATGGCCTCAGGCCCGCAGCCCACCCCCCTCGGCTGCACCGGTGGCTGGTCCATCCGAACCCGATTTGTTTTGTCAGGAATGGAGTCACACCATGAAAACCCAACGTTTACGCACCCGCCTGCCGTTCGCGCTGGCCGCCTTGCCGCTGCTGCTCGCCATCGCCGGCTGCTCCGGCAATGCCCAGGAAGGCGGCGGCATGGCCTTCCCGCCGCCGGAAGTCACGGTGGTCGCGGTCAATGGTCAGGATCTGCCGGTCGCCCGCGAATATGTCGGCCAGACCAAGGGCTCGCGCGAAGTCGAAATCCGCGCCCGGGTCGGCGGCATCATCGAGCAGCGCCTGTATGACGAAGGCGCGGTAGTCAAAGCCGGCCAGGTACTGTTCCAGCTCGACGCCAAGCCGTTCGAGGCCCAGGTCGCCGCTGCCGATGCCGAACTCGCCCGCGCCAGGGCGCAGGCCGCTCAGGCCGAGCGCGAACTGAACCGGCTGAAGCCGCTGGCAGCCGAGCAGGCGACCAGCCGCAAGGAACTGGACGACGCCCAGTCGTCGTTCGAGCTGGCGCAAGCGGCGGTGAAAGCGGCCGAAGCCCGTCTGCGCGAAGCACGTATCCAGCTCGGTTACACCAAAGTCACCGCGCCGATCAGCGGCGTCACCGGTCTTGCCCAGAAATTTGAAGGCGCGCTGGTCGCGGCCGGCAGTGATCAGCTGACCACACTGACCCAGACCGATCCGATGGATGTGCATTTCTCGGTGTCGGAAAACGAGTGGCTGCAGCGGCAGAGCGAGCTGGCGAACGGCAGCCTGCAGGCGCCGAGCGAAACCGAACTGTCGGTGCAGGTGAAGCTTGCCGATGGTCGGGTGCTCGATCGGGTCGGCAAGGTCAATTTCAACGATGCCCGCATCGACACCGAAACCGGCACGGTCGCCATGCGCGCCCGGCTGCCGAACGGCGACGGTGCACTGAAATCCGGTCAGTTCGTTCGCGTGATCGTCAACGGCGCGGTGCGCCCGAATGCGATCACGGTGCCGCAGAAAGCGGTACTCGAAGGCCCGAACGGCAAGTTTGTTTATGTGGTTGGCAAAGGCGAAGGCGGTGCGGCGGTTGCCGAGTTCCGTCCGGTCGAGGTCGGCGAGTGGACCGGCAATGGTCAGCAGCGCGAGTGGGTCATCCGCAAGGGTCTCGGCAATGGCGATCAAGTCATTCTCGATAACCTGATCAAGATCCGTCCGGGCGCGCCGGTGCAGATTGCGGCGCCCGCTGCAGCGACTGCTGCCGTCGACAAAGCCGCGGCGCCGGCAAGCTGAGCCTGCTGCCATCACGGCGCGATTCGGTTCGCGCCATCGCTCACGCGTAAGGAATTGCAATCATGTTCTCGCGTTTCTTTATCGACCGCCCGGTGTTCGCCACCGTGCTGTCGCTGTTCATCGTCATCGCCGGCCTCGCCGCGATGCGGACCCTGCCCATCGCGCAGTATCCGGAAATCGCGCCGCCGGTGGTGACGGTCACTGCCGTCTATCCGGGCGCTTCCGCGGAAGTGCTGGAGCAGACGGTGGCGGCACCGCTGGAAAACCAGATCAACGGTGTCGAAGACATGCTGTATCTGAAATCGACCTCGGCTTCGAACGGCGTCGTGCAAATTGAAGTGACCTTTGAAATCGGCGCCGATGTCGACAAGGCGGCGCTGAACGTCAACAACCGGGTCAAGCAGGCCGAAGCGCGCCTGCCGCAGGAAGTGCGCCGGCAAGGCGTGACGGTGGAGAAAGGTTCGTCGTCGTTCCTGCAGGTGGTGGCGTTTGCGTCACCGGATGGCAGTCTCGATGACGTGACCATTTCCAACTACGTCACGATGAACGTGCTCGATCGCATCAAGCGTATTCCCGGCACCACCAACGTGCAGATTTTCGGTGCCAAGGATTATGCGATGCGGATCTGGGTCAAACCGGATCAGCTGACCAAGCTGCGGCTGACCACGGCCGATGTCGCTCGCGCCATCCAGGAACAGAATGCCCAGTTTGCGCCGGGCAAGGTCGGTCAACCTCCGGTTGGCGACGGCCAGCAGCTCGTTTACACGATCACCAGCAAAGGCCGGCTGGCCGATGCCGACGAGTTCAAGCAGGTCATCGTTCGCGCCAATCCGGATGGTTCGCTGGTGCGGCTGAAAGATGTTGCCGACGTGGAACTGGGTTCGAAAGATTACGAGTTCCGTGGTCGCGTCAACGGCCAGACCGCGGTGCTGGTCGGTATCTTCCTGCAGCCGGGTGCCAATGCACTGGCGGTGGCGGACGAAGTCAACAGCAACATGGATCAGTTGGCCGAGCGCTTTCCGGCCGGCCTGACCAAGACCGTTGTCTTCGACACCACCCGGTTCGTGGAAGTGTCGATCAAAGAAGTGCTGAAGACGCTGGCCGAAGCGATGGCGCTGGTGTTCCTGGTCGTCTACCTGTTCCTGCAGAACTGGCGAGCAACGCTGATCCCGACCATTGCCGTGCCGGTCAGCTTGATCGGTGCTTTTGCCGGTCTGCACATGCTCGGTTATTCGATCAATACGCTGACGCTGTTCGGCATGGTGCTGGCGATCGGTATCGTCGTTGACGACGCCATCGTCGTGCTCGAAAACGTCGAGCGCATCATGCATGAAGAGAAGAAATCCGCTTACGAAGCGGCGATCAAGGCCATGCAGGAAGTGACCGGACCGGTCATCGCGATCGTGCTGGTGCTGACCGCAGTGTTCGTACCGATTGCTTTCCTAGGCGGTTTGGCCGGTGAACTGTATCGCCAGTTCGCGATCACGATCTCGATTGCCGTGATCATCTCCGGCGTGGTGGCGCTGACGCTGACGCCGGCGCTCTGTGTGCTGATTCTGAAGCACGAGCACAAAGTGCCGAACCGGTTCTTCGATGCCTTCAACCGCTGGTTTGAGCGGGTGACCCATCGCTATGGCCAGGGTGTGGCCTGGATGCTCAAGCGCGCGATTGTCGGTGTCGTGCTGTTTGGCGGCATGGTGCTGGCGACTGGCTGGCTGTGGAAGTCGACGCCGGGCTCGCTGGTGCCGAACGAAGATCAGGGCTGGTTCATGACCGCGGTGATGCTGCCGGACGGCGCCACGCTGGATCGGACCGATGCCGTGGTCAAGGAAGTGGTCGAGGCGATCAAATCAAACGATGCCAATGCCTATGCGATCGCGTTCACCGGTTTCGATTTCCTCGGTGGCGGTTACAAGAACAGCGCTGCAACGATTTTCGTTACCCAGAAGCACTGGGATGAGCGCCCGGGCGTCAACACCGACATGCTGGTCGGCGAGGTCTACATGAAGACCGGCCACATCAAGGAAGCCTTGGTGCTGGCGTTCAACCCGCCGCCGATTTTCGGTTTGGGCGCAGCCGGTGGTTTTGAGCTGTTCATCCAGAACCGCGGTGAAGGCGGCGCCCAGCGCCTGCAGGAAGTCAGTCAGCAGTTCCTGGCGAAAGCGAACCAGGATCCGCTGCTGATGAATGTCGCGACGCTCTGGCGTGCCGGTACCCCGCAGCTGTACGTCGATGTCGACCGGGAAAAGGCGAAAGCGCTCGGTGTCTCGATTGATGAAGCGTTCAACACGCTGTCGGCGACACTCGGTTCGTACTACGTCAATGACTTCAACAAGTATGGCCGGACCTGGCAGGTGCTGATGTCGGCGCATCCGGATTACAAGACCAGACCGGAAGATATCGGTGCCATCTACGTGCGCTCCGAGCGCGGCAAGATGATTCCGCTGTCGGCGTTCACGACGGTGAAATACACCGCCGGCCCGGATTCGCAGGATCGCTTCAACAACCTGCCGGCAGTCAAGATCTTCGGCAGCGGCAAGCCGGGCGTGTCGTCGGGTCAGGCGATCGAGCGGGTCGAGCAATTGTTGAAGGAAACGCTGCCGAACGATTTCAGCTACGACTGGAGCGGTGCCTCGTTCCAGGAGAAGAAATCGGACGGTTCCAGCGGCATCGCGCTGGGTCTTGCCGCGGTGATGGTGTTCCTGATCCTCGCCGCCCAGTACGAGAAGTGGTCGCTGCCATTATCGGTGCTGCTGGCGCTGCCGTTCGGCACGTTTGGTGCGCTGGTGGCGGTCTGGGCCCGTGGCATGACCAACGACGTCTATTTCCAGATTGGTCTGGTGACGCTGCTCGGTCTTGCCGCCAAGAACGCGATTCTGATCGTCGAGTTCGCGATGATGAAAAAGCACGAAGGCATGGGCACGGTCGAGGCGGCGCTGGAAGCGGCGCGGCTGCGGTTCCGGCCGATTCTGATGACCTCGCTGGCGTTCATTCTCGGGGTGTTGCCGCTGGCGTTCTCGTCCGGTGCCGGCGCCCAGGCGCGGATCTCGGTCGGTACCGGTGTCATGGGTGGCATGTTGGCCGCGACCTTCCTCGCGATCTTCTTCGTGCCGCTGTTTTTCAAACTGATTGCGGATTTTCGTATCCGGCGTTCGCGCGTCAGCGCGGCAGTGCAACCGGAGGTGGCTCATGACTAAACGACCATACTCGCGCCAGCGCATGCAGCGCATGCAGCGCATGCAGCGCTGGACGCTGGCCGCACTGACGATGTCGGTGCTCAGTGCCTGCGCCATCGGCCCGGATTACCAGCGGCCGGAACTGGCGCTGCCGCAGCAGTGGCAGGCAACGCCGGCCGAACAGCTCAGTGGCCTGCAGCAGTGGTGGCAAAGTTTCAACGATCCGGCGTTGACCGCGTTGATCGACGAAAGCTTTGCTCACAACAGCAATCTGAAAGCCGCGGTGGCGGCGGTGGAAGCGGCAGCGGCCCAGCTGCAGCTGGCACGCGCCGATTACTGGCCGACCGTTGATCTCGGGGTCAACGGCGTCAAGGCGCGCAGCAGTGAAGTGCTGACGCCTGCTGGTCAGCCGTTGACCACGACGACCTATCAGGCCGGCCTGGTGCTCGAATACGAAATCGATCTCTGGGGCAAGATCCGGCGCGCCAATGAAGCGGCGCTGGCGGAGCTCGACGCCAACGTCGCGGCCCACGATGCGGTGCGCTCGGTGCTCGCAGCGAACGTGGCGCAGGCCTACTTTCAGTTGCAGGCGCTGGATCAGCAGATTGCGCTCGCTGAACGCACGCTGCAGACGCGGCAGGAAAATGTCCGTCTGCAGCAAAAGCGGCTCGACAGCGGCTTGATTTCGCCGTACGACTTTGAGCAGGCGCGCAGCGAAGCCGAGGCGATCGCCGCGCAAGTGCCGGCACAGAAAGCGGCACGGGCGAAAGTGCAGACCGCGCTCGCAGTGTTGCGTGGCCAGTCGCCGCAGGCGATGGTCAGTGCCTGGCAGCGTGCCGGCGCGGTCAGTGGTAACGGCGAAACAAGCGCGGTGTTGCCGGCTGCGCCGGTCGTGCCGATGGATCTGCCGTCGGAATTGCTGAATCGTCGCCCCGACATCCGGCAGGCGGAAGCGCGTCTGAAAGCGGCCAATGCCCGCATCGGTGTCGCGAAAGCGGATTATCTGCCGTCGCTGTCGCTGACCGGTTTCGCCGGTGGGGTGTCCGATGCGCTCAGCAGCGTGCTGGAGGCGCCGGCCAAAGTCTGGGAAGTGGCGCTCGGTCTGTCGCAGCCGTTGACCAGCCTGTACCGGGTCAACGCCAATGTCGGTACCGCGGAAGCCAATGCCCAGGCGCAGACCGCCGCCTACGTGAACACCGTGCAGACCGCCTTCAAGGAAACGCTGGATGCGCTCAGCACACTCGCCAGCACGCGCGAGATCCAGGCGGCGCAGCAGCGCCGGGTCGAAGCGCTCCGCAATGGCTATCGCGTCGCCAGGCTGCGCTACGATGCCGGCCGCATCGGCTATCTGGAATTGCTCGATGTCGAGCGTCAGCTCCGGCAAGTCGAGCAGGAGCAGGTGCAGGCCCAGCTCGATCAGCTGAACGCCACCGTCGATCTGTACCGGGCACTTGGCGGGGGCTGGCAGAGCTGAGCGGCACAGCGTCTGAGGCAGTGCAATGGGCAGCCGTCGGGCTGCCCATTTTTTTGCCCGCTTGTGCCGCCCGGGCGGGCGCTGCGCACAGGGACCGCAGTAGCGATTTGTTCTCTTTACATGAACGGTTAGAACAGTTGGTTCCGATTGCGGAGAAAGGCGTGCACCAGTCCGGGTTTCGGCATATCAAACAGCACAGATGGGTGTGCCATCTGTCTGCAAAGGAACTGAATCGTGAAGCCATCAACCGCTGCTGTCGCCACCGGTGAGGATGCCCCGGTCGCGTGCAATGTCTGCCGCAGTGAAATCCCGCTCAGCGCTGCCCTGACCCCCGAAGGGGAGCAATATGTCGAGTACTACTGCGGCCTCGACTGTTACGAAACCTGGTTTCACAAGCGCTGCGCTGACGAATACCCGGCCGTCAGCGCCTACGAATGGCCCGCGCCGCGGGCATGGCGGTAAGTCTCGGCAGGGACGTGGCTGGCCGCCCGGGTGGCCCTCGCTTCGATTGGTGATGTCGGCAATATTTTGGCGCACAGCAGCATGGCAAAAAGCTGACGTTGCTGCTTAGCTAGATTGACGTATCCATTCGCATGCAGAGGGAACCGGCATGGCGGCGCGGTCATCCAGTGCGTTCTGGCGGCTGGCGGGTCTGTTCGGACTGGTGTTCGGCGTTGCCATGTTGGCGACGCTGTTGGTCTGGCAACGCAGTCGTCAGCAGGACAGCGCAATCGCGCAGCAGCAGTTCAATGTCGAAGCCGATGAGCTGCTGGCTGTCCTGAACCAGCGCATGCAGTCCTATGAAGCGGTGCTGCGCAGTGCCGCCGCCCTTTATGCGGCCTCGGAACAGGTCTCGCGCGCCGAGTGGCGCGAATTCACCGCCGGCTTGCGGCTGGATCTCAGCCACCCCGGTTTGCAGGGCATCGGCTATGCCCCACGGGTGCCGAGCACCGAGTTGCACCGGCACATTGAGCGGGCGCGGGCCGAGGGCCTGACCCAGTACAGTGTGCAGCCGGAGCGGCGCGGCACGCACGATTACTTCCCGATCTATTTTCTCGAGCCGGTCGATTGGCGCAACCTGCGCAGTCTCGGCTTTGATGCCGCGTCCGACCCGGTGCGCTGGCAGGCGATGCAGCAGGCGCGTGACGAAGGTCGGCCGATTCTGACTGCCGCACTGCCGCTCAACGCGGTCGGCACGCAGCCGGCATCGCTGGGCGTGGTGATGTTCTGGCCGCTGTATCGGCGCAGTGTGCAGCCGGAGCCGCGGGCCGAACTCCTGCACGGTTTTGTGTTCAGCCGTTTCGCCATCGCCGATCTGATCCGCGGTGCGCTCCGAGCACGGCTCGATCAGCTGCATCTGATCGTGACGGATATCAGTGCCGGCGCCGACCGCACCGTGCTGTTCAGCACCGAACACGACCACCGGACCGCACGGTTCGCGGCCACGCGCGAACTGTCGGTCCCCGGCCGCAGCTGGCAACTGCACCTGACCAGCACGCCGATGTTTGAAGCCAACCTGCCAAGCGGCAGTGCCTATTCGCTGCTGTTGTCCGGCAGTTTTTTTGCACTGCTGCTGGCAACCCTGATGGTGCTGTACGCGCGCCAACGCGAACGCCTGCATCGCCAGCAAGTCGACTTGAGCGAGCAACTGAAGCAGCGCGAGGAACGGTTCCGGATGCTGATGGACGGCGCTCCGAACGCGATGCTGATGGTTGATGCCAATGGCTGCATCGAGTGGTTGAATCCACAGGCAGAAGTGCTGTTTGGTTACAGCAAGGACGAGTTGCAGAACCAACCGATGGAGCTGTTGCTGCCCGAGCGCTATCGGCAACAGCATGTCGGTTTCCGGCTGGCATTCCAGCAGTCGCCATCGCCACGGCAGATGGGGTCGGGCCGGGAGCTGTTTGCCCGTCGCAAGGATGGCAGTGAAGTGCCGGTCGAGATCGGATTGAGCCCGGTGCACACCGATGACGGTATCAAAACCATCGGTTCGATCATCGATCTGACGGCGCGCAAGCACGCCGAAGAACGGGCCCGGATGCTGGTCGAAGCGGCACCGAATGCAATTGTGCTGGTCAATGCCGCCGGCGTGATCGAGTTGGTCAACAGCCAGGCCGAAAATCTGTTCGGCTACAGCCGCAGCGAACTGCTTGGCCAGTCGGTCGAGCTGCTGATCCCGGAGAAATGGCGCGAACATCATCCGAAATTGCGCCAGGGCTATCACCGGGCACCGGCGCAGCGGCAGATGGGTGGCAACCGGGAATTGTTTGCCCGGCACAAATCGGGCCGCGCCATTCCCGTCGAAGTCGGTTTGGCGCCGATTGTCGCCGGCGGCCAGAAACTGATTCAGGCGGTGGTGATCGACATCACCGCCCGCAAAGCCGCCGAGCAAAAGCTGCGCGAACAGGCCGAACAACTGGCCATGGCCAGCCGCTACAAATCCGAATTTCTCGCCAACATGTCGCATGAGCTGCGTACGCCACTGAACAGCATCCTTATCTTGAGCGAGCAATTGCGTCACAACAGCGGCGGCACGCTGACCGAGAAACAAGTGGCCCATGCCGACATCATCCACCGCTCTGGCAGCGATCTGCTGAGTCTCATCAACGACATTCTGGATTTGTCGAAAGTGGAGGCTGGCCGGATGACCTTGGTGCTGGAACCGGTCCAGCTGCGCGAACTGGCCGCAGCGCTGGAAACCGCGTTCCGACCGCTGGCCGATGCCAAGCAACTGAGCTTGCTGGTGCGGGTCGCCGACGATGTCCCGGCCTGTGTGCGCACCGACAGCCAGCGCTTGCATCAGGTGCTGCGCAATCTGCTGTCGAACGCGATCAAGTTCACCGATTCCGGGCGCGTTGAGCTCGCCATGAGTGTCGTTCAGCATGCCTTTGCCGCGGCGGAGCCGGCGACGCCAGCGCTGGCGATTCGGGTCAGCGATACCGGCATCGGCATTGCGCCAAGCCAGCACGAAGCGGTGTTTCAGGCGTTCCGGCAGGCGGACGGGTCAACCAGTCGCCGGTTCGGTGGTACCGGTCTCGGCTTGACCATTTCCCGCCAGCTCACCGAGTTGCTCGGCGGTGACCTGCGGCTGACCAGCGAGCTGGGCGTCGGCAGCACCTTCACGGTCTTGCTGCCGTTGCAGGAAATGGTCGCGCTGCCGAGGGAAACCGGCGTCCATATCAGCGGCCCCACTGAAGGTGCGCCGCGGCTGCTGGTGGTTGAAGACGATGCCAATTTCGCCTCACTGCTGAATGATCTGGCCAATCAATACGGCTTCACCTGTTACCGGACGGGCAGCGGCGCCGCTGCGCTGGAGCTGTTGACCACGGTGCAATTCGATGCGGTGATTCTCGATCTGTTGTTGCCGGATATCAGCGGCTGGCAGGTGCTGCAGGCCATCCGGACGCAACCGGCAACGGCGAGACTACCGGTGCATATCATTTCCTGTGTGCAGCAGCCACTGAACTGGAATGATCAGCACATGTGCTACCTGGCCAAGCCGGTACACAGCGACGAATTGCATCAGCTGTTGCAGCAGCTGTCCGGCGCCGAACGCCGGCGTCTGGCGGTGCTGCTGGTGGAAGACAACTCCGTCGAACGCGAACACTATCAGGCGCTGCTGCAGCAGACCGGTGCCGAGGTGCAGGCGGCGGGTACGGCCGCCGAAGCGCTGGCGATCTACAGTCAGAACAGTATCGACTGCCTGATCATCGATCTGAATCTGCCGGATGAAAGCGGCTTTGCCTTGTTGCAACGGCTGCAGGCGGTCCGGCCGTTGGCGCAGACCGGTGTGATCATCAACACCGGCATGGATCTGTCGCAAGATCAGCTGCAGTGGTTGACCCATTTCAGCGCCAGCATCGTGATGAAAGACGACGGGGGCGGTGCCCGTCTGGTGCAGGCGGTACAGCCTTTCCTTGGCGCCGTGCTGCCGGCGCCGAGCAGCGACAGTGAGCCGGCGGCCAGCGGGGCGCATCGCGGCCGGCGCGTGCTGCTGGTCGATGATGATGTCCGCAATATTTACGCGATGTCGGCGTTGCTGGAGCAGTTCGAGCTTGATATTGCGATTGCGCGCGACGGCAAAGAAGCGCTGCAACTGCTGGCCCATGACAGCAATTTTGATCTGGTGCTGATGGACATGGCGATGCCGGTCATGGACGGTTACACCGCCACCCGCATTCTGAAACGCGAGCGCAAGCTGAGCTTGCCGGTGGTTGCGATCACCGCCCATGCGATGAAAGGCGACCGGGACAAATGCCTGCAAGCCGGCGCCGATGATTACCTGGCCAAGCCGGTGGATGAGGCCGGCATTCGCGAACTGTTGGCACGTTGGTTACGACCGAAGAGTGAGGCCTGATGATGCTGCAAGCCTACAAGCTGGACCATCGGCCAACGGTATTGCTGGTCGATGACCGGCCCGAAAATCTGGTCAGCCTCGAACTGGTGCTCGATGATGGTGAGCGCACTCTCCTGAAGACGCTCGGTGGCGAGCAGGCCCTGTCGCTGCTGCTTGATCACGACATTACGCTGGTGCTGCTTGATGTCCAGATGCCGGGCATGGACGGTTTCGAGGTGGCGCGGCTGATGCGCGCCAATCCCCGCACCCGTGACATCCCGATCCTGTTCATCACCGCCAACCACCCGGATGAGCGCTCGATGCTGCGCGGCTATCAGTCCGGCGCCATCGATTACATCTACAAACCGTTCAATACCGAAGTCCTGCGCCGCAAGGTGGCGGTGTTGCAGGAGCTGCAGCTGTCCCGGCAACGGCTCAGTCTGATGAACCGCAATCTCGATGAGGCCCGCTCGTACTACGCGGCGATTCTGAGCACCGCGGCCGAAGGCATTCTGGTGGTCGACGACGAAGGCGTGATCAGTTACGCCAACCCGGCCGCCTGCCGCCTGCTGAGTTGTCCGCTCATCATGCTCGAAGGCGAGCTGTTGCAGAAACTGGCGACGGCGCCGGACTCGAATGTGGTGCCATGGGAGAACAGTATGTTCTTTCAGCACTGGCACAAGAACATGACCTATCGCGCCCATGATGCCCAGTTGTTTTCACCGACCGGTTCGCGTCTGCCGGTGACCTTGTCCTGTGCACCGCTGCCGGCACCGCATCGCGGCCTGGTGGTGGTGTTTCTCGATAACCGGGTGCCGAAGCAATTGCAGGAACAATTGCAGAAGCAGGCGGTCACCGACACCCTGACCGGCCTGCTCAACCGACACGGCTTCCTGCAGGCCTTGCAAACCGCTCTGTCGCGCAGCCTGCGCTCACACCGACCACTGGCGCTGCTCTATCTCGATCTCGATGGTTTCAAGCGCATCAACGACACGCTGGGGCATCCGGCCGGAGACATGCTGCTGCGCACGGTAGCAGAGCGCCTGCGTCATTGCCTGCGCGATTACGATGTGGTCGGTCGACTGGGCGGTGACGAATTCACTGTCGTGCTGGACGGGCTCGACAGCCTGGAAGATGCGGCCCGCATTGCCGAGAAAATGCTGGATGTGCTGATCACGCCGGTCGAGTTGCTGGAGGTGCAGGTGTCAGTCTCGGCCAGCATCGGCATCGCCACCTACCCCGAATGTTCCGATACGGCCGATGGGTTGATGCAGGCGGCCGACATGGCGATGTATCAGGCCAAAGGTGAAGGGCGCAATCAATACCGGTTTTTTTCCGCCGAAATGAACGGCCGGGCCCGTGCCCGCCTGCTGCTGGAAGAAAGTCTGCGCCGTGCCGTGGCGGCAGAAGAATTTTTCCTGCATTACCAGCCGCAGATCAGTTTGCGTGATGGCCGCCTGCGCGGCTTTGAAGCGTTGCTGCGTTGGCAGCATCCGCAGGCGGGTCTGGTGTCGCCCGGCGTGTTTGTGCCGCTGCTGGAAGAAACCGGTCTCATCAACCGGCTCGGCAGTTGGGTGATCGACTGCGCCTGCGCCCAGCGCTGTGGCTGGCAGCAGCAGTTCCCGGACGATGTTGTCGTTTCGGTGAATCTGTCGGCGCGGCAGTTTGCCATCCAGGAGCTGGTCAGCCTGGTGCTGCGACAACTGGAGCAGCACCGGCTTGCGCCGGCTCAGCTGGAACTGGAAGTCACCGAGAGTTCGTTGATGCACGATTTGGAACACAGCCGCCGGGTGTTGCAGGAGCTGCGCGCGGCCGGTATTCGCATTGCCATCGATGATTTTGGCACCGGCTATTCGTCGCTGGCCTACTTGCGGCAATTCGAGATTGATACGCTGAAAATCGACCGCATGTTCATCGTCAATGCCCTGGCATCGGAAAAAGATGCCGCCATTGTCGAGTCGCTGATCTTACTCAGTCACAAGCTCGGCATGGAGGTTGTCGCCGAGGGGGTCGAGACGGAAGCGCAATTGCGTTGGCTGCAACAGGCCAACTGCGATTGCGTGCAAGGTTACTGGTTTTCGAAGCCACTGTCGGTTGATGACGCCAGCCGTTTTCCGGTACGTGTGTCGTTGGAACAGTCGAGCAATTTGTAAAGTAAGCTGACGATTGGCGACGCGCAGTCCGCAGATTTGGCAGTGCGTCATGCCCTCACTGCGCTGTTGTGCTAAAACGACAACATCCGTTGTTGCTGTCCGCAGGGAGTGAGCATGAACAAGGGAGTCATGACCGGCCTTGCCACCGCGTTAGTGGCGGCATTGCCAGCGTTGGCCACCGAATCCAACACACGTCGTTCGGCAGCGTTGTCGCCTGCCTTCAATCAGGTGTTCCGTCACGTCGATGCCGGTGTTGTCCGAACCGGTGAATTCGAGCGCGTGCCCGCCTATCTGAGTCACAGCAGCAAGGTGCTGCGTGCCATTGGCAAAGGTCAGGAGCGGGTTCGGTTCACACCGCTGCTGCCGTATGAAGGATATTACCGCGTGTACGGCTGGTGGCCGCTGGATCCGCAGGCCGGTCAGGCGGAACTGCGCGTTGCCACGCGTGACGGCAATGCGCATCAGCCACTGGCGTTGCACACCGGTGGCGGGCAATGGCAGGAGCTCGGTACGTTTGCCTTTGCGGGCGGTGAGCGGGCCAGCATTGAAGTTGTCGAGCAACAGGGCGTGCTGCTGGTCGATGCCATCCGCATCGAATTTGTCGGCGCCAGTGCGCCACCGCTTGCACTGACCCAGAACAAATTGCCTCTGATCGAAGCCGGCGTCAGTTATCGCGCCCGCATTCCGGTCAGTGGCGGTGTTGCACCTTATCGTTTCACCATTACCGATGGTGCCCTGCCGCGCGGCATGACGCTGGATGCCGCCACGGGTGAACTGCGGGGCCGCGCGGCCGAGCCCGGCCAGCACGAACTGGTGCTGGCGTTCGTCGATGCTCGCGGCAATCGTGGCAGCGGTCGGCTGCAACTTGATGTCATCGAAAGTGAAACGGCAGTCGCCGCGGACGCGGACAGCGCCAGCCAATGGACGGGCCGAACGGTTGCGCCGGCTGATCACAGCAGCAAGCTCGCACAACCGATACCTGCCAATGCCGATCTGTCGGCGCTGATTGCGGAACTTGCTGCAACACCGGATGGCGAATGGTTGCGCGCCAATCTCAATGCCTATTCCGATGTCTGGGCGCCAGCGGCGCTGCGGCCGCTCGACAACGGCGGCAACCCGCCGCCGTCAAAAATCATCGGGGCCTGGAGTGGTTTTGCCTGGGACCGCAACCGCGGCGAACTGTGGCTGTACGGCGGCGGTCATGCCAACTACAGCGGCAACGATGTCTATCGCTGGCGTGGCAGCACCCGGATGTGGGAACGCGCCTCATTGCCCAGTGAAGTGACCAAGGATATCCGTGGCAATTTTGTTGCGATCGACGGCCCGGATCGGGCGCCGCCGTCGGCACACACCTATGACAACAATATTTTCCTGCCGCTGCACGATCGCCTTTTGGTGTTCGGTGGTGCCGCCTACAACAACGGCGGCATGTTCCTGCGCGCGGTCGACGCACTGACCAGCCGTCGCACCGGTCCGTATTTGTTCGACCCCAACCGCGCCGATCCGAACAAGGTCGGTGGCAGCACCGGTTCGCATGTCAAACGGGTCGGGCCGTATCCGGAGATCGTCGGCGGCGACATGTGGCAGAACCGCGACATGTTTCTGAATCTCGCCAGCACGCCGAAACTGCCCGGCAGTCATACCGAGGGCTGCACCGCGTACGCCGAAGAAAACGGTCGTGATGTGGTCTACGTCGGCGTCCGCAACGGTGGCGGAACCGCGACGACCTTGTTCCGCTATGTCATCAACGATCTGAACAATCCGACCCAGGACAGCTGGCAGCAGGTCGGCGGGTACTGGGATGCGCCGCAAGGGCAAACCGCCTGCGCCTACGACGGCGAACAGAAACTGTTTGTCCGCACCGGCAGTACGACGCGGCCATTCATGGTCTGGAACCTGAACACACCGGGGCCGAACAATTACGAGTTCACGGTGGTGCCGCAGGATCCGAGCGGTGCCTTTACGGCGGCGCTTGCCGCCGGCACGTTCAAGATGCGCGATTGCGGACTGGATTTTGATGAAACCCGTCGCCGTTACGGGCTCTGGTGTACCGGCAATCAGTTGTACTGGTTGACGCCGCCAGCGACGGTTTCCGCCAGCGGCTGGACCATCGAAAAAATCCCGACGCCGTTCGGCGCTACGCCGCCGTTCTCGATCGGCACCGGCGTGCTCGGCAAATGGAAGTTCATCTCGAACCTCAACGCATTCATGGGCTTGCTCGATGTCAATCAGGGCAATATCTGGATCTACAAGCCGTTCGGCTGGACGCCGCCGGAAGGCGACAGCAATATCCGGCCCAGCGTCAGTCTGACCGCACCGCAGAGCGGCCAGGAGTTCATCGTTGGCGATCCGATCACGATCAGCGCCAATGCCAGCGATGTCGACGGCGTGGTGACACGGGTCGAGTTCTATGACGGCAGCAATCTGCTTGCTACCGACACCAACGCGCCGTATCAGTTTGCCTGGCTCGATGCGCCGACCGGCAACCGCACGTTGTCGGCCCGCGCCTATGATGATCGTGACGGCATGACGCTGTCGTCGCCGGTCAGCATCACGGTATTGCCGGGCGCCAGCGGCACGGTGGAATTGCAGGATGGCCTGAACGGTTACGCCGGCACTCGCGATACCTATCTGTCGACTTACAGCAAGAACAGCAACTACGGCCAGTCGTCGCTGATGTATGACGAAACCAGTTCGTACACGCAGCTGTTCCAGTTCGCCATTTTCCAGCGCGAAGGCGGGCCAGTACCGGACAATGCCGTCATTCAGTCAGCGACATTGCGTGTGTACAAATACAGCGCCTACGATCCGCTCTACAGTGTGTACCGGATGTTGCGGCCATGGGACGAAGCGCAGGCAACCTGGAACGTCGCCCGCAATGGCGAAAGCTGGAGCGGCCTCGGTGCCAGTGCCGCCGGTACCGATTATCTGGCAACGCCCGATGCCCAGAAACAGGCGCCGTGGAGTGCTGGTTGGCTGGAATTTGATGTCAGCGCCAGTTTGCAGGCGATGCAGGCGGGCGCCGCCAATCATGGTTGGCGGCTGCGCCGGACCGGTGGTGATGGCGCCAACCTGAAAAAACTCTACAGCAGCGAAGCAACGGCCGATCCGAGCAAGCGACCGATGCTGGTCGTGACCTACGCGGCGCCATGATGGCGCGCTAATGCGGGCGCGGCTCGCGTCGGCAAACAAACACAACAGGCGCTCATCATCGGCGCCTGTTGTGTTTGTGCCATGTGCTGGCTTGCCTGTGTGCGAAACACGACGGCCGCAACGTGGTCACAAGCGATCGCCACTATGCTTTTGAAAGGCGGGCCGTAATCTTGAACCCTCTGACAGGAGACAACCATGACCGCAGTGCGCATTGTCCGTGGCCGCAGCCGCGATATTGGCTTCACGGTGCGCCGGTTGTTGCCGACGATCGACGTGCCGGCGGTCGGCCCGTTCGTGTTTCTCGATCACATGGGGCCGGCCCGGTTTCCGGCCGCCGGTCGCGAAGGCGATGTGCGGCCGCATCCGCATATCGGTTTGGCAACGGTCACCTATTTGTATGACGGCGCGTTCGAACATCGCGACTCGCTCGGCGTGTTTCAGCGCATTGAGCCCGGAGCGGTCAACTTGATGACCGCCGGCCGCGGTGTCGTGCACTCGGAGCGCATTCCGGCCGATGTCCGCAGCAATCAGATCGCGGTCGAAGGCATACAGATGTGGTTGGCCTTGCCGCAGGCATTGGAACGCTGCGAGCCGGCGTTTCAGCATTACCCGGCGGCGCAATTGCCGCTGTGGCAGCAGGGGCCGGTTGCATTGCGGGTGTTGATTGGCACGGTCAACGCGCTCACCTCGCCGGTGACGTTGCCGAGCGCGACGCTCTATGCCGATCTGCAGCTGCAGGCGGCCGGTCGCTGCGAGCTGCACGCGGCTTACGCCGAACGCGCGCTGTATGTCGCACAGGGGCAGTTGCAGCTCAACGGCCAGCCGCTTGCAGCCGGCGAGCTGGCGCTGGTGCCGGCCGAGCTGCCGTTGCAGATTGTCAGTGCCGAACCGGCGCGGGCAATGCTGCTCGGTGGCGCGCCACTCGATGGCAAACGGTTCCTGTGGTGGAATTTCGTCGCCTCTGACAAGGCGCTCATCGAGCAGGCGAAACAGGATTGGCAACAACAACAGTTCGGCACGATCCCCGGCGAGGACGAATTCATTCCATTGCCGGAGCGCTAGCCATGACGGCGGCAATGCGATGGACACAACAGCTGGTTGGCGGCGGCATGTTGCTGGCGGTGCCGTTGTTGAGCGTTGCCAGCGAGCCGGTCGCATCCGTTTGCGGCGAAACGCAGCAATCCTTGCTTGCCGCGATCCGGCAATGGCCGGAAGCGCAGTGGCAGCAAGTCAGCGAGAACCGGTTCGATTCGGTCTGGACACCACCGGCGCTGCGGCCACTCAATCGCGGTCAGGCAACGCCGCCGTCGCGACTGATCACTGCCTGGGGCGGTTTCGCCTGGGACAGCAAGCGCAGCGCACTCTGGCTGTTTGGCGGTGGCCACGCCGATTACAGTGGCAACGAAGTCTATGTCTGGCATGGCGCCGATCGACGCTGGCAACGGGCGTCATTGCCGAGCGAGATCACCGGCGACAAGGAGCGTGTCGAAACCGCCATCGATGGTGTCGATAACGCACCTGCGGCCGCGCACAGTTACGACAACAATGTCTTTCTGCCGCGGCTGGATCGCTTGCTGAGTTTTGGCGGTGCCGCTTACAACAATGGCGGCGCCTGGCGACGACCGTTGCCGGAGGGCGGCACGGCGCGTACCGGTCCGTATCTCTTCGATGTCAGCCGTGCCGATGCCTGGGCGGTCGGTGGCAGCGACGGCTCGCATGTCCAGCGAAAGACCAGCGAGCGCGTGATCCGCGGCGGCCGGATGTGGCAGAACCGCGACAGCTATCTCGAACCGGCAGTCGGCCGCGTGACGCCGACCAACCATGTCAGCGGTTGCACCGCTTACGCCGATGAAGACGGTGCCGATACCGTGTATGTCGTGGCGATTCTCGGCGGTGGCACGGCCCAGCATCTGTTTCGTTATCGCGTGCTCGATCTGGCGCAAGCAAAAGCCGACAGCTGGGAGCATGTCGGGCAGCACTGGAACGGTCCGGCCAGCGAAACCACCTGCGGGTACGATCCGTTTGGCAAGTGGCTGGTCCGCACCGGCAGTCACGGCAAACCGTTCATCGCGTGGTCGCTGCAGCAGCCGGGCCCGAACAACCGTGACCAGCTCATCGTGCCGGCCGATCCGGGGCAACAGTTTTTGCCGTTGCTGCAAAAACGGCAGCTGGAGTTGTCGCGTTGCGGTCTCGATTTTGATCAGCGTCGGCGCCAGTTCTGGTTATGGTGTGGTGGCGCCGCATTGTGGCGCTTGTCGCCGCCCAGTGATGCTGCTGGCTGGCGCATCGTGCGCGAATCCGTGGCCACCGAACCGGCACCGAATCCGGAAGTCGGGAACGGTGTGCTCGGCAAATGGGCGTATGCCGCTGAGCTGGATGTATTGGTCGCCTTGCAGGATGGCAAGGCCGGCAACGTCTGGTTTTTCAAGCCGCCGCAATGGCAACCGCCATGCACCCTGTCCCATGACGGTGAACCCGCTCAGCACGGCAGCTGATACTGCGCGATCAACAAACCGGAGTCATACGCCTTACAATGCTGCAATTGCAGCCGCGTCTGCGGCGTGCCGGGAGGAAACAGCGGAATGCCGGCGCCCAGAATGATCGGATGGATGGCAAGCTGGATCCGATCAATGCTGCGGCATTGCAAGGCGCTGCGCACCAACTGACCACCGCCCAACAGCCAGATGCCGCGGCTGCCGGCGCTGCGCGCTTCCGCGATCACGGTCGGCAGGGGCTGATTGGCGAAACTGACCCGGTGATCGGTGTTGGCGCGCGGCTGCCGACTGCAGACCACCGTGCGCTTGCCCGGATACGGCCACTCATCGAACGAGCACGACATTTCATAGCTGCGCCGACCCATGATGATGGTGTCGATGCGGTCGAAGAACGGCGTAAAGCCGTAATCCTGATCGGTGAACAGCCAATCGATTTCGTCGTTTGGGCCGGCAATATAGCCATCAAGGCTCATGGCAATGAATAAGGTGACGTCGGCGGACATGACTGCGCTCCGGCTGCTATGCCTGCGCAGTGTAGGCGGCTTGTCGTGATCGAAATGGCAGGTATGGTCGGCTTGCTGACAACGGGCTGTCAGCGATGCAGCAAACGTTGCCATGCCTGGCTGTGGCGGATATGGCTGTGACCGACGTAGCTGTGACTGATAAGGCAGTGACTGGCGCGAACGTCACTGTTGTGCAAGTTGCGCCAGTTACAGTTGAGACCGGCTTGCTCACAGCGCCGCAGCAGCGTGCAGGCCGCGGCAGCGCTAGACATGGCGCTCAGACCTTTTTGACGAATTCCGATTTCAATTGCATGGCGCCAATGCCATCGACTTTGCAATCAATGTCGTGATCGCCGTCAACCAGCCGGATGTTCTTCGCTTTGGTGCCGACCTTGATCACCAGCGACGAGCCTTTGACTTTCAGATCCTTGATCACGGTGACGGTGTCGCCGTCGGTCAGCACATTGCCCACCGCATCGCGGACGATTTTCTTCTCTTCGCCGGCTTCTGTCGGTGCGTCTTTCGACCATTCATGCGCACATTCCGGGCAAACCAGCATGGCGCCATCTTCATAGGTGAATTCGGAATGGCATTTCGGGCAGGGCGGGAGTTGGCTCATCGATGACCTCGGTTACAGCAGCGTGAAATCATGCGCGTTGACGTGAGCGACGCATGACGAAAAAACGAACAACTATGGCAATGGCTGCAAAGACAGCACGCGGCGCAGATCCTGACTGACGGCGCAGCGGTAACGCGCCGTCTGCAGCGGCTGGCCCTGCAGCGTGGTCTGGGTCATCACGATATCAATCCGGTAACCGAGCACCTGGCTGCCATGCGCGGCCACCAATTCGGCGACCGGTTCGGTGGCATCCTGCAACGTCCATTGAAGACCGTCTTGCTGCTCGCGCTGCGCGATGGCGGCGGCGCAGCTGGCCGCCTGCTCCAGTGCGCTGGCATTGCCGCCTTGCGTGCCGTACAGCTTTGGTTGGCTGGCGTCATTGCCGCAGGGCACCTGGCTGTAGGTATCACCACAGCGATAGACCTTGGTGTCGGCCGCTTGCGCCGCGGTCGCGACGGCGGCAAGCAGCAAAGCGACCGGCAATGGTGCAGATGGCTTCCGCATGTCGGTATTCCCATGCAACTGAAAAATCAGGCCTGATGGTATTTCGTCACCATCTCGACTTCGTTTTTCGAACCGAGCACCACCGGTACCCGCTGGTGCAAATTACCCGGTTGCAGTTCCATGATGCGCTGGCGTGCGGTAGTGGCGGCACCACCGGCCTGCTCGACAATGAACGCCATCGGATTGGCTTCGTACATCAGGCGCAGCTTGCCGCCTTTTTCCTTGACCTTGCTGTCGATCGGATACAAGAAAATGCCGCCGCGGGTCAGGATGCGATGGACATCGGCGACCATCGACGCGACCCAGCGCATGTTGAAATCCTTACCGCGCGGGCCCTCTTTGCCGGCCAGCAGATCGGCGACATAGCGTTGCATCGGCGGTTCCCAGAACCGTTGGTTCGACATGTTGATGGCGAATTCCTTGGTGTCTGCCGGAATTTGCATTTGCGGTTGGGTCAGCACAAACGAACCCTGCTCGCGATCGAGCGTGAAGCAATCAACGCCGTGGCCGGTGGTCAGCACCAGCGTGGTCGATGGGCCATAGACGGCATAGCCGGCGGCGACTTGTTTGGTGCCTGGTTGCAGAAACGCCTGCTCGGTCGGCGCCATGCCTTCCGGGCAACGCAGCACCGAGAAAATGGTGCCGACCGACATGTTGACGTCGATGTTCGACGAGCCGTCGAGCGGATCGAACACCAGCAGGTATTCGCCTTTCGGGTAGCGGTTCGGGATCGGGTGCGGATCGTCCATTTCTTCCGATGCCATCGCCGCCAGGTGACCGCCCCATTCGTTGGCTTCGAGCAGGATCTCGTTCGACAACACGTCGAGTTTTTTCTGGGCTTCACCCTGCACGTTGTCGGTGCCGGCACCGCCGAGCACGCCAGCGAGCTCGCCTTTGCCGACCGCAACGCTGATGGTCTTGCAGGCGCGCGCCACCACTTCGATCAGCAGGCGCAAATCGCCGGGCAGGGCGCCTTTTTCGCGTTGTTGTTCGATCAGGAAACGGGACAGGGTGACGCGGCGCATGGGCGGGCTCCGGGGCTGGCAAATCGGGGGAGGGCGAAAACGAGGGCGGCATTGTCGCCGAAAAGGCCGGTCGGCACCAAACCCGGCATCGCGTCGCCGCGTCGAAGGACGCGATCATACGAAGCCATCCAGCCGAAGCCGGCAAGCCCCAATCGGGTTACCCCCAAGTTTGGCTAACCCCGAATCTGGCAAAACCGGGCCATCGGCTACAATGCCGGCACTTGTTCATCGTGCTGGGCGCTGGTGGGCTATACGCCGGTACCGCTCAGGAGTACCTGACCATGACTGAACCGCGTCCGCGGCTATTGACCGAAACCGAAACGGCGCTGATGCAGCGAGGCGTCTCCATTCTGGTGGCGGCCAGCACGGTTGATCGGCGGACCTCGGTCGTGCACGCCGTCGGCTGCCGCGTCCGGCAGTTGGCTGATGCCAGCGAGGTGACCGTGTTGCTGCGGCCCAGCCACTCGCCGGCATTGCTGGCCGACATCCGGCGCAGCGCCGAAGTGGCGGTGGCGTTCTGCTTGCCGAGCACGCACAAAACGCTGCAGCTCAAAACCCGCAACGCCCGGCTGGAACCGCCGCAGCCGGACGACCGGTTTCTGGTCCAGCGCTGCGCCCAGGCGTTTGGTGAAGACATTGCGCTGATCAACGAACCGGCCGAGCTTGGTCGCCAGCTGTTTGCCGGCGACGATGCCGATCTGGTGGCGCTGGTGTTCACGCCATTGACGGTGTTCGATCAAACGCCGGGGCCGCGGGCCGGGGAGCGGCTGGCATGATCCCGGTCAGCACCACGCTCACGGTCGATCACATCCGTGATTGTCTTGAAGGATTCATCCCCAGCGCCATCGCGACCTGTGCGGCGGACGGCACGCCCAATGTCACGTACGTGTCGCAGGTGGACTACGTCGATCGCGAACACGTTGCGCTGTCTTTCCAGTTCTTCAACAAGACCCGGGAAAACATTCTCGCCAATCCGTACGCGACGGTGTACGTCATCCATCCGTTGACCGGTCAGGCTTACTCCCTGCATCTGCACTACTTGCGCACGGAGGACAGCGGCCTGTTGTTCGAGCGGATGAAAGTCAAACTGGCGGGCATTGCGTCACACTCCGGCATGACCGGCATTTTCAAACTGCAAGGCGCCGACATTTACCGCGTGCATCACATCGAGAAAGTGCCGGTCGCGGCGCTGCCGTTGCCGCCACCGCGAAACCTGCTGAGCGCGCTGCGTTACAGCGTCGAGCAGTTGCAATACTGCCCGGATGTCGCCTGTCTGCTCGATGAAACACTGGCCAAGCTGGCCTGCGGTTTTGCCATCGAACAAAGCATGATCTTGCTTGCCGATGAAACCGGTCAGCGGCTCTACACCGTTGCCAGTCAGGGTTACACCGCTGCCGGCATTGGTTGGGAAATTCCGCTCGGCGAAGGTGTCATTGGCGTCGCGGCGCAGCACCGCGTGCCGATTCGCATCGCCTTCAAAACCAGCGAATACACCTACAGCCGGGCGATCCGGCAAACCTTGACCGAAGCCGGTCGCGCCAGCGAACTGCAAAACGAAATTCCGTATCCCGGCTTGCCGGCCTCGGAAAGTCAGATGGCGATTCCGATACTCGCCGGCACTCGCCTGCTCGGTGTGCTGTTTGTCGAAAGCGGCCAGCCCTGCCGGTTCAGCTATGACGACGAAGATGCGCTGGTCACGCTGATGCATCAACTCGGTCAGCGCCTGCAGCATTTGCTGCACGCACAGCGCGACGACGTCGAGCCAGCAGCCGAATCGGTGTCAGGCGCCGTCGTGCCCGCGCCGGCCGGCAAGCCGGTCGTCGTCCAGCACTACCCCGAGAATGACAGCATTTTTCTCGATGATGATTACCTGATCAAAGGCGTTGCCGGCGCCATTCTCTGGCGACTGGTCAACAGCCATCAACATGATGGTCGGGTCGAGTTCAGCAACCGCGAATTGCGCATGGACGCGAGCATCGGCTTGCCGGAATTGTCCGACAACCTCGAAGCGCGACTGATTCTGCTCGCCCGGCGCTTGGCCGAACGCTGCGATTACCTGGCCATCGAAAAGACCGGGCGCGGCCGGTTTCGCTTGCGCGTCGACCGGCCGCTGCTGTTGCGGGAATAGCAGAGCGCGTAGTTGCGGGAATAGTTGAAACAACAACGGCCACACACGCGCTCGCGCGGCGCAACAGCGGTCGCCTTACGCGACCGCTTTCTGCTGTGGGACAAAGGTCCGACGCTGATTGCTGAACGCATCCAGCTCGGCCGGATCACAGTCAGCAAACGGCGTGCTCAATTCCAGGGCCAGTTGCAGCTTGTGCCAGTCGGTGGCCGACAACAGCGGTTGCAGCATCGCCAGCACACCCAGGAACACTTCCGGCGGCATCTGTGCCCGCATGCCGCGCAGTTTGTCAGCGCGCTCGGCCGGAGTGGCGGCAGTCAACATCCAGCGCAGAAAGTGCATGGCTTTTTCCGGCGCGATCGAGGCGACCAAGGCGTGTTCGATGGCGATGATTTCGGCGTCGCTGTAATGCGCCCACAACACGGCATTGTGGTCGACTTCTTCCATGGCCATGTGTTCCAGATTTTCGGCAATGAACAGCGCCAGCCGGTCATACAGCATGGCGCCGAGCCGGCTGCGCTCGCTGGCGTGACTGCGTTCGATCCGATCGCAGTCGGCCAACAAGCCGCTGATGGCCTGTTCGTGTTCGTGGTGATCGAGCTGGCCATGACGGGCCGAGCCGGGGCGACGTGCTTCCATCGCCGTGTGGATGAAATCGTTTTCATGCTGCAGATGACTGCGGCAGGTTTCCGCGAGGCTGCGCACGGTCGTCAGCACGTTGGCGCAATCATCGCCGTCCTGCCAGTCGGCCGTTCCGGTTTTGTTCAACGTGTGCATCATGAAAGCGCGCAAGCCTTTGTGGACCAGGGCATAGCTGTTGTAACGGGTTGACGGCAGGTGCTGACGGGGCATGGTGTTCACTCCTGTGGCCGGGCCGACGCCCGGTGTGACGCTCGGGTTGCGATACAGACGCTGGCAATCCGGCCGGCGTTTAAACGCTTGCCATCGTAGCGGGCAGATGTTTCCGTGGTTGCTAAATAGCTGCTAAGAAAACCTTAAAGACTTGCTAAGCCGATGACCGGATGTAACCGGTTTTTGCGGCCAGGTCAGTAGTGACCGGTGGCACAAATACTGCGCTGCGCCCAGCCAAACGGCGGCGACTGGTTTATCCTCAGCCAGACAGAGCAGGAGGCTTTTCGTGAAACGCGCGCCGCCGCAGGGCCAGAAGCAGGGATATCGCCGGACCGGCCAGCGCCGCGCCTGGGTGGCTGCGGTGCTGGCCGGTGTGATCGCCCTGGGACCTGGCTGGTATCTGGTCTGGCTGGAGGTCGAGCGCGGCCGGGAAGAGCAGCGCAGCGCCGTGCTCGCCGAGGCCGGCTCGGTGCGGGCGCGGCTGGAGTCCGAGCTGAACAGCTCGCTTTATCTCGGCTGGGGGCTTGCCGCTTTCATCTCGGCCAACCCGGAATTCAGCACCCACCAATTCGAGCGGGTGGCTGCCACCTTGGTCCGCTTGCGGCCCAATATCCGCAGCCTCGCCGTCGCGCCGGACAATGTCGTCCGCTATATCTATCCGCTGGCCGGCAATGAGCGCGTGCTCGGCCTGCGTTATCTCGATACTCCGGGCCAGCGTGGCTCCATCGAGCGGCTGATGCGGGACTGGCAGCCGGTGCTGAACGGCCCGGTCGAATTGGCGCAAGGCGGCGTCGGTCTCATCAATCGCATTCCGGTGCTGCTGAGTCAGCCGGATGGTGGCGTGCGTTACTGGGGCGTGGCGTCGGTGGCACTCGATACTAGGCCGATCCTGGCAAGCGCCGGGCTGGAACAGCAGGGCCCGGTCGAGTTTGCCCTGCGTGGTCGTGATGGCCTTGGCGCCAAGGGCGACGTGTTTTTCGGCCGCGCCGAATTGTTTGCCGACGGCGAAGCGCGCCTGCTCGACGTGCTGTTGCCCGGCGGCAGTTGGCAGCTCGCTGCGCGGCCGCGCGACGGCTGGAACGGCACCCGCAGCGAGTGGCAGATTGGGGCGATGTATCTGCTCAGCAGCGCATTGGCCGTCATCATTGCTTTGATGGTTGGCGTCCTGATTGCCGACCGCTACCAGATCCAGCAGCTGGCTCGCCACGATCCGCTCACCGGCGTCGCCAATCGTTTACGCTTCGATGAACGCGCCAGCGAAATGATGGCGCTGGCGCGGCGCAGTCAGCGGCCGTTTGTTTTGCTCAATCTGGATTTGAACGGCTTCAAGCGCATCAACGATGAATTTGGTCACACCGCCGGCGATGCGCTGCTGGTGCATGTCGCCCAACAGCTGCAAGCCTGCCTGCGCGAAACCGATTTTCTCGCGCGCATCGGTGGCGATGAATTTCTCGCGCTGCTGCCCGACACCGAAGCCGGCCCTGCGCTTGATTCACTGATCAAGCGCGTGCACCGCGCGGTGGCCAAACCGCTGCTGTTCGGCACCGATACCCTGACCGTCGGCACCAGCATCGGCGTCGCGGCCTACCCGGCCGACGGCGACGATCTCGACGCCCTGTTGAGCGCTGCCGATCACGCCATGTATGCCGGCAAGAATAACGGTCTGACGCCGTCACTGTAAGGTATTCAGTCCAGCGCCAGCCGGGCGCAGATCGGCATGAAAATACTGGGCTGGCAGTGGCCGCGACAGATCGGCGCCGAGCTGTTGCAGCAGCTGGCGAAACGCCGGATCGCGGCGCAGTTCACCGGGCAGCAAAAAGTCATACCAGACTTCTTGCGGGTCGATCAGCACCGGATGCTCGAACATCAGCTGCGTCAGTCTGACCGCCGTGGTGCTATCGCCAAGCCAGGCATGCACGCGCAGCTGATCCCACACCCGAAACCCCCATTCGGTGACATCCAGCTCGCGCGGCTGGCCGGCAACCGCTTGCGCCGCCAGCGCGATCGCGCGTTCGCGGTTGCCAAGAAATGCTTCCGCGAGTGCGCGATCGGATAACAGCCGCGCATGTTGCGCCGGCTGCACCGTGCGATTGGCGTCCGCATCGAACAAGGCAATCGCACGTTGCAATGCAGCGCGGGCCTGGCTTGGCTGGCGCGCCAGCGCGTGAGCAATTCCGGAAAAAAGCGCCCGAATCTGGTCAGTCAAACCGTCAACTTTGCCGGGCTTTTCAAGCAGGCGCAGCGCTTGTTCCGGTTGCCCGGCCAAGATCAGTGCTGAGCCGTACATGATCAGCGCGACGACCGAATCCGGATGCTTGCCTGCAAGAGCCGCCTGGTCAGCTACCAGTTGCTGAAAATCATGCGTGCTCAGCAGATGGCGATAGAGGTTGTGGCCGCCCATGATGAACGGCACGTCAGGAAAGCGTTTGCTGGCATCGGCATAACAGCTCAGGGCTTTGTCACGTTGTTTCAGACCGAGATAGACACTGCAAAGCACATCGTGACTGGTAGCGGAAAACGGATCCAGACGCATCGCCTGTTCCAGCAAATCCACCGCCTCCGGCAAGCGACCTTGGCGGCGCCGCATGAACGCAAAATACGACAGGGCGGCGGCGTCGTTCGGTTGCAACGCCAACGCTTGGACAAAATGCGGTTCGGCGGCGGCGAAATCATGCCGGCCCAGATAGAAATAAATGGCGCGCGCCAACACCGTCTCTCCCGCCATGGGTTGCAAGCGCTCCGCGAGGGCGAGTGAGCGGCCGGCTTGCACCAGCGCCTGTTCCTGCACACTGGGCTCGTCCCAGCCATGCAAGGTGTCCGCGATGGCGAGCCAGGCCCATGCCGCCGCAAACTGCGGGTCCAACTGCACGGCCTGATCCAGGGCCGTGCGCGCCGCCGCATTGTCGCGTGCGGCCACGGCCGCCTTGCCACGCACATAAAGGGCATAAGCGTCGGTGTTGCCGGTGGCTTGCTCGCGCAGCGCTTGCTGCTCCACCGGACGCAGCCGCACGCCCAGTTGCGCACTGATTTGTTCGGCGATCTCGTTCTGGGTCGCGAAGACATCGGTCAACGGCCGTACGTAGGATTCCGCCCACAGATGCTGATCGGTGCTGGCATCAATCAACTGGATCTGAAAGCGCACCCGTTGCTGATCGCGAAACACACTGCCTTCCACCAGATAATCAACGTTGAGTGCCTGGGCGATTTCGGCCACCGATGGTCGTTGTTGCTGGTACCGCAGCACGGAGGTGCGCGAAATGACAGCCAACCCCTGAATCTTTGCGAGCTGGGTCAGGACAATGTCGTGCATCGCATTGGTGAACGCCAGATGTTCGGGATCGTGGCTCCAGCTGTCGAATGGCAGCACGGCAATGGCCGGTCGGCCGCTGGCTGCGACGGAACTGGTTGACGGCTGCCACCAGCGATAAATCAACACCGACAGACCCGCACCCAGCACGGTCACCGCAACATAAGCCGCGGCGTGACGCTTCCAGCCCCAATGCGCGCTCGGTGCCGCCCGCCGCCGTTTGCGATCCACTTCCGTCGTGAAACGCAGACCTTCCGGCGTGAGTTCCAGTGCCCACGCCAGCACCAAGGCAATCGGAAAGCCGAGCAGCACCAGCAGGATCACCAAACGGGTGGTCCAGGCTGGTAGATCAAGCGGCGGAAAAATGTTGTTGGCGATTTGAATGATGCCGAAACCGACCACGGCATAGACCGTCGCGACGCGGAACACGCGCCGACGCTTGAGCTCGGCAATAAACGTTCGAAGTGGCATGTGCGTGGGCCTCACTTGCGCTACCAGTACTTGGCGGGAAACCGCAGCACGGTTCGCGGTGGCCACGGCAACTCGGCGTCGCTGAGCTGGCGAGCGAGATTAGGTGTAGCCGTCAACTCAAACGGTGCACCGCAATAACAGGCTAAGGTTTGACTGATCAATAGCGTTGGACCGAGGGGCCGGCTGTCGATAAGTCCGGCAACGCGGTTGGCCGCATCGTATTCACCCAGCCATGCATGAAAGAGTAGTGCGCTGGCATCATTCGGACCAAAAGTACGCAACCAAACTTGCGCCGCTTGGGTAGCGGTGGCGTCTTCGCGCACGGCCAGCAGCCTGATGCGGTGCAGTTGACGCTCGGCCTCACTCATATTGGCCGAGTTCAGTGCTAGCTCCGCGCCAGCAAAATCGGCAAGCGCCAGCGATGCCAGCAGCTTGCCCTCTTCCAGCCAGTGATGGCGCCCAAGGCGTTGCTCCACATCCGTGATGGTTTCCAGCGCGCCTCGGGCATCACCGGCCCAAAGCATCGCTTCGTGCAGGCCCGTGAGCAGATCCTCATTCAATGGGTCACAGGCGATGCGACGCTGCAAGTCGTTGACGTTGTCGGTGGCGCGGCCAAACACGATGCTGCGATTGACATAAAGCGCTGGTACACAAGCGCCTGTGGTCAATACCTGATCGATAGCTTGCCTCAAGCCTCGCCAATCGTTTGATAGGAACCGGCGCATGTAATCTGCTACCGGAATTTGTGCGTTCGTACGGGCATAGCGGTAGGCTGCGTCAAGATCTGTTTTTAGCCTTACATCAGCCTCCGGCAGAATGGGTTGCAGCTCCAGGTCGATCTGCATGCCAGCAGCCCGATCAAGTAACAGGTGAGCATACAGATCGCTATGTAGAACATGGGCTGCAAAAAGGTTAGGCTCCAACGCCAAGGCTTCATCCAGTGCCGCATTGGCCTTGGCTAACACCAGATTTCGGGTGGTGAGGTCGCGATGGGCTTCATTGTAGAGATCGGCACCGCGCTGATAGGCAGAAAAGGCATCCAGATTGTCACTGCCGGCCTCTTTCATCAAAGTCAGTTTTTGTTCGTTCAGCAGGACACCCAACGCGCTGGCAATGTGTGTAGCAATATCATCCTGTACCGCCAGCAGATCAGTGAGTGGGCGATCATAGTTCTGTGACCATAGATGAAAGCCATCAGCGGCACGTATGAGTTGCACAGTAACCCTGACACGGTCCTCAACGTGACGCACCGAGCCTTCTACTACATGATCAACTCCCAAAGTTCTGCCTATCTCCGGTATGGCAATTTGCCTTCCTTTGAAATAGAACGCCGAGGTGCGAGCAGTTACCAACAATTCTGGCAACTGCGCCAATGCGTTGATAATTTCCTCGGTCAGACCATCGGCAAATTGGCTCTTGTTGGCATCGGAGCCCATTACCACAAATGGCAAGACCGCGACCGATTGGCGTGCCGGTAGTCCGCTTGTCGATTTGGTTGTGTTGGCTAATGTGGGAGCTGGTACCCACCAGCGATAACCGAGGATGGCAAAGCCGGCACCCAATAACGCCACCATAACGTAAGCCACAACATGTCGTTTCCAACCCCAGTGCGCGGATGGTGCTGGTCGGTTGTCGCGTTGGTCGAGCTGAGTCGTGAAACGCAAACCTTCCGGCGTGAGTTCCAGCGCCCACGCCAGCACCAAGGCAATCGGAAAGCCGAGCAGCACCAGCAGGATCACCAAACGGGTGGTCCAGGCTGGCAGATCAAGCGGCGGAAAAATGTTGTTGGCGATTTGGATGATGCCGAAACCGACCACGGCATAGACCGTCGCGACGCGGAACACGCGCCGACGCTTGAGCTCGGCAATAAAAGTTCGAAGCGGCATCGCCCCGCCTCCCTGGCCGATGACGGTCAGCGGCCGCTGCCGCTGGTGGAGTGGTTTCCAGCATAGACCAGCGTTGCCACGGCAATGCTGGACGGTTATTGATTGCGGGAACATCAGCAGGTTTTCTTAGCGCAACGGGCAGTATTGGTACTGCCACGGCTGCCGGCATGGGGTTGGCGATACGGAGGGCATCGCTCCCTGTCAGTGCGGGTACGAGCGGCGTAACCACAATGGTCGCGCTGGCGGTGGCGTTGCTCCCGCTGACATCCCGGTGTTCCGACATCGTGGCGGCCAATAGCAGTGAGTTGCACCCGGCTGCTTGCTCGGGTTTTCGTGCCGTATTGCGCATGGTGTGGTGCAGCTGGCTGATCGGCGGTATCGCCGTGCTGGTGCCGTTTGCCATGCAACGTGGCAATGGCAGCCTTGCTGCGGCTCATGGTCCCGGTGTTTCTGTTCGCGCTCAGTGTTCAGTTGCTGCAGGATTCTCGTAACGCGGCAAAAGCGGCAAAAGCGGCAATAGCGGCGGCGCAGTCTCGCCGGTTTGTTGTCGGGGCTTGTGCTGACCGTGCTGGCGCAATGCTGGTGGCACTGGCAACAAATGCAAATTGCCAAACAGGCAGTGGCAGCGCTTTTGGTGTACCGGCAGCAGCATGGCGTTTATCCGGACACCTTGGCCGCGACAGGCCTGCCGGCCGATGCCGATCATGGTCTGTGCCATCAGTTGCGTTCAGCCGCATCGGATCTGCGCTATTCCGCAACAGTCAGTCCGTTGACGGAGTATGTCTACGACTTTGCCAGGCAGCGCTGGCAGCGCAACCCGGATTGATGACAAGGCCCCCGCCCGCACACCGGCGTTTGCTGAAGGGCTCTTATCCAAGGAAGCGCTGATCAAGTCAGGATGCTGTCATACCGGCGAAAGCCGGTATCCATTGTCACCGAAAAAATGGACCCCGGCGTTCGCCGGGGTGACAGGTGCATTTTATTTCAGATGTAATCAGAGCATCCCTAACAGCCCAAGGAATGGCACACGTTAATGTCCACGCCATTGCCGACGGTTCGCTGCGGGTTCAATCGGTCCGCACGATATTGGCGCTGGTGCCATTCAATTCCACCCGCACTGCTTGGCCGAGCCGCAACTGGCTGGCTTCTGCCGGTGGCAACAGCGTCGTGATGCGGTCATGGCCGACGCTCAACACCGCCGTGGTCATCACCTCACCGGGCAGCAGTGCGAGCAGTTCGGCATGCAAGACGCAGCGGCCGGGCGTCAATTGTCCGAGCAGCATTTCCGTTGGTGTGCCGATGCGTGCCGGCTGATGAGGCGACAGCTGCACCATGCGCTGCGCCAGCCGGATGATTTCGCCGGCATCGTGGCTGACCAGAATGGTGGTGGTCGGTTGCTCGCGCAGCGCCAGCGCGAGACGCTGCTGGATTTCGCGCCGCAGCGTGGCGTCGAGCGCCGACAGCGGCTCGTCCAGCAACAGCAGTTTCGGTTGTCCGATCAGCGCGCGCGCCAGTGCCAGCCGCTGCTTCTGGCCGCCGGACAACTGCTGCGGCAGGCGCGCCGCTTCGGCGCTGAGCTCCATCAGGTCCAGCCAGTGCGACACGGCGCGTTCATCACGCGTGCGTTGGCCGTAGCGCAGGTTGTCGCGCACCGACAGGTGCGGAAACAGTGCGTAATCCTGAAACACATAGCCGAGTGCGCGCTGCGCCGTCGGGCGGAACTGCCGCTGCGCACTGTCATACCAGCGGTCACCGGCAAAGCGGATAAAACCATGATCCGGTGTCGTCAAACCGGCCAGCATGCGCAGCACGGTGGTTTTGCCGACACCGGATGGGCCAGACAGGGCGAGCACTTCCGCCGGTGCCAGTTCCACGGCCAACTCCACCGCGCGTGCGTGCTCGCCGTGGCCCAATTGTTTGCGCAAGGAGAATGCCAGCATCACAGCCGCTCCTGCTGCCGCTGCAACCAGCGCAAGCCGAGCAGCACAACAAAGGCAAACAGCACCAGCACCAGGGCATAGCGATGCGCGGCGGCATAGTTCAGCGCTTCGACTTCCTGATACAGCGCAATCGACGCCACCTGGGTCTTGCCCGGGATATTGCCGCCGAGCATCAGTACCACACCGAATTCGCCCACCGTGTGCGCGAAACTCAGCACCACGCCGGCCAGCAGGCCCGGCTTCGACAGCGGCAGGATGACGCGCCACAGGCTGTGCCATTCGCTCTTGCCGCAGCAGCGCGACGCTTCAATGAGCGTGAACGGCACCTGCCGAAACGCGCCCAGCAGCGGCTGCAGCATGAACGGCAAACTGAACACCATCGAGCCGATGACGAGCCCGGTGAAACTGAACGCCAGCCGGACGCTGAACCATTGCGCCAGCCATTGCCCGATACCGTGGTTGGGGCTGAACAGCAACAGCAGATAAAAACCCAGCACGGTCGGTGGCAGCACCAAGGGCAGATTGCACAACACCTCGACCAGGGCTTTGCGCCGTTGCTGGCGTGCCGGCTGGACAAACACCAGCCACCAGGCGAGCGGAATGCACAGCAACAGCAGCAAGAGGGTCGTGAGCGTTGCCAACTGCGCGGTCAGCCAGAGCGGTTGCCAATTCATGAAGCGGCACCTGCGCTGACACGGCGCGCGGCGTCAGCGGTAGCGATGCGGATCTGCATTTCATTGGCCTTGACCAGCCATTCGACCTGATCACCCACTTGCAACTGCAAGCGGCGCGCCGAGCCGCTGGTGATCACCGCGGTCAACGGATGCGGGCCAAACTGCAATTGCACCGCGGTCAGCAACTTGCCATAGCCGATCCCGGTCACCGTTGCCGGCTGCCGGTTGCGCAGCGAGATCTCGCCGCTTAGCTGTTTGGCCAGCGCCACTTCGGTTTCCTTGAACGCCAGCGTCACCGTACTGCCCAGTGGCCACGGCGGGGCGCTGCCGGCGTGCAGCAGCAGGGCGGTGAAATGTGCCGCAAGCGGCGCGCCGGAATGTGCATGGTCTGGTGGGTTGGCGTTGTCGCTCGCCGCAACGGCGACCTCGGCCAGCAGCACGCCATTTTCCTGTTCCAGCTGGGTGAGCGTGCCCGGAAGTTCATTCATGATGACGGTGACGGTTTGATCGTTGATGGAGCCGTGCCAGTTGCGACCGGCATTGCCGGCAAGGCGTAGCCGAAGCGCTGCAGTATGGCCTGCGCATCGGCAGAAAACATGAACTGGTAAAACCGCTCGGCGGCTTGCCGCTGATGCTGTTCGGCGTACTTGAGCAGGACCGCGGCCTGGGCAATCGGCTGATAACTGGCGGCATCCAGTTCGCGCCACTGGCGCGGATCAATGTTGACGACCGAGGCTTTGGCCGTGAAACCGATGTCGGCAACACCGGTGGCGATGAATTGATTGGTCTGGCCGATGCTTTCGCCATAAACCAGCTTGCTCTGTACCGCGCGCAGCAGATGGTAATGCTGCAGTACCCGGCCGGCTTCGCGGCCGTATGGCGCCACTTTGGGATCGGCAATCGCGATATGGACAATGGCCGGGTCGGTCAGCAACTGCTGCCAGTTGTCCAGCGTGTGTTTGCCGGTGGTCCAGATCACCAGCGTGCCGAGCGCGTACAGCCGCGGCGGCAGCAAGGCATGACCGGCCTGCTGCAACTGCTGGGGATAATCGCTGTCGGCGGCCAGCAGCACATGAAACGGCGCGCCTTGCCGGATCTGTGCGCTCAGCTTGCCGGTGGAGGCAAAACTGCCTTGCACGACCAGCCCGGTCTGCTGCTGAAAACGGCTGGCCAAGTGCGTAAAGGCCGGTTGCATGTTGGCGGCGACCGCAACTGTGATCGGCTCGGCCGCGGCCAGTTCGGTTGCCGGCCACACCAGCGCCAGCACCATGCCGATACCGGTACGCCACCGCGCCATTCTGTTCATTGCCCAGTCTCCGCATCGTGGCGCTACGCGCGCCAGCGACAGCCACGCAGCATAGTCTTGCACATCGGTCAGGAAAAGGCTTTGCGCCAGATGCCCTGTGCTCAACCTTCAACAACAAACCCGGTCTGTCAGAACGGGTCCGCCAAAACCGGCGTGCAGCGCATGCGTGCCGGGCGCTGTAACATGGTCGCCAACGCCGCCTCCAACGTATCAGCCGATGTTGGCCAATCCAGGCACAGGAGTTTTCCGTGAACAATGCAGTGTGTGATTTGCCGGGTGGTTTGCGGGTCGCGCCCACCGCCGTGCCGTTGCCGCAACAGCCGGCGCCGGCCGGGCTCGATGAACTGGTGCTGGCCGGCGGCTGCTTCTGGTGTACCGAAGCCGTGTTTGCCGCTCTGGCCGGGGTGTTGAGTGTCGAGTCGGGGTATGTCGGCGGCACGGCCGAAACGGCCGAGTACCGGCGTGTCTGCGCCGGTGATACCGGCCACGCCGAAGCCATTCGCCTGCGTTTTGCACCGGCGCAGATCAGCGCCGGCCAGCTGCTGCAAATTTTCTTCTCCGTTGCCCACGATCCAACCCAGAAAGATCGGCAAGGTCATGATCGTGGCCGCCAGTATCGATCGGCCGTGTTTTTCCACGACGAGGCCGAGCGTCAGTACGTGGCGGATTACATCGCGGCGTTGAACGGTGCCGGTGTGTTTGCCGCGCCCATCGCCACCACGCTGGAGCCGCTCACCACGTTTTACCGCGCCGAGGAGTATCAC
Organism: Pseudomonadota bacterium; assembly: GCA_049324755.1. Taxonomy (GTDB): domain Bacteria; phylum Pseudomonadota; class Gammaproteobacteria; order Enterobacterales; family Permianibacteraceae; genus Permianibacter. The sequence goes on from JBMOMZ010000049.1 coordinate 99,605, forward strand.
CAGCGTTACGCCCTGCGTAATCCGTGGCAGCCCTACATTCAGGCGGTCGCGGTGCCCAAAATGGAAAAGCTGCGTGATTATTTTGCCGCGCAACTGAAAACCGACGAGGAATGACCATGGCCGTCATGCCCCTGCCCGAAGGCCCGGCGCCAACCCGCTCCGCCAGTGGCTATGCCCTGCGTCTCGATGCCGGCACGCGCACGGCGCTCGCCGCCCAGCTGAACGCCGAAGAACGCCGCGTGCTGCTCGAACACGGCACCGAGCGGCCGTTCTGCGGCACGCTGCTCGACAACAAACGCGACGGCACCTACGTGTGCCGGCTGTGCCGCTTGCCGCTGTTTGCCTCGCACGCCAAATTTGATTCCGGCACCGGCTGGCCGAGTTTTTTCGCGCCCTTCGATCCGCACCATATCCGCTACCTGCGCGACACCAGCCACGGCATGGTGCGCATCGAAATCCGCTGCCAGCGCTGCGACTGTCACCTCGGCCATGTCTTTCCAGACGGGCCGCGGCCGACCGACACGGATGTTGGAAGTGCCGAAGGGCGTCGGGAACGCCCTCGGCCGACCGACATGGACGTTGGAAGTGCCGAAGGGCGTCGGGAACGCCCTCGGCCGACCGGCTGGCGCTACTGCCTGAATTCCATTGCAATGGCATTTCGTGAACAGGGGGAGAATTTGCTGGATGCCGCCGAGTTGGCGCCGCCGTGAGCGGGTGTTTGCGGAACGCCGATGAAACTGATGCACGTGCTGCCTATGTCTGAACGCGAAGGCAAGAATCGAACGTCATGACGGCGGACAAGATGCTTGCCGACCCGGTTGAAGTCGCTTAGGTTTACCTCCCATGGTGCCTATCCTTTTGGACCCCAATCGACCTTATTTCCGGTGAGGTCGAATCAAATCAGGCACTTATACCCACCAGGAACAGAGATTGCCCTCTAACCGATTTTTGAAAAGGCTCTTTATCGGGGTTGAGGCGGAAATTGGCGTTCGAGTGAGAACTCACAGGTTCGGGAAGAAAAACCATGATTTCGTCGTTTCAACTTAAGTTCGGGCGATCCCCGGGAATGCTAGGTGAAGCTATTGCGACAACGCCGGTGACGGTATTCGTAGGCCCCAACAATTCAGGAAAGAGCCGCGTTTTACGTGAAATAGAGCGATACTGTCGAACTGGACAAAAGGATGCGAACGACCTACTCCTTGCCGAGTTGACTTTTTCTGGGTTGCCTCCAGAGCGCGCAGAACAGTCGATAGAGCGGATTCGCCAACCTTCTCAACCAGGTGAAGCGCAGCATGTTGATCATATTTTCGTAGGCAGCAAGTATGGTCGCCAGCAAGTGCAACTTGCATCGCTCAAACAGTTCATCGAGTCCCCTATCTCAAATATTTCGGCATTCTGCCAGTGGTATTTGACGCACTTAACACTGATGCTTGACGGAAGAAGTCGTATCGGTCTGGTGGGGCAGCAAAGTGCTGGTGATCTTCAGCGCCCTCCCCAAAGCAGTTTTCAAGTCCTTTTTCGAGACGATGCCAAACGGCACGAAGTGCGGCGAATCGTCTTCGATGCTTTCGGTCGCCACTTTGTCTTAGATCCAACGAATCTAGGGCAACTGCGTATCCGACTCTCAGACCGAGCACCAAGAGACGACATGGAAGAGCGTGGTATTCATGCGGATGCTGTCCGTTTCCATGCGGCCGCTCAGCTAATTGATGAGGCAAGCGATGGCGTAAAGGCTTTCACGGGCATGGTCACAGAAATCATGGCCGGAGACCCAACTGTGGTCCTTGTCGACGAACCGGAAGCCTTTTTGCACCCATCACTAGCCTCTAAGCTGGCACAAGAGGTGGCCCGTGCCGCCTTGTCTGCAGACAAGAGGATCTTTGCTTCTACGCATAGCCCTCAGTTCGTGATGGGGTGCATACAGTCGGGGGCTCCAGTAAACATCATCAGACTCACGTATAGGGGAGGAGTCGCAACGGCGAGGATTCTCCCGAGCGACGAAATACTGGAGCTCATGAGGCATCCACTGCTGCGCTCAACTGGGCTGCTAAGCGGACTCTTTTATGAGTTTGTAGTGGTGACGGAGTCGGATGCTGACAGAGCGTTTTACCAAGAGATTAACGAACGACTGCTTCAGTTCAAGCCAGAATGGGGCATTCCTAATTGTCTATTCCTCAATGCTCAGAACAAACAAACTGTACAGACGCTACTGAAGCCATTAAGAAAACTCGGAATTCCCGCTGCTGGCATAGTGGACGTGGATGTGCTGAAGGACGGAGGTGGGAGCTGGACGAATCTGCTTTCGAGTGCGGACATTCCGCAGCTCTCACATGGGTCCTTCGGTGCGCTGCGAGCGGCAGTAAAAAAAGCCATGGACGCAACTGGAAAAGACATGAAGCGGGATGGTGGCCTCGCGATCCTTAATGGCGCAGACAGGCAAGCGGCTGATGACCTGCTAAGTCAACTCAGACAGTACGGAGTCTTTGTCATTCCAGGAGGAGAGCTAGAGTCTTGGATGAAAAATCTCGGTGCGACTGGTCATGGGCCCGGGTGGCTGATTGATGTTTTCGAGCGTATGGGGGAGGATCCCAGCAAGCCGAATTATGTCCGCCCAAATGGAAATGACGTCTGGGCATTTGTACGTGACATCAGAAGCTGGCTGGTGGATCCGGGGCGAAAGGGTATTCCAGCATGACGTATGGTGAGTTGCGTCCGGACAAACCTTTTCCTGATTAGCGTCGATCCACATCATTGAATCGAAGCTGATTTTCCGTCATCGGCGTACCGGCGACACAAGCCACCAGCAATCGCGGCACCATCGCCTGCAAATCAAACCGACGATTGAACCGATACT
>JBMOMZ010000050.1:0-97102 GCA_049324755.1 Pseudomonadota bacterium
CCTTTCTGAAACTGGATGGCATTGATGGCCATGGTGGCACCTTCGAGTTTGCCGTTTTCGCCAGTTTCCGCTGCCTTCAGGCGCATTTTCTGCGCTTGTGATGTGGATCGACACTAATCAGGAAAAACAATGCCCGGCAAGCCGGGCATTGTCAACGCATGCAACGGAATCACCGTTCAGGTTTTCAGGGCACGGAAGCAACGTTCGGCGGCCGCCACCGTCGCCGCGATATCGGCATCGCTGTGCGCGGCCGAGACAAAGCCGGCTTCGAATGCCGACGGCGCCAGATAAATCCCTTCGTTCAGCATCAGATGGAAGAAGCGCTTGAACGCCGGGATGTCGCAGGCAGTGGCATCGCGGTAACGCCAGACTTTCTTGTCGGTGAAGAAAAAGCCGAACATGCCGCCGACGGTGTGCGTGGTCAGCGCGATGCCAGCGGCTTTCGCAGCTTGCTCGAAGCCGGCCATCAGCTTCTCGGTTTGCGCGGTCAGCTTGGCGTGAAAATCCGGCTTGGCAACATGCTCGAGCGTGACGAGACCCGCGGCCATCGCGACCGGGTTACCGGACAGCGTACCGGCCTGATAGACCGGACCGAGCGGCGACAGTTTCTCCATGATCGCGCGCTTGCCACCAAATGCACCGACCGGCATGCCGCCGCCGATCACTTTGCCGAGTGTCGTCAGATCCGGCGTGATGCCGTATTTGGCCTGCACGCCGCCGAGCGCGACCCGGAAACCGGTCATCACTTCATCAAAAATCAGCACACTGCCGTAGTCATCGCAGAGCTTGCGCAGACCTTCGAGAAAGCCCGGTTCCGGCGGCAGCAGGTTCATGTTGCCGGCGACCGGCTCGACGATCACACAGGCAATGTCATTGCCATGCTGTTTGAACAGCGCTTCGACATTTTCCAGATTGTTGAATTCGCCAACCAGCGTGTGCTTGGTGAAATCGGCCGGCACGCCTGGTGACGACGGTTCACCAAAGGTCAGCAAGCCGGAGCCGGCCTTGACCAGCAGCGAATCGGAATGGCCGTGGTAACAGCCTTCGAATTTCAGCAGCTTGTTGCGGTTGGTGTAGCCGCGCGCCAAGCGGATGGCGCTCATCGTCGCTTCGGTGCCGGAGCTGACCATGCGCACCAGCTCGATGCTCGGCATCAGCGCCTTGACCCGCTCGGCCAGAATGATTTCGGCCTCGGTCGGTGCGCCGAACGACAGGCCGTTCTGCGCGACATCGCAAACGGCTTTGACCACATCCGGATGGGCATGACCAAGAATCGCCGGGCCCCAGGAACCGACGTAATCGATATAGCGCTTGCCATCTTCATCCCAGAGATAGGCGCCCGCGCCTTTCTTGAAAAAGACCGGCGTGCCGCCAACCTGACGGAACGCGCGCACCGGTGAATTGACGCCACCGGGGATCGATTGCTGGGCGCGGGTAAACAGCTGTTCAGAACGGGACATGATGGACCTCAAATGCAGACGTCATTCCCGCGTCGGCGGGAATCCAGGGAGTGGCTCAACGGCTTCTTGATATTGCTCAGGAAAATGGCTTTTGAAAAACGCTTCCAGTTTCGGCTTCTGCTCATCGGCGAGCAAAAACACCTCCAGCTCGCGTTCATTGCGATTGCTGCGGACAATAAACCGGTCCGGCAGCTTGACCAGATTTCGGTCGGAGCCGGCGCGGAACTGGATGCTGCCAATTTCCGCAACCGGCATGCTGTTGAAGCCGCCGCTGTGCGGGTCATAGCTCTGCAGCAAGCCGTCTTGCAAACGGACATGGACCGCACCGCGCAGGCGCCAGAATCGGAAACCGGAAATCAGCGCGGCAATGGCAAGCGCCGCGCCTGCCAGCCATTCCGACCTGCTGAACTGGGCCATCGCGATCGCGATCAACGCCACCGTGAGCAGGGCATTCATCACCCGCTTACGACCGTGAATGGTCGCCGGCAGCAGCACCCGTTCCGTTCTGACCTGTTCGCTCATGCAGCCGCCTGTGGTGTGGAAAGCAACCCGGGAAATTGATGCTTCATAAAGGCATCCAGCTCAATCACGGCTTGCCTCTCGTGCAGCCAGGGCGCCGGTGGCAGCAGCACCTCCTGGCCATCGTCGAGCACGGCGACATAACGAATGATTTGTCCATCAATGACGCGCCGCTCCAATCGCGAGATGCGCGCTTTCTGTAGCGATTGCTGAAAGCCATACCATGGCGATACGACAAAATGAACTTGCTGGCCGTCAACCCGGATTGCAGCTTTGGTCAACAACAAATACAAGGAAACCAGCCAGATCAGGATCGCCGTGGGAATAACAAAACCAACGCCTGAGCCTTGATAAATAGACGCAATTGCCACGGCGCCCAAAAGCGAGAGAACCAACACATGGATGGTCAGGGGCCAACGTCTAGCCTTGCCTGACCACTGCAGCGCATCTATTCCATTAATCACAATCGTGCACCTCAGCCCTTGCGCACATTCTTCCAGCTGATCGGCCGGCTGTACTTGTCGATTTCTTTCGACACGCCAAGGATGCTGGCGAACAGCGCCATCCGGACCAGCACGCCGTTGTCGGTCTGGCGGAAAATGGCGAGGTTGGGGTTGTCGTTCAGGTCGTTGTCGAGTTCGTTGGCTTCGGCGCGGGAATCGCGCGGCAGCGGGTGCATGATCACCGTGCTGGGCTGGCAGAACTGCGAGTAGGCGTATTGGTTGATGCGGAAGCGGCCGCGGTACTGGTTGGCTTCGTCTTTGCTGCCGAAGCGCTCTTCCTGAATCCGGGTCTGGTAAATGATGTCGACGTTGGCGATGCCAACGGCCAAATCTTCGGTTTCCACTACGGTGTGACCGGCGGCCAGCAGGCGGTCGGTGATGTCTTCCGGCATCGCCAGCGCTTTCGGCGACACGAACACGAAACTGATGTTGCGGTACAACGCCAAGAGCTGCGACAGCGAGTGCACGGTGCGGCCGTGCTTCAGATCGCCAACCATGGCGATGCGCAGGTTGTCGATGCCGCGCTGCTGGCCGGCCATTTCATTCTGCATGGTGTAGAGATCAAGCAGCGCCTGCGACGGGTGCTCATTGGCGCCGTCGCCGCCGTTGATCACCGGCACCCGTGAGGCGCTGGCGAATTCGGCAACCGAACCCGGCTGCGGGTGACGCATGACGATTAAGTCGGAATAGCCGGACAACACCCGGGCGGTGTCATACAGCGATTCGCCTTTGGCGAGCGACGAGCTTTCGATGCCAACGGTCTCGCGCACTTCACCGCCGAGCAGGTTGAACGCGCAGCCGAACGAGACCCGGGTGCGGGTCGACGGCTCGAAAAACAGCGAACCGAGAATGGCGCCGTTCAGCACCGTGGTCATTTTCTCGCGGCGGGCGTACGGCCGCATGCTGTCGGCGACCTGAAACAGCGATTCGATATTGGCGCGGTCGAATTGTTGGACCGAAAGGATATGACTGCCGAGCAGATTCATCGTGGGCATTCCAGTGTCGGGTTGTCGGACGTGCCGTCGGCACGCAAACAGGAGAGGCAGCGGGGCCGGCTCGGCGTCAGTCAAACAGCGCGGCGTAACGCCGGGCGGCGGCTTCGACATCGTCGGCACCGAACACGCCGTGGATGGCGGCGAGCAGGTCGGCGCCGGCGGCCCGCAAGTGGCCGCCATTGTCCGGGGTCACGCCGCCAATCGCAAGCAAGGGCAGGGCAAAGCGGGCGCGGGCCTCGCTCAGCGTGGCGAGCGTGCACGGCGGCGCCGAGGGCTTGGTCTGGGACGGGTAGAACCGGCCGAACGCCAGATAGTCAGCGCCCGCAGCGGCGGCGCGGGCGGCCAGCTCCAGTGAACCGTGGCAGGTCACGCCGAGCAGCTTGCCGGGCAGCGCGGCGCGGGCAGCGGCCAGATCGCCGTCGCTCTGGCCGAGGTGGACGCCGTCGGCGTCGACTGCCCGTGCCAGCGCGACATCATCGTTGATCAGCAGTTTGGCGCCGTGCTCGCGGCACAGTGCCAACAGGGCACGGGCCCGCTGTTCGCGCTCGGCCGCGCTGGCACGCTTGTCGCGATACTGCAGGAAACGGGCACCGCCACGCAGCGCCGCGGCCACCGCCGGCAGCAGCCGTTCCGCCGGCAGCAGAACCGGATCGGTGATGGCGTAAAGGCCTTGCAGGGAAACGGGCATGGGCAGGCAGCGACAACGGTACGGAAACAGGGTTGCCAGTATATCGGACTGCCGCCCCCTGCCCGCCTCGGCCGTGCCGCCAGCGCAGTTCATCGGCCGCCATGGCAGGCGGCGGCACGCCGTAGCCAGAAAAAACGGGCTCGCCTCGGCGAGCCCGTCAAACCTCCACACGGCAGAGGAGCGTTACCGATCACTCAGGGGAACGTGATCTTCCAGCTGTTGATGTAACCGGTATCAATCGACGCCCGGTCACGGACACGCAGGTTCCAGGTACCCGCACGCGCCTTGCTGCCGACATTCACCGAGTAGGTCTGGTTGATGTTGTCAGCGCTGCCGCCAGAGCGGTTGTGCAGGTTGTAAACCGTGCCATCCGGATGCACCAGATCAACGATCAAGTCACCGATATAGGTGTGCACGATATTGACGTTGACCGACACCGTACCCGACGTACCCGAACCGGTCACATTGATCGGGCTGCTGACACCGGTCGTGTTGTTGTCCGGAATCGCGTAGTCATTGGTGTTCTCAAAGCTGGCGCCGCCGCCACCGACATCGTAATTGCCGACCAGGCTGACGCCCGAGAACGATGAATACGCACGCAGCATGACGTAGTAGGTGCCGACTTGCGGCGCCGGGAACGAGCAGGTTTCGTTGTTGCCGTTCAGGTACGGACGGCAATCGTAGGTGCTCGTGGTCGGCGCGCTGCCAAAGCGAACATAGAGATCCGCATCACCGGTGCCACCGCTGATGTTGAAGCTCAGGTTGCTGGCACCGCTCGGGACCGACATGGTCCAGGTGCGGGTCGCACCGGTGCTGAGGGCGAGGCCGGTCACCGGCACACCGTCGCTCAGCGTGTCACCACCCGGCGGCGGCGGCGGTGGCGGCGGCGGCGGATTGCCACCGTTCAGGAACACCGTGCTCAGCAATTTGTTCGGGCCAGACGGAATGCCGCTGATCTTGTTGTTGCTGGCGTTGTTGACCAGCGCGGTGGTCACCGCCGACGGCGTGGCCGTCGGGTTGGCGTACAGATACAGCGCGGCAGCGCCAGCGACGTGCGGCGATGCCATCGAGGTACCCGACAGCGTGGTCGTGGCAGTGTCACTGCTGCGCGAAGCCGAGACAATGCTCGAGCCCGGCGCGAAAATGTCGACGCAGGAACCGTAGTTCGAGAAGCTCGACATGGCATCCGAGCTGGTGGTCGAACCGGTAGTGATCGCGCTCGGTGCACGCGCCGGCGAATAGTTGCAGGCGTTGCTGCTGTCGTTACCGGCGGCAACAACGACGGTGACACCGGCGTTGGTCATGTTGGCGACTGCGGTATCAACCGCTGACGAGGCGCCACCGCCCAAGCTCATGTTGGCAACCGCCGGCTTGACGTGGTTGGCCGTGACCCAGTCCATGCCGGCGATGACGCCGGAGTTGGTACCGCTACCCTGACAGTTCAGCACGCGTACCGCGTGCAGCGTGACGTTCTTGGCCACGCCGTACGTGGTGCCGCCGACAGTGCCGGCGACGTGAGTACCGTGACCCTGGCAGTCGTTGGTACCCTGGCCGTCGCCGATGGCGTCATAGCCATTGCCCATGCGGCCCGAGAACTCGCTGTGGGTCGCGCGAATACCGGTGTCGATGATGTAGGCATGAACGTTGTTGCTGGGCTGATAGGTGTAGCTGTTGTTCAGCGGCAGATCGGTTTGATCGATCCGGTCAATGCCCCAGGTCGCCGGGCTCTGGGTCGCGACAATGCGGACTTCCGCATCGGCTTCGACAAAGGCCACTGCCGGATCACTGGCCAGCTTCATCGCGTTGGCATGATCCATCACCACCACGGCGCCTTTCAGGGCGCGTTCAAACGAACGCTCCACCGAGGCACCGTAACGGCGGTTCATGTCGGCCGCGACCGAGGCGGCACTGCGCTGCACGCCTTGGGCAGTCATCATCGCATTGTCTTTGAACACGACGATGTAACGGTTCGGGATCACATTCGGGGCATTGAGGCCGCGAATCTCTCCGGCTTGCACGGCGCAGGCAAACATCACTGCACCGGCTACCAGCGTAGGCTTGAGCACTTTCTTCATTGTTGGGTTCTCTCCTGGCGTTGCTATAGCGTGGCATGCGAGATGCCCGCTTCCCTCCGGCTCTGGTAACGGCTGGCCGAATGCTTTAATACAGTGAGTGCAGTGAGTGCTGCGGCGCGTGCGCCGCAAGAACGAGGCTAATGCCTGCGGGCGCGATCGATGATGGCGATCGCGATGGTGTGATGGGACTTTTCAAAACCGATCAGGTCTACGACAGCCGAAAGCATAAGTCCCTCCCCGAACCAAGCTACGACCCTTCGTATCCGCAGAGTGCGCGGTGCAACACGACGGTGTTTCTTTCTTATAGCCGGTAAAGCTAGACCGGTGAGCAAGGGAATGCAACGCAGTGCAAACGGATTTTTGTAGTTTTTTGTAGCGTGGTTTTTGACAGCGTTGCCGCGCCGGCTCGGCAAATTTTTGACGTCATTTTTTTATACAGTGTCGCATCGAGTGACGGCCACCACCGCGCGCTTGCCGGCCTTACCCGACCGCCGGTTGCCGGCCTGAACGCCGACATAAAACGCGAAACGCCGACTCCTGCGAGACGGCGTTTCGGCTTGTCCGATCAATACGTTGCCTTGATCGTATAGGTGCCAGTGCCGCCCGTTGCGCCGCTGTAATAGATGACGCGAATGTAGCGGGTGAATGCCGACGTCCCGGTGTTGGTCACCGTGACCGTGTCGACTTGACCGGTTCCCTTCTCGCTGCGACCAATCTCGGTACCATTCGAGTTGTACACGATCAGGTCGTAATCCGAACTGCTGTTCGGCGTCAGCGTCGCGGTCAGCGTTTTGCCGGCACCGAGCGTCAGCTTGAAGTAATCGGTGTCGCTGCTGCTGGCCATGGTGCCATTCAAGGTCTGGCCACTGGCAATGGCATTGGCGGCCGAGGTCGAGTTGTTCGGCTCGGTTTCGCTGCTGCCCGACGGCGGCGGCGGTGGCGGCGGCGGATTGCCACCGTTCAGGAACACCGTGCTCAGCAGTTTGTTCGGGCCGGACGGAATGCCGCTGATCTTGTTGCTGCTGGCATTGTTGACCAAGGCCGAGGTGACAGCCGACGGCGTCGCGGTCGGATTGGCATACAGGTACAGCGCGGCAGCGCCGGCCACGTGTGGCGACGCCATCGAGGTGCCCGACAGGGTGGCGGTGGCGGTGTTGCTGCTGATGCCGGCCGACACGATGCTGGAGCCGGGCGCGAAAATGTCGACGCAGGAACCGTAGTTCGAGAAGCTCGACATGCCATCACTGCTGGTAGTGGAACCAACGGTGATCGCACTGGCGGCACGCGCCGGCGAATAGTTGCAGGCATTGCTGCTGTCGTTACCGGCGGCAACGACAACGGTGACACCGGCATTGGTCAAATTGGCCACCGCGGTGTCCACCGCCGACGAGGCACCACCGCCGAGACTCATGTTGGCAACGGCCGGTTTGACGTGATTGGCGCGCACCCAGTCCATGCCGGCGATCACGCCGGAGTTGCTGCCGCTGCCCTGGCAGTCGAGCACGCGCACGGCGTGCAGCGTGACGCTCTTGGCCACACCATGGGTGGTGCCGCCGACCGTACCGGCCACGTGCGTGCCGTGACCTTGGCAATCATTGGTGCCCTGGCCGTCGCCGATGGCGTCATAACCATTGCCCATGCGGCCGGAAAACTGGCTGTGGCTGGAGCGAATGCCGGTGTCGATGATGTAGGCGTGCACACCGCTGCTGTTGCCGTAGGTGTAGCTGTTGTTGAGCGGCAAACTGGTTTGATCGATGCGATCCAGACCCCAGGTGGCCGGGCTCTGGGTGGCACCGATACGAATCACCGCATCGGCCTCGACAAAGGCCACCGACGGATCGCTGGCCAGCTTCATCGCGTTGCCGTGATCCATGACCACCACCGCGCCTTTCAGCGCGTGCTCGAACGAGCGCTCGACCGATGCGCCATAACGGCGGTTCATGTCGGCCGCCACCGAGGCGGCGCTGCGCTGCACGCCCTGCGCCGTCATCATCTGGTTGTCTTTGAACACGACGATGTAGCGGTTCGGGATCACGTTCGGGGCATTGAGGCCGCGAATTTCGCCCGCCTGCGCGGCACAGGCCATCAACACGGCGCCTGCCACCAGGGTGGGCTTCAGTACGTTTTTCATTATTGCTTGTTCTCCTAGCGTTGCTTTGCGTGGCGCTGATGCGCGCACGTCCCTCCGGCTCTGATCACAACGGGCCGAATTCTTGTTTTGCAGGGATGGAAAAGCGTCAGCGCATCGGCGCCGCAGCGATCACCAGAAGGGAAACAATCGATAGAAGAGCGCTCAAAACAGCCGCCAGCATAAGTCCCCCCGACCCTTGCTACGACCATTCGACTCCGCGAACGCGGAACAACTCGATGGTGGTTATTTTTTGTGCGGCTAAACTAGTCCTGAGCCTTCCAGAAAGCAACGACGGCGCGCACAAATTTTGTGTAGCGTTTTGTAGCGCCCGGCATGCTGTTCAAACTTGCTGATAAACATCATCAAAAAAGCCTGCGAACGTGGATGTTGGCAGGCTTTTTCTCATCACTGGTCCGCGCTGTTGTCGGCGCTTACTCGTCTTTCTTTTCCGTCGCTTCCGGTTCGGCTTCGGTTTCCTTGCCCTGCGCCCAGAACAAGCGGTTCGGCAGCAGCTGACCACCGCCGAGCGCATGGCCTTCTTTCAGCGCATTGAAGGTGTATTCCTGCGCTTCATTGATGGCTTCGAACAAGTTCAATCCCTGCGCCATCAGACCGGCACAGGCCGAGGCCAGCGTGCAGCCGCTGCCGTGGTACATCGCCGGCAACCGTTCCCAGTGGAAGGTTTCGGTTTCGAACTCGGCGCTGTACAGCGTGTTGTGCACGACCACGGTCGGCTCGTCGGCGCCGGTGATCAGCACGTTCTCACAGCCGAGATCGAGCAGCTCTTCGGCGCATTGATCGAGCGAGTCGGCGTCCGGAAACAGTTGCCGCGCTTCCCGCGCATTCGGCGTCGCCAAGGTCGCCAGCGGCAGCAGTTCGCGCTTCAGCGTCTTGATGAAGATCTCGTCGGCCGTGACGGTGCCGCCGCCGGCCGCCAGGATCGGGTCGACCACCACCGGAATGTTCGGGTGGTTCTTGATGATCTCGGCAATGGTGCTGACCACGGCCGGATTGGCCAGCAGGCCGATCTTGATCACGGCCACGTTCAGGTCGCGCAGAATCGCCAGCGCCTGGGCCTTGATAAGGTCCGGCTCAACCGGCTCGAATTCGTGGATATTGCTGGTGTCCTGCACCGTCAGCACGGTGATCACCGGTGCGCAATGGCAACCGAGGCTGACCAGGGTTTCGATATCGGCCGAAATGCCTGCGCCGCCGGACGGATCGTTGCCGGAGAAACAAAGGACGACAGGGGGAAGGGGGCCGGGCATGACTTACGTTCCTGAAATTGCGGACCGCGATGATACCAGAGCGGCCCCTCGGCCAACGTGGGCAGCGGCGGTCAAGCGCTCGCGCGCTGGGCAAAAACTGACCGCTCCGGGTCACCGGGGCATGCCGGTCCCGCTCACCCCAAAAGCCGAGCACAGCGCCGGCCCGGCCACTACAATGCCGCCAAGCTGTTGAGTCCCTGGAGAAATCGCTGTGCCGTACCGCAAGTTCATGTGCCTGGTCTGTGGCTGGATTTATGACGAAGAAGCCGGCTGTCCGGACGACGGCATTGCCCCCGGCACGCGCTGGGAAGACATTCCGATGAACTGGGTCTGCCCGGACTGCGGCGCCCGTAAAGAAGACTTCGAAATGGTCGAGGTCGACTGATGCGCTCGCCGGCAAGCCCGAACCGGGACGACATCCCGAAGAGCGGGGTCTGCCCGGATTGCGGCGCCCGCCAGGAAAACTTCGAGATGGTGGAAATCGCCTGATGACGAACGGCCAGCCAGAACCGTCAGCCTCTCTGGCGCACTGGCCGGCCACGCTGCGCCGGGCGCTGTGGACGTTGTGGGGCCTGTTTTGGCTGCTGATGATCGCCGTCGCCGTGCAGGACAACCTCCACGACGACAGCGTGCGCTGGTGGCAGCCGCTGCTGTGGGAAGGCAGCTCGGCCTTGATTGGCACCGGTCTGATGCTGCTGCAGCTCTGGTATGGCCGTCGCCAGCAACACTTGCTGAACCAGCCGTGGCGCTGGTTCTGGCAACAGCTGAAATGGCTACCGGTCGCCTCGACCGTGTTCATTGCGCTGGCCTACAGCCTGCGCCATCTGGTCTATGCCGCGCTCGGCGCCACTTACACGCATCCGCCGCTGTGGCAGATCTGGCCGTATGAAACCATCAAGCTCGGCCTGTTCATGGGGCTCTGGCTCGGCGTGCTGTTTGGCGTGCATTCGTTTCTGGCCTGGCGCGATCAGCAAAGCCGCCTGCATGCACTGCAACAGGCGTTGACCGACGCCAAGCTGCAGCAACTGAAAGCGCAATTGCAGCCGCACTTTCTGTTCAACACGCTGAACACCATTTCGTCATTCATGCACAGCGATGTCGATCGGGCCGACCGCCTGCTGATCAAACTCGCGGATTTGCTGCGCGCCAGCCTGACCCTCGGCGAACAGAACACCGTACCGCTGCGCGAGGAACTGCAGCTCGCCACGCTCTACACCGAGATCATGACTGAACGCTTCGGCCCGCGCGCCGTGCTGCACTGGCAGATTGCCGACGACTGCCTCGATCTGCCCGTGCCGGCGCTGCTGCTGCAACCGCTGCTGGAAAACGCCTTCAAGCATGCGGTCGAGCGCAGCCGCGAGCCGGTCGCGATCTCGGTGATGGCACAACGCATCAGCGCCGCGCATGGCAATCACGAACTGGAAATCAGTATTGAAAACAGCATGCCGGTGGCGACTACAAACACACCAGCAAGCACCGGCATCGGCCTGCGCAATTGCCGCGAACGCTTGCAGGCACTCTATGGCGAACGCGCCGCCATGCAGGTCGAACAAACCGCCCACCACCACCGCGTCCACCTGACGCTGCCGGTGCCGCCATGATCCGCGTGCTCATTGTCGATGACGAAGCGCCGGCCCGCGCCAAACTGCAACGCTGGCTCGGCGCGCAGCCCGCGTTCACCGTGATCGGTGAGGCCGACAATGGCCTCACCGCCGCCGAACTCATCGCGAGCCAGCAACCGGATCTGGTGCTGCTCGATATCCAGATGCCCGGCATGAGCGGCCTCGAAGTCGCCGCCCAGCTCGACAGCGAGCCGGCACCGCTGATTGTCTTCGTCACCGCCTTTGACGAACACGCGGTCAAAGCCTTCGAACTCAACGCCGTCGATTACCTGCTCAAACCCTATGACAAGGAGCGTTTGCAGCGCACGCTGAATCGGGTTGAGCAGCGAATGCAAGGCGGAGTCGCCAGCGCCGCCGTGCCAATCGCCCGCGATCTGCAGCAACAACAAGGCCCGCTGAACCGCCTGCTGGTCCCGGTCGGTGAAGGCCTGCAACTGCTCGACGTCGATCGCATCCACTGGTGCGAAGCCGACGACAACTACCTGCACCTGCATACTGACCACGCCCGCTACACCCTGCGCCGCACGCTGCAGGATCTGCTTAGCCAGCTCGACAGCCGCCAGTTCGTCCGCGTGCACAAATCCGCCGCCGTTAACGTGCGCGAAATCCTCCGTCTGGAACCGCTGTTCAAAGGCGATTACGAAATCGTGCTGCGCAGCGGCATGACAGTGCGGATGAGCAGAAGGTATAACGAGGAGTTGCTGCGGTTGCTGGGCAAACCGTCGTAGGTCCGAACCGCGCAGCGTTTCGGACGCATGCTCTTGCTCACCCCGATACGCTAACATCCCCATCATCGCGGAAGCCAAAGCGGCAAGGAAATGCCCAACTACCGACGCGCCTACCATCCCGGCGGCACCTGGTTCTTCACCGTCAATCTGTTGGAACGGCACGGCAATGATCTGCTGGTGCGCGAGATTGATCGTCTGCGAACCGTTGTCCGTCGCGTCCGCGAACTCCAGCCCTTCACCATCGACGCCTGGGTCGTACTGCCGGAGCATATGCACTGCATCTGGACCCTACCCGCTGGCGACAGTGATTTCAGCATGCGCTGGCGGCTGATCAAAACCTTGTTCTCCCGCAGCCTGCCCAAAATCGAACGCTGCTCGGCGGTTAGGATAGCGGCCGGCGAACGCGGCTTCTGGCAACGCCATTATTGGGAACATTGCATTCGGGACGATGCCGATTACGCCCGGCATATGGATTATGTCCACGTCAACCCGTTGAAACATGGGCTGGTCAATCGGGTTATTGATTGGCCATACTCCAGCTTTCACCGGCTGGTGCAGGCGGGCGTGTATCCAGCCGATTGGTGCGGTGACACGTCGGTCGTGGTCGCGGGCGATGACTGACATGCGTCCGAAACCGCTACGCGGGTTCGGACCTACGTGAACTGAATCAGACACACGCGCCACGGACCAACGTGCGACAGAGAATCAACGCCTGATGTCTCGCACGAGAACATCGTTGCCACGTCATCAACCGGTACGCCATTGCCGGCCCAGCTCCTTTATCGCTGCCACAATGTGGACGCAATATGGAAACAATATGGAACGTGACCCGGCGGGCCGCCCACTCACGCCTCCCATGCTTACGATGCCGTCGGAACACTCCCCTTTCCGACGACAGGTATTCTTCGTATGCGCATTCGCCGACTCTCCTCTTGCCGATTCGTGCCGCTCATGAATGTCCTGGCACTCTGCTGCCTGCTTTCTGCGTGCGGAGATTCAGCCGACAACAGTAAGGACCCCGAGACTACGCCGGATCCGGTCGAGCCGTCGCTGAATGAGACCTTGTTGTTGTCCGCCGTGCACACATCATTAAGTGCCGACGGCATCACGGGCGTTCACGCCACACTGCTCAACGCCGATGGCAGCGCATATACCAGCGTCGGTGACGAGCTGATTGCATTTGAGTCCTCGTGTGTGACGCAAGGGCTCGCGCAAATGGCACCCCAGGCACTGATTCAACACGGTATCGCTTCCGTGAGTTACCAACCGGAGGGCTGTGAGACGAGTGACACCATTACCGCACGGTACAGCCGCGACGGCGCCAGCATCACGGCAACCCTTGCGCTTACATTGACCGGCGAAAGCGCGCTCAGCGCCAAGGCACAACTCGGCAAGACCTTGTTTTTTGATAAAGCGTTGTCAGCATCCGGCACGTTGTCATGCGCCGGTTGTCACGCGCCCGAAAAAAGCTATTTCAGCCCCCAAATCACCGATACACCAATCGGTGGCATCGATGACACATCAGTGGGCTTCCGCAGTGCACCCAGCGCCGCCTACACCTCGATTTTGCCGGCATTTGCCTTTACACCAGCAGGAGGTCCTCCGTTGCCCGCCGGTGTCCAAGGCGTGCCGCGTGGCGGCGTGATGTGGGATGGCCGCGCGTCAGATATCCGTGCGCAGGCGCAAGGCCCATTCACCGGCCCGCATGAAATGGCTAACCGCGACAATGCCGAAGTGCAACAGCGGCTGTTGTCTCGGCCCTACCTTGCGCAATTCACTGCGCTCTACGGCGCCATCGCCAGCACCAGCGACGCCGACGTAACGGTGGCAAACATGGCGGATGCCATCGCGGCATTCGAGCGAGAGGACAAGTCCTTTACCGCGCTCAACAGCAAGTTCGATGCTGTGCAGGCCGGATTGGCGAGCTTTACCGAACAAGAAGCCAACGGCATGGCGCTGTTCTTTGATGTCAACAAAGCCGGCTGTGGTCGTTGCCACAACACGCTGCTACCCGGGATGCCGGCGAATGCGCCACAATTGTTCAGCGATAACGCTTATCACGTGCTGGCCGTACCGCGAAACCACGACCTGCCTTACAACGATGACACGCAGGTCGACCCGGCACTGGGCGCGCTCGGTTTGCTGTCGCTGAAAAATGGCGCCGGATTGGGTCAGCCGGACCATGCCTATTACGATCTCGGCTTCTGCGGGCCGTTCCGCACCGATGCCACGCTTGATGCCCCCCTGTGCGGCGCCTTCCGGACGCCTTCGCTACGCAACGTCGCGGTCAAAGAAAGCTACTTTCACAACGGCGCATTCCATACCTTGCGTGAGGCGATTGACTTTTACTTGCATCGTGATCGCGAGCCGGCCCGCTTTTACCTGCGTGCCGATGGAAGCCCGGATCAAATCTACAATGATCTGCCGCTGCAGTTTCACAGCAACGTTGATCGCGCCCCACCGTTCGCGCCTGGCACCAACGGTGCCGAACGCCTGACAGAACCCGAGATTGACGACCTGATCGCTTTCTTGTGCACGCTCACCGATGGTTACGACCCAGCTTCGCCTGACGCGTACCGCCTACCGGCGCAATGTCGGCAAGCCATGCGTACGGTCCCCTGATGTACTGATGACTGCGCAATGACAAATAGCTGAGGTAGGGCGGATTCGCGGCTCGGCGCACGGTGGCTTCGCGAAGCAAGCCACCGTGCCACAACCGATGCGCTGTGCGCGACTCAAAACGGTGGCTTGGCGCTGTGCGCCGAATCCCCCCTACCTCCACTCACCCCCGCCCTGTCCCGCTCACCCCAAAGTGGCTGCCGATACCGGCGTTTGCCCCGACACTGCCTCCGTGCCCCTACGCCTCGGAGGCTTTATGCACCCCAACCCTGTTGCCCTGCCCGGTGAACGTGCCGATTTCCTCGATTGGCTGCGCGTGATCGCCATTGGTTTTCTGTTGCTGTTCCATACCGGCATGTTGTTTGTCGGCTGGGGCTGGCATATCGAGAATGCCGAGACTGCCGATGTACTGGCGATGCCGATGGATATCGCGCACCGGCTGCGGATGCCACTGCTGTTTGTCATTGCCGGCGCCAGCATCTGGTTTGCGCTGGGCCGGCGCAGCGCAGGCTATGTCGCGAAGGAGCGGACGCTGCGTTTGTTGCTGCCGCTGGTCGCCGGCATGTTTTTGATTGTGCCGCCGCAGGTGTTTGTCGAACGGATTTTCCGCGGCCAATGGCACGGCGGTTATCTGGATTTCATCGCCGAGAAGGTGCTGCAGTTCCAGCCGTATCCGGTCGGCGATTTCAGTTGGCATCACCTGTGGTTTATTGCCTATCTGTTTGTCTACAGCCTGTTGCTGCTGCCGCTTTTCCAGTATGTGCGCCGATCAAATTGGTGGAGTGCGCGCCGCAGCACGCTCAAACCGGGCAACTGGCTGTACGCACTCGGTTTGCTGCTGGGCCTCAATGAAGCGATGCTGAAACCGCTGTTTCCGGAGTCGCATGACCTCATCAACGACTGGTACATCTTCAATCATTACGCGCTGCTGTTCTGCTATGGCGTGCTGCTGTGCTGGTTGCCGGGTGCCTGGGACTGGCTGATGCAAAAGCGCCGGCAGTTGTTGGTGGCGGGTATCAGCATCATTGTGGCGATTCTGACGCTGGAGAGCTTTGGCATTCTGCATGACAACACCGTCGGCGATGCCTTTGCCGCCAACCTGTTCACCTGGACCTGGCTGATGGTGTTCTTCGGTTACGGCAAGCGCTGGCTGTCGTTCAGCAATCCGGCGCTGCGCTACCTGCGTGAAGCGAGCTACCCGGTTTACATCCTGCACCAGACCGTGACGGTGGTGATTGGCTATTTCATCATCCAGCTGCCGTGGGGCTGGGGCGCGAAATACCTGCTGGTGCTGGCCGGCACGGCCGCGATCAGCCTTGGCCTGTATGAACTCCTCATCAAGCGCTGGGCCGTAACGCGGATCGTGTTCGGATTAAAAGCCGGCGACCGCGTGACAGCCATGCCCGTCACGTCCGCCGTCATCAGTCAGTAGCGACATGCAGACAAAGCGCTGCCCTGGGCGATAACCAGGGCAGCGCATGCTTAATGAGTACCGACTTGTTGCCGATGATGTTCGGCACAACCCGGTATCGCCAGCAACTCCTCGCTGCCATCGGACAAGGTGATCGTTTCCTGGCAAGCCTGCACCGGCAGCGGCGACTGACTGGCTGGCGACGATGCCGCTGGCGAGGTGTACCAGCCAGCAAGAACGGCGCTTGCCGCCAGCACACCGGCCAGCAACAAGACCTGAACACCGGCAAGACGAAGCCGGTTCATAACAATACGAGACATGCGGAATCCTTGACAGCTTTCGCCAGCACTCCGGGCCGGTGAACAAGGGCTTTCGTGAAAGGTGGCCGCCAGACATCCTGATGACGGGCAAAAAAGGCGCGCATTCTGGCACAGCAGGGCGGCAAACAAAATGGTGGCGGGTCATTGCATTTGCCGGTGCAGACCGCATGATCGACAGCTGTTGCCGCCGGAGCCGGTCATGCCCCCCGCTGAGTTTGCCAAGAACGACATCCCGAAAGCCGAGCTCGGCCAGCTGGCCAAGCTGGCTGATTTGCTCAAGCCTTATCGCAAGCAGATTGCCATTGCGCTGACCGCGCTGGTGATCGCCGCCAGCAGTTTTCTGGTGCTCGGTCAGGGCCTGAAAGCGGTGATCGATCAGGGCCTCATCACCGGCAAACCGGCCGCGCTCAATCAGGCGATGGGATTTTTCCTGCTGGTGGTGCTGGTGCTGGCACTGGCGACCTATGTCCGGTTCTATTTCGTCTCCTGGCTCGGTGAGCGAGTCATTGCCGATCTGCGCAAGCAGGTGTTCGAGCATCTCTTGACGCTGTCGCCGAGCTTCTATGAAAACACCCGCACCGGCGAAGCGCTGTCGCGACTGACCAACGACACCACGATGCTGGAAACGGTGATCGGCTCCAGCCTGTCGATGGCACTGCGCAATGCGCTGATGCTGATTGGCGGCTTGGTGATGCTGTTTGTTACCAGTGTGAAGCTGACGCTGTTTGTCTTGCTCGCGGTGCCGCTGGTAGTCGTGCCGATTCTGGTGTTCGGCCGCAAAGTGCGCAATCTCGCCCGCGATGCCCAGGCCCGTCTGGGCGATGCCAGCGCCTTTCTCGATGAAGCGATCCACGAAGTGCGCACGGTGCAAGCCTCAGTCGCCGAGCCAGTGATGCGCACGCGCTTTAGCGGCCATCTCGATGCCGTGTTCCGCACGGCCAAGGCGCGCATCCGCGCCCGCGCCGCGCTGGTCGCGATTGTCATCGTGCTGGCGTTTGGCGCCATCGGTTTCATTCTGTGGACCGGCGGTCACGATGTGATCGCCGGCCGCATCAGCCCCGGCCAGTTGTCGGCGTTTGTGTTTTACGCCGTGATTGTCGCCAGCGCGGTCGGCACCATCAGCGAGGTGTTTGGCGATCTGCAGCGCGCCGCCGGCGCCACCGAACGGCTGATGGAATTGCTGAACACGCCGACAGCAGTGCCGGTGCCAGCCAATCCGGTGCCGTTGCCGGCACCGGTGCGCGGCGAGCTGCAATTCGACGCGGTGCGCTTTCATTACGCCAGCCGGCCGGACACGCCGGCACTCAATGATTTTTCCTTGACGATACATCCCGGCGAGCGCATCGCGCTGGTCGGTCCGAGCGGCGCCGGCAAAACCACCGCGTTCCAGTTGCTGCTGCGGTTTTATGATCCGGAAACCGGCGCGGTGCGGCTCGATGGCCAGGATCTGCGCACGCTCGATCCGCAAGCCTTGCGCAAACAGATTGCGCTGGTGCCGCAGGAACCGGTGATTTTTGCCGACACGGTGCGGGAGAACGTGCGTTTCGCCCGGCCTGACGCCAGCGACGCCGAGGTACGCGCGGCGCTGGAAGCGGCTTACGCCCTCGATTTTGTTGAACAAATGCCCGGCGGGCTCGACGCCCAGCTTGGCGAGCGCGGCGTACGGCTTTCCGGCGGCCAGCGCCAGCGGCTGGCGATTGCGCGCGCCTTGCTCGCGGATCGGCCGGTGCTGCTGCTCGACGAAGCGACCAGCGCGCTCGACGCCGAAAGCGAACGGAAAGTGCAGCTGGCGCTCGACCGGTTGATGCAGAACCGCACCACCCTCATCATCGCGCACCGGCTGGCGACCGTGCGCCATGCCGACCGCATTGCGGTGATGGAACAGGGCCGCGTGGTCGCGCTTGGCAAGCACGACGAACTGGTCCGCGACAACCCGCTTTACGCCAATCTGGCCCGGCTGCAATTCCTGCATGAGCCGGCGCCGGCAGGCTGAGTATGCATTGCCGACCGCGGCAAGCCTGGCCGCTGTGCGTTGGCTTGACCAGTGCCGCCAACGACCCGGCCAGCTTGACCGGCCGGCGGCCGGCTCGGTATAAAGCAGGCACTTCCTTCAGGGCTTTTGCCATGAGTCGCGACGCGCACCACCGCAAATCGTCCGGCGCCATTTTCGCCAGCCGCGCCGGCTGCAAGTGCTTCCCCGCCTGAGCTCCCATCGCCGCCCAGCGCTTTGCTGCGCGCGGCTGCTATCGTTCTGTCTGCAACGCCGTTTTCGCCATCTTGTTTTGTTAACCGCCGGCTCTACCGGCATTGTTCTACCAACAGGTTTCGCCAAGAGGTTCCGCGATGAGCCAATCCAGCATCCATTCCGACCAGGCCCCCGAGCCGGTCGGCGCCTACCCGCATGCCCGTCGGGTCGGCAATCTGCTGTTCCTGTCCGGCATCGGCCCGCGCAAGAAAGGGTCGAAAGAGATTCCCGGCGTTGTGCTCGACGCCGACGGTGACATCCAGTTCAGCGACATTGAAGCGCAGTGCCGCTCGGTATTCGAGAACGTGCGCACCGTGCTCGAAGCCTCCGGCTCGAAATGGGAAAACCTGGTCGATGTCACCGTCTATCTCACCAACATGAAACGTGACTTCGCGATCTACAACAAGCTGTGGGCCGAGTATTTCCACACCAATCCGCCATGCCGAACCACGGTCGAGGTGCTGAGTTTGCCGACCCCGATCGCGATTGAACTGAAATGCATTGCGACGGTCGATTGAGCCGCTGTTCCTGACTCGTTTTCTACCCAACACTGACATCATTGGAAAATCTGCAATGTCGAATTGGACTCGCTTGAAGCACTCGTTGCTGCTGTTGCCACTGACCACTGCACTGTTGACCGGCTGCATGACCTTTCAGGTCTCGGAAAAACAGTTGTTGATGCCGGACAAGACCATTACCGCTAGCAACATCGCGGCAACGGCCCCCGGCTACCAGCTGCGCGAGCTGCAGCTGACAGCTGCCGACGGCATCCGGCTGTACGGTCAGCTGTTCACTCACCCGGACGCTCGGGTCAGCGTGCTCTATTTTGGTGGCAACAATTTCCGCATCCAGCAAAGCAACCGTTATTTGCTTGAGCATTACAGCAAACTCGGCGTCAACCTGATGCTGGTTGACCATCGTGGTTATGGCGCCAGTGAAGGCGACCCCAGCATTGAAACGCTGTTCCGCGATGGCGTTGCTGCGTTTGACCGCATCAAGCAGGAGTTGCCGAACCAGCCGGTCATCGTGCACGGCTTCTCGCTCGGCAGTTTCATTGCCGGCCATGTTGCCAAGCAGCGCCCGGTCGATGCCCTAATTCTCGAAGGCAGCGCCACCAACGCCGAAGACTGGGCTGACGCCACCACACCGTTTATCGCCAAACCGTTCATTTCGGTTGAGATCGAACCGAAATTGCTCGCCATCAACAACAAGGACAACCTGACCAGCTTGCGCGCGCCTGTGCTGATTGTGGTCGGTGAAAACGACAGTCAGACGCCGCCGTCGCTGGCGAAAAAACTGTACGCCGAAGCCACCCAGGCACGTTATCGCAACTATGTCGAAGTGCCTGACCTGGGCCATTTCAGCGCGCTGAGAACCACCGAATTCGGCAAGGCGTTTGTTGCCTTGCGTGAACAACTGTCCGGAGTCAACTGAACATGGCCGCCGCGATCGTTCCACCGTTCAATTTCCAGCAGTGGATTGCCGAGCACCGGCATCTGCTGCAACCACCGGTCTGCAACAAGCAGGTGTTCGAGAACGACGAGTTCATCGTGATGGTGGTCGGCGGTCCGAACGGCCGCAAGGATTACCACTACGACGAAGGCCCGGAGTTCTTCTACCAGCTCGAGGGCGAGATGCTGCTGCGCACGATGCAGGACGGCAAGCGGGTCGATTACCCGATCAAGGCCGGCGAGATTTTTCTGCTGCCCGCCAAAGTGCCGCATTCACCGGTGCGCTACGCCAATTCGATTGGCCTGGTGGTCGAACGCAAGCGCTTGCCCCATGAAAAAGACGGCCTGATGTGGTTCTGCGACCACTGCGACAACAAGCTGTACGAGGAATACTTCACGCTGCACAGCGTCGAGAAAGACTTTCTGCCGGTGTTCGATCGCTATCTGGCCAGCGAAGAAAAGCGCACCTGCAAGCACTGCGGCACGGTGGCGCCGGCGGTGAACAAATTGGCGGTGAAGTAGCGGGCTGAAAAGAAGGCGACTGCGAAATAGTCAACTATGGCTTGAACGGTGAGTTCACCCTCATCCTGTCCTTCTCCCCTCAAGGGAGAAGGGACGCTTCGTTCGAAGTGTGTTCTCCCTCTCCCTTGAGGGGAGAGGGCCGGGGTGAGGGTGATCCTGCAGGGACAGCCGATTGCAGATAACGAGAATCCGATGCTAACCATCGACATCCACACCCATATCCTGCCGCGCGATTGGCCGAACCTGAAAGAGCGCTACGGTTATGGTGGCTTCATCCAGCTGGAACACTGCGGCCCCGGCTGCGCCAACATGGTCCAGGACGGCAAGTTCTTCCGCAAAATCGACAGCAACTGCTGGGATGGTGGCATGCGCTTGCAGGAATGCGATCAGCACGGCGTGCATATCCAGGTGCTGTCGACCGTGCCGGTGATGTTCAGTTACTGGGCCAAGCCGGAACACGCGCTCGATCTGTCGCGGCTGCTGAACGACCATATCGCCGGTGTCGTTGCCGACCACCCGCGCCGCTTTGTCGGCCTCGGCACGGTGCCGATGCAGGACAGCAAGCTGGCGATTCAGGAGCTGGAACGCTGCGTCAAGGAACTGAAGTTTCCGGGCATCCAGATCGGCTCCAACGTCAACGGCAAGAACCTGAACGATCCGGCACTGTTTGATATTTTTGCCGCCGCGCAAGATCTGAATGCCTGCGTGTTTGTCCATCCATGGGACATGTTTGGCAAAGATCGGCTCGGCCAATACTGGGCGCAGTGGCTGGTCGGCATGCCGGCCGAAACCTGCCTTGCCATCACTTCGATGATTTTCGGCGGCGTGCTGGAGCGGCTACCGAAACTGCGGATCGCATTCGCCCACGGTGGCGGCAGCTTCCCGCATACGATAGGCCGCATTGAGCACGGCTTTGCTGCCCGGCCGGATCTTTGCGCGATCGACAACAACGTCAATCCGCGCGAATACCTGAAGCGCATCTACCTCGATACGCTGGTGCACGACCCGCTGGCATTGAAGTACGTAGTTGATTTGGTCGGTGCCGACCGACTCGCGCTTGGTACCGATTATCCGTTTCCGCTTGGCGAGCTCGAACCGGGCCGGCTGATCCGGGAAACTTTCGCGGACGACCATATCCGCGCCCGCTTGCTGCACGGCACCGCGCTGGAGTGGCTCAATCTGCCGAAAGCGCATTTCCTGGGTTGACGCACATGAAACTGACCATACAACTGGCCGGCCAATCGTTTCGGGTTCGTCACAGCGAAGCAATTTCGCTGGCCATCCCGTTGCATTTCAACGGCCCGCAGCCGAATCATTTCGGCGCCACCGTCGCCAACAGCAAACCGATGCAAGCCGGCAGCTGGATTGGCGACACCCGCAAAGGTGGTAGCTGCAATGTGCCGGAGCTGACACTGAATCCGCATTGCAATGGCACCCATACCGAATCGGTCAGCCATATTGTCAACGACCTGCACTCGGTTCATCAGAGCCTGCGCGAACTGCTGGTACCGGCGACGCTGATTTCGGTCCATCCGGTCGCCGCCAATCAGTGCAGCGATCATTACACGCCGGTGCTTGCCCCCAATGATCAGGTGATCACCGCCGCGACTTTGCAGCGGGCACTCGATGACATCGGCAATGACTGGCTGGCGGCGCTCGTGGTGCGCACGCTACCGAACGGCCGCGACAAGCAGGTCGCCCGTTATGGCGACAGCCATCAGCCACCGTTTTTTACCCGCGAAGCGATGCAGTACCTGCGCCTGCGCGGTGTGCAGCATCTGCTGGTCGATTTCCCGTCACTGGACAAGATGCACGACAACGGCCACCTGACCGCGCACCATCTGTTCTGGGAGATCACCGAAGACACACATGGTCCGGCACCGACAACGGCCCTGCAACGCACCGTCACCGAAATGATTTTTGTCCCGGATGCCGTTCGTGACGGTGTCTACCTGCTCAATTTACAAGTGCCGGCGTTCGAACTCGATGTCGCGCCCAGCCGGCCTTTCCTGATCCCTGTGGAGCCCGATCATGCTTGAGAACAATCTCGCGTTTGCCCAGAAACTGGACGGTGCCGATCCGTTGCACCCGATGCGGCACCAGTTTCACATTCCACGGCATCAGGGCCACGATGAAATCTATCTCTGCGGCAACTCGCTCGGGCTGCAACCGAAACGCACCGCCGATTATGTCGATGAATTGCTGAAAGACTGGCAGCAGCTTGGCGTCAAAGGCCATTTCGCCGCCAAGCATTCCTGGCTGCCGTATCACGAATTCCTGACTGACGCCTCGGCCAAGCTGGTCGGCGCGCTGCCGCAGGAAGTGGTCTGCATGAACTCGCTGACCGCCAACCTGCACTTCCTGATGGTCAGTTTTTTCCGGCCAAGCAAAGACCGGTTCAAAATCCTGATCGAAGATCACGCCTTTCCGTCCGATCACTATGCGGTCGAATCGCAGCTGCGTTTCCACGGTCTCGACCCGAAGGAAGCTTTGGTGCTGGCCAAGCCACGTGCCGGTGAAGACTGCCTGCGTCAGGAAGATTTGGTAGAGCTCATCAAGCGCGAAGGCAAGCAGCTGGCGCTGATCCTGTTGCCCGGCGTGCAGTACTACACCGGCGAAGTGCTGGACATGGCGGCGATTGCCGAAGCCGGCCACAGCGTCGGGGCCACCGTTGGTTTTGATCTGGCGCATGCAGTCGGCAATATCGTGCTGAACCTGCATGACTGGAATGTCGATTTCGCCGCCTGGTGTTCATACAAGTATTTGAACAGCGGCCCCGGTTCGGTGGCCGGCGCATTTGTTCATGAACGCCATCTCGGCAAGGATTTGCCGCGCTTTCACGGCTGGTGGGGCCAGAACAAATCGATTCGCTTCCAGATGGGACCGGAGTTCGATGCCATCCCGACGGCCGAGGCTTGGCAGTTGTCGAATCCGCCGATTCTGTCGCTCGCAGCGGTGCGGGCGTCGCTTGATACCTTCATGGACGCTGGCGGCATGCATCCGCTGCGCAAGAAATCGCTGGAGCTGACCGGCTACCTGCGCTGGTTACTCGAACAAGAACTCGGTGACGCCATTCATGTGCTGACGCCGTTCGAACCGCGCCGACACGGTGCGCAGTTGTCATTGACGGTCAAGCTGCATGGCCAGACCGCCAAGCAAGTGCAACAGAAGCTGGAAGATCAGGGCGTGACCTGTGATTTCCGCGAACCGAACGTGATGCGCGCGGCGCCAGCGCCGCTGTACAACAGCTTTGAAGATGTCTGGCGTTTTGTGCAGATTTTGAAGCAAACCGTGCAGGCATGACCGAAGCGCCGGCACCGATTGCAAACGGCATTTCGACTGAGCTTAACCACCCCCGGCCCCTCCTTGACAAGGAGGGGAGCCAAACGCAGGCACCGAAAGGTCCCCCTCCTTATCAAGGAGGGGTCAGGGGTGGTTGGCGAACGAAGGCAACACACGCACCAGGGCCTCATATTCTCATTGACCGCGTATGGCGAAGACAACGATGAAACCACAACACATCACCCTGATTGGCGCCGGCCTGGTCGGCTCGCTGCTGGCGATCTATCTGGCGCGGCGCGGTTACGCCGTAACGATTTACGAGAAACGCCCGGACATGCGCAAGACTGCGATCAGCGCCGGCCGCTCGATCAACCTGGCGCTCGCCAACCGCGGCATCCGCCCCTTGGAAGAACTCGGCCTGATGCAACAGGTGCGCGACATCATCATTCCGATGAAAGGACGCATGCTGCATGACGAGCAAGGTCAGACCCTGCTGGTGCCGTATGGTCAGCGGCCGCATGAAGTGATTTATTCGGTGTCACGCGGCGAATTGAACAAGCTGCTGATGACGGCGGCCGAAGCGACCGGCAAAGTCCGTATCGTGTTCGACACCGGCATTGAACAGATCGATTTCGCCGCCCAACGCATCGGGCTGAAACACGAACAGACCGGCAACAGCCATGACGAACCGTTCGAACTGCTGATCGGTGCCGATGGCGGCGGCTCAGTGGTGCGCAAGGCCATCGACAAACTGCATGGCGTGGCCAGTGTCGAAGAGAAGCTCTTTCATTCCTACAAGGAACTGACCATTCCAGCCGGTCCGGCGGGGCGCTTCCAGATTGAAAAGGAAGCGCTGCATATCTGGCCGCGTGGCGACTTCATGATGATTGGTCTGCCGAACAACGACGGCAGTTTCACCATGACCTTGTTCGCACCGGATCAGGGCGAGGTCAGCTTCGCTGCCCTGCATGACAAGGCCAGCTTCACGGCATTCTTCGAGCGGAATTTCGCCGACGCGCTGAAACTGATGCCGGATGCTGCCGAGACCTATTTCAAGAACCCGACCGGTTTTCTCGGCACCGTGCATTGCCCGCACTGGACCGTGCCGGGCAAAGCGCTGCTGATCGGTGATGCGGCCCATGCGATTGTGCCGTTCCACGGTCAGGGCATGAACTGCGGCTTTGAGGACTGCTTCGATCTGAACCGCCTGCTCGACGCGCATCACGACGACTGGACCGGGGTATTCGCCGCCTACGAAGTGGCCCGCAAAGCCAACGGTGAGGCCATTGCGCTGATGGCACAGGAGAATTACGTCGAGATGCGCGCTACCGTCCGCGACCCGAAATTCCAGCTGAAGAAAACGGTCGGCTTTGAACTGGAGAATCGCTGGCCGGACAAATTCAGCCCGCGCTATTCGATGGTAATGTTCCAGCATATTCCGTACGCCGAAGCGCTGCGGCGCGGCCGGATCAACGATGAGATTCTGGCCACGCTCTGTGACCATATCGAGCGGCCGGAACAGGTTGACTATGCGCTGGCCGAACGGCTCATCACCGAGAAACTGGGTTAAGCTCGTTACAACTCGTCCTTCGCGGTCGGGCCAGGCGCGCCCAACCGGTGTGCTGGCTTCAGGCAGTGCATGACGGTGTTAAAGAAGCTCTGATGAAGTCCGTAATCGAGAAGTTTGTGTCGTCCCGGCTTGCGCCGGGACGACAGCGTTCTGGTTTGTTCAAGCCGTCCTCAAATCAAGCCACCCGCTGGGCCGGAACCCCTTGTACAGGAACCAGTTGCGCCGCGCGGGCAAACACCGACTCGATGCTCGGCTTGGCCTCGTCGCCAATGATCTCCAGCATCAGCTGTAAACCCAGCTCACGATAGGAATCAAACTGCTGCTCGTCGTAGAACTGATCGGCAGTGGATTGATTCGGAAAGGCCGGGTTGCTGCGCCAGTAGCCGTAGATGTCGGCACTCAGCTGTTCGCGCAACATGGCTTTCAGATACAGCAATTGACCGCGACTGCCATCGGCATAGCGGATGCTGCCGAGCACATGGACGTGCTGACGCAGTTGTTCATCGCGCTCATGGTAAAAGCGGTCGGCACAGATCTCCACTTCCACCTGAAAATCGGCGCGGGCGCGCTGCACGGCCTTGCCGAGATCCGCCAGCGTGCAATCCGGATCGGCGCCGGCATCGCAAACGACGATGTAGCGGCAACGACGGCGCAGCAGTTCATACACCCCCAGATTTTCGAAATGGCCGCCATCGGCCAGATGGACATGGCGTTTGGTTTCAGCAAGCCCGACACCCAGCATCTCGCGCAGCATCAGTTGATACCAGGCCGGAAACCGCCAGCGACGCGGTTCGGTGCGCGGATTCAGCGTCCAGATGCCCAGCCGGATGTTCAGCAGCGCCATCAGAAAACTGATCGGCCGGGCTTTGGTTGCGTACATGTCCGGATCAACGGCCGCACCGGACACCGAGAACGCCGTCGACAGCGTCAGCGCACCATTCAGGTACTGATCCGTGCGGCGATAGCCGGTGCTGGTGGCACCGCAATACAGTGGCGACAGCACCATGTTGTCGCCGTTGCGGCTGCGCAGTTTTTCCTGGTTCGAGCTGGTCGTGTTCAGCGTGGTGTTGATCAGATGGAACGGTGACCCGGATTGCGGGCTGAGTTCAGTCAGCCGGAATTGCAGCGGATGCCGGCCACTCCCGTCCTTGCTGACCACCGGCAAATAGGCTTCGGCGAGCCGGCCGCGATAATAACTGTGCATCGAGATGCCGTTGATGTCGACCACCAGCGCCAGCAGCAGCGAGATCGCGCACCACCAGAAAAATGCCGGCGACGCCAACAGCGCGGTATGCGCGGCAAGGTGATAGAGCAGGACAAAAAAGCTGTACAGCAACAGGCCCAGACCGATGATGGCAATGGTGCCACCGCCGCCTTTGTTGGCGCGCCAGATCGTCAGCGCGCCGGTCAGCATCGGCAGCAGATAGGACAGATGGCGGGCAATTTCCCGGCTGCCGTCGGCGCGCACATATTGCAGTACCGTTTCCTCGATACCGGCGAACAGCGGCAAGGTGCCGATCAACAAGGCAATGACCGCCGTCGCCAGCAATTTGCCAAGCAAACGGCGGAAGAAGAAATCCGCCGTCAAGCGCCGTAACGGTGGCAGCACCGTGCTCAGCGCAAACACCAGTGTGGTCAGTACAAACAGCAGCAATGCCGCGACACCGGCCAGCGCGGCCAGCATGAAACCGTCATGGCCCTGGATGGCGCCTGCACCCGGCAGATGCAACGTTGCCGGCCAGGCCAGCGCGAACCAGTCGCGGCTGGCAAAACCGATCAGCAGCAGAAACAGCGGCAGCAACACCACCAGATTGAGCAGCGTGCCAGCGAGTATGCTGGCCGCGAGCGCCCAGCCGGAAAAACCGCGACCACTGATCAGGTAGCTGCCGTGCGCGCGCAGCCAGTCGAGCACCGTGCCGTGACCGTTGGCCAGCGGCAGCGTGCCGAGTTCGCCGGTGCGGCTGAACGGAAACTGTTGCCGCAACCAGCTCAGGCAGGACGCGATATAACCACCGCCGGATACCGATGACAGGTAATCGATCCGGCTCAGCAAGCCTTTGCGCTGCAAGGCTTGCAGCACGCCAAGATTGAACGAAGCCGAACGAATGCCGCCGCCGGACAAACCGAGCCCGACCACCGGCGCATCGGTGGCGATATCGCCGACCGCCGCGCGCCGCTGTTGCAGCCATTGTTGCTCGGCCTGCTGCACCGTTTCGAAAGCCGGACTGTAGGCCGGCGCCTGACTGCGCAGGTCTCCGTTTTGTCCGGCACTCATAGCGATTGCCCCCACAGCTGGCATTGCGGCGGTTGGTAACCGGCCGGCGTCGGCGGATCGCGATGCACTTTCAGGTATTCGATGATGGCGAACCGTTGCTCATCGCTGAACTCCGGTCCGATCACACCCGACGGCAGCGGATTGGCTTTCGGGTCTTGCTGGAATTTCTGCCAGCTGTCGGCATCGGCGGCAAAGGCGTGACCGCTGTTGTGGTTGCCGGCAATACCGGTGTCGAGCCAGAAACCGTCATCGTCACCGTCTTCATCCGGGCTTGTGACATAACCGGCGTGCACCGGATCGTAATCGCGGCGGCCAACGAAGAATTTCTGATCGCGCTGCGCCGGTGGCAGCAGCATCTGATACAGCGTCGGCACCGAGCCGTTGTGCAGGAATGGCGGCGTTGCCCAGACCCCTTCGAGCGGCCGCGGCTTGTAACCGGCGATCACCTGCGGCAAATCGAGCGCACCGAAGCCTTCGAGGCATTGCTGGGTCGGGTAGTCGATGCCGTAGTCGGCATAGAACCGGTTCTTGATCAGGATGCCAACAATATTCAGCGCCAGGCCTTCGTTGATGTGTTTGACATCGAGCGCTGCCAGCTGCTGTTCGATCGCCGCGGCGGCATGGCGAACATCCCAGAGCAGATTGGCGGTATGACAGGTCAGATCGCAATGCAGCGGATCGGCCGGCGCATCGGTCAACGTCAGCGGTTCGGCCAGCAGCGCCGTCATCGCCGCATCAATCTGCTGGAACTGCGCGATTGGCAGCACCGGTTTCGCGTCGGCATCCGGATTCGGATAGCTGGCCAGCAACGCCGGCAAGTCACCCAGCGGCAATTGCTGCGCCGTGCGCAGTGTGATCACCTCCTGCAGCCGGAACCGGGCGTCGCGCGCCAGCTGGCGTTGTTGCAATGGCCGCAGCGCGTTGCCGAGATCGGCATTGCCTAGGCCGGTGGCGCTGAGATCGTAATGCCGTTCGAGGAAGCCTTTGGCAGCGGTCGGATCGGTGCCGATGTGTTCGAGCGGAATCACTTCGATGCGCCACTCCAGCTCCGCTGACGGTTTCAGCGGCGCGCTCGCCTGCTGCCGCGCCGCGCTCGCGACATGCGGACCATGGCAGCCCTGGCAATGCTGTTTGAACAGTGCTTCGCCCTGGCTGGCCTTGACCGGATCGATGGCGCCAAAAATATGCTCCGGCCAGCGCGGCGGTGTCAGCTGTTGCAGGGTGTGTTCGATTTTCTGCAGGCCGGCAATGTCGACACTGCTGCGAAACCGTTCATTCGCCGGCAACGGTTCACCCATGTCGCTGCGCAGCGGGTTGATGGCGCCAACGCCGAGCGCTTCGCCGATATTGCGCGCCAGCGGCTGCGCCACCGAACCGTTGTACTGCACCCAGTCGAATTTCCAGATATTCCACAGATACGGATAGCTGACCGGCGCATCGCCGACCTGATAATTCTTCGCGACCAAGTGATCACCGAACGCGGTGTTGCCGATGCGACCAAGCGCATCGGTGCGGCCGAACCCCTCGTGCACCGGATAGAGTTTGCGCAGTGGATTGTTCTGGCCGCTGGCCAGCATCGCCTTGATGCTGGCCCAGACCGCCGTGTGCAGCGCCTCCTTGCCGGCCGGATAGCCGTCGCCCAGGACCTTCTTGGCAAAGCGATCAAATTTCCATGGCTTGACCGCAGTATCGATGAGCGACGCCAGCAGCGTCGGTGCAAAGCTGCCGCGCGACATGTCGGTGAACGCATGCATGGCCTGACCGCCATCGATGCGAATGGCGTAACGCTTGCCGTCTTTCTGGTGATGGATTTCGCCGGTGTGACAGGCGGCACAGGTGATGTCGAGCACGTACTCGCCAATGCCCGGATCAAAATGCTTGCTGAAGCCGACCGGCAACTGATCCGGATTGGCCGGACTCGGCGCCGGATCGACAATGAACCGGTATTTGCGCATATGGTCCGGATCGGCAAAGCGCTGTTCGGAGAACGGCAATTCCAGATGGACGAACCAGTCGTAACGCACCGCGCCGGTCGACGCGCCCTGCGGCAGTGACGCGCCCTGGCCGGTGTAGTAGTAACGCTCGCGACCGGCCGCCTGCTGGCCGTCGCCCCAGCCCTGATCGAGATAGACATATTCATCCACCGGCTCCAGCGCCGGGATGCTGTGGTTTGGCCACAGCACAAACCAGGCAAAAGCGACTACCGCCAGCAGCGCCAACACGCCGATGAGACCGGCCAGCCATTTCAGCACCGAGCCGAGCGTCAGCGACATCGCACCCGCCCATTGCCGCCGTAACCATCCCCCCGTCTGCCCCGTCATCGTTCCGCTCCTGCGTGTTGTTGTGATGGAAAATTCGCTGCGGTCACCAGCCCCCTCTGCGACTGGGCTACGATTGCAGTCGATACGCTCTGCGCGCACACTAGCGCCCGCCCCGCTATTTGTCACGGCTGTACAAAGTGGTCGGGGGTGCTGGCGAGCCTCACGCTGCCGGCAGCGAATACCCAGCGGTCACCGCCACCTCGATGGCGCGCGCCGCGCTAGACAACAATAAAAACCGCACAGGATGCTTTGGCCCATGCCCGGTTCTTTGCTTTCACTCCGCGCCTGTTTTCGGTCAGCCATGCCGCAGGCGTTCGCCGCCGTCTGCATGTTGCTGTGTCTGACGCCTTTGCCGAGTCACGCCAGCACGGCTCCTGCCATTGCCGTCGATGACGGACTGCGTCGGTCCGATTTGGCCGGCCATCTGGAGTTGCTCGAGGATCCGGCCGGCACACTGACCATTGACGCGGTCAGCAGCGCAAACACCGGCTTTCAGTTGGCGCCGCTCGCCGTCACCAATATCGGCTTCACGCCGTCGGTGTGGTGGGTGCGATTGACGCTGCGCAACGACAGTCCGCATCGGCAGAGCGTGATGTTGCGGCAGGACTATCCGCTGATTGATTACATCGAGTTGTACAGCAAAGGCGCAAATGGCCACTGGCAACAGCTTGCCACCGGCGACCGCCGGCCGTTTGCTGATCGGCCTTTGGCGCATCGCGATTTTGTCTTTCCGCTGACGCTCGCCGCCGACAGTGAACAAAGCATTTATCTGCGCTATCAGTCGCAAGGCCCGATCGATATCAGCTTGTCGCTGTACAGTGAACCGGAGTTGCTGGAGCAGATCAGCCGCGAACAACTCGCCTACGGCATTTACTACGGCGCGGTGCTGATGCTGTTGGTCTGGAGTGTGCTGGTATTCGTCGCAGTGCGTGACAATGCTTTCCTCGCCTATTTTGCCTATGTCGCCAGTTTCGGGTTGTATATGGCGACGCATAACGGCCTCGCCTTCCAGTTTCTGTGGCCCGGCAGCCCGGCTTGGGGCAACACCGGCCTGATCGTTCTGCTGTGTCTGTCCTTGCTGGCAGCACTGCAGTTCTCCCGCATGATCCTGCACGCCAGAGCCTACGCGCCGCGGCTGGAAAAAATTGCCATCGCCTTGCAGGTTGTCGCAGCTGCGGGTCTGTTGCTGGTACCACTGCTGCCGTACAAGACCCTGATCGTGCCCGTCACGCTGCTGATTTTACTGTCGGTCATTTTCATGCTGATCATGGGCTGCGTCAGCGCCTTGGCCGGCTCGATCCCCGCCCGCTACTTTCTGTTGGCATGGGGCGCTTTTCTGGCAGGCTCCATCATCTATCTGTGGAAAATTTTCGGCGTCTTGCCGCACACCTTTGTCACCCAGAACAGCTGGCAGATTGGCTCGCTACTGGAAATGATCCTGCTGTCGATGACGCTCAGCAGCCGGATGAATGAACTGCAGCACCAAAGCCGCACCGACGCCCTGACCCAGCTCGGCAATCGGCGCCTGTTCGACGACAAACTGCCGGCCGCCGTCAACCTTGCCAGTCAGACCAAACGACCGCTGGCGCTGCTGATTCTGGATATCGATCATTTCAAGCAGTTCAATGACCGGCACGGCCACGCCCGCGGCGATGAGGCCATCAAACTGGTCGGCCATGTACTGCGCAAACTGATCCGCAAGCCCTACCTCGCCTGCCGCTATGGCGGTGAGGAGTTTGTCGTGATTTTGCCGGGCGCCAGCCATGACGAGGCCTGCGTGTTGGCCGAACGGCTGCGCACCGCCGTGGAGCAGGACAGTGCCGGCGAATACGCAATTCGCATCAGCATAGGCTTGGCATGCTACGAGATGCCCGATGTCACCAGCGCCGAGCAACTGTTCGAGGCCGCCGATTTCGCGCTCTACACAGCCAAGGAACAAGGGCGCAATCAATTGGTCAGCTTTCGCGATTGCCGCAGCAGACGGACGACGCCAACGCCCGCCAACACCGCCGACCTTGCCGCCGCCGGCAAGGTCTGAGCAAAAGAGAGAATGACAAAATGTCTGCACCGTTCAGTCGCCAGTTTGTCGCCCGCTGGGCTGACATGGATTTCAATGCCCACATGGCGAACACGGCCTATCTGAACTTTGCCGCTGATTTGCGTTTCACGTTTTTCCAGGAGCACGGCTTTCCGGTCAGTGAGTTCAATCGGCTGCGGATCGGGCCGGTGGTGTTTCGCGATGAAGTGGACTACTACCGGGAATTCCGCTTGCTGGAGTCGGTGACGGTGACGCTGCAACTCGAAGCCCTGAGCGACGATGGCAGTCGATTCAAGCTGCGCAATGAGTTTTTCAAGGCTTCTGGCGACCTCGCGGCGCGCGTGATTTCGCACGGAGCCTGGTTGGATTTGACCGCCCGTAAACTGACCGTGCCACCGCCCGCATTGACCGCCGCACTGGCCCGGCTCGGCCGCAGCGACAGTTTCACTGTGCTCGGCGCGAACGGACCTTAATCGTCGAACTCAGCCGGTGCCGCACCCGGACCGAGCACCTCGACGGCAACCACTTGATGATGGCGTATGGCATGCGCCAGATTCTGTTCCAGCTGCGGGGCAATTTCCTGGTAGTTGCCATTGACCTGCAGCACACCATAGGCGCGGTTGCGACCACGCCCCTTGCCGAGATAGAGCGCGAGATCGGCCAGCTGCACTGCCCGCTCCCAGCCGAACTCGGATTCCGGCAAGCCGGAGAACGGCAGCGGGACAAAGCCGGCCGAAGCCGTGACCGGAATGCTCTTGCCTTCGAACTGCACCGGCGTTGCGCCCAGCGTGTTCAACACCCGCGCGACCACATCGCGCAGCGCCTCACCGGTGGTTGCCCGCAGGTAGAGCAGAAACTCTTCGCCCCCCCAGCGCAGGACCATGTCACTGTCGCGCATGCCCTTGTTGAGCCGGTTCGCCACCTCGATCAGTACCGCGTCGCCGGCGGCATGACCGAAAGTGTCGTTGATGCGTTTGAAATGGTCGATGTCGAGCAGAACAAATGCATCAATGCCGGCATCCGGTTCCGTGCGCCGCTCACGCTCGGTCCAACGCCGTTCCATGGCCAACTGGAATGAACGGCGATTGAACAACCCGGTCAGCGGATCGCGAATCGATTGGTCGGCGAGTTTTTCATTGACCGCCTGCAAACGACGGTTGGCATCGCGAACGCGCCAGTACGACAACATCGCCACGATGGCAGCCAGGATCACGGTCAACGCAATCAGGCCGATCACCCAAAGATAAAGCCGCCGGTTGTCAATTTCGGCGGCCTGCAATTGATTCTCGCGCGCCAGCAGTTCGATCTGTTTCTGACGGGCGCTGGCGTCAAAGCGCTCCTGCAATTCGGTGACGGCGCGCTGTCGGGCTGCCGAATAGAGTTGCTCGCGAATCTGCAGCTGACGCTTCAGCGCCGTCACCGCCGCCGGCAACAGGTCGGCTTGTTCGCTGATGCGGGCAATCTCCGCCTGCACCAGCTCTTCGGTGGCGATATCGGCAAGTGCCTGCAACTGCTCCTGCGCCAGTTGCAACTCCTGCAAACCCTGCCGAATCAAGCCCTGCCCCGCCAGTGCCAAGCCGATGTTGGCGTGGGCAATGGCCTCATTGGTTCGATCTTTTCTTTTCTGCGCAATGAGCAGGGCTGTGCGGGCGTAATCGGCCGCTTCCGCCCAGGCCTGCCGCTGCAAGGCGTCATCCGACAGATTGATCAAGGCGATCGATTCCGAGCGCTCATCACCGAGTTCGCGCGCCAATTGCAGGGCCTGCTGGTAGGACGCAGCCGCTTCCTCGTGCCGACCGAGACTGGACAGTGCATAACCGGTATTGATCGCAATGGTCGACAGCATGCTGCGATCATTGCGTTTGACGGCCAGGGGCTTGGCTCGCTGCAAATAGTTCAGCGCCTGCTCGGGATTGCGCAGACTCAAATACAAGGCGCCGAGGTTGTTCAGCGTCTGCAATTCCCGCGGCTCGCGCTTGTCGCCAGACTGTTCGGCCAGTGGCAGCGCTTTCAGGTGCTGCTGCAGCGCGCTTTCGAAATCGCTGGTGTCACTGTACAGAATGGCCGCCATGTTGTGGGTGGCATAGCGCATGCGCAGATCCTGCACCTGCTCAACCAGCACTAGCGCTTGCCGGAGCAAGGCCAGGGCTTCGGTCGGTTTGGCGGCGTTTTTCAGCGACTGCGCCCGCTGCAGCAGCGCCTCGACTTTGATTTCATTGCGAGCACTACGCGCGGCCAGCGCTTCGAGCGCGGCGACCGCGGCTTCGGTGCGCTCGTTGTCGCCGATGTCGCGGAACACGTTCGCCTGCAAGGCGAGCCACTCGTGCTGCTGACTGTCGGTCAACTCCGCCGGCACCTCAGTCGCCAACCGGCTCAGTTCGGTGGCGGCGGCCTGACTGTCGGTCATGTCGCGAACGCGCTCCAGCGCCGCCAGCCACGCGGTCGGTTCGCTCGCACTGAGCTCCTGCACCGGTAACAGCAGCCATAACAGGAAAAGCCAGCAACGGTACCGACGCACGGTCATCAGGTTCGATCTGCACGGCAAGAGAGGGTTGGGCAAAGCATAGCAGCGGCTGGCAAAACGACTGGACAGGCGATGGTCCGGCCACGGTGGCCAACGCCAAATCCGGTTACGATTTGCCGATGACGGGCGCGACCGCGCTGACTAGACTGGGCGACCATTCCAGTCTTGAGTCCTTTGACCATGGTTCGTGCTGCCGCCGTCCTTGCTTTTGTCGCGCTCGTTTCCGCCTTGCCCGTTGCCGCCGAAACCACACCGGATCTCGCTGATAGTCAGCGCTGGCTCAACACCCTGGCCGCGGATGCAGCGGCCGGTCGCCGCACCGGCAGCGCCGCCCAACAGCGCATCGGCGTGTGGCTGGCTGACGAGTTCAAGGCGCTCGGCCTGCAGCCGCTCGGTGACAGTTATTTCCAGCTATTTGCCGTCACCAACAAGGACGGCAGTCAGACCATTGGCCGCAACGTGCTGGCGGTACTGCCGGGCACCCAGCCGACCGCGCAGGCCGAGTACCTGTTGCTGTCGGCGCACTACGATCACATTGGTCATCAGCCGGGTGCCGGTCGCGACCATGTGTTCAACGGTGCCGATGACAACGCCTCCGGCGTCACGGTCATGCTGAATATCGCCAAGCAGCTGCAGCGCGCCGCGGCAACCGGCAACCGCCCGCCGCGTCACATCGTGTTCGCCGCGTGGGACGCTGAAGAGATGGGGCTGAAAGGCTCGGCGCATTTTGTTGCGCAGCCGCTGCTGCCGCTCGACCGCATCGTCGCCAATCTGAATTTCGAAATGGTCGGCGTCACCGAAGGCAAAAACCGGCGCAACCTCTGGATGACCGGCTGGCAGCATTCGGAACTGTTCGAGCAAATCAAGCCGATGCTGACGGCACAAGGCTGGACACTTGAGGCCGACCCGTATCCGCAGTGGGATTTGTTCCTGCGCTCGGACAATGCGCCGTTCGCTTCGATGAAAAATATCGGCAGCGAAGCACAGCCGCACTGGCTCGGTGTGCCGGCGCATTCGTTGTCGGTCTGGCGCGGCCAGCGCCACTATCACGCCGCCAACGATGAGGCATCGCTGATTGATCTGGAAAACCTGACGGCGCTGGCGTCGGCGATGACGGTCGTGGTGCAGGAATTGGCGAAACCGGAACGGCAAATCGGCTGGAAACCGGAAACGACACCGCGGTTCAGTCGCTTGCCGGCAGCGGGCGCCGACAGCGCGGCGGCGACCATGACCGGTTCACCGTGAGCATGACTGAGCGACATAAATGAGCGAATAAGAAACGCCGGCAGTGCCGGCGTTTCTTATTCAGGCAATTACCGCATCGGCTCCGTATTCTTCCCAGCCACCGTTGCGCCGGACATAGATGCGATCACTCAAGCGGGAATCGCCGCTACCGGCCAGCGCTTTGATCGCGGCTTTCAGCATGGTCAGGCCCGCTTTCGCGCGCGAACCGGTGAACACCAGACAGGCTTGCGCCGGTACCGCGACCAGCAGTTCCCCTTCGACTTCCTTGGCCATGCCATCCCAGAATTGATCGAGCAACAACAAACACGCTTCATCGCGGCCATTGGCTTTCAGCAGGTAAGTCGGGCCGCGGCCCATGCGCTCTACCTTTGACAGCCGTTCGCGCAGATTGTTGAGCGCGGTCAGCAGCAGCTCGTAACGCTGCAAGCCGAGTGCTTGAATATTGTCTTCCGTGATGAAAGTACGGCCGGCCTCTGCCTCGACGACGAAGACGATGGTCAGGCCGGGGGCAAAGGTATCGCAAAGGGCATTATCGGGCACGAAGCTCGGCACCCGTTCAAGCGAGAAAATAATCGGGAACAGTTTGGAGGTATCGAGTTTGCGCATCATCTACCACGCGGAACGCACGCCGTTGCCGGCGGCATCCAGATTGACGGTTGCGGCGACCGTTAGCCAGAACCAGTAGCCAAGGTGGCCATGATAACGCACGCGGCCGCCCGGTGGCGGCCGCGTCTGTGATGTGCTGCACGAATGGCCGGCAACGCTGGCTCGGGTAAAACCCGGCTCAAGTTTCGGACGGCAGTACCCGGACCGCGCCGCGATCGGCGCTGCTGGCAAACAGCGCATAGGCGCGCAGTGCCTGCGACACCGTGCGCTGGCGGTTATGTGGCTTGAATGCCTGCGCGCCACGTGCCAGTTCGGCCGCGCGCCGCGCCGCCAGCTCGGCCTCGCTGACCTGCAACTCGATGCGCCGGGCGGGAATGTCGATCGCGATGCGGTCGCCTTCGCGCACCAGCGCAATCGCACCGGCACTGGCCGCTTCCGGCGAGACATGACCAATCGACAGACCGGAGGTACCACCGGAGAAGCGGCCATCGGTGATCAGCGCGCAGGCTTTGCCGAGCCCTTTTGCTTTCAGGTAGCTGGTCGGATAGAGCATTTCCTGCATGCCGGGCCCACCGCGTGGACCTTCGTAGCGAATGACCACGGCATCGCCGGCAACGATTTTGTCGGCAAGAATGGCTTCAACGGCCTCGTCCTGCGATTCGAACACCCGGGCGCGCCCCACAAACTTCAGGCAACTGTCATCGACGCCGGCGGTTTTGACGATGCAACCGTCCGGCGCCAGATTGCCGGTCAGCACCGCCAAACCTCCATCCTGCGAATACGCGTGCTGTTTGCTGCGAATGCAGCCGTTCTGCCGATCCGTATCCAGACTCGGCCAACGCGCGCTCTGGCTGAACGCGTTGCTGCTGCGCAGACCGCCGGGCGCCGCGCGATAAAATTCACGGGTCGCATCGTCGATTTTCCGGGTGATGTCGTGCCTGGCAATGGCGTCGCCGAGCGTCTTGCTGTGCACGGTATAGGTCTCGCTGTGCAGCAACTCGGCCCGATTCAGTTCGGCCAGAATGCCGTAGACGCCGCCGGCGCGATGGACATCCTCGATGTGATATTTCTGCGTCGATGGCGCGACTTTGCACAGATGCGGCACCTTTTTTGACAGCCGATCGATATCGCGCATCGTGAACGGCACGCCGGCCTCATGCGCGGCGGCAAGCAAGTGCAGCACGGTGTTGGTCGAGCCGCCCATCGCGATATCCAGCGTCATCGCG
Source organism: Pseudomonadota bacterium (assembly GCA_049324755.1). Classification (GTDB taxonomy): domain Bacteria; phylum Pseudomonadota; class Gammaproteobacteria; order Enterobacterales; family Permianibacteraceae; genus Permianibacter. Next base: position 37,645 of record JBMOMZ010000050.1, read on the forward strand.
TTTTCAAACGCGGCGAAATTGGCGATGGCGCGCGGCAGCAGCTGTGCTTCATTGCCGTCGTAATAGCGTTTGGTGATCTCGACGATGGTCTTGCCGGCCTGCACGAACAGTTCACGGCGATCGGTATGGCTCGCCAGCATGGTGCCGTTGCCGGGCAGCGCCAAACCGAGCGCTTCCAGCAGGCAGTTCATCGAGTTGGCGGTGAACATGCCGGAACAGCTGCCGCAGGTCGGGCAGGCATTGTGCTCGGTCTCGGCGACTTGCTCATCGGACACACTCGGGTCGGCCGCCATCACCATGGCATCGACCAGATCAAGCTTGATGGTTTCGCCGCCGCGCACCACTTTGCCCGCTTCCATCGGGCCGCCGGAAACAAACACGGCGGGGATATTCAAGCGCAGCGCCGCCAGCAACATGCCGGGCGTGATCTTGTCGCAATTGGAGATGCAGATCATGGCGTCGACGCAATGGCCGTTGGCGACGTATTCGACCGAATCGGCAATCAATTCCCGCGACGGCAGGCTGTACAGCATGCCGCCATGGCCCATCGCAATGCCGTCATCGATGGCGATGGTGTTGAATTCGCGCGGCACGCCGCCGGCACCACGCACCGCCTCCGACACCAGCTCGCCAATTTGCTTCAGGTGCACGTGGCCCGGGACAAACTGCGAATACGAGTTGACCACCGCGATCAGCGGCTTGTGAAAATCATTGTCACCGAGCCCGGTCGCACGCCAGAGCGCGCGGGCGCCGGCCATGTTGCGACCGGTGAAGGTGGTTTTGGAGCGATAGGTCGGCATATATCAGCAACTTTCAGAAAGAAATGGCTTTTGTGGGAGCGGGCTTGCCCGCGATTATCTCAGCCAAGAAAGACAATCGCGGGCAAGCCCGCTCCCACAGGAGTTACTTACGCGTAAGCCGCGTGCACAAACGCCGAGGTCGGGTTCTCGATCGGGTCCAGCCAGCCCCAGACATCTGGCGTCTGGCCATTGAACAAGCCGAAGAACTTCTTCTGGATGGCCTCGGTCACCGGACCACGCTTGCCGCTGCCAACTTTCAGGCCATCGACATTGCGCACAGGGACAATTTCCGACGCGGTGCCGCACAGGAACATCTCGTCAGCGACATACAACGATTCGCGGGCGATGTTTTCTTCGCGCACTTGATAGCCGAGCGCTTTTGCCAGGGTGATCACCGTGTCGCGGGTGATGCCGGGCAGAATCGACGCGGTCAGCGGCGGCGTGAACAGCGTCTTGTTCTTGACCAGGAACACGTTCTGACCGGCGCCTTCCGAGACCATATTGTTGTGATCGAGCGCCAAACCTTCGTGATAACCGTGGCGACGGGCTTCGCGGGCAATCAGCGCACCGGACAGATAATTGCCACCGGCCTTGGCGCCGGTCGGCATCGTGTTCGGTGCCAGGCGGTGCCAGCTCGACACACCAACATCGACGCCGGTTTCCTGGGTGCCGGCGCCGAGGTAGGCGCCCCACTCGAACGCGGCGACAACCAGATCAATCGGCGTTTCCGCATCCGGCACGATACCGATACCACCGTAACCGACATAGGCCAGCGGCCGCAGGTAAGCAGATTTCAGACCGTTGGTGCGGACAATGTCTTTGCAGGCGGTTTCGACATCGTGACGGGTGTACGGGATCTCCATCCGGTAAATCTTGGCCGAATCAAACAGCCGCTGGATGTGATCACCGAGCCGGAAAATCGCCGTGCCGGACGGCGTGTCATAAGCACGGATGCCTTCAAACACCGACGAGCCGTAATGCAGCGCGTGGGTCATCACATGCACGGTGGCCTCGGCCCACGGTTTGATTTGACCGTTATGCCAGATTTTCGCAGGGGCGTTCAGAGCGGCCATGATGGTTTCCTTTTTTCACGTCAGTTTCGGTTTCAGTAGGTATATCAGCGATGCTGCCGGCTGCAAAGCGCGGGCACTGCAGTCGCAGCACAAATAATTCCAGGCTGTCGCGCAGCGCCTCGGCGCTGGCGGCAATGATGTTGTCGGAGCAGCCAACGGTGCACCAGCGCTGCTCGCCATAGGCAGCTTCAATCCAGACCCGTGTCGTCGCGCCGGTCGCCGCTTCCGGATCCAGAATGCGGACCTTGTAATCGGTCAGCCGCACGCCTTCCAGTTCCGGATAGAACGGCTTCAGCGCCTTTCTGAGCGCGGCATCGATCGCGGCAACCGGGCCGCTCGCTTCTGCCGCGGTCAGCTCCTGCTGACCGGCCACCGTAACCTTGGCGGTCGCGAGGCTCGGCTCGCTCACTCCATCACGCTGGGCGGTATGAACATGCAGGTCGCGCACGGCAAACGGCGGCTGATAGCCGGGCAGGTGCCGACGCACGATCAGCTCGAAACTGCCATCGGCCGTTTCCAGTTGCAGGCCACGCGCTTCGGCCTGCTTGATCTGGTCGGCGACGCGCGCCTCTTCGCCGGCGAGTTCCAGGCCCAATTCCCGCGCCCGCAGCCGAACGTTGCCACGCCCGGCCAGTTCCGACACCACCACCTGCCGACCGTTGCCGACCCGGAGCGGATCGATGTGCTCGTAACTTGCCTGCAATTTCTCGATCGCCGCGACGTGCAATCCGCCTTTGTGGGCGAACGCGTTGACGCCGACAAACGGCGCGAACGCATCCGGCGCCAGATTGGCGATGTCAGCGACCGCGCGCGACAACGCGGTCAACGCGGCAAGCTGTTCTGCCGCCGCGCAGCGATGCGCGGTTTTCAGCGCCAGATTGGCCAGCACCGAGACCAGATTGGCATTGCCGCAGCGTTCACCGATGCCGTTGATCGTGCCCTGCACCTGCCGGGCGCCGGCGCGCACCGCCGCCAGCGAGTTGGCTACCGCCAGCTCACTGTCATTGTGGCAATGCACGCCGATCGGCGTGGTCACGGCCTGGCGGACTGCTGCTACCGTTGTCGCGATCTGCTCCGGCAAGCTGCCACCGTTGGTATCGCACAGCACCAACCAATCGGCGCCGGCTTCGGTGGCGGCTTGCAGGCAGGCCAGCGCGTACTGACTGTCTTCGGCATAACCGTCAAAGAAATGCTCGGCATCGAGCACCACTTCGCGGCCTTCGGCTTTCATCAGCTTGACGCTGTCGTAAATGACCTTGAGGTTGTCCTCGCGCGTGGTCCGCAGAATGTATTCGACATGCAGCGGCGAACTCTTTCCGACCAACGTGACCACCGGCGTTTCTGCTGCCAACAGCGCCGCCAGTTGCGGATCGGTATCGGCACGGCGATCGACCCGGCGGGTGCTGCCAAATGCCGCCATGCGGCTGCGGCCGAGATTCAATCCGCGCACCTGCCGGAAATACTCGGCGTCTTTCGGATTCGAGCCCGGCCAGCCGCCTTCGATATAGTCGATACCGAATTCGGCCAGCAGTTGCGTCACCCGCAGTTTGTCGTTCAGCGAAAAGCTGATGCCCTGCCGCTGGGCGCCGTCACGCAGCGTCGTGTCGTACAGAAAGGTATCGTACGATGCGGTATCGGACAAAACGTCTTGCGTCATGTTTTCCTGCTCAACCCGCGCTGCGCAGCAGCGGCTGGGCCGCCATCGCCTGCACGGCAACGACATCGACCAGCTTGGCCAGTTGCTTCTGCAGGTTGTCGCGATCACGCTCGCTGGTCAGTCGCAGTGTCACTTCGTACAGCGACGGATCACGACCGTTCTGCACCAGCAGCGAGTCAATCGCAAAGCCGCGATGACGGGTCACGCGCAGCAAACGCTCCAGCGCGCCTTCATTGTTGCGGACGGTCAGAAACATCACGTTGTCCATGCGCCTTCTCCTTCCATCATGTCATCGTTGGCTTTGCCCGGCGCGACCAGCGGCCAGACGTTTTCTTTCGGATCGATCACCACATGCAGCAGCAGTGGTCCTTCACTTTCCAGCAGCAGGCGAATCGCTTCGTCCTGCTGTACACGCGAATCGATGCGCACCGCCGGAATGCCGAAGGCTTTTGCCAGCGCGACGAAATCCGGATTGTCGGACAGATCGATCTCGCTGTAGCGGCCGGCAAAGAACAGTTGCTGCCACTGCCGGACCATGCCGAGCGCCTGGTTGTCGAACAGCACGATTTTGACCGGCAGCTTGTAGCGGTTGATGGTCGCCAGTTCCTGCAGGTTCATCTGGAATGAACCATCGCCGCTGACGCAGATCACCCGTGCATCCGGGCAAGCCAGTTGCGCGCCAATCGCCGCCGGCAGACCGTAACCCATCGTGCCCAAACCACCGCTGGACAGATGCTGGCGCGGCGCCCGGAAGCCGTAATGCTGTGCGACCCACATCTGGTGCTGGCCGACATCACAACTGACGTAGGTGTTTGCATCCGCCTGTTGCGACAACGCCGCCAGCAGACCCGGGGCATAAATGCCGCTGCCCGGCGCGTCGTAGCGAAAGGCAAACGCCGCCTTGTCCGCCAGACACTGCGACCGCCACGGCTCGCAATGCGACGGCACGGCCAGCGCTGGCAACAGCCGTTTCAGATCGCCGCGCAGGCTGATCTGGGCATGGCGCAGTTTGTCGAATTCGGCTTCATCGATGTCCAGATGAATGACCCGCGCATTCGGCGCAAACGCCGCCAGCTTGCCGGTGGCACGATCATCAAAACGGGCGCCGACCACGATCAGCAAATCGCTGCGCTGAACCGCGAAATTGGCCGCCTTGGTGCCGTGCATGCCGAGCATGCCGAGGTTCAGCGGATGCTCGAACGACAGCGCGCCGAGACCTTTCAGCGTGCTGACGACCGGGATCTGCGTCGCTTCGACAAATTCGCGCAGCGCCGCGCTGGCATTGCCGAGCACGACGCCACCGCCGACATACAGCAGCGGCTTCTGCGCCGACGAAATCAGCGCCCGTGCCTGATGAATGCCGGCCCGATCCAGCTCGCCGACGCGTTCGGCTTTCGGCATGGCGAGTTCAGCGGTGCAGATCGCGTTCTGCACGTCTTTCGGAATGTCGATCAGCACCGGGCCCGGCCGACCGCTCATCGCGATCCGGCAGGCCTCATGGACGATGGCCGGCAGCTCGTTGACATCGCGCACCAGATACGAGTGCTTGACGATCGGCAAGGTCATGCCGAAGACATCGACTTCCTGGAACGCGTCGGTACCGATCAACGGATTCGCCACCTGGCCGGTGATCGCCAGCATCGGCACCGAATCCATGTAGGCATTGGCGATGCCGGTGATGAGATTGGTGGCGCCCGGACCACTGGTCGCCATACACACACCCAAACGACCGCTGGCCCGGGCATAACCGTCGGCGGCCAACGCCGCGCCTTGCTCGTGCCGGCACAGGATGTGCTGTAACTTGCTGTCCAGCAGCGCGTCGTACACCGGCATGATGGCGCCACCCGGGTAGCCGAAGATGATCTCGACACCTTCGGCTTCCAGGGCTTTGCACAATGCTTGCGCGCCGTTCACGTTTTGGTTTCCTTTTCGCGTTAGCCGATGTGAGCGATCGATTCAGTATTTCTCGGTTTCGCGAAACGCGACCGCTTTCGAACTCAAAGCGCCGCCGCCATTTGTGCTGGCGGGTTCGGCTTTCTGATTGCCCGGCAGCCAACGCATGTGGGCACGCAGCTCGGCACCGACCTTCTCGATCGGATGGGCCAGATCGGCTTCCATCAGCGCCCGATAACGCTTGCCGCCGGACTCGTGCTCGGCAATCCATTCGCGGGCAAATTCGCCGCTGCGGATCTCGTCGAGAATTTTCGCCATGCGCTCACGGGTGCCGGCATCGACCACGCGCGGACCGCGGCTCAAGTCGCCGTATTTGGCGGTGTCGGAGACGAAATCGTGCATGCGGGCGAAGCCGCCTTCGTACAGCAGATCGACGATCAGCTTCAGCTCGTGCAGGCATTCGTAGTAGGCAACTTCCGGTTGATAACCGGCCTTGACCAGGGTGTCGAAACCCGCCGCAACCAATTCGGTGGCGCCACCGCACAGCACGGCCTGTTCGCCGAACAGATCGGTTTCGGTTTCTTCGGCAAAGCTGGTTTGCAGCACGCCGGCGCGGGTGCAGCCGATGCCATGGGCGTAGGCCAACGCGCGGTCAAATGCAGTGCCGGTCGCGTCCTGATGAACGGCGACCAGACCCGGCACGCCGGCGCCTTTCTGGTATTCAGTGCGCACCAGTCGGCCCGGGCTCTTCGGCGCCACCATGGTCACGTCGATATTGCTCGGCGGCTTGATCAGACCGTAGTGGATGTTGAAGCCGTGGCTGAACATCAGCATCGCGCCCGGCTTGATATGCGGGGCGATGTCCTGCTCCCAGATCGCTTTCTGGACCAGATCCGGAGTCAGGATCATGACCACATCGGCGTCCTGGGTCGCTTCGGCGAACGGCTTGGTCTTGAAGCCGTCGGCCTGGGCGGCAATCCAGGTCTTGCCCTGCGGGCGCAGGCCGATGGTCACGTCAAAGCCGGAATCGCGCAGGTTCTGGGCCTGGGCCTTGCCCTGGCTGCCGTAGCCGATGATGGTGATGCGCTTGCCGTGCAGCGCGGCCGGATGGGCGTCGGCTTCAAAGTACATCTTGGTCATGTTGTTCGCTCCTCGGTTTGTCGGTTTTGCTCGTATTGCTGGGTTCAAACTGCAGATTCGTCGGACTTTGCCAGCCGGTTTCAAAGCCCCAGAAACGACAAACCCCCCGGACCTTTCGGTGCGGGGGGTTTGTCGTCTGGAGGTTTTTTTGCTTCTTACCACTTACCTCGCGCGCAGACCGTCCCGCACCGTAATCCAAGGATTACAGTAATAAGTACGAGTACGAGTACGAGAATGCTGCTGCGGTGCAGGGACATCGGTGTTTCCACAAGGCACGTAAAGTGGGGTTGCAGCGAAACTAACACGCGTTTCCCGGAACCAGCAAGGCGAGCATTGATAACGTTTGGTTATGAAACAGTCAGTCTGACTGCCAAATTCTGACACGCGGGTCCCGCTCGCTGGACGCTCGCGCCGCACGAACTATGCTTCGGGAAACCCCCGAGCCCACTGGATGGAATCCTATGTCCGAAGCCGTACCTGCCACCATGGAGTACCGTGGCCGGAAGACTCGCCGGGCCGACGGCCATGCCCGTCGTCAGGCGATTCTGGAAGCCGCGCTCCGCATCATCGTCCGCGACGGCCTGAGAGCCGTTCGCCACCGTGCCGTCGCGCAGGAAGCGCAAGTGCCATTGGCCGCCACCACTTACTATTTCCGTGATCTGAACGAGTTGATCTCGGATGCATTCACGCTGTTTGCCGAGCGCACGCTGGCCGGCGCCAAGACGCTGGAGAAAGACACCTTTGCCGCGCTCGACAGCAGCAAGAGCGCGCTGTCAACGCCGCAAGGACGCGAGAAAATGGCGCACTCGCTGACCGATTTCGTCATGCATTTCCTGCGCAGCCAACTCGCCGATCGCGATGGCCGGCAAGTGGAGCAGGCCTTCCGTCAGGAAGCGCTGCGCAACGACAAACTGGCGTCCGATGTGCAGGTGCCGGATCGCGCCCATTTGAGCACGCTGGAGCGCTTTTTCCAGGCACTCGGCTCGGCCGATGCCGTCGCCGATGCCCACCTTGTGCTCGGCGCCATGGCGCACTGGGAATTTCATCTGCTGCTCAATGGCGAGAGCAAGGAAAACTGGCAGCTGGCCGAACGCAGCTTGCGCCGGCTGTTGAACAGTTTGCTGAAAGCCTGAGCAGGCAGCGACAAACCAAAAGTCCGCGTCAATGCGGGCTTTTTTTTGAACATTCGCCATCGTCGCGAATTCAGCCGGCGTTCACCTTGCACGCATCGGGATCTATGCCCTTCCTTCCTGATGACGGCACCAGCATGCATATCGGTAAGCACGTACGGCTGATGCTCAGCCTGTTTTTGATGGCCATGGTGGCGTCAGCTGCTCTTGGCGCCGACAGCGAAACGCTGGTGCCTTTGTATGATCACAAGTACCTGCGCTACGCCGGCACATCACCGGTGGCAGTGCCTCGTTCGCCGACGCTGCCCCGTCACTATGTCCGTGAAAATCCCAAGCCGAAAATGCTGTTGCTGCTGCCGCTGCAGCTGCTCTCGCAATACAGTTGCCGCGGCTGCAACGCGCCGCGTCCTCGCGCGACACCGGTGCTGTATGGTGAGCGGATCGAAGCCAGCGTGCGCACCTATTCGCCGGATTGAGTGTCCGGCGCCATGTCAGCGCCACGTCAGGACTCGTCGCTTTCCGCCAGCGTTTTTTTCAACTCCAGCGCTTTCTTGTACAACGGTTTGTGCGGCAGGCCAGTCAACTGTTCGGCGACCGCCACCGCCCGTGACAACGGCATTTCCGGCAGCAGCAGACTCAACACGCGAGTGGCCTGATCTTCGGTTTCCGTTTCGCTGCGTTCCGGGGCTCCGGCGATCATCAACACGATTTCGCCGCGTTGCTGATCACTGTCCTGCTCGACACGCGTGACGAGCGCACTCAACGAGCCATCGAGAAACGTTTCAAAGGTCTTGGTCAGTTCGCGCGCCAGTACCGCCGGCCGATCCGCGCCGAACACGGCGGCGGCATCCTGCAGTGTCTCGAGGATCCGGTGCGGTGCTTCGTAGAACACCAGTGTGCGCGGATCGCGCGCCAAGGCCTGCAGGCGTTCGCGGCGGGCACCGGCCTTGGCCGGCAGAAAGCCTTCGAAGCTGAACCGATCGGTCGGCAGTCCGGCGCAGGACAGCGCCGCGATCAGCGCGCACGGGCCCGGCACCGGTGCCACCCGGAAGCCCTGGGCGCGCAGCTCGCGCACCAGCTTGAAGCCGGGATCGCTGATGAGCGGCGTGCCGGCGTCGGAGATGAGTGCCAGCGTTTCGCCCTGGCTGAGCAGACCGGCCAGCTCGGCCACGCGCTGCTGCTCGTTATGCTCGTGCAACGAGCGCAGCGGCGTGCGGATATCGTGGTGGTTCAGCAAGGTCTGACTGTGCCGCGTGTCTTCGGCGTAAACCGTATGTGCCTCGCGCAGCACGCTGATCGCGCGTGCCGACCAGTCGGCAAGATTGCCAATCGGGGTCGCAACCACGTACAAAACTCCGGCCCCTGCCGTCATAATGACCGCCTTTGCTGTCTGCCTTGTTGAAGAGTGCGCATGATGCCTTATCGCCGCCCCGTTCGCCGCTGGTTGCTGTTGTCCGGCTTGCTGCTGGCTCCGCTCGCAGGTTGCGTGGACTCGCTGCGCGTACAAGATCCGGACCGGCATCCGCCGCTGCGCGATGCCGAGTATTTTCTGGCAGCGGCGAAAACCGCGACCGGCGCCCGCGCCGCGCTGATGCGGCTGTCGGCCGGCGAACTGCTGCTGCGCGATCAGCGCTACGAACAGGCGGTCGGCGTATTGGAAGCCTTGAAGGACCAGCCGCTCAGCGAGGAAGACCGCCGCCGTCTGTATCTGGCGCTCGGCGAAGGCTTGTCGGCGGTCGGCCGCTTCCATGATGCTGTTGCCGCGCTCGATTTGGTGCCACGGGCCGAGCGCATGGACCGCGATGCCTACCGCCACTACCTGCAACTGAAGGTGGAGGCCCTGGTTGGCGATGGCCGGCCGGTGGAAGCCGCCGCCAACCGCTTGCTGCTCGGCACCCAGCTCGACCGCGCCGACCGCCCGGCCAATGATCTGGCGATCTGGCAGCTGCTGAAGGGGCTCAACACCGACACCCTGTTCCAGTACCGCGGCAGCATTCAGTCCGGCCAGCTGGCGGGCTGGCTTGATCTGGCCCTGCTCTACCAGCGCTACAGCCGCAGCCCGGACGGCCTGCCCGAAGCGCTGAGCAACTGGCAGCAGCGGCACCCGACCCATCCGGCGGTCGACAACCTGCCGGAAGAACTGCGCCGCGCCGCCAGTGCCGACCGGTTGAGTTTTCAGCAAGTTGCCGTGCTGCTGCCGCTGACCGGCCGCTATGCCAGTACCGGCCGCCTGATTCGAGACGGCCTGCTGGCCGGCTTCTACAACAGCGATGACGCCGAATCGGGTCTGCAGCTGAAGATTTATGACAGCGCCAGCGCCGACATCGTTGCGCTCTACAACCAGGCGGTGGCCGAAGGCGCCGGCGCCGTGGTCGGCCCCTTGGTCAAGGAGCAGTTGCAACAACTGACTGCGCTCGGCAGCCTGCCGGTGCCGACCCTGGCAATGAACATGACCGACGACCCCAGCCAGCGCGCCGACCAGCTGTTCCAGTTCGGCCTGCCGGTCGAGGACGAAGCGGAGCAAGTGGCCACTCGCGCGCTGATGAGCTTCCGGCAAGCCCTGATCGTCAGTAACGATGATGTGGTCGGCGAGCGTGCCGCGCAGACCATGGCGCAGGCCTTCGAGATGGGCGGCGGCAGCGTGCTCGCCAGCGTCAAACTCGGCCCGGACAACCAGATCGAAGCCAACGTTGCCAGCATGCTTGGCGTCGATGCCTCCCGGAACCGGATGAAAGCTCTGCAGCAGACGCTCGGCAAGGAACTCGGCTTCCAGGTCCGGCGCCGGCAAGACATCGACGTCATCCTGCTCGCCGCCAAGCCCAGCAGCGCGCGCCGCTTGAAACCGTTCGTCAATTTCTATTTCGGTCAGGACATCCCGATTCTGGCGACGTCGCAGCTCTACACCGGCCAGAGCCAGCCCGCGCTGGACGGCGATCTGAACGGCATCGAGTTCTGCGATGCCCCGTGGTTGCTGGACGAAGGCGAAGCCACCCAGCATGAACGCCAGCGCGTCGCCAGCCTGTGGCCCGCCGCGGTCGGCAGCCAAGCCCGCTTGTTCGCGCTCGGCTATGATGCCTGGCGCCTGCTGCCGGAGCTGCAGCGGCTGTATGCCTTCCCGGATTACCGGGTCAGCGGCCTGTCCGGACTGTTGCGCGTCGATGCTGCCGGTCGCATTCACCGCGCCTTGCCGTGGGCCCGGTTCCGCGACGGCAAGCCGGTCGCCACCCAGGCAGCGATCGAGACACTGCCGGTGGCGCCGATTCCGGTCGGAAGCGGCGACGACGAATGACCGTCGTCGCCAAACTGCAGCGCATGCTGCGCGGGCGCGCCGGGGAAGACCGCGCGGCCGCGCATTTGCAAGAGGCCGGATTGACGCTGATCGCACGCAATGTCCGTTACCGCGGCGGCGAACTCGATTTGGTGATGCAGGAACAGGGCACGCTGGTCTTTGTCGAAGTCCGCGTGCGCAACAACACCGGCTTTGGCAGCGCCGCCGAATCGGTCACGCGGCAAAAGCAGCAGCGACTGATATTGGCCGCACAATTGTTTTTGCAGCAGCACCCGGAGCATCAACGGCGCGCTTGTCGCTTCGATGTGGTGAGCATCACCGGCACGGATTTGCTTTGGCTGAAGAACGCGTTCAGCACCTGACGGCCAGCGGCCGTGACGGCTGAGCAGGCGGAAACCGAATTTTTCTGAGGAGTCAAAAATGGATCCGGCACAACAGCGCATCCAAGATCTGTTCAACGAAAGTATTCAAACCAAAATTGCCTCGGTCGAACTGCTCTCTGGCGCGATCGCCCGTGCCGGCGCAGCCATGGTGCAGGCGCTGCTGAACGGCAACAAGATCCTCGCCTGCGGCAACGGCGGTTCGGCCGGCGATGCCGCCCATTTCTCGTCGGAAATGCTGAACCGGTTCGAGCGCGAGCGGCCGAGCCTGCCGGCCATTGCGCTCACCACCGATACCCCGACGCTGACTTCGATTGCCAACGACTATCACTACAATCAGGTGTTCTCGAAGCAGATCAACGCGCTCGGACAGGCCGGCGACATCCTGTTGGCCATTTCGACCAGCGGCAATTCGAAGAACGTCATCGCGGCGATGGAAGCCGCGCTGAACCGCGACATGGTGATCGTCGCGCTGACCGGCCGTGATGGCGGCAGCATGGCCGGTCTGCTCGGTCCCAACGATGTCGAAGTGCGGGTGCCATCCAACTCCACGGCCCGCATCCAGGAAGTGCATTTGCTGGTTATTCACTGCCTGTGTGACTACATCGACCGCCACCTGTTCGGCACCCCCGGCGAATGATCGCAACGCTCACGCTCACGACACGGAAACACTGCATGAAACGCCTTCACAGACTTGCGCTGATGTCTTTCTTGTTTGCCGGCAGCATGGCCGCCTTGACCGGCTGTGCCGGTGCCTTGGTGGCGGGTGCCGGTGCTGGAACCATGTCGGCCAATGATCCTCGTTCCTTCGGCACCCAGCTGGATGACGAGGCCATCGAGAATCGTGCCATCAACGCCATTCGCAGCCGCATGGACATTGCCGACCAAAGCCATGTCGAAGTGGTCAGCTACAACCGCATCGTGTTGCTCATCGGCCAGACGCCAACCGTCAGCTACAAGGACACGTTGGCCGAACTGGTCGCCAACGTGCCGAACGTGCGCAAGGTTTACAACGAGATGCAGGTGTCCGGCCCGCGCTCGGCGCTGACCGCGATGTCCGACTCGACCATCACCACCAAGATCAAAACTGCGCTGCTGACCGAAGCGGATTTTCCATCCAGCCAGGTCAAGGTTGTCACCGAGAACGGTGAAGTGTTTTTGATGGGCCTGATCTCGCGCGCGCAGGCCGCGCGGGCGACCGAAATTGCCCGCTCGACCGGCGGCGTGCAAAAGGTGATTCAGCTGTTTGAGTACAACGACTGATCGGCATCGCCACAACGGCTGACCGCGCCAGTCGCGTGGTCCGGTCAGAACAAACAACAACGGCGCTTTTGGCGCCGTTGTTGTTTTGATTTCCGTTTATTTGACTACTTTGAGATGTGAGCGACCACCGGGAGCGGGGCTGCCCGGTGTGGGCGGTCGATCATCGGGTTCAGCGGTCGTCGCCACTGACGGCGTGGCGGGCGCCGCCTCATCAACCGACTCGTTCTGTTCGTCTTCGGCCGACGGCTCGGTGGTGAACGCCATGCCTTCGCCATTCTCCCGCGCATAAATCGCCAACACCGCGGTCATCGGGATCCACATGCTGCGCGCAACGCCGGCAAAACGCGCGGAAAACTCGATGTGGTCATCGTCCCAGTGAAACTGGCCGACCGCGCTCGGATTGATGTTGAGCACAATCTGGCCGTCGCGGACATGCTCGCGCGGCACCTTGACCCGCGGGTCGCGCGCATCCACCAACAGATGCGGCGTACAGCGGTTGTCGATAATCCACTCGTACATCGCCCGAAGCAGATATGGTCGATTGGAGCTCATGTTGAAGTCGGTCATCGGACTCTCCTGACCACAGTGCGATGAAAAGCAAATGGCGGCCGCTAGGGCCGCCATTTGTTTACTTTGCCGTTGCGGCAACCACCTCAGTGGCCGGCACCGTGTACGTCTTTCCAGTACTCTTTCTTCAGCAGGTAAGCCACGCCGAACAGCACGAGCAGGAACAGAATCACGAACACGCCAACGTACTTGCGCTCTGCCTTCATCGGCTCGCCGACATAGTGCAGGAAGTTGGTCAGATCGCGCACTGCCGTGTCGTACTCCTCGGCGGTCATGCTGCCCTGGCTGGCCAGTTCGAGCTTGCCATCGTCAGTCTTGACCTGCAGGCCCTGCAGCCCTTCCAGTACGTGCGGCATGCCGACGCTCGGGAATACCGTGTTGTTGACACCGTACGGGCGCGACGGATCCTTGTAGAACCCTTTCAGGTACGTATAGATCCAGTCGGCACCACGTGAGCGCGCAACCAAGGTCAGATCCGGTGCGGCTTTGCCGAACCAGGTCGCCGCATCGTCTTTGCGCATCGCGATCTTCATCAGATCACCGATTTTGTCGCCGGTGACCATCAGGTTGTCGATCACGACATCGGTGTCGAGCTGCAGGTCTTTTGCCATCCGCTCATAACGCTGGTATTCCAGCGAGTGGCAGCCATAGCAGTAGTTGACGTACAGCGCGGCACCGTTTTGCAGCGACTTCAGGTTATCCGGCTGGATATTGGCATGTTGCAGCGGCACATCACCGCCAGCAGCATGTGCGGATCCCACCAGCAAGCCGGCACCCGCCAACAGCGAAACAATCAGGGTTGTGATGGTTTTCATGTTCAGCTCACCCGTTCCGGCACCGGTTTGTTAAAGCGCTGTTCCCACTTGGTGTAGAACGGCATCAACAGGAAGAACGCAAAGTAAATGACCGTGCACACCTGGGCCAAGGCGGTCTTGGCATCAGTCGGCTGCATCGCGCCGAGCACACCCAGAATGATGAACGCGATCACGAACAAGGTCAGCGCCAGTTTGTACGGCCAGCCACGGTAGCGGATCGACTTGACCGGGTTACGGTCCAGCCACGGCAGCACGAAGAGCACCGCAATCGCACCGCCCATTGCGATGACGCCCATCAGCTTGTTCGGCACCGCACGCAGAATCGCGTAGAACGGCGTGAAGTACCAGACCGGCGCAATGTGAGCTGGCGTCTGGGATGGATCCGCCGGCACGAAGTTCGGCGGCTCCAGGAAGTAACCACCACCTTCCGGGAAGAAGAAGATCACCGCGCAGAACACGATCAGGAAACCGGCAGCGCCCCACAGATCCTTGACCGTGTAGTACGGATGGAAGGCAATGCCATCGAGCGGCTTGCCAGCGGCGTCTTTCGGGCCCTTCTTGATTTCGACGCCATCCGGGTTGTTGGAACCGACGTGATGCAGCGCGACCAGGTGCATGAATACCAGCGCACACAGCGCCAGCGGCAACGCGATCACATGCAGCGCGAAGAAGCGGTTCAGCGTGGCACCGGAAACAACGTAGTCACCACGAATCCACAGCGTCAGCGCATCACCGATACCGAACGGAATGGCACCGAACAGGTTGATGATGACCTGCGCGCCCCAGTACGACATCTGACCCCACGGCAGCAGATAGCCCATAAAGGCTTCGGCCATCAGCAACAGGAAGATCACCATGCCGATGACCCAGAGCAGTTCGCGCGGCTTTTTGTACGAGCCGTACATCAGCGCCCGGAACATGTGCAGGTACACGACCAGGAAGAAGAAGGAAGCACCGGTCGAGTGCATGTAACGGATCAGCCAGCCCCACTCGACATCACGCATGATGTACTCAACCGAGGCAAACGCACCTTCGGCCGAGTTGTTGTAGAACATGGTCAGCCAGATGCCGGTCAGGATTTGGTTGACCAGCACGAGCAGCGCAAAGGAACCGAAGAAATACCAGAAGTTGAAGTTCTTCGGCGCGTAGTACTTGGTGACGTGGTACTCCATCGTTTCCGTCAACGGAAAACGATTGTCGACCCAGTCCTGCAGATTCTTTTCTGGTTTTTGTTCAGCAGCCATCATCAGGCTCCTTGCTCATCAACGCCGATGATCAGCGAGTTGTCACCGGTGTACATGTGCGGCGGGATTTCGAGGTTCAGCGGAGCCGGTACGCCTTGGTAGACACGGCCTGCCATGTCGAACTTGGAACCGTGGCACGGGCAGTAGAAGCCGCCGGCCCAATCCGCTTCCACTTGCGGTTTGAACGTCGGCGAGCAACCAAGATGGGTGCACAGGTTCACCACGACCAGATAATCCGGCTTGATCGAACGGGTACCGTTCTTGGCATATCCCGGCTGCTGCGGCTCAACCGACTCCGGATCGCGCAGTTCGGTGGCAAGGCCGGCCAGTGCGTCGATGGCCGCTTGCGAGCGACGAACAATCATCACCGGCTTGCCGCGCCAGACGACGGTCATCCCCTCGCCTTCTTGCAGCTTGCTGATATTCGGCACTTCGACCGGCGCACCGGCCGCTTGCGCCTTGGCGCTAGGCATCCAGGACTTGATGAACGGCACCGCGACGAAACCGGCACCGACTGCGCCAACGGCGGCAGTGGCCCAGGTCAGGACGCGGCGACGGCCCAAATCGACACCGTCTTTTTGCTCAGCCATTGCAGCTGGTCTCCCCAATCGAAAAACGAAAGCAGATAGCGCCGGGCTCTGCCGAGGCGCAGGCAAACGCCCCGGAAAAGTCCGGCAAAAAAGATGCGCAATGATAGTGGAAAGGCCCCGGCAGCGACAAGGAATAAGGGACAAGAAGTTCCGGGAAAACAGCTGCTTGCGAAGCTTTCCCATTCATCCCAGTAATTTCGGGCCGGGAACGGACGGAAAAAGCAAAAAGCCCGTCGAAACGGGCTTTTTGTTGGCGGTAGCCGAAGCAGATTAACGCTTCGAGTACTGCGGACGCTTACGGGCTTTACGCAGACCGACTTTCTTACGCTCGACTTCACGGGCGTCGCGGGTCACGTAGCCAGCAGCACGCAGGGCGCTACGCAGGCTCGGATCGTATTCCATCAGGGCGCGGGTGATGCCCAGACGAATGGCGCCGGCCTGGCCGGTGCCGCCACCGCCTTCGACGTTAACCAACACGTCGAACTTGTCGACCATGTCGGTCAGCACCAGCGGCTGACGAACGATCATCCGCGAAGTTTCGCGGGCGAAGAATACGTCGAGGCTACGGTCGTTGACCGTGATATTGCCCTTGCCCGGACGCAGGAAAACACGAGCGGCGGCGCTTTTGCGGCGGCCAGTGCCATAGTTCTGTTGCAGTGCCATGGTCGGTTCCTAGCTCAAATATCCAGCACTTTCGGCTGTTGTGCCTCGTGCTTGTGAGCAGCACCGGCATAGACTTTCAGTTTACGGTACATGGCGCGGCCCAGCGGATTCTTCGGCAGCATGCCTTTGACGGCGCGCTCGATGATCTCTTCCGGGTGACGAACCACCATGTCCTTGTACGCGGTTTCGCGCATACCGCCCGGGTATTCCGAGTGGTCATAGTATTTCTTGTCGGTCCACTTGCGGCCGGTAACAGCCACTTTCTCGGCATTGATCACGATGAGGTAATCGCCGGTATCGACGTGCGGGGTGTACTCGGCCTTGTGCTTGCCACGCAGACGGCGTGCAAGCTCGGTGGCCAGACGGCCCAGCGTCTTGCCACTGGCGTCTACGACGTACCAGTCGCGCTTGACGGTTTCCGGCTTGGCACTGACGGTCTTCATTTAACTAGCTCCACAAGGGGTGCGATCTAAAACAGGCTGTTTCGACAAAACAGGGGCGCGCATTCTACGCGCCGGCCGGAGCCAAGATCAAGGGTGAACCGGCTTTTCCTGACCAGGACGGGGGTCGAGGGCGCCAAGATACGGAAATATCGGACTTTTTTCATCGCAAATGGCAAAAAAGCCTTTATTTGCCGCATTTTTTTCGCTACAACGGCGTTCAAGATTGCGGGATCGCCGGAATTTCCCGGAAAAAACCGCAATTGGTGCTGTCAGGACATAACAAACGAGGCTCACCCATGGCTGCCAAGAAAGCGACCAAAGCAGTGAAGAAGTCCCCGGCCAAGAAGGCCGCCCCCAAGAAAGCCCCCGCCAAAAAAGCCGCCGCCAAGCCGGCCCTTGCAAGCAAAGGCCCCATCTCGACCAAGTACGGCAAGAGCCAGATCGTCACTTCGCTGGCTGAATCGACCGAACTGAACCGCAAGCAAGTCAGCGCCGTGCTGGACGGCCTGGCTGACCTGATCGACCGTCACATCGACAAGAAAGGCGCTGGCGAATTCGTCATGCCGGGCCTGTTCAAGATCACCTGCGTGCAGAAGCCGGCCACCAAGGCCCGCAAAGGCATCAACCCGTTCACCGGCGAAGAAGTCATGTTCAAGGCCAAGCCGGCCAAGACCGTGCTGAAAATTCGTCCGCTGAAGAAGATGAAGGAAATGGTGGCCTAATCGCCCCATACCTGTGCAAACGGCGCCGCAAGGCGCCGTTTGTGTTTACAGGGTTTGGTATTTACAGGATTCAGGGACAGCCGCCGTTGACCGGGTGTGTTGACCGGCTCGCCGGCTCAACCTTCGTAGACGATGCGCCACTGGCCGTTCTCGCGCTGCCAGTACTGGCGCTTCTTCATCCGGTTGCTGAGGTTGTTGCTGCGGTAGTCCTGTTCGAAATGGACCACGGCCAGATCGTCCCGGCCCGGATGCAGAAAGGCGCTGACATCGACCAGATCGACCTGGATCCAGGTCTTGCCCTCGTTGACCTGACGCTTGCGGCTGGCCCACTTGCCCAGATCCTGCTTGCCGTCCGAGAAGCTCTGACCGTAATGCTGCAGGTAGCGCTCGACGTCGCGGCTCTGCCAATCGTTGCGCCAGCTTTCCAGCTGGGTCAGCAGCTCGCTGCGCAATTGCTCGCGACCCGCGCCATCGACCCACTCCACGTGTGGTGCGATGATCACCGGCGTGTTGCCGACATCGACGAACTGGCCCAACGCCTCGAAATCCGGATTGGCCAGCACCACGCAGCCATCGCTGGCACGGGGCGCCCGGCTGTAGGTATCGCTCGGGGTGCCGTGCAACCAGATGCCGTAGCCATCGCGGTTTTCCCGCTTGTCCCACTCGTTCGGGTAGTTGATGGGATAGGCGCCGGGACCATAGAAGTCCGGCAGTTTCTGGCCCGGCAAGGCCTTGGTGATGTGATAGACGCCGAGCGGTGTGCGCTTGTCACCTTCCTTCAGTTTGTCGGCACCGTTCTTGCCGTGGCTGATGTAGTAATCGGTGACATAGACCGGCACACCATCGCGGTTCTCGAACACGTACAACGTGGCGTGGTCGATGTCGATCACGAAGGCATGGCGCTGTTCGGGCGTCAGTTGCAGCAGGTATTTCGGGATCCGGTCATGTGGCCGTTCGGTTTGCTGCCGGGTCAGTCGGGCCACGGCCTCGTCGCGCAGATCCTGCAAGGGTTCGGCGCGCGGCGCACCGGCACCGATGGCCTCGAGCGGCTGCCGGTGGGCCAGCAACAAATCGCCCTTGATGAGATGGGCCAGACGGAAATTGGGGTAGCGGGCAATGACGCTGTCGATCTGGGCGATGGCGGAACCGAGATCACCGCCCTGCTGCAAGGCCTGCAGCGGCGCCAGCAACAGGTTTTCCACCGACGGCGTCGCCGGATCCGTGCGAACCACCGACAAGGACGCCACGGCCGCATTGTCGAGACTGCCGCCGGCAGACGACGGCGACGGCCGCTCGATCCGATCCAGCGCGGAAACAGGGGCAAACAGGCAGCTGCCGAGCATCAGGCCAGGCAGCAAAGCAGACAGACGGCGCATCAGTTACCAGTACGTTCTTGTTGTATCAGCCAACGGTCCGCGCTTTTTACCAGTATCAGGGTCTTGTTGCCCACTTCTTCGAAATTGCCGGAACGGTAGTGCTGGCGAAAACTGACCTGCATACGACCGTCATCCAGCGGCCGGACGCTGGGTTGCAGCACCTGCACGGCAATTTTGCGCGGTTTGGCGATACGGCTGCGGCGCAGACTTTCCCACTCGGCACGGCTGCTGCCGTCGGATGGCTGGAAGTCGCTGGCGTAGGCAGCGAAATAGCGCTCCACATCATTGCTGGACCAGGCTGCAGCCCAATCACTGACCGCCTTCAGCGCCTGTTCGACTGCCGGTTGCAACGGCGCGACCGCCTCGGCCGGCGTGGTGGTGGGTTCGGTAACAGCCGGCTCGGCGGTTTTGCCGGTATCGGCAATGCGCACCACCGGCTGTGGCACCGGCGCTGACCGCAATTCGTTCAGCAATTTCAGATTCGGCTCTTTCGCCGGCTTCTTGTTATCGAGCTGCAGCGCCTTTTCATAGGCCTGCGAGGCCATTCGGGAATAGACATCGCCAAGATTCTCGTAGGCGACGGCATAGCTCGGGTGGGTGTGCAGCGCCATTTCCAGCACGGCCCGGGCCTTGTCGTATTGGCCCTGCATGCCGTACAGCACCGCCAGGTTGTTGAACGGCTCGGGGTGCTGCGGAAATTCTTCGATCAGATCCTGGTACAGGCGGGTCGCTTCATTGAGCTTGCCGAGCTGGATCAGGACCACGCCCTGCAAAAAGCGGCCACGCAGCTCCTGCGGTGCCGATTTTAGGTAGGCCTCCAGCGGTGCTTGCGCGGCCTTGATCTGCCCTTGCTGCACCAATTTCAACGCCCGCTGATAATCCTCTTCGGCGGCAATCACGGCCAACCCCGCCAACAGGCAGGGCAGCGTGAACAGCAGTCGCACGGCTTTCTTCATGGCGGGTCGGCGCTCCGGAACGCCTGTCTCTGACGAGGGGCTTCAAAGGATTCTAGCAAGAGCGTTCCGGTCCGGCGAATGCAAGGGACAAAAATCCGTTAGCTCGCGCGGGCTTAAGACCAGCGCCCGGGCTCAAGGCAGGTGCGCCGCACCGAGATAGGCGGCCGTCTGCATTTCCTGCAGGCGTGACCGGGTCCGTTCAAACGGAAACGCCAGGCGGTCGCCGGTGTACAGCTCGGTCAGCGGCACCGCCACCGCGAGCGTCAGCTTGACCTTGCGCTCGTAGAACTCATCGACCAGGGAAATGAAGCGGCGGGCGGCATCGTCACGGCTGCCATCCAGTTGCGGCACCCCGGAGACCAGCACGTTCGGGAAAATCCGGGCCAGCTCGATGTAATCGGCCTGCGCCCTCGCGCTTTCGCACAGCGCGGCAAAGTCGAACCAGGCGACGCCATCGCCCCAGCGGCGGACGTGGATGGCGCGGTCGTTGACGGTCAGGGGCTCGGTCTGATGCTCATGCCCGCACAGGCTGGCAAAGCGCTGACTGAGCACCTGCTCGGCCGCGCCATCATCCGGGCTCAGGTAAACGCCGTGCTGCTGCAAATCACGCAGCCGGTAGTCGGTGCCGCCATCGACATTGAGCACCGTGCAATGCTGTTCCAGCAGGGCAATCGCCGGCAGGAAGTTGTCCCGCGCCAAGCCGTTTTCATACAGCTTCTGCGGCGGAATGTTCGAGGTCGCCACCAGCGTCATGCCATGCGTGAACATCGCATCAAGCAAACCGGCGAGCAGCATGGCATCGCCGATATCGGTGACAAAAAACTCGTCGAAACAGAGCACCCGGGTTTTGCTGGCAAGCTCCGCGCCAATCGCCGACAGCGGATTGGCCTCCCCTTTGCGCCGTTTCAGTTCGGCATGCAGCCAGTGCATGAAGCGGTGGAAATGCAGCCGCTGTTTTTCGGCAAACGGCAGGCTGTCGAAAAACAGATCCATCAAATAGGTTTTGCCGCGGCCGACCCCGCCCCACATGTACAGACCGCGCACCGGCGCCGCTTTGCGGCCGAAGAGTCGGCTCACCCAGGAACGCTCCACCGTCTGCCCGGCCAGCTCGCGCTGCAGCTGCGACAGCGCCTGCACCGCTTTTTCTTGCGCGGAATCGGGGCGCCGCCGACCGTGTTGGAGATCATCGCGATAACGCTGCAAAACGGGCGTCTGGGCCATGGTGCGGGAGGCTTCCGGAAGGCAAAAGGAGATCAGATCGGCAGCGCGGCTTCCAACTGCTCGCGCAGTTCGACCAGCCGGCCGTGGAAGAAATGGCCGGCGCCGGCCATGCGTATCATCCGCGCGTTGCCGGGCAGACCCGCCGCCCAGTCAAACACCGCTTGCGGCGCGACCACTTCGTCGGCATCGCCCATCACCAGCAGCCACGGACAGGTCGGCAACGGGTGGCGATCAAAATCGAAACGCTGCACCGGCGGCGCGATGCTGATGAGCTGTTCGGCGCCGAGCCGATTGGCGCTGATCGCCGACACAAACGAACCGAACGAAAAACCGGCCAGCCACAACGGCAACCCGGCTGCTTGCGGCTGCGCCCGCAGCCAGGCGGTCACGGCATCGAGATCGGCCTGCTCGCCGTTGCCGTGATCGAACGCACCGGCACTTTTGCCGACCCCGCGGAAATTGAAACGCACGGCCAAGGCGCCGCGCGCCGCCAGCGTCCGGGTCAAGGTATAGACCACCTTGTTGTCCATCGTACCGCCGTGCAGGGGATGCGGATGACAAACCACGGCGATCCGGCGCGGCTGGCCCTCGGCCGGCAGCAGGCGCAGCTCTATCGGCCCGGCCGGGCCATCGATCTGATGCAGAGTTTCGACAGGAGCAGTCACGTTGGGCGTTTGGCTGACAACAGGGATGGCGATTTTCGCACAGCAGAATGCGCTCGCCCAGCACAGCGATTAACCGGATTTCGGTCACGAAAAGTTCAGTTTCGTTTTCTATACTTGCGACAGAAGCGTACGGAGTGCGCTGATGTTCAAAACGAGGTGGATCATGGACCTGCGTCTGTTGTTGGTAATGATGGTTGTCATGGGGATTGTCGGTTTCCTGCTCGGTCGACGGACGTCGCCAAACGGCCGCGCCTTGCACCGTCTGCAGCGGCAGCTCGATGCCAAGCAGGGTGAGCTGGATCGGCAGCAGCGGGAAACCAACCGCTTTGTCAGCGAGGTCCAGACCGAATTGCGTCAGGTCTCGAAGGCCTATGACGAGTTGCAACGCAAGCTGCGCAGCAGCGCCGAGCAACTGATCGGCGCCGAACCCGCTGCGGCGGTCGCGACCCTGCCGGCACCGCGGGTGGTCACCGTCACCCCGGCGCGCCGGAGCACCGATCCCGCGCCCGGCACGGACGCAAACCCGGAATGGTCGGCCCGGTTGGTCGGCGGCTGGAGCGGCCGCGGTGGGCCGGCGCTGGCATCGGCCGCAGCCTGCCCGCTGCCGGATTACGGCGTGCTGGAAGCGCCCAAGGACTATCCGGCGATCCGGCGCAGCGGCAATTACGACGAGCACTCATACGCCTGAGTCGGCGCGCTGCCACCACGGTCAGCCCGCTGACGCGGGCGCCGCGAGATCAGCTCGGCGACTTGAACCTTTACCCGGCGCCCCCATCTGACGCGAACGGCACTTCGGTGCCGTTCGCCGTTTTTTCTGGCCGGTCTCCGCATCACCGCAGACCCACGCCACGGCCTCGAATCGAATGCTCAAGGAGATCGCATGCGCGGCATACGCTTGCTTGCCATCACAGTGGCGGCACTCGTCACCCTGACCGTTCCTGCCGGCCCGCTGTGCGCGGCCGCCTTACCGGCCGCCGTCGATGGCCAGGCGCTGCCGAGTCTGGCGCCGATGCTGGAAAAAATCAGCCCGGCCGTGGTCAACATCTCGACCAGCGCCACCATCGAGAGCCCGGTGCTGCGCGATCCGTTTTTCGGCCGCTTGTACAAACGGCCGCCGCGCAAAGTCAGCAGCCTCGGCTCCGGCGTCATTGTCGACAGCCAGCGCGGCTATGTGCTGACCAATCACCATGTCATCGCCAATGCCGATGAAATCACCGTCACCCTGTTCGATGGCCGGGAATTGAAAGCCACGCTGGTCGGCAGCGACGACGACACCGACGTTGCGGTACTCAAGGTCGAGGCACGCAACCTGACCGCCGCTCCGCTCGCCGACTCCGACAAACTTCGCGTCGGTGATTTTGTCGTCGCCATTGGCAACCCGTTCAGCCTCGGTCATACCGTGACCAGCGGCATTGTCAGCGGCCTGGGTCGCCAGGGCCTTGGCATTGAGCAATACGAAAACTTCATCCAGACCGACGCCGCCATCAACCCCGGCAACTCCGGTGGCGCCTTGGTGAACCTGCGCGGTGAACTGGTCGGCATCAACACCGCCATCGTCTCGCCCGGCGGCAGCGGCAACATCGGCATTGGTTTTGCCATTCCGATCAACTTGGCCGCCAGCATCCAGCAGCAACTGGTGCAGCATGGCGAAGTGCGGCGCGGGGCACTGGGCTTCAGCGGCAACGACATGAACCGGGAGTTGGCCGAAGCGCTCGGTGTCAATCAGCATCAGGGCGTGATCGTCACCGAAGTCAGCGATCGCTCACCGGCCGATCGGGCCGGCATCAAACCCTATGACATCATCACGGCGCTGAACGGCAAGCCGGTGCGTAACCGCGCCGATCTGTTCAACCAGCTGGGACTGCTGCCGGTAGACAGCACGGTCACGCTGGAATTGCTGCGCGACAACCGCCGGTTGACCGTGCAGGCAAGGCTGTCCGGTCAACTCAATGCGCGGCTGGACGGCAGCAAAATTCATCCGCTGCTCGACGGCGTGCAGCTGCGCAATCAACTGCAGCGCGGCGAGGCGGCCGGGGTCGAGATTCTGGAAGTGAACCGGCGCTCGCGTGCGGCCGCCTTCGGTCTTGCGGCCGGCGACCGCATCATCGGCATCGGTCGTTATCGCATCGATGATCTGGACACGCTGAAAGAACTGGCGGAAGGACAACGGGTACTGCCGCTGAACATCGTCCGCGACGACACCAGCTACATGGTCATTCTGAAATAGCGCCAGCAACCAACAGCTCGCCGCAGCCTGGCGGGTCGGCCGTGTTACAGTGCGGCCGACGCCGCCGCCGCTGACAAGGCCAAACGCGCCGGGGCAACGGCAGATCGGGTAAAGGAACCATGATGACGGCTTGGTGGCGCATGATTCTGGCGGCAACAGCGATCGGCCTGCTGGCCGCAGCACTGACGCTGCTGCTGCAATGGCAGTGGCAAACCTGGCAAGTGCCGGCCAAACCCACCGCTTCGGCAGCCGAGAGCAAACCGCCCGCCGGTCCGCGCCTGCCATTCAGTTATGCCGATGCCGTGGCGGCCGCGGCGCCGTCGGTCGTCAGCATCCGCACCGCGATCACCAGCAAACCCGCCAATGGCGGCAACCGGGTTTCCGTTGGCCTCGGCTCCGGCGTCATCTGGCGCCAGGACGGTCTCATCATCACCAATTTCCATGTCATCCGGCAGGCCGAAGCGATCGCGGTCGAGCTGCGCGACGGCCGCACCCTGCGCGCCGATCTGATCGGCGCCGATCCGGCCACCGATCTGGCGCTGCTGCGGGTCAAGGCCGACAAGCTGCCGGCCATTGCCAAACCGGTGCGCGCGGCCCGGGTCGGTGATGTCGTGCTCGCCATCGGCTATCCGTTTCTGCTCGGTCAAACGGTCACGGTTGGCATTGTCAGCGCCACCGAGCGACTGGAGCGCGGTTTCATCCGCTTGATTCAAACCGATGCCGCGATCAACCGCGGCAACAGCGGTGGTGCGTTGGTCAACGCCCGCGGCGAATGGGTCGGAGTCAATTCGGAAGTATTGCCCGCCCAGCTCGGCGTACAGGGCATCGGCTTTGCCATTCCGGCCGAATACGCCGAAACCATCATCGAACAGATTCTGGCGCATGGCCGGGTCATCCGCGGCTCCATCGGCTTTGTCGGCAGTGGCTCGGCCAACGAGATCCGCAGTGACGATCACGACGACAAGTTTCTCAACGCCGTGCGCATCGACGAAGTCTCACCCAATGGCCCGGCGGCCGCGGCCGGCTTGCAACCCGGAGATCGCATCACCCACGTCAACGGCGAGCTGATTGGCGGCGTCACCGAGCTGCTGCGCCGCATCGCCGACAGCGCACCCGGCAGCACCATCACCTTGCGCATCTGGCGCGGCGAAGTCAGTCAGGATGTGCCGGTGATCGTCAGTGAACGCGGTGCCGATCCGGCCCGGCCGCCAGACAGCGAATAACAGCTACTGAAAAAAACAACGCCCGCTGAAGCGGGCGTTGTTTTTTGCGGACAGCAGTTCAGCTGACCCGGCGGATCCGGGCGCCCAGCCCCTGCAGCTTCTGTTCGATATGCTCGTAGCCACGATCGATATGGTAAATCCGCTCGATGGTGGTTTCGCCTTTGGCAACCAGCGCCGCCAACACCAGCGAAGCGGAAGCGCGCAGATCGGTGGCCATGACCGCAGCGCCGGTCAACTGAGTGACGCCATGGACCACCACGGTGTGGCCCTGGACATCAAAATGAGCGCCCATCCGCTGCATTTCCATCACGTGCATGAACCGGTTTTCAAAGATCGTTTCGGTGATGGTGGAGGTGCCTTCGGCAATGGCATTGAGCGCGCAGAACTGCGCCTGCATGTCGGTCGGAAAACCGGGGTACGGCAGCGTCGAAATATTGACCGCTTTCGGCCGCTTGCCCTGCATGTCGAGCGCGATCCAGTCCGGCCCGACTTCGATCTTGGCGCCGGTTTCTTTCAGCTTTTGCAGCACGGCATCAAGAATGTGGGCATCGGTATGGGTGCAGCGCACGCTACCACCGGTCATCGCGGCTGCCACCAGATAGGTGCCGGTTTCGATCCGGTCCGGTTGTACGGCATAGCGACCACCGTGCAAGCGTTCAACACCGTGCACCGTGATGGTGGAGGTGCCGGCACCTTCGATCCTGGCGCCCATCGCGATCAGACAGTTGGCCAGGTCGACCACTTCCGGTTCACGTGCGGCATTCTCGATGACCGTGGTGCCATCGGCGAGCGTCGCTGCCATCAGGATGTTTTCCGTGGCGCCGACGCTGACCAGATCGAAGAACACGTGCGCGCCTTTCAGCCGGCCATTGTTGGCTGACGGGTTGCGGGCACGGATATAGCCGCCTTCGACCGTGATCTCGGCGCCCATTTGCTGCAGGCCCTGGATATGCAGATTGACCGGCCGCGCACCGATCGCGCAGCCGCCCGGCAACGAAACATCAGCCTGACCAAACCGCGCCAGCAATGGCCCCAGGCACAGCACCGACGCCCGCATGGTCTTGACCAGATCGTAAGGCGCTTCGAAATGATCGATCTGCCGACCATCGACCAGCACCCGCATCTGCTCATCGACAGTGATCTTCAGGCCCAGCCGGCTGAGCAAGGCGATGGTGGTGGTGATGTCATTCAAATGCGGGACATTGCTGAGCTCGACTTCGCCGTCGGCCAGAATGGTCGCAAACAGAATCGGCAGCGCGGCATTCTTGGCGCCGGAAATGCGAACGTCCCCATGCAAGGGGACGCCGCCGTCAATCACGAGTTTTTGCATGAAACTTCCACTTGCAGCAATCAGCCAGCTGAACTGGCGGTAACCCATTCCGCTGGCGTGAAGGTACGCATGCTGAGCGCATGCAGTTCACCACTGGCAATCCAATCCTGGACGGCAGCATAAACCTGTTGCTGACGCTGCACCGCGCGCAACCCCGCAAAACGCTCACTGATGATGGTCACCTGAAAATGGTAACCATCGCCGCTGACGTCCACCTGCTCGCCGGCAAATGCCTGCTGCATGCGCGCCTTCAAGGCTTCCACCGTCACTGCCATTCGCTGCGGTCCTGTCTCTGTCTGAAAAACCGGCATGGCCGGCGCCATGCCCGATGACGGTCAGCCGTTGACCGCCACTTCTGCCTGCCACTGCAACGGTAGCACGGTATCGACCCCGCCGACGCGGGCCAGCTGCAGCAATTGTTCATTGGCGCCAAGCAGATCCACCGTGATCTGGCGCCGGCGCGCCTCCGCCAACCACGCCACCAGCGTCGCCAGGCCGGCGCTGTCGACCCGGATCAGCCCGGCCACATCGAGCTTGACGGCACTGCCCTGCAGGCACGCCAGCAAAGGCGACCAGCTATCGGCGCTGGTCACGAACGTCAGTTCACCGGTCAGTCGCCATTGGCCACTGGCCACTTCGGTCAGCGTCACTTTGGCGACCCCGGCTGGGCGCTGGCATTGGCATTGGCATTGGCATTGACGCTGGCCAGATCGGCGATGACTTTGTCGATGCCCTTGCCGGTGATGAGCGGACCGAATTCGTCACGCTTGCTTTGCACCAGGCTGATGCCTTCGATCACGACGTCGTACATTTTCCAGCTGTCACCGGCCGGCGCCATCCGGTAGTCGACCGGAATCGGCTGACCATTCTTGCGCAGGATTTCGGTTTTCACGGTCGCGTTGCCGCGGGCATCGACCTCTGGATTGCCGATCACGTTGATCTGCTCGCCATCGTAGTTGGCAAACGCTTTGGCGTAGAACCGAATCAGATAGGACTGAAACTCGGTGGTGAACCGTTGCTGCTGATCGGGATTGGTGGTTTTCCAATGTTTAGCCAACACCCGGCGAGCGACGGCATCGGTATCGACGTGCGGCAACACCAGTTCCCGGACGATGGTTTCGACATGGGCCGGTGAGGCGGTGATTTTGGCTTTGTCGGCGGTCAGCCGTGCCGTCATGGCGTCAGTGGCGGAGCGGATGACCGCATCCGGTGTTTGGCCGGCCCATACGGCGCTGCAAAACAACGATGCCGCCAGCACAATTCGTTTCAACATAAGCTCACCTCGTTTCCGTTGCGGTGGTTGGTTTCTGTCGGGCTGCGATTATTCGGGCTTCTTGTCGGCGAAGAGGTATTTGCCGATCAGTTCTTCCAGCACCAGTGCCGACTGGGTTTCGGCGACGCTGTCACCGTCGCGCAGCACGTCTTCCTCGCCGCCGACCGACAGTGCGATGTACTGCTCGCCGAGCAGGCCGGCCGTGTTGATCTTGGCCGAGGTGTCGATCGGGAACGATTTGAATTCCTCGCTGATCGCCATTTCCACCATCGGGGTCAGGCTTTGCGCATCCAGACTGATGTTGGCTACCCGGCCAACCACGACGCCGCCGACCTTGATCGGCGAACGCACTTTCAGACCGCCGATATTCTCGAACTTGGCATACACCCGGTAGGTGCTGTCACCGTTCAGCCGGTTGATGCTGCTGACTTTCAGCGCCAGCGCGATCATTGCCGCGATGCCGATGACCACAAAAACACCGACCAGAATTTCCACTCGACGCATATCCATCAACCGATCTCTCCAAACATCAAAGCCGTCAATACAAAATCCAGACCCAGCACCGCCAGCGACGAGTGCACCACGGTGCGCGTGGTCGCGTTGGCAATGCCTTCCGAGGTCGGTACGCAATCGTAGCCGCGGAACACGGCGATCCAGGTCACGACAAAGGCAAACACCACGCTCTTGATGACACCGTTCAGGATGTCTTCGTGAAAATCCACCGCCGCCTGCATCGCCGACCAGAAGCCGCCGGAATCGGCACCGAGCCACTCGACGCCGATCAGGTAACCGCCATAAACCCCCACCACGTTGAATATTGCGGTCAGCAGCGGCAGTGCAATCAAGCCGGCCCAGAGCCGTGGCGCGACAATCCGGTGCAGCGGGTCGACGGCCATCATCTCCATGCTGGAAAGCTGCTCGGTAGCCTTCATCAAACCGATTTCTGCGGTCAGTGCCGAGCCGGCGCGACCGGCAAACAGCAAGGCCGCCACCACCGGGCCGAGTTCACGGACCAGGCTCAGCGCCACCATCGGACCCAGGCTCGCCTCGGCGCCGTAGTCGACCAGAATGGTGTAGCCCTGCAGGCCGAGCACCATGCCGATGAAAAGACCCGAGACCACGATGATCGCCAGGCTGAGCACGCCGACCTGGTACAACTGCTTGATCAGCAGGGCGCCGCCACGGCGGATATTGAAGGAACCGGCCAGGGCCCGACCGAGCACCATGCCGGCACGACCGCTGGTGGCAAACATGTCGAGCGTGTTGGCACCCAACTGACGCAAACGAGTGCTGATCACGCCGCCACCTCCAGCAAATCATCGCTGTAGGCACGGGCCGGGTAATGGAACGGCACCGGGCCGTCCGGCAGACCTTGCATGAACTGGCTGACGCGCGGATTGCTGCTGCGGCCGAGTTCCTGCGGCGTGCCGTGGGCAACGATCTGGCCGTTGGAAATAATGTAGGCGTAATCGGCGATCGAGCAGACTTCATCGACGTCGTGCGAGACGATCACCGAGGTCAGGCCGAGCGCATCATTGAGCAGCCGGATCAGCTGGATCAGCACCCCCATCGAGATCGGGTCCTGGCCGGTGAACGGCTCGTCGTACATGATCATCGCCGGGTCCATGACGATGGCGCGCGCCAGCGCGACCCGGCGCGCCATGCCACCGGACAGTTCCGAGGGCATCAGATCGCGGGCGCCGCGCAGACCGACCGCTTCCAGCTTCATCAGCACCAGGGCGCGCAGCACCGACTCCGGTAATTTCAGGTGTTCGCGAACCGGAAACGCGACGTTCTCAAACACGTTCATGTCGGTAAACAGCGCGCCGCTCTGGAACAACATGCCCATGCGCCGGCGCAGCGCAAACAGCTCATTGCGGCTCAAGGTCGGCACTTCGACGCCGTCGAAGCGGATGCTGCCGGCGCTCGGCTTAAGCTGACCGCCGATCAGCCGCAGCAGGGTGGTCTTGCCGGTGCCGGACGGCCCCATGATGGCGGTGACCTTGCCGCGTTTGATGTCCAAATCGATGCCGTCATAAATCACCCGCTCACCGCGGGCGAAGTGCAGACCGCGCACCTCCACCAGATTGTCACTCGTCATGGTTGTCATGTGTTGTCGGGGGCTGACGCCGGTTTTGGAGCCGCCCGGGGCGGCAAAGCGGCGTATTTTACCCGTTTTATGGTCAGAGCTCTTGGCCACTGTTTAACCAGCCGCAATCAGAAGGTGCGGCCAGTGTGCCTGCCAGCGCTGAATCACACCTGAATCGACGCCGGCCCGGATGCCGCTGATATACTGACGGCCCTGCTTTTGCATAACGCCCCTCGCGGGCCTGGGATGCCGACCGCCGACATGCCGCATCAGACCGATTTTCTGGCCTTGGGCCGCGCCGTACTGGACATCGAAGCTGACGCCATTGCCAAGCTCCGGGCCCGGCTGGACGACCATTTCGCCGCCGCCTGCCGCCTGCTGCTGGCCTGCAAGGGCCGCACGGTTGTGCTCGGCATGGGCAAATCCGGCCATGTCGGCGGCAAAATCGCCGCCACGCTGGCCTCGACCGGTACGCCGGCGTTCTTCGTTCACCCGGGCGAAGCGAGCCACGGCGATCTCGGCATGATCACCAGCCAGGATGTGGTGCTGGCGCTGTCCAACTCCGGCGAAACCGACGAAATCCTGATGCTGCTGCCGGTCATCAAGCGCCGCGGCGTGCCCTTGGTCGCCCTGACCGGCCGGCCCGGCTCGACGCTGGCGAAAGCCGCCGATGTCCACCTGCACGTCGGCGTCGACAAGGAGGCCTGTCCGCTCGGCCTGGCACCGACCGCCTCCACTACCGCTGCCCTGGCAATGGGCGATGCGCTCGCGGTGGCGCTGCTCGAAGCGCGCGGCTTCACCGCCGAGGATTTTGCGCTGTCGCATCCGGCCGGCGCGCTCGGTCGCCGCCTGCTGCTGCACGTCGAGCAGCTGATGCACACCGGCGACGACATTCCACGGGTTGGCCCCGACGCCACCGTCAGCGAAGCGTTATTGGAAATGTCGCGCAAACGGCTCGGCATGACCACGATTGTCGACGCCGACAACCGCCTGCTCGGCATTTTCACCGACGGCGATTTGCGCCGGACCATGGCCAAGCCCATCGATTTCCATCAGACCCGGATCGATGCCGTGATGACCAAAGGCGGCCGTTCGACCCGCGCCAACGTGCTCGCCGCCGAAGCGATGCGACTGATGGAGCAGCACGCCATCAGCCAGCTGGTGGTACTCGATGATCAGCAGAAAGTGGTCGGTGCGTTGAACATGCACGACCTGCTCAAAGCCGGCGTGGTGTAAAGGTGATGACAACGATGGATGCCAACCTGCTCGCCCGTGCCCAAGCCATCAAGTTGCTCATTTGCGACGTCGATGGCGTACTGACCGACGGCAGCGTGTTCCTCGGCAACGATCATGAAGAGCTGAAAGCGTTCAATATCAAGGACGGCTTTGGCCTGCGTGCGATCCAGAAATTCGGCATCGAGGTGGCGCTGATCACCGGCCGGCATTCCCGGTTGGTCGAACGGCGCGCTGCCGAGCTCGATATCCGGCACGTCTATCAAGGCAACGCCAACAAGCGCGGCGCCTTTGCCGATCTGCTCAGCAAGTTGCAGCTGACGCCAGCGCAGGTTGCCCATTTTGGTGACGATCTG
Organism: Pseudomonadota bacterium; assembly: GCA_049324755.1. Classification (GTDB taxonomy): domain Bacteria; phylum Pseudomonadota; class Gammaproteobacteria; order Enterobacterales; family Permianibacteraceae; genus Permianibacter. Next base: position 69,263 of record JBMOMZ010000050.1, read on the forward strand.
CCGGACCTGCCCTTGCTCAAGCAAGTCGGCCTCGCCGCTGCACCGGCCGATGCCCATACAGTCGTGAGAGAACACGCGCATTTCCTCAGCCAGGCCGCTGGCGGTCGCGGCGCCGTGCGTGAACTGTGCGATCTGCTGTTGCAGGCACAAGGGCACTGGCCGGCGCTGTTGGCGGAGTACCAGCCATGAATGTCCGCGGGCCGCTGATCGGCGCCGGTACGCTGTTGGTGGCAGTGGTGGTGCTGCTGCTGCTCAACCGCGAACAATCCGGCAAGAACCAGACCGAATTGCAGCAGCAAACATCGGACGTTGCGCAGAGCGACTATTACATGGAAGGCGTGATCAGCCGCCATTTCGACGCCAACGGCAAGCTGTCACATGTGCTGCAGGCACCGCGCATTGACTATTTTCTGGCCCAGCAACAGTCGCTGATGCAACAACCGCACATTCAGCTTTTCGGCTCCGACGGCACACCGTGGGATGTGCGCGCCGCGCAAGCCATCGCCGAACACCAACAGGATACCGTGACCCTGCGCGAGCAGGTGTGGCTGGAGCGGGGCGCGCAAGCGGGCGTCGCCGCACTGCGCATGGAAACCGATCAGCTGACCGTGAAGCTGAGCGAGCGGCGCGCCCACACCGATGCGCCGGTCCGTTTCCGCAGCAGTCAGGGCGAGGTCAAGGCCGTCGGTTTGACGGCCGATTTCGCCAATGAAAAATTGCACCTGCTGGCACAGGTCAAAGGACACTATGAAAACGCTCGTTAAGCTGCTGGCCCTGCTGCCACTGGCAACCCAGGCCGCCAGTGGCACCGACTTGCAAGCCGACAGCGCCACGCTGGACGGCAAGACCGGCGAGTACCTGTATCGCGGCAATGCGCTGCTGCGCAACAACAATGTGCAGATCAATGCGGACGAGATGCAGGCAACCCAGGACGCCGACGGCAATCTGCAGAGCGGCCGCTTTCGCGGCAATCCTGCCGTGCTCGTGCACACCGATCCGGCAACCGGCACCCGTTCGGAAACCCGTGCCAACGAAATTCTGTATGACAACCGCGCCGGTCGCATCGAACTGATCGGTAATGCCGTGTTGGTGCAGACCGAAGCAGCCCAGAACCGGCAGATGCGGCTGCAGGCCGATCGCATTGAACTGATAGAACGCTCGGAAAAAATCAGCGATCTGGCCGCGACCGGTGCGCCGGTCATCTTCAGCCGGCAGCAAACCGATGCCCAGCCGCTGGAAGGCCGCGCCAATAGCCTGCGTTATCAGGGCGAGCGCGAGTTTCTGCTGCTTGAAGGTGATGCCCTGCTGCAACAGGGTCCCACCCAGTTCGAGCATGTGGTGATCGAATACGACGGTCGCAGCAAGCGCATCACCGCACCCAAGCGTGACGGCAAACAGGTGAAAATCACCCGCGTTCAGACCAGCGACAGCGAAACCGGCAACGGTACGGCGCCGCCGGCAACCAAGCCTGAGGGCAAAGACAAACCTGCCGTGGAAAACAATCCCGGTGCAGAGAAAATGCCTGCGGCTGAAAACAACAAGGAGCCGTCGTGAGCAGCGTTTTGTTGGTGCAGCACCTCGCCAAGTCGTACAAGGGCCGCCAGGTCGTCAAGGATGTCTCGCTGACAGTACGCCAAGGCGAAATCGTGGGCCTGCTCGGCCCCAACGGCGCCGGCAAGACGACCTCGTTTTACATGACCATCGGACTGGTCAACGCCGATGCCGGCACGATCCAGATCGATGACGAAGACTTGTCCGGCGAGCCGATGCACGTGCGGGCCCGCAAAGGCATTGGCTACCTGCCGCAGGAAGCGTCGGTTTTCCGCAAGTTGAGTGTGGCCGACAACATCCTCGGCATTCTCGAACTGAACCCGGCGCTGACCGAGGCCGAGCGCCAGCAAAAGCTGGAAGCGCTGCTGGACGAGTTTCACATCGGCCATTTGCGCAAAAGCCTCGGCATGGCCTTGTCCGGCGGCGAACGCCGGCGCGTCGAAATTGCCCGCGCGCTGGCCGCCGAGCCGCGCTTCATTTTGCTGGACGAGCCGTTTGCCGGCGTCGACCCGATATCGGTGCTGGAAATCAAGCGCATCATCCAGCATCTGCGTGATCGCGGTTTGGGCATCCTGATCACCGACCATAACGTCCGTGAAACCTTGACGGTTTGCGAACGCGCGTACATTGTTAGTGAGGGCCGGCTGATTGCCGACGGTGCGCCGGAAGCCATCTTGGCCAATCAGCAGGTCCGCCAGGTTTACCTCGGCGAACATTTCACACTGTGAGTCTGGCAGCTGGCTGCTTTTGGTTTATAGTGGAATAAAGTGACAGCGCAACGGCGCTGTCCCGACAAGGCCGTCCGACAGCAAGAATGAAACCCTCACTCCAACTTCGCATCAGCCAGCAACTTACGATGACGCCGCAACTGCAGCAGGCGATCAAGTTGTTGCAGCTGTCGAGTCTGGAGTTGCAAACCGAAATCCAGCAAGCGCTGGAATCCAATCCGATGCTGGAAGTCACCGAGCCCGGCGACGACAGCGACGACAGCTTCGAAACCCAGGAACAGGAGCACGCAACAACGCGTGATCAGAATGCCTCGGAAGTCGAACGTGCCCAGTCGCTCGCCGATGACATTGCCCGCAGCGAACCGGATCGCGGAGAAACCGAGCTCGGTGATTACGCCGGCAATGGCGCCGACAGTGAAGCCGAGTTTGGCGCGGAAGATTACACGCCGGATACCAGCGAAGCGCTGCAGCAACAGGATCTGAATACGGAACTGCCGGTCGACGCCCAATGGGAAGACTGGGATTTCAGCACCGCAGTCAGTGGCGGCAGCCAGCGCGAAAGCGATGACGAGTTCGAGTACCAGGGCGAGACCCGGGAAAACCTGCATGATCACCTGCGCTGGCAATTGAACCTGACGCCGTTCAGCGACACCGATCGGGCCGTCGCCGAGGCGATCATTGATGCCATCGATGATGACGGTTACCTGCGCACCAGTTGTCAGGAGCTGCACGAAAGTCTGGATGAAGACGGCAGTCTGGATCTGGACGAAGTCGAAGCGGTGTTACGCCGCATCCAGCAGTTTGATCCGGCTGGGGTTGGCGCCCGCGATTTGCGTGAATGCCTGCTGTTGCAACTGCGCCAAGCCCGTGCCAGTCAGGGCAGCGCCAGCCATGCCGAGTTGATTGTCCGGGACTATCTGCCGCTGCTGGCGGCACGCGATTTCAAGACGCTGCAGCGGAAAACCAAATTCAGCGATGACGAGCTGCGGGCGGCGATCGCGGCCATCCAGCGGCTGAATCCGCGCCCGGGCAGCGCAATGACCCAGAATGCGGCCGAGTATGTCACCCCCGATGTGATTGTCAGCAAGAAACGCAATCGCTGGACGGTGGAACTGAACCCGGAAATCGCCCCGCGCCTGCGCATCAATTCGAGCTACGCGAGCCTCATCCAGCGCACCCGCACCGCTGCCGACAACAGCTTCCTGCGCAACCATTTGCAGGAAGCCAAGTGGTTCATCAAAAGCCTGCAAAGCCGCAATGAAACCTTGCTGAAAGTCGCCACGGCCATCGTCGAGCAGCAGATCGGTTTTTTCGAGCATGGCGAAGAAGCGATGAAGCCGATGGTGCTGGCCGATATTGCCGAACTGCTCGGCATGCACGAATCGACCATTTCGCGCGTCACCACGCAGAAATACATGCACACCCCGCGTGGCATCTTCGAGCTGAAGTTCTTCTTTTCAAGCCACGTCGCCACCGCCGCCGGTGGCGAGGCCTCCAGCACCGCCATTCGGGCCCGTATCCGCAAGCTGATTGACTCGGAAGAAGCCAACAAGCCGCTCAGTGACAGCCAGATCGCCGAGATCCTGTCCAAGGACGGCATCATGGTCGCACGCCGCACGGTGGCAAAATACCGTGAGGCCATGAACATCCCCCCCTCCAGCGAGCGCAAGTCCCTGGTCTGAATTCAACCGACCTTTGACGGCCGTCGAAGTTCCGTGCAATTCCACCGCTTTGGTGCTTGAAAAGCCCGCCGATTTGCACCATGTTGTAAGTGCAGCCATGACGACGGACCGCATCGCTTGCTGCGACGGCCATTGGTCTGGCGCTGAACGAGGAAGCCACTATGCAAATCAACCTGACCGGTCATCATGTCGAGATCACCGATGCCTTGCGCAGCTTCGTAAACGAAAAATTCGAAAAGCTCACCCGTCATTTCGACCACATCAACAACGTCCATGTCATCCTCAGTGTCGAGAAGCTGCGCCAGAAAGCCGAGGCCAAGTTGAACGTCAACGGCGGTGAACTGTTTGCCGACTGCGAAGACGGTGACATGTATGCGGCCATTGACATGTTGATCGACAAGCTCGACCGGCAGGTCAAGAAGCACAAGGAAATGTTGCGCGGTCATTGATTGCACAGGGGTTTCGCCGACACGCTGATTTTTGCCGACAACCGGGTTCTCGCCGATAACGCGGTGGTCACCGACAAAAGGGGCATCAGCCCCTTTTGTTTTGCCCGCACCTTTATACCTGCCCAGCTGGTCTGGCACAGACGCTCCCTCCCGCGCACCACGCGCGGTTTTGCCGACCATCGCCGGGCGTTTTTTCACCAATCTGTCAGCACTGGCGTGCTACACTTTGACCCCAATTGGAAAGCTTCGGCGTCACCGCCTCATGTCTCTGGTTCTGCTCAGTGGTCGCTCCGGTTCCGGCAAATCCGTCGCCTTGCGGGCGCTGGAGGATCAGGGCTATTACTGCGTCGACAACATTCCGGTCAGCCTGCTGCCGAGCCTGATCCAGAAAGTCAGTCACGATCACGCCGAGCTCGCCTTCTCCATCGATGCCCGCAACCAGCTCGACGAACTGGCCCAGTTCGAGCACGTCTATGACGAGCTCGCCCGGCAAGGGCCACGGCCGCTGGTCATTTTCACCGACGCCGAAGAAAGCACCTTGCTGAAGCGGTTCAGCGAGACCCGCCGCCGGCACCCGTTGACCCATGCCGGACTGTCGCTGAACGAGGCCATCGCCCGCGAGCGGGAGCTGCTGGGCCCGATCGCCAGCCGCGCCGACCTGCTCATCGACACCACCACGCTGTCGAGCAACAAGCTGCGCGAGCTGGTGCTGGATCGGGTGCTCGGCCGTGAAGGGGCCCGGCTCGACATCCTGTTCGAATCATTTGGCTACAAGAACGGCGTGCCGATCGATGCCGATTATGTATTCGACGCCCGCTGCCTCGCCAACCCGCACTGGGATCCGGTGCTGCGGCCGCACACCGGTCGCGATGAACCGGTGATCCATTTTTTTGAGCAGCAGCCGCGCGTCGCCGAATTCATCTGGCAGGTGCGCATTTTTCTCGAAACCTGGTTGCCTCGCTTCGAGCAGGAAAACCGCTCGTATCTGACGGTTGCCATCGGCTGTACCGGCGGCCAGCACCGGTCGGTTTATGTCGCCGAACAGCTGGCAGCGCATTTCCGCCAGAAGCGGCCGCATACCCAGGTCCGCCATCGCGATATCAAGTGAGTGCGCCATGAGCATCGGCTTGTTGATCCTCAGTCACGACGGTTGCGCCAGTCAGTTACTGCGCCAGATCGACAGCCAGCAGGACGAGCTGGCGTTCAACTGCATGGCGCTGATGATCAATCAGGAAATGACCGGAGAGGTACTGCTGCCACACCTCGAGCAGCGACTGGAGCAGCTCGATACCGGCAACGGCGTGTTGCTGTTGGTAGACACAGCCCGCCCGGCCTTGATCGAGGCGGTCACCGGCCTGGCGCGGCGCCATTTGCTGAAAGTTCTGACCGGATTGAACTTGCCGATGCTGCAACAGGTGTTGGCACACCCGGATGCCGATCTCGACAGCTTGGCGGGTTTCGCCTTGCAAGGCGGCCGACAAGGTATCCAGATTCTGGCGACACCGCTGCCCGAGTGATCCGCGCACCGGCCCGGCGCGGCGCACACTAAACGCCTCTGATCGCGACAGCGTTTCGGCGCACCGGCATTTCAGCTACTCTATGCGCGCCTGCGCACTGCGCAGCGACACAATTCCTGATCGGTTCTGGAGCCAACGTGGCCGAAGCGCTCGCACAAGAAAACATGCAAAGCACGCTGGCCCGGCTCAACGCCGCGCTGCAGCGTGGCATGTATGTGCACGTCCGCCGGCTGCTGAACGAGATCCCGGCGGCCGACGTGGCCCACCTGATGGCGTCCACGCCGCCGCGCACCCGCGAACTCATCTGGAAGCTGGTCGACAGCACCCGCGAAGGCGATGTGCTGCAGCATCTCGATGACGATATCCGGGCGATCTTCCTTGGCCGCATGGCGCCGCAGGAACTGGCCGACGCCACCCGCTCGCTCGACACCGACGATCTCGCCGACATCCTTGGCGACCTGCCCGACGACGTCTACCGCGAAGTGCTGCGGTCGATGGATGAACAGAACCGTCAGCGCGTACTGAAAGCGCTGTCGTATCCGGAAGACACCGCCGGCGGCCTGATGAACACCGACACCGTGACGGTGCGGCCGGATGTCAGCGTCGAAGTGGTGCTGCGCTACCTGCGCCTGCGCGGCGATCTGCCGGACGCCACCGATGCTTTGTTCGTGGTCGATACCGATGATCAATTCATGGGCACGGTATCCCTGTCCGATCTGGTCACCAGCCAGCCGGAAGAACTGATTGAAGACCTGATCGACGACGAAGCGCTGCGCATCCCGGTCGACATGCAGGACACCGATGTCGCCCAGCTGTTCGAGCGGCGCGACCTGGTTTCGGCGGCGGTGATCAGCGAAGACGGCAAGCTGCTTGGCCGGATCACCATCGACGACGTCGTCGACGTTATCCGTGAAGAGGCCGACAGCTCGCTGAAAAGCATGGCCGGCCTCGGCGAACACGAAGAGACTTTCGGCCCGGTATTCCAGTCGGCGCGTCGGCGGGTGGTCTGGCTCAGCATCAACCTGATCACCGCGCTGACCGCGGCGCTGGTCAACAACGCCTTTGAAAACACCCTGGAACATCTCGCGGCGGTCGCGGTGTTGCTGACCGTGGTGCCGAGCATGGGCGGCGCGGCCGGCAACCAGGCGGTGACGCTGACCATCCGCGGTATCGCGCTCGGCCATATCGAACAGTCGAACTACCGCTGGCTGATCGGCAAGGAGCTCGCGATCGGCGCGCTCAACGGTTTGCTGCTGTCGATCGCGCTCGGATTTGTCGTCGCGGTCTGGAAAAGCACGGCGCTGGGGCTGGTGATAGGCACGGCATTGTTCAGCACGCTGCTGATCGCGAGTTTTGCCGGCGTCGGCATTCCACTGTTGCTGCGCAAACTCGATCTGGATCCGGCGCTGGCCGGCAACATGTTGCTGACCACGGTCACCGACATCATGGGCCTGCTCACCTTCCTCGGGCTGACCACGCTGATTCTGCTGTAATCCGATCGGAACGCCTGCTTCGCCAATGAGGCCGGCTCACGCTGCCGGCCGGTTCTCGGCAGCGCCATCGCGTGGTGCCGGCGGCAGCGGCGGTCCCATTTCGACCAGCTCGAAACTGACCGCACGCGGAAACACGAACGAGGGCAAGGCGGTGGTGACACAGGCATAAACAATCAAGGCACCGAACAACTCCGGCGCCAAACCGTAGCGACTGCTGGCGATCGCCGCCAACACCAACGTGAACACCAGGGTTGGCGTCAGGGTGATGGCGATGCGCATGCTGCTGCGCGGCGGTTCGTCACGAAAGGTCAGCCGCCGCTGCAACCAGAACACACCGATGCGCAACGGAATGACGACCGCCGAGATCAGCAAGCCCCACCACAAGGCCGACAGGCTGATCGCTTCGGTCGGGATCGACATCCCAGCATAGAAGAAATAGAACGGCACGAAGAACGAGGCAAACAAACGCACCGCGTGCAGATTCTCATCAGACGCCAGCGCCGGCATCCGGGCGCGCAGGAGGCGTGCGACAAAGCCGGCCAGAAAAGCGCCAACCAGATAATAGACACCCAGCGCTTTGGTGAGATAAGCCGCCAGCAACCCGACCATCACCAACAGGGAAAACTCCGAACCCGGTGCATGCGGCACCACCAACCGGCCCAGCAGCAAAAACAACAGCGGCAAGCCGACGATCATCGCGATCAGCGCGCTCGATGACAACAGCAACGAACTGGCCGATTCCGATTGCAACACCAGGAACAGCAGCAGCAGCGCCAGCAGCTCGATGGCGATCGCCTTGCTCGACACCCAGAAGCATTCGTCGGCACTGAGCCCGAGCCGCGCCAGCGAGTCCAGAATGAACCCGGTCGAAGGCGTAAAGAGCGCGAGCGCGATGACGCTGGCAAGCGGCCAGGAAAAGTCGCCCCAGCGTTGCAGCAGGTACACCGCAACCGCCAGAATCCCCGCATAGGTCACGACATTACCCAGCAACGGGCGCCAGCCTTTCTTGAGCTCATCGAGATCAATTTCCAGACCGGCAAACAGAAACAGCGACGAGATGCCAAGCACCGATAGCAGCGCAATGGTTTTGTCCTGGCTGAACTCCGCGGCGACAAACGTGGCGAGCACGCCGAAGGCAAGACAGGTCAGCGGCGCCGGAATGCGGAAGCGCTGCAAGGCCCGGGGCAGCACCAGCAGTCCCAGAATCAAACCGAGGTAAATCAGATCGCTGCTGATCGCAGGCATGGCGGCAAAAAGCTTGAAGACTGGCAGGCCTGCAGTTTAGCAGGCCATGCTGGCAACCGCGTCAGTCGCGCTCGTCACCTTGACTGGCTACCGTGAAGCCATCGACCAGCAGGGAGCCGGTCCAGATCATCGATTGCCGCTCGACATCGTCAGCCATCGCCTGTATGCCGTGCAGCAACTGCGGCAGCTGACCGGCGATGGTGATCTCTTCGACCGGGTACTGGATCTCACCGCCAGAGACATAGAAACCGCTGGCGCCGCGCGAGTAATCACCGGTGACGATATTGACCCCCTGCCCCATCACCGAGGTGATGATGACGCCTTCGCCGACATCGCGCACCAGCTCGTCAAAACTGCGCACCGGTTGCCGGCTGTGCACCGCGACGTTGTGCACACCGCCGGCGTTGCCGGTGCTGTGCATGCCGAGCCGGCGGGCGGAATAACTGCTCAGGATGTAATTGGCCAACACGCCGTCGCGGACAATGTCGTGCTGATAGGTGGCGACGCCTTCATCATCGAAGGCGCCGCTGCCGAGTGCTTTCGGCACCCGCGGCTGCTCTTCCAGACTGAGCCATGCCGGCAACACCGGTTTGCCGAGTTTTTCGTGCAGGAACGATGCCTTGCGATACAGGTTGCCGCCGCGAATGGCGGACAGCAGATGGCCGAGAAATCCGCGCGCCACTTCCGGCACCAGCAACACCGGCATGGCACCGGTGCGCATGCGCCGGGCACCGAGCCGGCGCACCGCACGATCCGCCGCTTTCTGGCCAACCGCTTCGGCACTGAGCAGCTCGCTCGGATCGCGCGCCACTGTGTACCACCAATCGCGTTGCATGCCGCTGGCATCCTCGGCAATCAGCGTCGCGGACAGCGAATGGCGGGTGCTCGGCACCCCGGCCATAAAGCCAAGGCTGTTACCGTAAAAGCGCACGCCACGATGGCTGCTGAAACTGACCGAATCGGTCTTGCTGACCTGCGGATGCCGGCTCAGCCCCGCTGCTTCACAGCGCAAAGCCAATTCCACGGCTTCATCGGCAGTCAGTCCGAACGGATGGTCAAGCGACAGATCCGGAAACTCGCGCGCCAGCCGCTCCGGTTCCGGCAAACCGGCATACGGATCATCGGCGGTATGCCGGGCGATCTCGCAGGCTTTGCGCACCGCCAGTTGCAACGCCTCCGGCCGGGTATCGGTGCTGCTGACCGAGGCCTTGCGCTGACCGAAATACACCGTGATGCCAAAGCCGCCATCGCGGTTGAATTCGACGGTCTCGACATCGCCGCCACGCACCTGCACCTGCAGGCCGACGTCCCGGCTGACCGCCACCTCGGCGCCACTGGCACCCAAACGCTGGGCATCGGCCAGCATCTCGCCCACCAGCGCCGACAGGCGCTGCAGTTCGGCATCGACATCGAGGGCATCGGCAGTTTCGGCAAGCGGCATCATGCAGACGAATCATTGAATACAGGCAGGCCGCGAGCATAGCACGGCCACCACGGTCGACCGATTGGCAGTCGCGCCGCAACTGCACTACAGTGAGCCTTGTTGTGGTCAAGAAGGCGCCGTCATGCGCAGCTGGTTGACAGGGGTAGCCGGCCCCGGAGTGGCGCTGGCGATGGCATTGCCGTCGCTGGTCTGGGCACACACGGACGATGAAGTGTTGTTTGCCGACATGCCGGTGGTGTTGACCGCCGCCCGTCTGAAACAGCCGCAGGCCGAGGTTCCGGCCGCGGTCACCATTCTTGATCAGGAACTGATTCGGCTGTCCGGCGCCCGTACCCTGCCGGAACTGCTGCGGCTGGTGCCGGGCATGATGGTCGGCTTCCATTACGGCCACAAAGCCGAAGTCGGCTACCACGGTCTGGTCGAGGAGAACGCCCACCGGATGCAGGTGCTGATCGACGGCCGCTCGGTATTCGAGCCGGCATTGGCGCGCATCTTGTGGAGCGATATTCCGCTCGCCATCGAAGACATTCAGCGGGTCGAGGTCACCCGCGGCCCGAACACCGCGTTGTACGGCGCCAACTCGTTTTTCGCCATCGTCAACATCATCACCCGCCACCCGGTCGATGCCGCCGGTACGACCCTGATGGTACGGCACGGTGACAAGCACATCCGCGACAGCCTGTTGCGCCACGGCGGCCGCACCGACGGTGGCAGCGATTATCGCGTCACCGTTGCCACCCGCGCCGATGAGGGCTTCGACGTCAACGAAGACGGCGAGCGCCGCCACGACGGTTACGACAGCGCGTTCATCAACGCCGCCTGGCAGTACCAAACCGGCAACAACGATCGCTTTCAGGCCCAGTTTGGTTACAAGCAGGGCGACAAGACCATCCCCGAGCTTGACCCGTGGGAACCTGCGCCCTACCACCGGCTCGACAATGACAACGCCTACCTGCAAGCGAGCTGGAGCCGCGAACTGTCAGCCGGCCATGAGCGCCGCATTCAGGCGTACTTGAATTACAACAATGCCGAAGAACACTGGCGCTCGTGTCCACCGGCCGTGTTTCTGAGCGACGAACTGGGCGCGCTGTTTGCCGCCGACAATGCCTACACGCTGGCGCTGCTCGACGCCTATGGCAATGGCGACCCGTTACCACCGCCCCCCAACGCCGAGGTCGCTGCCCTGCTCGGCGCCGTATTCACCCGTATCGCCAACGACGGTCTGGACCCGGTGTGCGGCACCGCCAATCAGGATCTGCGGGAAACCCGTGCCGATATCGAATGGCAGGACACGCTGACCCTGTCCGAGCAATTGCGGGTGGTCGCCGGTTTCTCGGCGCGCACCGATCGGGTCAAGTCGGAAACCTTTTTTGGCGGCGAACGCAGCAGCGATCTCTGGCGCCTGTTTGGCAACGCCGAATGGCGCTGGCGTGACGATCTGCTGATCCATGCCGGCGCCATGCTCGAACATGACGACATCATCGGCAACGAACTGTCACCACGGCTGGCGCTGAACTGGGCCGTCAATGAGCAGCACAGCGTACGCGCCATCATCGCCCGCGCCGTGCGCACCCCGGATCTGTTCGAGGAATACGGCCGGTTCAGCTACACCCTGCGCGACCTCGAAACGCCGGTCAACGGCAGTGAACCCAGTGCCAGCTATTTCCAGAGCAGCCGTTCCAACGGCGGCCTCGGTCCGGAGCGCATCCTGTCGCGTGAGCTTGGCCTCTATGCCCGCTATTTCGACAACCGGCTCGAACTCGATCTGAAACTGTTCAAGGACGATCTGCGCGATCTGATCGAAGGCCAGACCCAGCTGTACGGCTTCCAGGTCGACAACCGCGGCCACGCCGATCAACACGGCTGGGAAGTGCAATTGAATTTCCGCCCCAGCCATGCCTGGCGCATCATGGCCGGCACCAACGAACTGCGCATTCGCGACGCCAGCATCAATCGCTATGAGCGGGCCAGTGCCAAGCACACCAGCCAGGCCTTGATTGGTTACCGGCTCGCCAGTAACACCGAGCTGTCGCTGACCTGGTACGAACTCGATGATTTCTGGCAGCAAGACTACCGCCTGCTTGGCGCCCGGCTGAGCCAGCAGCTGGCGCTGGGCGAACGCCACAACCTGCAGCTTGCCGTCATGCTGCAGTCGCGCCGCGACCGCGACTTCATCTTTGACGAAGACAACAACGAAACCGATTACAATTACGGCTGGATCACCGCCAGTCTGAGCTTCTGAGTCCCCATGTCATCTTCCAACGACCCGCGCCAGCCCATTGAGGCCGATTACAACCTGCCCGATGAGCTGGCCGACGATATTCCGAGCAAATCGCAGCGCAAGCGCGAGATGCATGCCCTGCAGGACATGGGCGCCGAGCTGGTTGAGCTGCCGTCCGTCCAACTCGACAAACTGCCGCTGCCGGACCGGCTGCGCGATGCCATCGATCAGTGCAAGGAAATCCGCTCGCACGAAGCCCGTCGCCGGCAACTGCAATTCATCGGCAAGCTGCTGCGCGACGTCGACGTTGAACCGCTGCAGCAGGCGCTGGAGCAATTGCGTCAGAGTGCCAAGATCGCCAACCAGAAATTCCATCAACTGGAGCGCTGGCGCGACCGCCTGATCGCCGAAGGCGACGACGCGCTCAATGCCTTTCTGAGCGAATACCCGCAGGCTGATCGCCAGCAGCTGCGCCAGCTGATCCGCACGGCGCAGAAAGAAGCTGCGCAAAACAAACGACCAGCCGCCGCCCGCGAGTTGTTCCGTACACTGCGTGATGTTGCCGAAAACTGAAACCGCTCAATCTGCACGAAGCCAGCCAGTGATGCTGAGCCTCTGCTGAGACGCAAACGGAGCAACGAAACTGACCTCATGCGGTTGTGGGGTCAGAAACAAATTCAGGGAGTTATAGCGCGGCATCAGCGTTTCCATCACCTCGCCGGATGGGGAGGTAAAATGCAGCAACCCACCCCATTCTGCACGCCATTCCTTGGTCAGCGATAAGACATAAGCCATTCTTCGCGTTTGGCCCTCGGGGACACCGGAATCGTCGTGGTTGGTCAGGAAACACCCTGGGCCATAAAGCGTCGCTTGGCCATCGGCTTTCCGAATATCATCAAAACCACTCACGTGCCGGCCGATTGTCAGAAACTCCGCTGAATTCAGCCATTCGACCACCGAATTCAGGAAGTGTCCCGGCATTCGCTGCTCCATGTACGCGGATACCATCATGTAACTGAAATACCAAAACTGAAACTGCTGCCTTGCCTCCGTGCACACTCGTTGATGCAACGCAATTCGCTGCGCTCCCGGCATGGAACGCCAAACATCGGCGCGAAGTGTTCTACTCTTGCCCCCATCACGAAACGCGACATCCCAAGGCACCTCATTGCTGAGGCATTCATGCAATCTTGCGGCGATCTCCGGGCGCAACACGTCATGAACTTGCACTCTGCCCGTTCGCAACAGGCGCTCTTTACAACCTGACCAATCAACCGCCGGATTGAACCACGAGACTGTTTCAATCATGCCGCTGTGCCACCCACCGTCAGCTCATCGATCTTCAGGGTCGGTTGGCCGACGCCGACCGGCACGCTCTGGCCGGCTTTGCCGCAGACGCCGATGCCGTCATCCAGTTTCAAATCATTGCCGACCATGCTGACCTTGGTCAGCACATCCGGACCATTGCCGATCAGCGTCGCGCCTTTGACCGGACGGGTGATTTTGCCGTCCTCAATCAAATACGCTTCGCTCGCCGAGAACACGAATTTGCCGGACGTGATATCGACCTGACCTCCACCGAACTGCGGCGCATACAGGCCTTTCTTGACCGAGCGGATGATCTCGTCCGGATCGTGCGGACCGGCGAGCATGTAAGTGTTGGTCATGCGCGGCATCGGCAGATGGGCGTAGCTTTCACGGCGACCGTTGCCGGTGCTGTGGGTGCCCATCAGTGCGGCATTTTTCTTGTCCTGCAGATAGCCGCGCAAAATACCGTCTTCGATCAAGACCGTGTGCTGGCTTGGCGTGCCTTCATCATCGATGGACAGCGAACCGCGCCGTCCCGGCAGCGTGCCGTCATCCACCACCGTACACAGTGGCGACGCCACCCGTTCACCAATGCGCCCCGAGAACGCGCTGGAGCCTTTGCGGTTGAAATCGCCTTCCAGGCCATGGCCGACCGCTTCGTGCAGCAGCACGCCCGGCCAGCCGGCGCCGAGCACCACCGGCATGACGCCGGCGGGCGCGGCGATCGCATCGAGATTGACCAGCGCTTGCCGAACCGCTTCGCGGGCGCACTGAAACGGAAAATCATTCTGCATCAGGGTTGTCAGATCGTAACGACCGCCCCCACCGGCATAGCCGGTTTCCCGGCGACCATTGCGCTCGACAATCACCGAAACATTGAACCGCACCAGCGGCCGGACATCGGCGGCGAGGGTGCCGTCGGTGTGTGCCACCAGTATCTGATCAGAGACGGCGGTCAATGACGCCTGCACTTCCTGCACCGCCGGATCGAGTGCACGGGTAAACGCATCGACTTGCCGCAGCCAATCGATTTTTTCCGCCTCGGTCATGCCGGGCAGTGGATCGATGGCCGGATACAATGCCCGCACCGGTGCGCGTCGAAACGCGGCCAGCGAGGCTTCCTGGCCAGCGCGAGCAATCGAGCGCGCGGCGCCGGCGGCCTGCAACAACGCCGGCATCACCAGATCTTCCGAATAGGCAAAACCGGTTTTGTCACCGGCCAGTGCCCGCACGCCAACCCCGCGGTCGCTGCTGAAGCTGGCGTCTTTGACCATGCCATCTTCGAGTGCCCAGACTTCGTGCGTGGTGGCCTGAAAATACAACTCGGCAGCATCGATACGATGATCGAGCATGCTGCCGAGCACCTGTGCCAAATCGCTGGCGGCAAGACCTGCAGCACCGAGCAGTTGCTGCTCCGCCTGCTCGAATACCTGTAACGCCGTTGCGGTCATGAGTTCTCTCCGAACGAAGGGCTGACGGCCAGCGCCGCTGGCGTCGCGGTCACCGCGATACGCTGATGTTTCAACACCGGAAAACGCTGACGCAGTGCGGTCAGCGCGGCGAAATCCAGCTCGGCACAGATGACCGCTTCACCGGTGCCGGCCTCGGCCAGGCATTCGCCCCACGGATCGTAGATTACGCTGTGGCCATAGGTGGCGCGACCATTTTCATGCTGGCCGCCCTGATTGGCCGCGATGACAAAACATTGATTCTCAATGGCACGTGCGCGCAGCAAAGTGTGCCAGTGGGCGGCACCGGTCGTCGCCGTGAACGCCGCCGGCACCAACAACACATTGGCTCCGCGGGCAACCTGCTGCCGATACAGCTCGGGAAAGCGCAGGTCGTAGCAAATGCTGAAGCCAAACACCGCAGCCTCGACCGCAGCGGTCACCACCTGCTCGCCGGGCTCGATGCCGCGCGATTCGAAATAACTTTCCCGACCGCCGGGCAACTCGACATCAAACAGATGCAGCTTGTCGTAATGGCAATGCAGGCTGCCGTCCGGCCCATACAGCGCCAGCCGCGCCCTGACCCGATCGCTGGTCTGGCTCTGTGCCGGATAGGTGCCCGCGGCAATCCAGATCTGCAGCTCGGCCGCCACCCGCTGGAGCATGGCCTGAATCGGACCGTGACCATCCGCCTCGGCAATGGTCCGTTTGTCTTCCTCACGCCGCCCCATCAACGGAAAATTTTCCGGCAGCAATGCAAAGCGCGCGCCTTGCGCCGCAGCTTGCCGCAGCAGGCGCTCGGCCGCGGCGAGATTGCGCTCCCGGTCGGTACCGGACAGCATTTGAATGGCAGCCACTTTCATGATGCTTCCTCCTGCGCCGGCCGCGCTGGCGATGTCGATGTCGATGTCGATTGTTGACGCACAGCGCGTCGTTAACACAAGGTCGGTCGTTAATGCGACGCCTGCCGCTATTGCGGTTGCGCCGGCTCGGCTTGTGGCGGTTCCGGAATGGCGATTTCGCCTTCGCGGCGACCGCGCTCGATCACTTCCGGATTGTCCCAGGGGCCGTAGACCTGGAACTCGAAACCGAACACGACTTTTTCGACCCGCTCGATGAACAATTTGTTCATCAACCACAGCGCCACCCCGGCAGTCGGATTGATGATCCAGCCGGCGAGCACCGGAAAGCTCGAGTTCAATTTGGTCGTGCCGACAATTTTCTGATCGAGCCGACGATTGACGAAATCGATGTCGCCGGTGAAATCCAGATCCAACGCGACGCCTTCCAGTTTGACGTTGCGATTGACCGCCTTGCCATCAGCCACCAGAAACGCACCGCTCAGCCGGTCGTAATACAAACCGTCCTTGAACAAATCGCTGAAATCCAGACTGAGCCGACGGGTCAGCGACGACAGGCCGAGCAGGCTGAACACGCGCGCCACCCGCTCCTTGGCTTCGGTATCGCGTGCGATATAACCCTTGCCGAGCTCCAACCCGATCTCGCCACGGCTGGCCGCCAAACGAAAATCCACCGGACTGTTTGGCCAGCGCAGATCCAGATCGACATGGCCGGACGACTCCCGAACGCCCAGATCAACGCCCCAGTCCTGGGTCAGCGCGCCCCAGTCACGGCTGCTGACCCGGCCGCGAATGGCGGTGTCGTGTTCTGCCGCCGACCACAAGCCAGTCAGCGCGATGCTCAGCAGATCCTTGCGCTCGGCTTTCACGCTCAGGCGTTTGTCCTGCTGCTCGTTGCGCAAACTGAGCTGCACCTGACCGAACTCGCGGCTGTAGAAGCGGCACTGTTTGCAATCCAGCTCCAGCTCCGGCCAGTCGGCGGGTTCCCGCAACACCGTGCTTTCCGTCGTGCTGGTCGGGCTTGCAGCCGTTGGCGGCACGCTTGCAGTTGCGGTAGCGGGTGTGGTGCCCGTTGCCACCGTCTCGTTCACAACGATCTCGTCTACGGTGACCATCGTCGCATCGGCCGCTTGCGTTGGTGCCGGCGCCGCCGCCGATTCATGCAACAGCTTCTCGAGCTCCACCCGAACCGGCGCCTCGTCGGCCAGCAACACTTCCCCCACCAAAGCCGGTGCGCGCAGCTGCAGCTGGTAACCGGCATCGGTCGGCCGTCCGCCCAGTTGCACGGCATCGAACGGCAAGCCGTAAAAATCCACTGCCGCAATCGACAGGGCCAGCGTCGGGGCCGCGCCGCGGTGCTCCGTTTCCGGATGGTTCGCGCCAGCCTGGCTGTCGCGACTGTCACCGCTGGCGAGTGTTGACGCCGTGCGCGTGACATCAACAATGAACGGCAGCCAATCCGTTGCCGCAAGCGCCGGCAAACTGCCGCGGATGCTGAGCCCCGGCGTATGGCCGGTGTAGGACGCGCCGCCCAGCAACAGCTCGGCACGCAATGCCGACTCGTCCGCGTTCCGCTCGGCCTGGAACACCAGCTGATTGTCATAGTCGGCCCACAGCGACAAGCGCTCGGCATCAACACCGGCGACAAAACGCAGGGGCCGTGCAGACTCCGCCGTTTTGCCAAACGGCGCCGGGGCGTTCAGTGCCAACCCCTGCAAGTCAGTCTGCAATGTCACTTGCACACCGTGTTGCTCGCGGCCCGGCAACAACACCTTGCCGTCATACTCGAACGCGCCAGCAAGATGGTTCTGCACGGGGTGCGGATACCAGGCGGCAACCGCTTCACTGCTCGCGCGGCCGCGCACCGTGATGTCACCGCCACCGGCATCACCACGCAATTTCGCCGTCAGCGTGCCGCCCAGCGCCTGCATGCGAACATCACCACCGGTGATGCCAAACTCGGCAAAGGACACTTCCCCACGCGCCGCGGTCAGTGGCAGCGCCAGTGGTTTCAGTAACAAACTGGCATTGCCGAAACTGACGGTGCCGCGCACCTGACTGGCATGGCTGTCATGCAGCGGTATGGCCAGCGTCAACGCCGTGTGCATGGCACCGTCGGCATCCAAAGTGTCCAGTAGCGGTTGCAAGGGCGTCTGCAGCGGACTGTTGCGCAGCAGGGCAAATGCGGCTTTGCCGCTGCCAACACCCTCGGCTTGTACCTGCAGCGTCGCCGTCGGCCCGCCCATCGGATCCAGCACCACACTGCCCTGCTCGACTTGCCAGCCCGCCAAGGAGGCATCATCGATGGCAATGAACATGCTGTTGCCGACGAACTGCAATTGCGCCTGCAAATCCGTTACCGCCGGCCACTCCGGCTGGAACCGGTACTGCGCATTGCCAACGTCGGCAAGAACATCGAACACGCCGTCATGCTCGGTAAACGGAAACCGATGCAGCGGTCCGCGCAGAACAGCATGCGCGGTTCTGACATCGGCAGCAACGATGGCACCGTCGAGGTAATCGACCAGCTGCGGCGTCATGATGCCGACCGGCAGATAGCTGGCTTTGTTGGCGCCGACGCCGTTGCGGATCTGGGCATTGAGCGCCAGCTCCGCATCACCCTGTGCCGGCACCTGAATGGCCGCACGGGCGTCGATCGCGATGTCGGCATTGCGAATACGCGCCTGCGGCACCGTCAGCAAGGTATCGGTTTGGCCCGGCTGCCAGCGCAGCGCCACATCCAACTCCTGCAATGCCAGTGGCGCCCGGAACAGCTGATGAAAATCGATGGCTTGATCGAAGGCTTGCACGCGCACGGCGCCACCAGCCGCCGCAACCAGTACCCGGCCACGCGCTTCGGTCAGTACCGGCAAGTCATCACTGCGATAGCGCAACTGCTCGAATTGGCTGGCAATGGCCCAGTCCGCAACGGCGTCATCGCGCCAGAGAAAATCGATCTGGGTGCGCGGCATATCCGCACTGGCCTCGAGGGCCGCTAACCGTTGCCGCAGATCCGCCGGCACCGCCGAGCTGAACTGGACAATCGCCATGAGATCGGCCAACTGCATGGCGCCGATATCAAAACCCCAGCGCTGCTGCTCGGATTCACGACTGACTTTGCCTTCCACGGTCAACCCGGTGCGGGTGTTGCCGTCGATCTGCCACTGCAGGTTCTCGCCGTGCAAATACCACAGCCGGTTGTTGGCACGGGCAAAATGCAGTTGACCGGAAACGCTGTCCAGCGCCTTGCGCTGCTGCTCGTCATTGATCAGTTGCAGCTGCTTCAAGGCGACATTGGCCTGGCCGTCGCGCCAGGCGCCGTCGCGCCAGTTGGCCCAGATCTGCAGCTGCAGATCGCCATCTTCCAGATGGACACCGAGTGGCGCCACCGGCAGTGGCAAGCGCGCCAGATCGAGCGACTGGCTTTCCAGGTACACGCTCATCTGATCGCGCTGCGCGAGCGGGTAGTCGGTGAACTCCAGCACGAATCGGGCGTTGCCGCCTTCGTGCACGGTCAAATCGCCAATGGCCTGATGCTGACCGCGCCGGTTGCGCAAACTGACTTCGGCCAGGCGCAGCGGAATGATGTCGCCTTGTCGGCGCCGGTAGCGGATTTCGGTGTCCGTGATCGCGACACGGTTTTGCCGCAGCAAGGCATCGATGACGTACTGCGCGGAGATCCCGGAGTCCTCATCGTCGTCCAGCACCAGCCCGGGCAGCACCAACTGGCCTTTGCTGTCCAGTTCGACCAGTGCCTGCAACCCTTCCACTTCGAACCGGCGCATCACCGCATGCCAGCTGAGCAGCGAACGCGGCAGATCCAGCGCCGCTTCAAAGCGCGCGACTTTCAGCAAAGGCTCGTCGCTGTCCGGCGCCAACAATTCGATACCGATGACGCGCAGCTCAGGCCCGAACCCGCGCCAGGCGCCATGAACCTCGGCAATGCGCACCTTGGCACCGGTGCGCTCAGCCAGGTATTGCTCAAACGCCGGCTTCAGCTGATGGGCCTGCGGAAACAGCAGACGGCCCAGACTGACCAGCACGGCAGCGGCGATGATCAGCGTCGCAACGCTGTACCAGAGCCATTTGAGCGCACGCGGCCACATCAAACCAATACCACATCAAATTGTTCTTGCGAATACTGCGGCTCGACCTGCAACTTGATCGGCCGGCCGATGAAAAGCTCCAGCTCGGCGACGCTGTTGGCTTCGCTGTCACGCAGGCAGTCGACCACCGCCGAACTCGCCAACACCAGAATGCCTTGCGCCTCGTAGGCGCGTGCCGCCCGGATGATCTCGCGGAAAATTTCGTAGCAGACCGTGACCGGCGTTTTCATGGTGCCGCGGCCCTGGCAATGCGGGCAGGTTTCGCACAGCACATGCTCCAAGCTTTCCCGGGTCCGCTTGCGGGTCATCTGCACCAGACCAAGCGCCGACACTTCGGAAATGGTGGTCTTGGCGTGATCACGCTCCAATGCCTTTTCCAGCGCCCGCAGGACCTGCCGTTTGTGTTCATCATCCTGCATGTCGATGAAGTCGATGATGATGATGCCGCCGAGATTGCGCAGCCGCAGCTGCCGCGCCAAAGCCGACGCGGCCTCCAGATTGGTTCGGAAAATGGTTTCTTCGAGCGTCTTGTGGCCGACGAAAGCGCCGGTGTTGACGTCGATGGTGGTCATCGCTTCGGTCTGATCGAGCACCAGATAGCCGCCGGATTTGAGCGGCACTTTCCGCTCCAACGCGCGCTGGATCTCGTCCTCGACGCCATACATGTCGAACAAGGGTCGCTCGCCGCTGTAATGCTCGATGCGCTCGGCAAGGCCCGGCATGAATTCGTCGGCAAACTGCCGCATTTGCTGGAAAGCTTCGCGCGAATCGACTCGCACACGCTCGACGTTCTGCGCCCACAAATCGCGCAGCGTGCGCACCGGCAGACTCAAGTCCTGATAGACCACGCTCTCCGGCGCGCTGCGATCCATGTCGCCGCGAATGCGCTGCCACAGCCGCAGCAGGTATTCCGCGTCGTGCAGCAAGGCCGCTTCCGAGGCGCCTTCGGCCGCGGTGCGGACAATGAAACCGGCATTGTTTCGCGCCGAGATTTCGGTCAGCGTGTTGCGCAGCCGGGCCCGTTCGGCATCGTCTTCGATGCGTTGCGAGACGCCGATATGGGCGGTGTACGGCAGCAACACGAGGTAGCGGGAGGGCAACGCGAGTTCGGTGCTGAGCCGCGCGCCTTTGCTGCCGAGCGGATCCTTCAACACCTGTACGATGATCGACTGGCCTTCGACCAAGCGGTTGCTGATGTCTTCGACTTGCGGCGCCGACGCCACCGAGGCATCGGCGTCTTCCGCCAGTGCCGAGCCTTGCATGTCCGAGGCGTGCAGGAACGCGGCCCGTTCCAGGCCGATATCGACAAATGCGGCCTGCATGCCCGGCAGCACCCGGCGAACCCGACCGCGATAGATATTGCCGACCAGACCGCGCGCATGCGCGCGCTCGACATGCAGCTCTTGCAGCACGCCGTTTTCCACCACGGCGACCCGTGTTTCCTGCGGGGTGACGTTGATCAGCAGTTCCTGACTGACCGCACCAATCAAAGCACTCATCGCCTGATCGTCCTGAGCAGCCCACAGCCCCGGTCCGCGCGCGGTACCGAAGCCATCAGACGGCGTTAGCGAGCCGCCGGCGATGGCGTTGACGCATCGCGCGACTCAAATGAATTCCGGCCGCTGCAGCAACGCATCGACCACATGCAGCGGCAAACCGACCACGCCGCTGTAACTGCCTTCCAGATAATCAATGTAGCGCGCCGCGAGGCCCTGCACCGCATAGCCGCCGGCTTTGTCGCGGCCTTCGCCACTGGCCCAGTAGGCGCGCTGCTCGGCTGCGGTCATGATCCGAAAGCCAATGGTCGAAACCTGCAGCTCGCAGGCCTCGTGTTCACCACGCTTGACGCAGACAGCGGTCATCACCTGATGGCGCCGGCCTGACAGCAGCGCCAGCATCGCCATGGCTTCGGCCTCGGTTTCCGGCTTGCCGAGCACGGTGTCGCCGAACACCACCGAGGTGTCGGCGGCCAGCACCGGCCACGGCTCACGCCGATCCGGATGCGCCCAGCCCGCGCGGGCCTTGTCGCGCGCCAGCCGCAGCACATAGGCCTGCGGCGACTCGCCGGCCAGCCGAGTTTCGTCAACCGGCGCTGAAACCACGCTGAACGCCAGCTGGATTTGTCGCAACAGTTCGGCGCGACGCGGGGACGCAGAGGCCAGATAAATCATCAGCTGATCTGCAAACGGCGGCGCCAGTGGCGCAGAAACGGAAACCAGACAAACCAGAACACGCCGGAAGTCAGCGCCGGCCACCAATAACTGGCGCGGATGGACACCGGCCGCACGGCATTTTCGATCCACAGTTGCAGCAACAGGCTGAGCCCCACCAGCAGCAACACAAACGCCGCCTGCATCGGTCGGGTGAACATCCGGACCCGGCTGTATTGTTTGATGCAGATGTAGGCAAGCAAGGACAGCAACAGGGCGTGCAGGCCGAGCATCTTGCCGGTGATGACATCCAGCGCCAGGCCGATGGCAAAGGCGCTGAAAATGCCGTAGCGGTGCGGCAAGGCCAGCACCCAATAAATCAGCGTCAGCAAGACGAACGCCGGCCGCGCCTGATTGAGCAGACTCGGCAACGGCAACACCGTCAGCACCAAGGCCAACAGAAAACTCAGCAAGACCCAGTGGGTACCATGGCGAGCGTGCGTGATCATGCGGCCGCTCCTTCGGTTGACGTCGGTGTTGTTGTTGCCGGCGTGGTGCTTGCTGGGGTCGTCGATTTCGGTGTCGACGTTGGCGCGTTGGTCGGGGCAGCAGCCGGCACCGAGCCGGTATGGCTGCCTGCCGGCACGACCGCTGATGACGGGCCGGCGGGTTGATCGCGGTTCGGTAGCGCGCTGTCGCTGCTCGGTTGCCAGGTTTGCGGCGGCCACAGCAACAGCACTTCACCGCTGCGCTCCATGCGCGCGGCCGTCACCACATCGATTTCGGCATACGCTTCGCCGGTATCGCGCTTGATGACTTCGATCTGTCCGACCGGATAACCATCCGGAAAGCGTTCACCGAGACCCGAGCTGACCAGCAGATCGCCTTCACGGATATCGGTGGTGTTCGGCACAAAATTGAGCCGCAGCCGATTCATCGCGCCGGTGCCTTCGGCGATGGCATTGAAGCCGGTGCGTTCGACCCGCACCGGGATCGCGTGCCGGGAGTCGGTCAGCAACAACACCCGCGCAGTCGACGCCGCGACTTCGGTCACTTGGCCAAGCACACCAAAAGCATCCAGCACCGCCTGTCCGACGTAAACGCCATCGTTGCTGCCTTTGTTGATCAAGACCTGCTGCTCGGTCGGCTCCAGATCGACGTTGATCACTTCGGCAATCATGCGTTTGCCGCGGGTTTTCCGCGCCGACGACAGCAAACCGCGCAAACGGGCATTCTCGGCTTCAAGCGCCGTCAGGCGCTGCAACTGTGTGCGGTAGGAAAACTGTTCGTGCTTGAGCTGCTCGTTCTCGCGCTGCAGTTCGGCGCGCGAGGCCACCGTGTCGGTGAACCAGCCGTACAGCGAGGTCGGCAAACTGGCGATGTACAGCACCGGCGTGATGGTGGTGGCGAGCGTGGAGCGAATGCCGGCGACATGATCGCCACGGTGGTCGAGCACCATCAGCACCAGTGCCAGCACGGCAGCGACGATCAAGCGAATGCCCTGGGCCGGGCCGCGAGTGAACAGGGATTTAATGACGCACGCTCCGTTACTGGCTGACCATCACATTTCCGACCAGAACAGATCCGCCACCTGCTGTCGGGCAGGTGGCGGTCATGAGCTTTATTCCAGCGAGAACAGATCGCCGCCGTGCACTTCCAGCATTTCCAGCGCCTTGCCGCCGCCACGGGCGACGCAGGTCAGCGGATCTTCGGCGACGATCACCGGCAGGCCGGTTTCTTCGGCAATCAGGCGATCGATGTCGCGCAGCAGCGCGCCGCCGCCGGTCAGCACCATGCCGCGCTCGGAAATGTCGGACGCGAGTTCCGGCGGACACTGTTCCAGCACGCCTTTGATTTCGCGGACGATGGCCGACAGCGGCTCTTGCAGCGCTTCCAGCACTTCGTTGCTGTTGATGGTGAACGCGCGCGGAATACCTTCAGCGAGATTGCGACCACGGACATCCAGCTCACGCACTTCCTTGCCCGGAAATGCCGAACCGATTTCCATCTTGATGCGCTCGGCCGTGGCATCGCCGATCACGGTGCCGTAATTGCGACGGACGTAATCGATGATCGCTTCATCAAAGCGGTCACCACCAATGCGCACCGAATCCGAATACACGACGCCATTGAGCGAGAGAATCGCGATCTCGGTGGTACCACCTCCGATATCGACCACCATCGAGCCGCGAGCTTCCGACACCGGCATGCCGGCACCGACCGCTGCCGCCATCGGCTCTTCAATCAAATACACTTCGCGGGCACCGGCGCCGTAGGCCGACTCCTTGATCGCGCGGCGCTCGACCTGGGTTGAACCGCAGGGCACGCAGATGAGCACGCGCGGACTCGGCCGCATGAAACTGTTGTCGTGCACTTTGCGGATGAAATGCTGCAGCATTTTTTCGGTCAGCTGGAAATCGGCAATGACGCCGTCTTTCATCGGCCGCACCGCCATGATGTTGCCCGGGGTACGGCCGAGCATGCGCTTGGCTTCGTTGCCGACCGCAGCAATGGTCTTCTGGCCGCCGACACGTTCCTGCCGGATCGCAACGACAGAAGGCTCGTTGAGCACAATGCCTTTGCCAGGGACGTAAATCAGGGTGTTGGCAGTGCCAAGGTCGATCGAGATGTCGGTGGAAAACATTCCACGCAGTTTTTTGAAATACATGGCCGGACGGATCCAGTAATGGAGCTGGCGACGGACCCGGGCCGTTTACCTGACCCGGCGGACACCGGAAAAGACTCGGCGGCGCAAAGCGTTGCGCGCCACGCCGCCGGTCAGCAAAAAGTCGCGGTACTGTAGCAATCGCCCTTGCCTGCGGGCAAGGGCAAATGCTTGTTTTGCGCGGAGTTTCCGCTTGCTGACGGCGGCGTCGGAAGCGGCCGTCCGGCGGTCAGTTTTCGACCGCCGCCGGCGCTGTCATCGTCGTCGCCGATCCGGTCCCGGTCAATTTTCAGGTTTCCGCCAGCAGCGCACGCGCCAGTGTCAGCACCCCGACTGCGGTGCCGCCCGCAGCCCACAGGCCGGTGTCGTTGTTCTGCGCGGCCGCGGCCAGATCGAGATGCAGCCAGCCTTGGCCACCACGCGGCACAAAGCGTGACAGGAAACCCGCGGCATTGCTGGCGCCGCCGGGGCCACCGCCTTTGACCGGCTTGCTGTTGGCGGTGTCGGCATACGGCGACGGGCAATTGTTCTGGTGCCATTTGGCCAGCGGCAACGGCCAATGCAGCTCGTTTTCCTGCGCGGCATAGCCGAGGTAGCGCTGGCGCAGCGGCTCATCGAGCGCGAACACGGCGTTGTAATCGGTGCCGAGCGCCGTCACGGCAGCGCCGGTCAGGGTGGCGGCGTTGATGATCAGCGGCGCGCCGAGTTCGCCGGCGTAGAGCAGGCCATCGGCCAGCACCAGACGGCCTTCGGCATCGGTGTTGACGATCTCGACACTGACGCCGTTCTTGTACTTCAGGATGTCGCCGAGCTTGTAGGCATGGCCGGACACGAGGTTTTCCGCACAGCACAGGATCAGCGCCACCCGTTTGTTCAAGCCGCGCAGCATCGCCAGCGCCAGCGCACCGGCCACGGTCGCCGCGCCGCCCATGTCGGTTTTCATGGTCAGCATCGCTTCCGAGGCTTTCATGCTGTAGCCGCCGGAATCGAAGGTGATGCCCTTGCCGACCAGCGCGGCGGCCACCGGCGCCTGTTCCTGACCGGCCGGGCAGAACTCCAGTTGCAGCATCGCCGGCGGCCGGGTCGAGCCGCGGCCGACTTCGTAAATGCCGACCCAGCCGGCTTCGCGCAGCGCGTCACCGCGAACGATGTTGGCGCGGATCGCGCCCGGCGCCAGCGCTTCGAGGAAGCTGACCACCCGCTCGCACAGCGCTACCGGCGGCAGGTTTTCCGGGGTTTCATTGACCAGGTCGCGGACAAAACGGCTGACCTTGAGCCGGGCGTCCAGCTCCGCCTGTTCGGCCGCCGGCAGTACCGCCGTGCGCAGCTCGCTGCTGTGCTTGGCGTTGTCGAAGCCCTGCGCGAACGCCCATTGCGCCGCGAGGTTCCAGCCCTCCCCGATCAGCTGCACACCGGGCAGGCTCATGCCGCCGAGTCGACGACCGGCCTGTTGAATGCGGCGCAGTGGCTCGTCGCCATTGCCGGCATGTACCAACGCCGTTTCGCCGGCGAACGACAACACCGGATTGCGGCCCCATTGGCTGGTGGCACTTTCCGGGCTCAAACGAACCTGCAGCAACTCCGTCATGGTCTTGATGGTCCTTACAGTCAGCAGCGGCTCTGGACTCAGAGCAGATGGCCCAGTTTGGTGGACTTGGCTTCCAGATAGCGAAAATTGTGCGGATTGGCGCCAAACTTCATTGGCACCCGCTCGGTCACGGTGATCCCGGCATCGGTCAGTGCCTGCACCTTGCGCGGGTTGTTGGTCATCAGCCGCACCGTGCCGAGGCCAAGCGCCTTGAGCAGCTGCACCGCCTCATCGTAATTGCGCTGGTCCGGACCAAAACCGAGGCTGACATTGGCATCGACCGTGTCCTGCCCCTGATCCTGCAGGGCATAGGCACGCAGCTTGTTGACCAGGCCAATGCCCCGGCCTTCCTGGCGCAGATACAGGATCACGCCGCGGCCCTCGGCGGCGATCATCGACAGCGCCGCCTCCAGCTGAAAGCCGCAGTCGCAGCGCAGGCTGTGCAACGCGTCGCCGGTCAGGCATTCGGAATGCAGGCGCAGCAGCGGCGCCGGACCGGGCGCAGCCAGGTCACCCATGGCAAGCACGACATGCTCCTTGTCGGCGCCGGTGTCGGTCGGTGGCAGCACGCTGATGCGGAATTCGCCATAACGCGTCGGCAAGCGGGCGGTGATAAATTGGGTTGTCTCGGACACAGGAAAAGTCTCGGGCACACATCGCAACAGCGAAAAACCACTCGATAATGAGCGGTAAATGAGGTGAGGAATTGTACACCAGGCTGTCAAGCCCCCGCTTGGACCGCCTGAGGCCATGATGCAACGGAACCCCATGCGCGCACTCTGCCAACTGACCGACATCCCGAACGGCGAGGCCAAGGCCTTTCCGTACAACGAACAACACACCCTGCTGGTGACCCGGCGCGGCCTGCAGGCCTGGGCCTACGTCAATCGCTGCCCGCATGCCGGCGTACCGCTGGAATGGCAGGAAAACCGTTTCATGAGCCTGGATGGCAGCCAGCTGCAATGCTCGACCCACGGCGCCTTGTTCAACGTCGACAATGGCTATTGCACCTGGGGTCCTTGCCAAGGTCGGCGTCTGCAAAGTTTGCCCATCACGATTGAAAACGGCGTGATCTATCTGCTGGAATAGCGCGCCTCCGCACCGGGACCCTACGCCCGCTTGCGCCGATCGGCTTGTTCAGTTCTTGTGCAAATGCACAGATGACAGTTGCCAGCGCCGTCGCGACCGCTATAGTGCACGACGGGTTTTCAACACTGATGACCGCGCCGATCCCGTTGGCTGTCATCAGCATGTGAGCAAGGGAGAAAACAATGGCCCAGAAGCCTGCCAGCAAGAAAGCGGCACCTGCCGCGGCGAAACCGGCAAAAGCCGCGGCGAAACCGGCCGCCAAGCCGGCCGCCAAACCGGCAGCGAAACCTGCCGCC
>JBMOMZ010000051.1:0-10599 GCA_049324755.1 Pseudomonadota bacterium
CTTTGAACTGCGGGGAATAGCTCTTACGGGTTGTTGGTTTTTTAGACATCTTGGATTTCATGGGCCACCTCAGGGTTAGAGATTACTCTCTTAGCCGGGTGTCCGGAAATCTGGGGCAAGATCAGACTGTACGAGTAGCGACTTGATCTGACACCCGCCCCTGGCGCGTGTTTTGTTGTCTGGGTGGTCAACGCCAGCGGGCCGGTCAGCGGATTCCGGTTTTGGTGGTCAGTCGGGAGCAGCGCCTGCAAAGCCCACAGACTTAAATATCTTGTCCCACTATGACCACCAGATTCTGGCGAGCGGATGACCGTCATTCAGAAGAAGCGCTCGGCCATCAATTGGACTTTGCGCTGGCCGCCGTAGTGGTTGACGTCGAGCCGGTAGGCCAGCGTCACGGTCCGGGCGGATTCGTCATAGCCGAGCCGCTCGACGTTGAAGGCCACCGCCTCGACCACGGCGCCGTCAGCATGGCGCAGTGTCAGCCGGCGATGGCGCTCGGCCATGGTGCGGCGGCCAATGACCGCAAACTCGCCGTGAAACAGCGGTTCGGGAAAGAGTTGACCCCAGGGCCCGGCGTTGCGCAGCTGCAGCGCGAGCTCGTAATCGAAACTGTCGGCCGGCAATTCGCCGTCGCTCCAGATTTCCCGTTCCGGCGGCACCGGGCCGAGTTGGCGCGCCACTTCGGCGGCAAACTGTTCGGCAAACAGCGCCAGCTGCTCCCGCTTCAAGGTCAGCCCTGCCGCCATCGCGTGGCCACCGAATTTGCTCAGAATATCCGGATGCTGGTTGGCGATGGTGGCGAGCACGTCGCGCAGGTGCACACCGGGGATCGAGCGGCCGGAGCCTTTCAGCAGGCCGTCGCCGGCATCGGCGAGACAAATTGCCGGCCGGTGACAGCGATCTTTCAACCGTCCGGCGAGAATGCCGATGACGCCCTGATGCCAGCTGTCGTCAAACAGGCACAGCGCCGGCGGCAGTTGCGCCTGTTCGCGCAAGCGCCGCAGCAATTGCTGCTCGGCGGTGGCCAGCATGTCATCTTCGATTTCACGCCGCTCGTGATTGAGCGCATCGAGTTCGGCAGCGAGTGTCATCGCTTCGCGATCCGATTCGGCGAGCAGGCAGTTGATGCCGAGACTCATGTCATCCAGACGCCCCGCCGCGTTCAGCCGCGGGCCGATGGAAAAACCCAGATCGCTGGCGACCAGATGCTCGCGTTCGCGTTTGGCGATCATCAGCAAGGCGCGAATGCCGGGGCGGCACTGACCGGCACGAATGCGCTGCAGACCCTGGCTGACCAGAATGCGGTTGTTGCGATCGAGCGGTACGACGTCGGCGACCGAACCGAGCGCCACCAGATCAAGAAACTGCGCCAGATTGACATCGCCGCCGGGCAGGCCACGCTCGCGCAGTTTCGCCCGGGTCGCCAGCAGCACATAAAACATCACGCCGACACCGGCCAGCGCCTTGCTGGGAAAATGGCAACCCGGCGCATTCGGATTGACGATGGCCGCAGCGGCCGGCAACTGCTCGCCCGGCAAATGGTGATCGGTGACCAGCACCGGCACGCCTTTGTCATTGGCAAGGGCAATGCCGTCAATCGAGGCAATGCCATTGTCGACGGTGACGATCAACTCGGCGCCATCGGCAATCACTTCCTCGACAATCGGCGGGGTCAGGCCATAACCGTAGCGAAACCGATCCGGCACCCGGAAGCTGACCTGCTCGGCGCCGAGCGCGCGCAACCCCAGCACCGCCAGCGCGCTGCTGGTGGCGCCATCGGCATCGAAATCGCCGACGATGACAATGCGTTTGTTACCGGTGATGGCATCAATCAGCAGTTCGGCCGCCCGCTCGCTCTGTGCCAGCAGACTCGGCGGATAAAGCGCCTGCAAACGGGTATCGACCTCAGCCAGCGTGGTGACACCGCGATTGGCATAAACGCGCGCCAGTAGCGGCGGTAGCGCGCTCAGTTCGGCGGCAATCGGCTGCGGCTCACGCACGCGCAGAATCGGTGACGCGTGCATGCCTCAATGTCCCTGCAGCAACGCCGGCAACGGCGCGCGTTGCCAGAACGTCCAGAGCGATTTTCGTTGCAGCTGATAAGCAAAGCCATCATCCGGGCACAGCTGCAACGCGCCAATCTGATTGCTCTGCAGGGCAGCCAGCAGCGGTGCAAGCGTCTCCCGCCACACCTGCGAATAGGCGTGCTGATACCCGGCAATATCGCCGTGCACGAATGCATCATGCAGCCGCTCGTCAATCACGGTTGCCTGCGTAGGCGCCTGCTGCAGTAATGAATCCAGCGAATGCGCGGTCTGCGTACGCGCCAGCAAGGAGTCGGCAGCCATTATCACCAGCGGTGCAGAAGGTGCCGTCCGTGAAGTCGGCTGCGATAACGCCTTGCCCCACAACCAGAGCGAATGGATCGGCGGCAAGCCGCGTTGTTGCCGCGCCTGATTGAGCGGACTCTGGTTCAGCAGCATCTGCCACTCGGTCAGCCGTGCCTGCCAGCGCAGGCTGCCCTCGCCCTGCGGTGCGACATGGCGCAAATCGCAGCCAATGGCATCGGCAAGCGCGGTCCATTGCAGCGCCGGTGCTTCGGGCAACGCGAGCAGCCAGCGCGACGGCGTCACCGGATACAACTGCATGCCGTCCTGACCGAGCCAGCCATTGAGCTCGGCGCAACACGCGGCGGCATCGTCAGCGCTCATCTGCAACGGCCGCGAGCCAAGCAGGTAAATACCGGCGTGTTCCGGACGCAACCAGACCGGCGCGGCAAACAACCATGCCGGTGCGCTCGGCAGGTGCAGGGCGGCGGCAACCGCGGCGGCATTGTCGGCGTGCACGCTGCCAACATGGTGCGCCAACTGCTGCGCCAGCAGCGCTGGCTCCCGACGAGCTGCCAAAGTAAACAGCGAGCGCAAGTCGCTGCGCTCAACCGTGCAGATCGGATGCCGGCTTTCGCCCTGCCGCAGCGGCGCCAGCAGGCCCGGCAGCCATACGGATACTTGTTCAATCATGCCCGTTCAACTTGCTGGTCAAAGCCACAGGATGCGACACTAACGCCGGCCGGCACGTGACGCAGGCGGGATGCAATCGTTCTGCTCGAATCCGACCGTTTAACGCCATTTTTTCCAAGGTTATTCGCATGCAACTGTCCCTCGACAACGGCGCCGCGGATTTTGTGGTCCGCGCCTACGAACCCGGCCGGATCCGCATCAACGACACATGGTACAGCGAGCCGGTACTGTTGTCGCCCGGCCGCCTGGAAACCGGCGTACTGCCGGCAAGCTTCCCCGCCCTGTCGGTTGCCGACATCGAACGCTGGTGTGCCAGTAATGCCGAAGTACTGCTGCTCGGTTGTGGTGCTCGGCATCAACTGCCGAATGTGCAGTGGCTCGCCACTGCGCAACGCGCAGGGCGCACGCTCGACATCATGGATACCCGCGCCGCCTGTCATACCTACGTGGTGTTGGCATCGGAAGGCCGCAAAGTTCTGGCCGCACTGTTTCCCTGAGCACTCGCGCGATTGCCGCAAACACGCTCTTCACGGCTGTCGGCGAAAACCGATCGCAAGGGCAAAAGAAAAAGGCGGCTGCGGCCGCCTTCTTCTTTTCGGGTAGCGATTCAGTTGACGGCGCCGACCTTCTTCTGTGCCGCCGGTTCATTTTGCTGCAACGCCGCCAGCAACTGTTGCGGCGGCAGGTAACCACCGATCAGCGTGCCGTCGTTCAGCACGATGGCTGGCGTACCACTCAGACCGAATTTGCGCACCAGCTCCATGTGCTTGTCCAAGCCATTCTTGCAGCTCTTCTGTGGCACCGCTTGACGGTTCTTGGCAGCGGTCATCGCTTTTTGCGGGTCATCGGCACACCAGACATTGACCAGCTTCTGGTGTGACGGCGTATTGAGGCCGGCACGCGGATAAGCCAGATAGTGCACGGTGATGCCCATCTGGTTCAGCGCCGGCACGTCTTTGTGCAGCTTCTGGCAGTAACCGCAATCGATGTCGGTGAAAACGTTGATTTCATACTTTTCGTTGGCGGCAGCGAAGGTCAGCAGGGTTTTCTTGTCGAGCTTGGCGAGCTCGGCGGCCCGGAGCGGTGCCTTCTGCGCGTCGAACTCGGCTTTGCTGATCTGGGTCAGGTTGATCGGCTGCGCCTCGATGCCGAGCATGGTGCCGCCAAAAATCAGGAATTTGCCATCCGGCGAGACATAAACGACATCATCGCCCATCGCCGCTTCATACAGACCCGGATACGCCGACTTGCGCACCATGTCGACGCCAATATCCGGAAACTTGGCTTCCAGCTGGCTCTTGAGCCGTTCTTCGACGGAGATCTGCTGCACCAGGTTCTTGGTGGCCGCTTTCTCGGCGGCATGCAGCAGTGGCGAGCAGATCAGCAGCACGGCGGCGGCAAGTCGAAAATTCATCACAAACTCCAGTTGAGTGAGGCATCACAGTTGGACTGTGGCAAGCCTCGAAAGTTACACCCGATTCAACCGCGCGGGTGATGCCGTTCATGCAGGGCTTTGAGCCGCTCACGGGCCACGAAAGTATAAATCTGGGTGGTACCGAGGTCACTATGACCCAGCAATAACTGCAAACTGCGCAAATCGGCGCCATGGTTGAGCAGATGGGTCGCAAACGCATGCCGCAGGCTGTGCGGTGACAGGCTGCTGCGTAAACCCGCAAGCCGGGCGTAATGCTTGATACGGTACCAGAACGCCTGTCGGGTCAGCGCGGCACCCCGTCGCGACACAAACACGGCCTCGGCCGGCTGCCCTTCGAGCAGCTCCGGCCGCGCCTGCTCCAGGTAGCGGCTCAACCAGGCGATGGCCTCCTCGCCCATCGGCACCAAACGCTCCTTGTTGCCCTTGCCGATAACCCGCAGCACCCCCTGACGGAGACTGAGCTGCCCAAGCGGCAGGCCCACCAGTTCGCTGACTCGCAAACCGCTGGCGTACATCAGCTCCAGCATGGCCCGGTCACGCAGGCTGACCGCATCGTCACCATTGGCTGCGGCCAACAGCTGTTCGACATCGGACTCGCTGAGGCTGTTGGGCAAGGCGCGCGGCGCGCGCGGACTTTCCAGCAAGGCCGTCGGGTCGTCGCTGCGCCAACCGAGCTCGCGGGCCTGGCGGAAAAAACGCCGCAGCGACGACAGCAAGCGGGCGTTCGAGCGGTGGTGATAACCCTGCTGGACCCGCGCCTCCAGCATGGCGTGCAGGCTGGCACGATCACAGTGCAGCAACGACGATTGCCGGCCAGCAAGCCAACTCGACAGAAACGCCAGATCGCGGCGATACGCCAGCTGCGTTGCATTCGCCAACCCTTCCTGCAACCAGAGTTGTTGCAGGAAGCGCTCGACCCACGGCGCATCGGCGTCACTGATCGCATGCACCAGTTCACGGCCGCGCGATGCCGGCAATTTGCTGCTGCGTGGCGCGCCCATCAGCGGTTCGACTCTCGTACAGAAAACAGATCGGCGGCAAACAAATCACCCGTCTGGCCGCGTTCATCGGTCAACCGCACACCTTCATGGCGCAGCAACCAGCGCTTGATGTTCATCAGGGGACCGTCAACTGCTCCGGCAAAACCGCCGTCGCCCGATGCCGACACCACCCGATGGCAGGGCACGATCACCGGCACCGGATTATGCCGACAGGCGCCGCCAACCGCGCGGGCGCTGCTGGCGAGCTGCGTCGACAATTCACCATAGCGGCGCACTTCACCGACCGAGATGGCGCGCAGCGCCTGCCAGAGCTGCTGTTGAAACGCCGTGCCGGTCAGCCGAACCGGCACCGTGAATGCAAATCGGGGATTGGCAAAGTACTGATCGAGTTGCGCGGCAACCTGCACAGCGAAGGCCGATTGCGGTGCGCCGGCATCGCCGCTTGGCAGAAAACGAATGGCCGTTACCGCGTCCTGGTCATCAGGGACCCGGTCACAAGAGACGTGGAGCGGCCCGAATGGTGCGTCGTAGCGAAATGTTTCCATGGCTTGCTTGTATCACAAGCACCGGCGAGCCGGCAAAACGACGGCATTATTGCGCTGCATTCGGCCTGACACGGCGCTCATACAGCTCAAGTGGCAAGCCGTCCGGATCGGCAAAGAAAACAAAGCGCTGCCGGGTCTGCTCATCCAGCCGTATCGGCTCGACCGCAATGCCGTTTGCCTCCAGCTCCTGTTTGCAGCGCTCGACATCGTCGACCTCAAACGCCAGATGCCGCAAACCGCAGGCCTCCGGATAGGATGGCCGCGCTGGCGGCGCCGGAAAAGAGAACAGCTCGAGCTGCGTGCCATCCGGCAAGGCCAGATCCAGTTTCCAGGAATCGCGCGCGGCCCGGTACTGCTCGGTGATAACCGGCAGGCCGAGCACCTCGGTGTAGAACGCCTTCGAGCGGGCATAGTCCGAACAGATGATGGCAATATGGTGCACGCGGTTCAGCTTCATGACAGGGCCACGACCGGGATACCGAGCGCAAAGTCTACGCCGAAGCCGAGCCGCTGGTAACCGCTGGCCGATTCATGCGATTGAAGCCTCACGCGATTGAAGCGCCAAAACGACAACGGGCACCCGAAGGTGCCCGCTGCGTTTCCACAAGGTGTTGCTGAAAAAGCGGAAATTAATCCAGCTTTTCCTTGATACGTGCTGCCTTGCCCGACAGTTCGCGCAGGTGGTACAGCTTGGCCTTGCGCACGTCACCGCGGCGCTTCAGCTCGATGCTGCCAATCAGCGGCGAATAAGTCTGGAATACGCGCTCAACGCCTTCGCCGTAGGAAATCTTGCGAACGGTGAACGAGCTGTTCAGACCACGGTTGCGCTTGGCAATGACAACGCCTTCGAAGGCCTGCAGACGCTCACGGTCGCCTTCCTTCACCTTGACGTTGACGATCACGGTATCACCGGTTTTGAATTCCGGGATTTCTTTGTTCATTTGCTCGGCTTCGAGCTGCTTGATGATGTTGCTCATCGGGCATTCTCCTTAATCAACGCCGCCTGTTTGCAGACGTTGAAGAAACCACACGGTTTGGCCTTTTCCAGAGGTCCATCGCTTGGGTCAATACCGAAACCCTTGCCATGTACTTGGGCGATCCTTCGCTCAATATCGCAAAGCCGTGATGCCGCCTTGCGATCTACGCGGTCCCGTCCGGCGTTGCCGCCTTCCGTTCCCGCAATACTTCTTCCAAAAGCTTTTTTTCCTCTTTGGTCAGCACGCGCTGTTGCCACTCGTGTAGCAACTCGGGCCGCCGTTCGAGGGTCCGGACCAGCGCTTGTTTCAAGCGCCAGCGCCGAATCTGTTCATGGTGACCGGACATCAATTCCGCCGGCACCGCCCGTCCGTCGAACACTTCCGGTCGGGTGTAATGCGGACAGTCCAGCAGACCATCGGTAAACGAATCCTGTTCGGCACTGAGTTCGTCGTTCAGCACACCCGGTAACAGGCGCGCGACCGCATCAATCAGCACCATCGCCGGCAACTCACCGCCGGAAAGCACGTAGTCGCCGATCGAAATTTCTTCATCCACCGCCATCTCGATGGCGCGCTCGTCGATGCCTTCGTAGCGACCGCAGAGCAGGATGAGTCGTTCTGCTTTCGCCAACGCCTGCACCTTGGCTTGCGTCAGCGGCTGTCCTTGCGGGGACAGGTAAATCACTTTGGCCGGACCGCCGGCTTTCGCCTTGGCATCGGCAATCGCATCCAGCAGCGGCTGCGCCAGCATCACCATGCCGGGGCCGCCACCAAATGGCCGGTCATCGACCGTGCGATGTTTATCGTGGGTGAAGTCGCGCGGGTTCACCCCGACAACTTGTAACTTGCCCTGCTTCACCGCCCGGCTGCTGACGCCAAATTGCGTCACCGCGTCGAGCATCGGTGGAAACAGGGTGATCACCCCGAACCACATCCGGTCGGTCATGGCCGGTTCACCATTACCTGGTTCACCAATCGGGATCGGGCTCACCAATCGAGCTGCCAGTCGACAACCATTTTCTTCGCGTCGAGATCGACCTCGTCGATATAGGTCTCGACATACGGAATCATCCGTTCTGTCTCGCCATCGACCACCACCAGAATCGGGTGCGCGTCGGTCTCGAACAAGTGGCTGACGGTACCGAGCACGACGCCTTCGCGGTTCACCACCGAGAGACCTTCGAGATCATCCCAGTAGAACTCGTCTTCGTCGGCTTCCGGAAACGCGTCACGCGCCACCTCGATCGGCACCTGCTGCAGCAACTCGGCAGCATTGCGATCGTTGATGCCTTCCAGCTTCGCGACCACGCCTTTGCCTTGCACGCGGCCATCGAGCACTTTCACTTCCCGCCACTGGCCCTGGGTGTAAATCTGCCAGGGCGAGTAGTCGAGGATGTTTTCGATTGGGTCGGTGTAGCTGTACACCTTGACCCAGCCGCGGATGCCGTGCGCACCCGAAATCTTGCCGACCGCAAGTCGTTTGGATTGCTCTTCACTCATGCGATCGGCGCTGTTCTATTCGATTCGTACGATTCGATCAGAACTTAGGCCTTGTTGGCAGCGACCAGAGCGGCAACGCGCTCCGACGGCTGCGCGCCTTTGCTGACCCAGTGCGCATAACGCTCACCGTTGATCTCGAACTTGACGGCTTTGCCCGAGGCAACCGGGTTGAAAAAGCCGAGGCTTTCGATGAAACGACCATCGCGGGCGCGACGGCTGTCAGCAACAACAACGTGGTAGAAAGGACGCTTCTTGGCGCCGCCACGAGCAAGACGAATAACGACCATGAGCCTGGAACCTCTGTAAGGAGCCATAGGAAAAAGGCACCGGGGGGCTAGTCCCGGCGCCCGTAAGGGCCGCGTATTCTACGCATCCGGGCCGCCGCTGCCAACCAAAATCGGCGTCCGGGCCAGGCTTGGCGCGGGTTACAGGGCCAATCGCCCCGGTGGTCAGGGCGGCCGAGCGGCCTGCCTCCGGCATGTTCGGACAGTTCGATGCCCATAAGGACAGCAGCGGCCAGCGGTCGTCGCCACCGACCGGACAGCCGCACCATGGGTCGGCCCCCGCGCCGGGCCGATATTGGAAACGGTGTTTTTACCGGCCGCAATCCGGATGCAGGCTGCCAGCAGACTCGGGTAGGCTTGGCCTTCCCGAACGCTCGTTCCTCTCCGGTAGTCCCGACATGAAAGCCCGCTTGCTCTGCACCGCCCTGACCCTGACGCTGGCCAGCCTCGCCATTGCCAGCCCGGCACCGGCCGATCAATACGACGACACCGCCCGCCAGCTGTTGCAGCGCTACCCGCTGGTCGACGGCCACGTCGATGTCCCGCATCGGCTGCACGAGAAGTGGGAAGACGTCAGCAAGGCCACCGCCGGCGGCGATTTTGACTACCCACGCGCCCGGGCCGGCGGCCTGACCGCGCCGTTCATGTCCATCTACACCCCGGCCAGCAGCGAAGCCGCCGGCGCCACCGCGCTCGCCCACGCCCTGATCGATCAGGTCGAAGCCATTGCCTACCGGGCGCCGGACAAGTTCGCCATCGCCCGCACCGCCGCCGAGGTCCGGCAAAACTTCGCGGCCGGCAAGATCTCGCTGCTGCTCGGCATGGAGAACGGCGCACCGATTGCCGGTGATCTCACCAATCTCCGGACCTTCCATGAACGTGGCGTTCGCTACATCACGCTGGCGCACAGCAAATCCAATCACATCAGCGACTCGTCATATGACAAGGTCCGGATCTGGAAAGGCCTGAGCCCGTTTGGCAAGCAACTGGTCGCCGAAATGAACCGGCTCGGAGTCATGGTCGATGTCTCGCACCTGTCGGACGATGCTTTCTACGAAGTGCTGAAACTGTCGAAAGTGCCGGTGATTGCTTCGCACTCGTCGCTGCGCCATTTCACCCCGGGTCTGGAGCGCAACGTCAGCGACGACATGCTGAAAGCGCTGGCCAAGAACGGTGGCGTGCTGATGATCAATTTCGGCTCGTTTTTCCTGAGCGACGCAGCGCGCCAGTATTCCGAGCAGCGCGACGCCGCTGAAGAAGCGTTCAAGAAACTGCATGGCGATGCCCCGAGCGCCGAGGCGCTGGCACAGTTTGAAAAAGCCTATGCCGAGCGCCACCCCTATCCGTTCGCCAGCGTCGCCGACGTCGCCAACCATATCGATCGCGCCGTGAAACTGGTCGGTATCGATTACGTCGGCCTCGGATCGGATTACGACGGCGTCGGCGACTCGCTGCCGACCGGCCTCAAGGATGCCTCGCAGTATCCGAACCTGATCGCCGAGCTGCTGCGCCGCGGCTACAAGGAGGCTGACATCGGCAAAATCATGAGCGGCAACGTGCTGCGCGTGATGGAGCGGATCGAGCAGTTTGCGGCCACCGGCAAATAAGCCGAATCCACACCGCGCTCGACAGGCAATCCGCAAAACACCTCCTGAAAACAGCAAAGCCTCCGTCACGGAGGCTTTGCTGTTTTTACCACTGCTGTTTTTACTAGAAGCCATCTCAAAAATAATTCCTAAGCAAAATCACCAAACAGCCAAGGCGAACAAAGCCGAGGAAATTATCGGCATGGCGCTCATATCGCACCACAAGCCGGCGAAAGTTATGTAACCAG
>JBMOMZ010000052.1:0-94599 GCA_049324755.1 Pseudomonadota bacterium
GCACGCCAGCTGTACAGCATCGGTTCGGCTATGCCCAAATCCTGCGCCGCCTTGGCAACCCCATCCTTTTCGGCGCGCGCCAGGGCCTGTTCTTTGAACTGCGGGGAATAGCTCTTACGGGTTGTTGTTTTTTTAGACATCTTGGATTTCATGGACCACCTCAGGGTTAGAGATTACTCTCTTAGCCGGATGTCCGGAAAACTGGGGCAAGATCACCCCCTCTCAAGGAAACTAACAAAAAGTCGGTTGCTTATACTAGGCGAAATCAACCGCTATACTCAGCAATGTGTCACATCAGCTTTCTAGAATACGAAATTGGTATTTGCAGCTCTTAACATGACATCAAAAGCAATCACTACACGTGGCTCTTCGCTGCTGACCGGATGAACATAATGAATGTGATAAGGCGGGAAAAGTAGCAGCCGCCCCTCTTCAGGAATGATACGCTGACTGGCGCTGTAGCCATGATGCAGTGAAACAGTTAACGGATTGATAAACTCAATACATCCCTTTGGATATGGCTCCTTTGGAACTTTTACATAGTAAACGCCACTGACCACGTTACCTTGAGAGGCATGACTATGTGGTCGCTGCCAATCACCATTACGCAATACATTTGCCCATGCAACAGGGAATGGAGACATACCCTGCGACGCAGATCCAAAAGTCTGCTTTAAATAATCGACAATAGCTGGCATTACTATCTTTTCGCGCAGAACATGAATTGCTTCGTTTTTCTGCAAAAAAACATTCATCCTCTCGGATGTCTGATAACCACCTTCAGTTGCAATTTTTGGGGATTTGGCGGCATTCTCTGGAGTGTTGCGAAACTGTACTTCCTGCGAAAGAATAAATGCAGACAGGTTCGCATTGAGATCAGCAACATTTTCATGATCTCGCTGCATAACAACAACAGGAAAATGATGCTTGACTTCACTACTGGTAACTAATGGATTCTGCATAGTTCCTTCCATTTAGCATCAAGTAAAACAAGGGCATGAAACAATGGTCACATAAAAGTCACGTATTTCGAATACTTAACATAAAAGCATTAGCAAAATATGAACATACGCAGACTATCTACCTGCTCTTACTTCCACTCTTTTCACGCGCCCGGACAATGCCTTGCCACGAGCGTTCATCCTTGATGAGGATCTCGCGCAGATCTTCCGGAATCGGCATCTCGGCAAACGCACTGACATCGGCGCCGCCGCTGTTGCCGACCGGCACCTTGCCGAGCAACGAGGCGATAAAGCCACCGACGATGCGCAACAGCTGACCACTGATCTCCCACAGATCACGCCGCTGCCAGCCGACTTTCAGAAACCAGATATGGCTGCGCGTGTGTGGCACGGCATGGTGCTGACCAAGAATGTGGGCGCGCTCCAGCAGACGATAGGCTTCACGCCAATCCTGTCGACCGTAGGCGGCCTGGGCGGCCAACATTTCCTGTTCAAACGCGGTACGTAACTGCGGATGCATCATGGCAACCAGCTCTGTCCGGCGTGCTCGCGCACCAGCGCGGCAAGAAAGCGAATATGGGCGGTATTATCGTTCAGGGCCGGCACGTAAGTGGCCCGCCCTCCACCGGCTTCGACAAAACTGTGGGCGCCGCGTTCAGCAATTTCTTCCAGCGTTTCCAGACAGTCCGCCGAGAAGCCGGGACAAATCAAATCCACCGATTGCAAACCCGCTTTGCCCTGCGCTTCCAGCCATTCGTCGACATAGGGCTGCAGCCACGGTTCACGACCAAAGCGCGACTGGTAGCAGTGCTGCCATTGCGATTCCATCAGACCGAGTTCGGCGGCCAGCAACTGCGTGGTGCGTTCGCATTGCGCGGCATAAGGGTCGCCCAGATTGACGTAACGTTGCGGCAACCCGTGATAGGAAAACACCAGCTTCTCGGCCTGTCCGTGCTGTTGCCAGTGGGTACGAACGCTGTCGGCCAGCGCGGCGATGTAGCCGGGATGATCGTGATAGTCCTTGATCATGCGCAGTTCCGGCAAATGCCGGCACGGCGCCAGGGCGTCCGCCACGCGATCGAATACCGAGCCGGTGGTGGCGCCGGAAAATTGCGGATACATCGGCAGCACCATCACGCGGCTGACGCCAGCTTGGCGCAGTTCCAGCAACCCAGCTTTCAAGGACGGATTGCCGTAGGTCATGCCGAGCGCAACCGGAATGTCGCAACCGAGCTGGCTTTTCAGTTCCGTTTTGAGCGCAGCGACCTGCCGCAAACTGATCGCGCGCAGGGGCGAATCGTCCTGCCAGACCGAGGCGTAAGCTTTGGCAACTTTGCCGGGGCGGATATTCAGGATGATGCCGTTCAGGATCAGCCACCACAGCCAGCGCGGCGCGTCGACAACCCGACGATCCGAGAGAAACTCTTTCAGATAACGCCGGACCGCAGCGCGGGTCGGCGCGTCCGGTGATCCAAGATTGACCAGCAAAAGACCAAAAGGCGCCGAAGTGGCGCCTTTTGTTTGCGGTGTTGCAGCGTAAGTCGGTTGACTCACTTGGCCTCCAACGCCTCGAAAATATGATCGCGCACTTGTTCCATCGGACCGACGCCTTCGACGCGAATATAGCTTGGCGCCCGATCGGTTGCGGACGGGGCATCGCCCGACTCGGACCAGTTACGGTAGTAATCAATGAGCGGTTTGGTCTGGGTGTGATAGACCTCGAGTCGCTTGCGGACGGTGGCTTCCTTGTCATCATCGCGCTGTATCAGCGGCTCGCCGGTAACGTCGTCCTTGTCGGCAACTTTCGGTGGGTTGTATTCGATATGGTAAACACGGCCCGAGGCCGCATGGACGCGGCGACCGGACAGGCGTTTGACGATTTCTTCGTCTTCAACGACGAATTCGACCACGTGATCGACACCAATGCCGTTCTGGCGCATCGCATCGGCTTGCGGAATGGTGCGCGGGAAACCATCGAGCAGGTAGCCGTTCTTGCAATCGTCCTGGCTCAGACGCTCTTTGACCATCGCAATGATGAGTTCATCGGTGACCAGCTGGCCGGCATCCATGATGGCCTTGGCTTTCAGGCCGAGCTCAGTGCCGGCTTTGACCGCCGCACGCAACATGTCACCGGTCGAGATCTGCGGAATGCCGTACCGATCCTTGATGTACTGCGCTTGCGTTCCTTTGCCCGCACCCGGGGCGCCCAACAGAATGATACGCATCAATGGCTCCAGCGCCCTGACCAGTCCAGGGCATGAAAAACAGCAGGCCGCACACGGCGGCCGATCGGCGCGCACTTTAACCGGCCAAGGCCGTGGCCGGCAAGTAAAAATCGGTGCTAAGCCTCTAATCCGGCACGGTTTTTTCGGAAAACCCGAGCAAGGTCAAGTTACTTGCGACTGTCGTCGCTGGCACCCGACATCAGCCGCGCCATCCGGTCCAGCTCTTCCGAATGCAGACCGACATCGGCGTACAGCCGCAGTGCGGCCTCCTCGCTGATGCCGAGCACGGCCAGGGCATCAGCCGGCAACATGGTGTCGGTGGTATCGCCGATGCCGTCCCGCGCCAGCAGCGCGTTGGCCAGCCGCACCAACTGAACGTAAATCGGCGCGCTGCCCTTGTAATCATCATCGTGGTGATGGGCGGTGACCTCGATCACCTCGTCCGGCATCTTCCAGTGCTGCATCAGCCAGCTGCCAAGGTTGGCATGGCCGAGACCGACCAGCTTCTGCGCACTGCCGACGCAGAGAATGCGCCGCTCAATGGCCGGCAGACCGCAACCGGGGTTGGCCAGACACATCTTGTTGAGCAGGAAATACTCGGGTTGGAACAGGTGGCCCAGCAGCAGCACACCGAAGTTGTGCAGCAAACCGCAGAGATAGGCCGTGCCGGGCTTGACCCCGAGCGAGCGCGGCAGCACCCGGGTCAGCCCCTGCACCACCGCCGCGTTGTAAACCGCATGGCGCCAGAACTGATCCAGCCCGAGCGGACCGTCGGCCGCCAGTTTGAACACCTTGCCGGCAGCGATGCCGAGCGCCAGGTTGCTGACGATGTCGAAACCGAGCACCCGGGTGATCGCGGTCTGGATGGAATCGACATTGCCGCGATAGCCGAAGAACGACGACCGGGCATAACGGATGACCTGCGCCGCGATGCTGGGATCCATTTCGACCAGTTCGGACAGATCCTTGGCGGTGGAATCCGGGTCGCTGACCAGCTGCAGGATCTGGGTCGCCACCGCCGGAATGGCCGGAAGTCGGTATACCTGCTCCAGCTTCTTCTGCACCTCGGCATCGCTCGGCAGGTTCAGCCGGGCGATTTGCGCGCCAAACTCGGCGCCATCCATGCCGCAGGGCGGCGGCGCAATCGGCACCACGGCCGAAATTGAGGTCTTGATCGCGCGACTGCACAGAAAACCATAGGACTGGCCGCTGACCGACAACAGCGCCGTGTGCGCACCGGCCTCGAACCAGATCCGGTCGTACCGCAACAGGGCTTCCTCGATCACAGCCTTCAAGCCGTAGGGCTCGGGTACCGGTGGATGCGAGCCCGGTTCACAGTCGGAAAAGCGCCGGTTGGCTTCTGCGGCTGTCACCGGTTGCACCGCCCGGCCCAGGGCTTTGCCAGCCCTCTCCAGATCCAGCACGCTGTTGAGCGGGATGATGGCCATCAACATCTGGACGCCATCGCTCAGCAGTACCGCACGCGCAAACTGCGCGGGCGGCGCCTGACAGCTTGCAGCCGCCTCTTCCAGCGTGTCGGTACGCGGGTGAATGTGTTCCTGGAAGCCAACGCCGTTGGCAGTCAGAAAACGACGCAAAGTGGTGGCGATTGCCATGGTTCTGAACCAGCTCCAAACCAGCACCGGTGTTCCTGCCGGAAAGC
Organism: Pseudomonadota bacterium; assembly: GCA_049324755.1. Lineage (GTDB taxonomy): Bacteria > Pseudomonadota > Gammaproteobacteria > Enterobacterales > Permianibacteraceae > Permianibacter. Next base: position 4,851 of record JBMOMZ010000052.1, read on the forward strand.
ATAGCCGACATCCCCGGGCTGCATGACGATCTTTCCGCAGAATTTCGGCTCTGGCATCCGCCTTGCCAAAAACAACGCCCCGCAGTGCGGGGCGTCGAAATCGATTGAGCAATCGCCGGCAAGCGGTTAATTCGCCAGCAAATTCAGCAACAAGCGGTTCAAGCGCGCACTGTAGGTGCCGGGATCTTCGAGCTGACCGCTTTCCGCCAGCCGGGCTTGATCGAACATCAGCTCAAGCAGATCGGCAAAGCGCGCTTCATCGGCCTCGCGATCCAGCCGCTGCATCAGCGGATGGCTCGGGTTGATCTCGAAGATCGGCTTCATCGCCGGCACTTCCTGACCGCTCTGTTTCAGCAAGCGGGCGATATGCGAGCCCATGTCCTGCTTGTCACCGACCACACAGGCCGGCGAATCGGTCAGCCGCGAGGTGACCCGGACGTCCTTGACGCGCTCGCCAAGCACCGTCTTGATCCGGCTGACGAGGCCGGCGGCCTGCGATTCGGCTTCTTTCTGGATCGCCTTTTCGGTTTCGCTTTCCAGACCACCGAGATCGAGTTCGCCACGGGTGACCGACACCAGCGGCTTGCCATCGAACTCGTGCAGGTAGTTCAGCATCCACTCGTCGATACGATCGGTCAGCAACAGCACCTCGACCCCTTTCTTGCGGAACACTTCCAGATGCGGACTGTTCTTGGCGGCGGCAAAGCTGTCGCTGGAAATGTAGTAAATCGCTTTTTGCTCCGGCTTCATCCGGCTGACGTAATCGGCCAGCGCAATGGTCTGTGCCGGCGTGTCGGTATGGGTGCTGGCAAAACGCAGCAGCTTGGCGATCTGATCCTTGTTGGCCGGGTCTTCGGCCGTGCCTTCTTTCAGCACCTGGCCAAACTCATTCCAGAACTTCTGGTATTTCTCCGGCTCTTTGCTGGCGATTTCCTCCAGCAGCCCCAAGACCCGCTTGACGCCCTGTTTGCGCAGCGTGTCGGTAACAGCGCTGTCCTGCAAAATTTCGCGCGAGACGTTCAGCGGCAAATCGGCCGAGTCGAGCACGCCGCGAACAAAGCGCAGATAGATCGGCAGGAATTGCTCGGCGTCGTCCATGATGAACACCCGCTTGACATACAGCTTGACGCCGCGCGGCCGGTCACGGTTCCACAAATCGAACGGCGCATGCGACGGGATATAGAACAGCGAGGTGTACTCGTGCTTGCCTTCGACCTTGTTGTGGGTCCAGGCGAGCGGTTCGTCAAAGTCGTGCGAGATATGCTGATAGAAGGCCTTGTAATCGTCGTCCGAGATCTCGCTCTTGGCTCGCGTCCACAGCGCGGTTGCCTTGTTCGAGGTTTCGAATTCAGCGGTCGCTTCGCCTTTGTCGTTTTCCTTCGGCAGCTGGACCGGGATGGCGATGTGATCGGAATACTTGTGGATCAGGTGCCGCAGGCGCCACGGTTCCAGGAATTCTTTCTGGTCCTCTTTCAAATGCAGGATGACATCGGTGCCGCGCTCTTCCTTGTTGATGGTCTCGACGCTGAACTCGCCATCGCCCGCACTCTCCCACTGCACGGCCTGATCCGGCGCCGCGCCGGCAGCACGGCTGCGCACCGTGATGCGATCGGCAACGATGAACCCGGAATAGAAACCGACACCAAACTGGCCAATCAGGTTGGCGTCTTTCTTTTGATCACCAGAGAGTTTGCTCAGAAATTCGGCGGTGCCGGATCTGGCAATCGTGCCGAGGTGCTGCACCGCCTCATCGCGGGTGAGACCAATGCCGTTGTCGCTGATGGTCAGGGTGCCGGCCGCCTTGTCGATGATGAGCCGCACCCGCAGATCATTGTCAGTGCCGAGCAGATCGGGCTGCGCCAGTGCCTTGAACCGCAGTTTGTCGGCGGCATCGGCGGCGTTTGAAATCAGTTCACGCAGGAAGATTTCTTTGTTGCTGTACAGCGAATGCACCATCAACTGCAGCAGCTGTTTGACTTCCGTCTCGAAGCGACGGGTTTCGCGGGTAGCGGCAACGGACATGGTCAGGCTCCGTGAAAAGATGAATGAGTGAAGGACGGCCAACAAGGCCAAACGCTGGCGGCTATCTGGGGATGCTCAGAGGGTTTTCAAGAGCCTGTCGAGCAGGTTGCTGCGTTAGCAGCATCCGGCGCGCGAGCACATGAACCGGCGCATCAATTGGCCTTGGGCGCCGCGGCACTGGCCTTGAGTTTCTGGACGATGCTGGACGGCAGCTCAACCCCAACGGCAGCGCCGGGATTCAGCACAATGCCAACGCCCTCAGCGAGGCCGTTCAATAGCCAACGAAAATCGATCTGCAAGCCGAACTTGAACGCCGGCGCCTGAGCCAACCACGCCACCGAGCGCTCCGGCGCGGTGAACATCGCCACAACTGGAATCCCGGATTGGCTGTTTAGCACCAACAAAGCGATATCCGGGGTCCAGACACCGTTCTCAGGTATCTCTTTGTCGATCAGGATGAACACCTGCGCGTCGCACAGGCGCTGAAAAAAAGCAGCCGGCGGCAGGCGCCCTTCCTGGGTGTCCAGCAGCGCTTGTTCCAGCGCATTCAGCGGCGCAAACGTTGGGGCAGAATCAGTCATGGCTGTCTTGTTGACGATGGGCTGTTGCCGCTACTTGAATGGTCGGCGGCCGGCAAACGAATGCGCCAGCGTGCCGCCGTCAACAAATTCCAGTTCGCCGCCCAGCGGTACGCCGTGGGCGATACGGGAAATGGTCAGCGGCAGGTTTTCGCACAGGTCGCGTATGTAATGCGCCGTGGCATCGCCTTCTACCGTCGGGTTGGTCGCCAGAATCAGTTCCTTGACCTCAGCTTGCTTCAGCCGCTGAATCAGCTGCGGCAGACCGACCTGCTCCGGGCCGATGCCATCCAGCGGCGACAGATGGCCGCGCAAGACGAAATAGCGACCGCGGTAGCCGCCGGTCTGCTCAATCGCCTGCACATCGGACGGGGTTTCGACAACACAAAGCTGCGAACCATCGCGCCGGCTGTCACGGCAGATAGCACAGATTTCCTCGTCACTGAAAGTACGGCAGCTCGCGCAATCCCGGACGCCGTCCATCGCCGCGACCAGCGCTGCCGCGAGCCGGCGACCGCCGGCGCGATTGCGATCGAGCAGCTGATAGGCCATCCGCGTTGCCGATTTGTTGCCGACACCGGGCAGCACGCGCAGCGCGTCAACCAATTGCTTGATGAGGGGGCTGCTTTCCATTTACCGCACAGCGCTCGAGTTTCATCAGTCTTTGTAGGAGCGGCCTTGGCCGCGATTGCTTGAAAAAGAATCGCGGCCAAGGCCGCTCCTACAGTGTCGCATGCCGTTCGTGATCAGAACGGCATCTTGAAGCCCGGCGGCAAGGCCATGCCGGCGGTCAGCGAATTCATCTTGGCGCTGGAAGCCGCTTCCACTTTACGCACCGCATCATTGACCGCAGCGGCGAGCAGATCTTCCAGCATCTCTTTGTCTTCTTTCATCAGGCTGTCATCGAGCTCGACGCGCTTGACGTCGTGCTTGCCATTCATCGTGACCTTGACCAAGCCAGCACCCGACTCGCCAGTCACTTCCAGCAGCGCAATCTCCTGCTGCGCTTTCTGCATGCGGGCCTGCATGTCCTGCGCCTGCTTCATCAGATTGCCCAAACCGCCTTTCATGGTGTGTTCCTCTTGTTCAAGACCAAAACAAATCCGATCGCCCGTTCAATGTAGCGACCGAATGGTATCCGTCAGCAGCCGGCCCTGACTCAGGTTCAGCAGCTCGTTGAGTCGCGGGTCGGCTTGCAGCGCCGCGGCAGCGGCGGCCTGTTTTTCGGCTGCGCGCTGGGTCGCCAGATCGCGCGCCGTCATCGCACCGACCGGGATCTCACTGGTGAGAATCAGGGTAATGCTGCGGCCGAGCAAGCTGCTGAGCCCGGTTTCAATTTCCTTCATCCGCACCGGCGACAGCATGTCGATGCGCTGGGCATCGGCCGCCAGCGTAAAACGATCACCTTCGCAACGCACCAGCGCGGTATTGCGCGCCAGATTGTCGGCGAGGCCGACCAGCTTCATCTCGTCAATCCAGTCCAGCCATTGATTGTTCAACTGGTGGGCATCGGCCTGCGCCCAGTTGCCCGAATGCAGGACATGGCGATTGGCCACGGCCGGCTCGGCAGGCGTGGCCGGGCTCGATTCGATCTGGCTTGCAACCGGCGCCGGCGGCCGCGATTCCGCGACCGCCTGTGGCGCCGAAACCGGTGTGGCGGCCGGCGCTGCATTCGCTGGCACCGGCGGTTTGGTGACAGCAGCGGCCGGTTCACGCCCGACGCCTGCCGAAGCCGACACGGCTTTCGGCGCGGTTGTCACTTTGCTCGATTCGCCGCCGCTGGCAGCGCGGCGCTCGCCCTCGCCCACCGGGCGGAACGCCAGCATCCGCAGCAGCGTCATTTCCAACCCTTCGCGGCCGCTCGGGGCCAGCGGCAAATCGCGCCGGCCATGCAGCGCGATCTGGTAATACAGCTGAATGTCAGCTGCGCTGAGCGCGTCTGCCAATTGCTTGCACAGCGGCTGCTCGCCATACGGCGATTGCGGCAGCTGCTGCACCACTGCGGCGCCATGCAACAGACTCAGCAACTCGGCGAGCACGGCCTCGTGATCCGGCGCAAAGCTCTCCATGTTGGCGACCGACTGCATCACGGCCGCGACATCGCCCTGGCACAAAGCACTGACCAACTCCGCGAGCGACGCGTGCTCAATGAAGCCGAGCATGTCGCGGACATCAGCGGTTTTCAGTTCGCCCTGACCGTGGGCAATGGCTTGGTCCAGCAGGCTCAACGCGTCGCGCAGGCTGCCATTGGCAGCGCGCGCCACCAGCGGCAGCGTGCTGGCTTCAAACGGTACGGTTTCGGTGTGCAGAATATGATCTAGCCGCGCCGTGATCTGCTCCGGCGTCAGCGCTTTCAAATGGAATTGCAGGCAGCGCGACAACACGGTGACCGGCAACTTTTGCGGGTCGGTGGTCGCGAGCAGGAACATCACATGCGGCGGCGGTTCTTCCAGCGTTTTCAGCAACGCGTTGAAGCTGCTGTTCGACAGCATGTGCACTTCGTCGATGAGATAGACCTTGTAGCGACCGCGGGTCGGCAGGTACTGGACGTTGTCGAGCAGATCGCGGGTGTCTTCGACCTTGGTCCGCGACGCGGCATCGACTTCGATGAGATCAACAAAGCGGCCGGAATCGACTTCCTGGCAGGCGGCGCACTGGCCACAGGGGCTGGCGGTAACGCCGGTCTCGCAGTTCAGGCATTTGGCGAAGATACGGGCGACCGTGGTCTTGCCGACGCCGCGGGTACCGGTGAACAGGTAGGCATGGTGCAGCCGCTGCTGGCCGAGCGCGCTTTGCAGGGCTTTCAGCACATGGCCCTGGCCGACCATGTCTTCGAAGCGGCGCGGCCGCCATTTCCGTGCAAGTACCTGATAAGTCATGGATTCGCCAGCAATTCAGGGTTCCGGGATCGAGCCGCGAATGCTACCACGGGCAGCCACGGCACGGGTGTCTTGCTGGCGGCGACTCGGCCTGCTGGCGGGAATACAGGATTGGGTGGCAGCCTGCAGAGCACGACCGCGGCGCACGCATCAACAGCTACCGTTGCTCCCTTCCGGGCCTGGCGGGGTTCACCATCTAGCGTCGCGCGGGCACCCTGCAGACCGCCATTGAACGGTCGCCGGCAAACGGCGGGCTGTCTTGCAACAGCGGCCCTGACGGGCGGGGTACAACAAGGGGACTGCAAGCGGAATCTGGCGGAGAGAGCGGGATGGATTCGCGCGTTGCGCTCACCCCTTCGGGGCGGCTCCGCCGTCCAAAACCGCCTGCGGCGATTTTGTCGGACCCGGGCGCGGGTTCTCACCCACTCTCTGCATATCCATTTTTACAGCCTTTGCCGGTGGCCCGGCCGCTCGCTGTCAGCGCAAACTGGCGGAGAGAGCGGGATTCGAACCCGCGATACGGTTTAAGCCGTATACACACTTTCCAGGCGTGCTCCTTCAACCACTCGGACACCTCTCCGGAAACTCAGCTTGTCACTGCCGAACGTGGAGCCTCCGGCAGGTCTTTTCCAGCCCTCTAGCGAAAAAACGCCGGGGTCGGAAAAGGCGCGCTAGCTTAGCGATTCGATCTTGGCTTGGCAAACGCTTTGCGGCCGTTTCGGGCCTTGGCCAAAAAACAGACACTCGTACCGATAACGGCAAGTCGCGTTCCTTTGCTATATTCCGTGGGCTTTCCCCTGTTCCTGTTTCTGGACACCAAAGTGGATATCAAACTCCTGCTCCGACTGATGGCCGAAAAGAACGCTTCGGACCTGTTCTTCAGCACCGGCGCGCCGCCGCACATGAAAATCGAGGGCGTGTCGACGCCGATGGGGTCTGGCCCGCTGCCGCCCGGCGCGATCAAGGAAATCGCCTACAGCCTGATGGACCCGGGCCAAATCAAGGAATTCGAAGAGCACTGGGAAATGAACTTCGCGCTCGCCGTTGACGGCGTTGGCCGCTTCCGGGTCAACGTGTTCAAACAGCGCGGCGAAGTTGGCATCGTCATGCGGCACATCAAATCGAACATTCCGCATATCGACTCGCTGAAACTGCCACCGATCATCAAGAACCTGATCATGGAACGGGTCGGTCTGCTGCTGATCTGCGGCCCGACCGGCTCCGGCAAATCGACCACACTGGCATCGCTCATCGACTACCGCAACCGGCGTGAAACCGGCCACATCCTGACCATCGAAGATCCGATCGAGTTCCTGCACGATCACAAGCTGTCGATCGTTGACCAGCGCGAGATTGGCGTCGACACCAAGAGCTTCCACTACGCGCTGAAAAACGCCATGCGGGAAGCGCCGGATGTGATTCTGATCGGCGAGATCCGCGATTCCGAAGCCATGGAATATGCACTGAACTACGCCCAGACCGGTCACCTGGTGCTCGCCACCATCCACGGCAACAACTGCCGGCAGGTGCTGGACCGGATCCGTAACCTGTTCCCGCAGGACATGCGTGGCCATGTCATGAAGGAACTCTCCTCCGTGCTCAAAGGCATTGTCTCGCAGCGCTTGGTGAAATCCAGCACCGGCATGCGGATGCCGGCGGTTGAAGTGATGATGATGACGCCGGACATCAACGAAATCATCCAGAAAGGCTATCTGGAAGATCTGCCGAAAGCGATCGAGAAGAACTACATCGACGGCATGCGCACCTTCGACCAGTCACTCTACGATCTGTACAAGGCTGGCAACATCAGCCGCGAAGACGCCCTGCATTACGCCGAATCGAAAACCGATCTCAATCTGCGGATGCGCCTCGGTGAGGCCGGTGAGCGCACCAACGTGCAGCCGGTTGCCAGCGCCGAGAAAGCCAATCCGTTCAAGACCGAGCTCTGACGGACGTGGCCTGAAGCCACAAACAAAACGGGCGCCAGCGGCGCCCGTTTTGTTTTATCGGTGACAATTACTTTTTCGGCTTGACGAACTTCAGGGTCATCCGGTCACTTTCGCCAATCGCAACATACTTGGCGCGATCTTTTTCACCATTGGTCAGCGTCGGCGGCAACGCCCAGACACCGTTTTCATGGTCGGCGGTATCTTTCGGGTTGGCATTGAGCTCGGATTTGGCTTCGAGTTTGAAGCCCACTGCCTCGGCCATCTTGATCACATAGGCTTCATGCATGTAGCCGCTGTTCTCCTGCTCGCTCGCCGGCCGTGATGCCGGCAGACGGTGCTCCACCACACCGAGCACACCGCCCGGCTTGAGCGCGTCATACATGCTTTTGAACGCGGCCTGGACATTGGCATCACCACCGCCGCGCATCCACCAGTTGTGCACATTGCGGAAGGTCACCACCAGATCCGCCGAACCCGCCGGCGCTACTGCCAGCTTGGCCGGCGGCGCAAAAACGGTCAGTTCGACCTTGTCGTAAACCGACGGATTTGCGGCCAGCTTTTCTTTGTAAGCCGCCAGCGAGCGCTTTTGATAATTGCTGGTGGTTTCCGGATCGGCGTGTGCGGCATACAGTTTGCCGCTGTCGCGCAGGTACGGTGCCAGGATCTCGGTGTACCAGCCGCCGCCCGGGGCGATTTCCACGACGGTCTGATTCGGCTTGATGCCGAAAAACTGCAGGGTTTCCACCGGATGGCGGAAGCTGTCGCGGGCCACGTTGGCCGGATCACGATGGCGGCCTTTCACGGCGGCCTGCAAACCGGAATCGGCGGCGACGGAAAAACTGAGCGCCAGTGCGGCGAGGGCAATCAAAGGCTTCATTCGGCAATGCTCCATGTTGGTAATGCCTAAGTTGGTAATGCCTAAGTTGGTAATGCCTGAGTTGGTAATGCCTGAGTTGGTAATGCCTGAGTTGGTAATGCCTGAGTTGGTAATGCCTGTATTTGGTAATGCCTGTATTTGGTAATGCGTGGAATCAGTAATGCCAGTACTCACAACGAGGGTTGCATCGTGGACAACTCAAGTCCGACCAACGGTGCGCACCCCACGTTGCTGGGCAAAGTCCAGCATCCGTTGCAGGGATTTCAGCGCACCGGGGATCAGTTTCGGATCGACCGTGATTTCATGGCCGGGTTCCGTCAGCGCGGCCGCCAGATTGTCGAGCGCGTTCATCCGCATCCACGGGCAATGGGCGCAGGAGCGGCACGGTCCGCTGACACCCGCCGTCGGCGCAATGATGAACTCCTTGTCCGGCGCCGCCTGCTGCATCTTGTAGAAAATGCCGCCATCGGTCGCGACGATAAGCTGTTTGTGCGGCAGCGTTTTGGCCGCATTGATGAGCTGCGAGGTCGAGCCGACCGCATCGGCGAGCGCAATTACCGCCTCCGGCGACTCCGGGTGCACCAGGATCGCCGCTTCCGGATACAGCTGCTTGGCTTGCTGCAGGGCCTTGGCCTGAAACTCGTCGTGCACGACACAGGTGCCGTTCCACAGCAGCATGTCAGCGCCGGTTTTTTCCTGAATGTAACGGCCAAGGTTGCGATCCGGTGCCCAGATGAGCTTCTGGCCCTGCTCGCTCAAGTGCTCGACCACGTCAACGGCAATACTCGAGGTGACCACCCAATCGGCGCGGGCTTTCACGGCCGCCGAGGTATTGGCGTAAACAATGACCGTGCGATCCGGGTTGGCATCGCAGAACGCCGCGAACGGATCGGCCGGGCAACCGAGATCGAGCGAGCATTCGGCTTTCAGGGTCGGCATCACCACCCGCTTTTCCGGGCTCAGGATCTTGGCGGTTTCGCCCATGAAACGGACACCAGCGACCACCACGGTCTTGGCCGGATGCCGGTAACCGAAGCGCGCCATTTCCAGCGAGTCGGACACACAGCCGCCGGTCTCTTCCGCCAGCTGCTGCAAGTCCGGATCGGTGTAGTAATGCGCGACCAGGACCGCGTCCTGTTCTGTCAGCAAACGCTTGATGCGTTCGCGCAAGGCCTCGCGTTCGGCTGGCGCAAACTCACGCGGTGGTTGGGTGACGGGGATCTCGAGCCGGATGGCAGCAGGAACGGCGCTCATGGCGGTATCCGGATGATGGGGAAAGTGCCGGAATTATACGCCGATGCCAGCGCGCCGGCTGGCCGACGGAGGCGACTGTGGCCGGAAATAAAAACGGCCAGCAAGGCTGGCCGTTTCTTACTGACATCGAATGCGGTTCAGACCACAGTCACATCTTGGGCTTGCAGGCCTTTCTGGCCTTGGCCAACCACGAACTCGACCGTTTGACCATCAGCCAGGGTGCGACGACCACCTTCCGCGCGGATCTGGGTGTAGTGCACGAACACGTCGTTGCCACCTTGATCACGCTTGATGAAACCGAAACCCTTCTCGTCGTTAAACCACTTCACTGTGCCTTTTTCGCGATTCGACATACTCAAATACCTTAAACAATGGCCGCGGTATCGGCCTGGAACAGCGCGAGGAACTGCGCTGCGGCCGGATAATAACATTTCCATTTTTTCGGCCAAGAGGATTTTGTCAGGCCAAAGCGCTTGAAACGGTTCGGCATCACGCCGGCCGAAAAACAAAAACGCCGGCCAAGGCCAGCGTTTTTGTTTGAAGAATGGTGGGTCGGGCGAGATTCGAACTCGCGACCAACGGATTAAAAGTCCGCTGCTCTACCGACTGAGCTACCGACCCATCGCGAGAGGCCGCTATCTTACGGATTTTCATTCCGAAATCAAGCACTCGCTTTTAAAAACCTTCATTCCACTTCATCAATCCAGGCTTGCTGGATGGCTTCGAGCACTTTTTCGCCACTGCGGGCCGGATCATCGGCAAAATCCGGCAGGGCCAGCACCCAGTTGCGCAGGTCGACAAAGTTGACGAAACGAGGGTCCACTTCGGGATGGGTTTCCGCCAGCTCAATGGCGATATCGAGGACATCCGTCCATTTCAAAGCCATGACCGCCTCCTCAGTGCCGTTCCGAGGCCAGATTGATGGTGTAGCGCGGGATTTCGACCGTCAGATCCTCGCTACCGACCTTGGCCTGACAGGATAGCCGGGATTGCGGCGTCAGGCCCCAGGCCTTGTCGAGCATGTCATCTTCGTCCTCTTCGCTGGCAGCAAGACTGTTGAAGCCCTGTTTGATCACAACGTGACAGGTCGTGCAGGCGCATGCCATCTCGCAGGCATGGTCGATGCCAATCTTGTTGCGCAGCGCGACATCCAGAATCGTTTCACCGGTGTTGGCATCCACCGTCGCGCCGTTCGGGCAATGCTCCGGATGCGGCAAAAATGTCAGTTTAGGCATGGCTTTCTTCACCTCAAGGTCTGCCGCCGGGCGGCAAACCGCAATCAAATCTGATCCAATGTCTGGCCAACGAGTGCCGCGGCAATGCTGCGGTCCATCCGACGCGCCGCAAATTCGGCACTGGCTTTGTCGAGCGCCGCAATCGCGGCCTTGATGGCAGTGCCATCCGTGCCGGCTGCGGCCTGTTCCAGCGTCGCCATCGCCTGATGCAATTGCTCGCGCTCATCATCACTGAGCAGCTCGCCATCGGCGCGCATGGCAGCGCGCAGCGCCACCAGCACGCGATCCGCTTCGACCTGCTGTTCACGCAGCATGCGCGCAACCATGTCCTCTTGGGCATGCTGCATCGAGGCTTCGAGCATTTCGCGAATGCTGGTATCGCTCAAGCCATAGGAAGGTTTGACCTGCACCGAGGCCTGTACCCCGGTCTGGGTTTCCTGCGCCGACACACTCAGCAAACCATCGGCATCCACCTGGAAACTGACCCGAATGCGGGCGGCACCGGCGACCATCGGCGGAATGCCGTGCAACGTAAACTTGGCCAGTGAGCGGCAATCCTGCACCAGCTCACGCTCGCCCTGCACGACATGAATGCTCATCGCGGTCTGGCCGTCGGCAAACGTGGTGAACTCCTGCGCCCGCGTCACCGGGATGGTGGTATTGCGCGGAATCACTTTCTCCACCAGGCCGCCCATGGTTTCAAGTCCGAGCGACAGCGGAATCACATCGAGCAGCAACAGATCGTTTTCACTCTTGTTGCCGATCAGCACATTGGCCTGCAAGGCCGCTCCAATCGCCACCACCTTGTCCGGATCAATCGAGGTCAGCCCGTCGCGACCGAAGAACGCCGCCACCGCTTCGCGCACTGCCGGCATCCGGGTTGAACCGCCAACCAGCACCACTTCGCGGATCTCGTCAGCACCAATGCCGGCATCGCGCAGGCAGCGCCGGCACGCGCTGAGCGTGCGCTTGATATAGGGCTCGGCGAGCTGCTTGAGCTGCTCGCGGGTCAGGGTGACATCGCCTTTGCCGAGCACATTCACCGTCACGCTGGTTTGGCTGCTGAGACACTCTTTGACGTGCCGCGCCAACTGCAGCAGCGTGCGCAGTGTGCGGCTGTCGGCATTGGCATCCTGCTTGACGCTGGCAGCCAGATCGAGCGCAATCGCGTGATCGATATCATCGCCACCGAGCGCGCTGTCGCCGCCGGTTGCCAGCACTTCAAACACACCGCGCGCCAGGCGCAGAATGGAAATATCGAAGGTGCCGCCGCCGAGATCGTAGACCGCGAACACGCCCTCTTCCCGGCTATCAAGGCCGTAGGCAACGGCCGCCGCGGTCGGTTCGTTCAGCAAACGCAGCACATGGAGCCCGGCCAAGGTCGCGGCGTCTTTGGTCGCCTGACGCTGGGCATCATCAAAATAAGCCGGCACGGTAATCACCACGCCCTGCAGCGGGCCGCCCAAGACCCGCTCCGCGCGCCGCGCCAGTGATTTGAGAATTTCACTCGACGCTTCAACGGCAGTGCGCGGACCCGCTGCCGTGACAAATGCCGGCAGGCCATCGGTGGTGCGCACGAACTGGTGCATCGCATGGCCGGTGAGCTGATGAATGTCGTCGGCGCCCCGCCCCATCAGGCGTTTGACCGACAGCAGCGTATTGGCCGAATCCTCGGCCGCGCTGTCGCGCACCAGGCGACCAACCTGAGCCGAACCATCAGCGGCATAGCGCACCGCCGACGGCAACAGATGCTCGCCGTGCTCATCGGCCAGGGTTTCGGCGACACCGCTGCGCACGCTGGCGATCAGGGAGTTGGTGGTACCGAGATCGATGCCGGCAGCCAAACGGTGTTGGTGCGGTGCCGTGCTCATACCCGGTTCGGCGATCTGCAAAAGCGCCATGAATATCCTCGTCACATCATGCGAACAGCAATGGCCCGCTCAGAGGGCTCGCCACTGCCGCAGCCCATGTCGGCATAAAGGCGACAAATGAAAACGCGCCGCAGTCGGCGCGCTCAGGCTTCATCAAGCACGGAATGAATTTCGTGCTCTGCTTCTTCCCGCAGCTTGCGGAAGAACATCAATTTCTGAATCTCGCTGCGGCCCTGACTCAGATGCAGATGGTCCAAATCCGCAAACGCCTGCGCCAGTCGCTGCTCCTGCGCCAGCTCCAGCGCCCGCACCCGTTTCGCGAACGCTTCCAGCGCGTCCAGCTCACGATCCTGCTGCAACCCTTCGAGTTCTTCGCGCAGCTCCATCTGCTCGAACAAAAAGGCCTTGTCCTGGATGGTCTGTTCATCCTGCCAGTTGCCGCCACGCTGCTGCAGCAAGTAGCGAGCCCGGCTGATCGGATCGCGCAGGGTCTGATAAGCGTCGTTGATCCGCGCGGCCTGACTGACGGCCATGAGCCGTTCGCTCTCACCGGCATTGGCGTAGCGGTCCGGGTGCACGGCCTTTTGCAGTTCACGGTAGCGCCGGGTCAGCTCGTCGCGATCCAGCGCGAAGCCCGGCGTCAAACCGAACAGCGCGAAATGGCCATTGTCTGTCGCCGCGTCAGCCATCAGACCGTAAAGCTCTCACCGCAACCGCATTCGCCCTTGACGTTCGGGTTGTTGAACTTGAAACCTTCGTTCAGGCCTTCGCGGGTGAAATCGAGCTCGGTACCGTCCAGAAAGACCAGACTCTTCTTGTCGATGATGACGTTGACGCCCTTATCGGTGAACACGGCATCTTCGGCCTCGTTCACCTCATCGACAAACTCGAGCACATACGACAGGCCCGAACAGCCGGTGGTTTTGACACCCAGCCGAACGCCGAACCCTTTGCCGCGATTGGCGAGGAACTTGCGAACCCGCTCGGCGGCGCTGTCTGACAAACTGATGGCCACTGCCCTGCTCCCGATCACGGCATCACAGCGCCGCGATCCCGTCGGTTAATTGCTGGTTTGCTCGCGCTTGGCTTTGTAATCAGCCACGGCCGCCTTGATCGCATCTTCAGCCAGAACCGAGCAATGGATCTTGACCGGCGGCAAGGCCAGTTCCTGGGCGATGTCGGTGTTCTTGATCTGGGCTGCTTCGTCCAGCGTCTTGCCCTTGACCCATTCGGTCACCAGCGACGACGAGGCGATCGCCGAGCCGCAGCCGTAGGTCTTGAACTTGGCATCTTCAATGCGGCCATCTTTGCCGACCTTGATCTGCAGCTTCATGACGTCACCGCAGGCCGGCGCGCCAACCATGCCGGTACCGACATCGACATCATTCTTGTCGAGCGAGCCGACGTTGCGCGGATGTTCGTAATGGTCGATAACCTTGTTGCTGTAAGCCATGGTAGACCTCGTCAAATTTCAATTCGTTCTGGCGCGGCGCATTCGAGCCTGGAAGCTGTGTCGCCGCTGTTGTCCGTTTCCCGCAATGGCGGTGGCGTTACGTTGCCCAGCCATTCCGGCAATGCTCAGCCGCTTAGTGCGCCGCCCACTCAACCGTGGAAAGATCGATGCCGTCTTTGTACATTTCCCACAGCGGCGACATCTCGCGCAGCCGGGTCACGGCCTTGCGGATTTCCGCAATGGCAAAATCGATTTGCTCTTCGGTGGTGAACCGGCCGATGGTGAAACGCAGCGAGCTGTGTGCGAGCTCATCGGAACGACCGAGCGCCCGCAGCACGTACGACGGCTCAAGGCTCGCCGAGGTGCACGCCGAACCGGACGACACCGCCAGATCCTTCAGCGCCATGATCAGCGACTCGCCTTCGACGTAGTTGAAGCTGACGTTGAGATTGCCGGCGACGCGGCGTTCGGCATCGCCGTTCAGGTGCACTTCTTCCAGATCCTTGATGCCGTTCCACAGTTTGTGGCGCAGCCGGAGCAAGCGCTCGTTCTCGGCGGCCATTTCCAGCTTGGCGAGGCGATAGGCCTCACCCATGCCGACGATCTGGTGGGTCGGCAGCGTGCCGGAGCGCATGCCGCGCTCGTGACCACCGCCGTGCATCTGCGGAGCAATGCGCGCGCGCGGCTTGCGGCGCACATACAGCGCACCGATACCTTTCGGGCCGTAAGTCTTGTGGCTGGTCAACGACATCAGGTCGACCGGGGTTGTCTCGACATCGATCGGCAGCTTGCCGGTCGACTGGGCGGCATCGACATGGAACAGGATGCCGCGGGCGCGCGTCATCTGGCCAATCGCATCGATATCCTGAATCACGCCAATCTCGTTGTTGACGTGCATGATCGACACCAGAATCGTATCCGGGCGCAAGGCCGCTTCGAGTTTGGTGAGATCAACCAGACCGTTCGATTCCGGATCCAGATAGGTCACTTCATAGCCCTGACCTTCCAGATAACGGCAGGTGTCGAGCACGGCTTTGTGTTCGGTCTTGCAGGTGACGATGTGCTTGCCTTTGTCCTTGTAGAACTCGGCAACGCCCTTGATGGCGAGGTTGTCGGATTCGGTGGCGCCGGAGGTCCAGACGATTTCACGCGGATCGGCGTTGATGAGTTCGGCGACATGTTGGCGCGCTTCTTCAACGGCTTCTTCCGCCTGCCAGCCAAACTTGTGCGAACGCGAGGCCGGGTTACCGAACTGACCGTCTTCGGTCAAATACTGCATCATCTTCTCGGCAACGCGCGGATCAACCGGCGTGGTTGCGGAGTAATCGAGGTACACAGGCAATTTCATGATGCGGTTCACTCCACCTCAAACCCCGGTGGTTGCGCGCTGGGCGGCAACGACCGGAGTGGATTCGTCAAATTCAATCGCGATCCGTCGCGCCTGATCGATTTTCAACTCGCGGCTGTCCTTGCCGTCGCCTCTATGCTGCAAACGCTGCGCGATCTGCTTGACCTCGCGCCGCGCCACCACTTCCGCGAGGCTGATGCCACTCAAGAAGTTGTAAATCTGGTTGCTCAAATCCAGCCACAGCCGGTGGGTCAGACACTCTTCGCCGTCGTCGCAGTTTCCGTGACCGCCGCAGCGGGTCGCGTCGATGTTTTCATTCACCGCCGCAATCACTTCGGCAACGTTGATCTGCTCGGCCGGCCGCCCCAAGCGGTAACCACCGCCCGGACCACGCACGCTGGTCACCAACCCTTCCCGGCGCAACTGGGCAAACAACTGCTCCAGATACGACAGCGAAATGCCCTGCCGTGCCGAGACCTCGGCCAATGCGACCGGGCCCTGCTCGGTATGCAGTGCCAGATCCAGCATCGCGGTGACGGCGTAACGCCCTTTCGTGCTCAGCTTCATGATGTCTGCCCTGTCCGGGGCGGCTGTCAGGCAACCGCCATGATCGGCCCGAAAGCCTGAGTGTGGAACTCGGGCAATTATACAAAGACCGAGTGATTTAGTAAATTATCTCCACACGTGGGAAAGTTCAGAACCGACATGAAGTTGAATGCAATTTATTAAATAAAATCAATTATTTAAAAACAAAAAGTAAAGTCAGCTATCAGATTTGGTAATCAATGCCGGAGGCATCCTGTTCATCGAGCAATGGCTGGAACGCTCGTTTATCCAGGCTGGGCAGGTCCTCGCATTCGAGTTTGATGCCGTTGTTGCGCAGCGCCGACTCGAGCAGCCGCATCCGGGCATCGGTCGCCGCAATGTGCTGCAGCAAGCTCGCCAGCGCCGGCGACAGCGGGTCGCGCATGCCGGTATCGACGCCATAAGGCCTGAAGCCCTCTTCCTTCTTTTCTTCGGCACCGAGCACCTTGCCCGGAATGCCGACCACGGTCGCGCCGGGCGGCACTTCACGCACGACCACGGCATTGGAACCGATGCGGGCACCATCACCGACCGTGAACGCGCCCAACACCTTGGCGCCGGCACCGACCACGACGCCTTTGCCCAGGGTCGGGTGGCGCTTGCCGTGATGCAGGCTGGTGCCGCCCAAGGTCACGCCTTGATACAGGGTGCAGTCATCGCCGATCTCAGCGGTCTCGCCGATCACGACCCCCATGCCGTGATCGATCAGCACCCGCCGACCAATCTTGGCGCCCGGATGGATCTCAACTCCGGTCAGCCAACGCACGAGACCGGACAGCCAGCGCGCCAGCCAGCGCAGACGCCACTGCCAGAGCCGGTGGGTCAGCCGCTGCCACCAGATCGCCTGCAGGCCAGGGTAGTTGGTCAGCACATCCCAGGCGTTACGCGCGGCCGGGTCGTGCGCCAGCACATTGCGGATGTCTTCGCGAATCCGGGCAAACATGCTTATTCCTTGTCGATTTGTGCCGTGTCGGTACCGGCGGCGCCTTGATGACCAGAACCGCCCGCCACCTTCTCTTCCACCGCCCGCAGCGTGCCGCGCAGGATGTTCACTTCACGGATGCTCGGCCGCGCCCGCAAATAGAGCCGGCGCAGCCGCTCGAACAACTTTTCCGAAGCGGTCGGTTTCAGGAACTCTACTTGCAGCAAAACCCGCTGCATATGCACAAAAAGCTCTTCCATATACTCGGCCGACGCCGGCAGATCGCGCAGGTCGCCCGGCTCGAGCGGGATCTGGCTGCCGGTTTCAGTCGCCATCCGGAGTTCATAGGCAATGAGCTGCACCGCCGAAGCCAGGTTCAGCGAGCTGTACTCGGGGTTGGCCGGGATGTAGACGTGGTAATGACAGAGCGCGAGCTCATCATTGAACAGGCCGTGGGCCTCGCGGCCGAACAGGATGGCCGCCGGCAGACCGGCCGGCTCGTCACGCAAGGATTCGGCGATCTGCCGCGGATTGCGCACCTCGAAGCTCAGGCCGCGCAGCCGGGCCGAGGTACCAATGACGGTACGGCAACCGGCGACCGCCGCTTCGACGCTGTCGTGAATGGTCGCACCTTCCAGCACATCGAGGCCGCCGCAGGCACGCGCCCTGGCTTCACCGTCGATGGCTTCGCGCGGGTTGACCAGACGCAGGTCAGTCAGGCCCATGGTCTTCATGGCCCGGGCGACCGCACCGATATTGCCGGTGTGCTGCGGATGGCTAAGGACTATGCGGATCTGGTCGAGCACGAGCGTTCACGTCTCTGGTTGGAGGGAGCCAAGCGGCGGACGGCTGGCAGGCCGTCCCGGAATGGGCGCGCATTCTAGCAGCTCGTTTGGAAATTGGCCGGCCCGGGTTCTTCTGCTATCATTCGCGCCGCTTTTGAAGCGACGTCTTCCCTGCTCTTTCGACAAACGGTTCTGCCATGCATCCGCTGCTGACTATTGCTGTACGGGCCGCCCGTGCGGCCGGATCGAGCCTGCTGCGCTCGATGGAAAATCTCGACAAGCTCAAGGCCAGCGCCAAGGGCCGCAACGATTTCGTTTCGGATGCCGATCACAAGGCAGAACACGCCATCATCGAAACGATTCGCAAGTCCTACCCGGATCACGCCTTCCTCGCCGAAGAAAGCGGCGTTCAGGGCAATCACGAAGTCGTCTGGATCATCGATCCGCTCGACGGCACCAGCAACTTCCTGCACGGCCTGCCGCATTTCTGCGTGTCCGTTGCCGCGCAAATCAAAGGCAAGGTCGAACATGGCCTGATCTACGATCCGCTGCGCGAAGAACTGTTCACCGCCTCGCGTGGCGCCGGCGCCACCTTGAACGGCAAGCGCATGCGCGTCTCCGGCAAAGTGCGTCTGGACGAAGCGCTGCTCGCCACTGCCTTCCCGTTCCACGGCATCGTGCCGATGGACAAGTACATGAACGAATTCAACGCGGTCTATCCGAACTGCAGCGACATCCGCCGCATGGGCAGCGCCGCGCTCGATCTGGCCTACGTCGCCGCCGGTCGCTTTGACGGCTACTGGGAATATGGCACCAAGGAATGGGATACTGCCGCCGGTGCGCTGATGGTGCTCGAAGCCGGCGGTCTCATCACCGACATGAATGGCGGCACGGATTTTGGCGGCAGCAACGGCATCGTCTGCGCCAACCCGAAACTGTTCAAACCGCTGGTGCAGGCGCTGAAAGGCCAGAACTGAATTCTGCCGAACGCATGACAAAATAAAGGCCGATGCGCTTACCTGCATCGGCCTTTGTTTTTCTGCAGCCAGCATGACAGCTCACTATCGCCGCAGGCGGAACACCACTTCACCACCGTCCTTGTGTTCGCCTCGCTGCCAGCCCTGCGCCGCATAAAAACGCTCGGCGCGAGTATTGACGCCAGTACTGAGCCGGATCTCGCGGTGCCCCTCGGCAAACAACCAGTCGACCGCCGCACCGAGCAACTGCGAGCCGACGCCACGGCCTTCATGCTCCGGCAACACAAACAGCGCCCAAATGGAACCGTCCTTGGCCGCATAGGAAAAGCCGATGATGCTGCCCGCCTCTTCACAAACCCAGCCACGGCCGAGCGCGTCAAGATAGTCGCAGCACATCTGCGCGGTCACCTTGTTCGGATCTGACAAACGGTTCTCGGTCACGGCGAAACGAATCGTCATGATCTGCGGCACATCCGCTACCGTTGCCGGCCGGATCTGCCATGTGCTCGCCACTGCGTCTGGATTCTCAGTCATGCCATGCAAACTCAAATCTGTTGCCAGCGCCGCACCGACCACGCCAACAGCAAGGCCAGCGCCGACGCAATGGCATAGCCGGTCATGCTGGACGGCGTAGCCACGGCATTGATGCCGGCAAAATCGAACATCGGTTCGGTTCTGGCATTGAGCGACAAGTACAGCAGAAACAGATAAGCACCGGCAAACAGCTTGGCGCTCTGGGTAATGATCGCCATGGCCAGCGCGGCACTGGCACACAGCAGCACGCCAACCAGCAACATCAGCACCTGCTCTGGTGCCTGCAGCAACATCCGCAACAGTGTCACCGCAACAAACAGCACCAGCGTGGTCAACGCGCTGGCAAATTTCCAGCGCAGAAAACTGTCGGCCAGACGCGGCGCGCCAGCCAGCACCGGCCACATGCCACTCTGCCGATCCCGCAGCCCGATGTCGGCACAGGCCAGGGCGCCAACGGTCAGACAGAACACCAGACTCATGCCGAGCGAATCGGCCGGCGTCAGCGCGGCTATGCCGTAACCGATCAGGAGTAGCAACAGCCAAATGGGTGTCGCGCTGAATGTCATCAGCACATCGGCCAGTATCCGCCGCAGCGGTGCCGGCACTCTTGGCAGCATCGCCCAGAGTGGCCGCAGCAGCGCCCGCAAGAATCCCAGCCGCTGATTGAAGCCACGCCACCAGGCATGACCGCCGGTCACCGCATCGGCCTTGACCCGATCCGGGTTGTAGCGGTGAAAACGCAATACCGCAATCGCGAACACCAGCAGCGCCGGCAACAGCGCCAGAGCGCGCAGCCAACTCATCGACCAGTCGATACCCGGCAACACAATCGGTGCCAAGCTTGCATCGAAATCGCTGGCACCGATGCTGAGCGAGTTGGTGTCAAACGCCAGCGTCAACTGCCAAATGACAAAGCCCATGGCAGTAACGTCGAGCATGGCCTGCCAGCTCGTCATTGCCATGTTCTCGCCAACATTGATGGTCAGCGACAACATCGACGCCCAAATAATGAAGTAGGCAAAATCGCCGAAGCGGCCACGCAACCAGCGTTCCGACTCAAACCACAGCGAAATTGCCGAAACAAACAGTACCTGGGGAATGAAGACCAGCGCATAGACGCTGAGATAATCCGCCAACACAATCGGCGCTTCGGCGCGCATCGACTGCACCAGCATACCGCCGGGGATCAAGGCCAGCACAATGCACCCCAGATAACCAGCGTTGCCGAGCCATTTGCCCAGCAGCAGTGCCGTATTGCTGACCGGGGTCGCCGCCATGATGGCGCCCATCCGGGTACGAACATCGCGGCTCAGGCTATTGCTGATCAGATAAAAGCCAGCCAGCGAGATCAGCAACGTCGCCAGACTGGCGCCGCCAATTGCCACGGCAATTGAATTGTATTGCACGCGCTGATCCTGCGAGCTGATCACCGTCATGCCGGAGGCCGGATCCGGCACCATGTAAAAACCGCCGATCAGCACCAGCAACACCATGATCACGGTGCTGAACCGGCGCAGCCGCAGCGTCATCTCGGTGCCGGCGATCTCGGCAACGAGCGGCCAGAACGCGCGGTTCATCCCGGCACTCCCGGCTGGCGATCACCAAACTGCATCAGCCAGGTAAACACATCATCCAGATCCGGCGTCACCGACTCGGCATTGGCTGACGGACGTTCCGGATGCACGAGGCGCACCAGCCAATGTTCACCATCACGCACGGCCTGGGTCAACTTGTAACGGCCGCGAGCCTGCTCCAGCCCGGCCGAACTGAGCTGCAGCTGCCAGACCTTGCCGGTCGCCTCATGAATCAGCGCTTCTGGCCGATCAAAGCGCAGCAATCGCCCCTGCTTCATCACGGCCAACTGCGTGGCAATCGAAGCGATATCCGAGACGATATGCGTGGAGAGAATCACCAGCTTTCCAGCACCAATCTCTGACAGCAGATTGCGGAAGCGCAGCCGCTCCTCCGGATCCAGACCAGCAGTCGGCTCATCGACGATGACCAGCGCCGGATCATTGATCAGCGCCTGGGCAATGCCGAGTCGCTGACGCATGCCGCCGGAATAACCGGCGGCAGCGCGGTCGGCCGCCTGATGCAGATTGACCAACTCCAGCATCTGCTGAATACGATCCCGATCACGTACGCCCTTGAGCGCCGCCACATACTGCAGCAACTCGCGCCCGCTCAGATTGTCGTAAACACCGAAATCCTGCGGCAAATAACCCAGGGTCTGGCGCAGTACATCCGGCTTGCGGGCGATATCTTCGCCACGAAAGTGAATACTGCCCGCACTTGGCTTGGTCAGCGTCGCCACCATCTGCATCAACGAGGTCTTGCCGGCGCCGTTATGGCCGAGCAAGCCGAGCACGCCGGTACCCATCGAAAAACTGACCGCATCAACGGCCCTGACCTGATTGCGGTAAACCTTGCTGACTGCCTGCAACTCCAACATAACCGTTACCTGAATCCCTGTATCAACACCACAGTGCCCGGCATTGCGGTAACAGCCTTGTACCAGCGGTAAACAAATGTTGCCGCAGGCTGTGACGGCGATGGCCAGAAACGAAAAAGCCGCCTGTTGGCGGCTTTTTCGTTGTCCGTGCTTAGAACGTATACGCCGCAACCAACGAATAAGTGCGGCCGTTGTAACCCCACTGCGCCGTTTCCAGCGAGTACGGCAGGGTCACGCCGTTCCAGTCCTGATGTTGCTTCTCCGGGTACTTGTCAAACAGGTTGTTGACTGCACCACGCAATGCCAAACCGTTACCAAAGTCGTAGCTCAGGTTCAGATCAAAGATCCAGGCACCGTCATCGGTATAATCGTAGGTCGGATCGTCAGCCAGATAGACCGTCTTGACCGAACCGAAATAGTTTGCTGCCGCGCCGAACGACCAGCTGTCGGTGACATGACGTGCTGAAAGCGTGTGACGGTGTTTCGGCGAATAGCGCTCAATGCGGGCGCGCTCGTGCCGATCAAAGTAGACCTCGCTCAGATCGCGGGTCGGATTATCGAGGCCGGCCAGCACACCCGGCAATTCATCGACACTGTCCACTTCGGTCTTGTTGTAGCTCGACGCAAAGGTGTACTCCATGTGGCCCGTTCCGACATCATGCCGGAAGTTCAACACCAGATCGGCACCAAGCGTTTCGGTATCAATGGCATTGGTAAAAAAAGCCGCGGCGCCGACATCATCGGGCAATGCCGCATCAATGTCCGGGTGATCGTCCGGGTAGAACAGACCGGAAATGGCGATGCGGTCGCTGATGTCGATCTTGTAAACGTCGAAAGTCAGCTCAAGTCCGTTCTCGAATTCCGCCGCCAGGCCCAACGTCAGACTTCGCGAGTCTTCTGCCTCCAGCTCCGGAATGCCCAATTGCTGGGCAACATCGCTGTCGATAGCGTAAATGCCGGAGATCAGCGTGCCACCCGCTTCGATCTGTGACGCCAGCTGGCTGTAGCCAATCTGCTGCAAGGACGGGGCCCGGAACCCATCCGCGTACGACGCACGCAAGGCCAGCTGTTCGTTGATGCTGAAATAGGCCGCCAATTTCTGGCTCAGGTCGGTGCCAAAATCGTCGTACTCTTCATGACGCAGTGCAGCTTCCAATCGGAAGCTTTCAGTGAACTCCATTGCCGCTTCGGCATAGACAGCCTGGCTATCGCGCTCCAGGTCATTGGCCTGTTCCGGTGTCCAGCCCGGGAACACCTGTATGCCCGGCTTGGCATCAGGCAACCCCCAAGGCTGATCGCCATAGTAACGCCAGGAATACTCTTCACCCGCCGTGATCTGGGATTCTTCCTTGCGCTTTTCGGCGCCAAAGGCCAGTGACAGTAGCTTGTCGCCAACCATCACACTGCCGCTGAGATCAAAGTTCACCGTAGTCTGGCCGAACATCAGCTCACCGGCATCGGCACTGGTCGGGACGTTGGCCGGATTACCGGTCGGGCCATAACCGTAGGAAAAGTTCTGCGAATTGCTGATAAAGAAGCCAAAGCTGTTTTCACCATCCACCACCGACAAATCGGCATTCCATTCGCCGATACCGAAGCGCAGGCCAACGGCCAACGATTTGTCTTCGACATCCGAATTGATCAGCGGCAGAAAACCGTTCGGATGAACGCCGAGCACCGCGGTCGGGATGGGTTGGCAATAGGTGAAGTCAGCAACGGGCTCATTTTCATCGCAACGTGCATAACCGGCCGACTCGGCTTCCCGTTTTGAATAGCCGCCAAACGCGTAAAGCTCGGCTTCACCAATCGGCAGTTCAAAATTCATGAACGCCGCCTTCTGCTCCAAGTCCGGCTCACCGAACCGCCATTCATAGCCAGCCGGATCCGGCTCAGCGCGATTGGTTGGGTCGGCTTTCTTGTATTCGGCACTGAGATTGAGCACTCCATCGCCCACACCGAAACCGGTATTGAGCGCCGTCAGGCTGGTATCGCCATCGCCTTCCGCCGTGGTCGACAGCGTTTGGCTGATACTGGTGCCAACATTCTTTTTCAGTACGATATTGATGACGCCGGCGATGGCATCAGAGCCATACTGGGCCGACGCGCCATCGCGCAACACTTCGATGCGCTCGACAGCGCTCATCGGAATGGCGTTCAGATCGGTGCCGGCAGTGCCGCGCCCCACCGAGTAAATATGAATCAACGCGCTCTGGTGGCGGCGCTTGCCATTGATCAGCACCAGGGTCTGGTCGGGGCCCAGCCCACGCAGCATGGCCGGTTTGACGTGATCGGAACCGTCCGCCACCGACATTTCGACAAAGTTGAATGACGGCGCGATCAGCTCCAGGGCATTGCCGACATCGGTCGCACCGGCTTTGCGCAGATCATCACCGGAAATCAGATCGACCGGCACCGCCGATTCGTTCTCAGAACGGACGGCAACGCGCGAACCCACCACCTGCAGACGCTCCTCTTCCTGCGCCGACTCTTGCGCGGTGGCGGTCAGGCTGAGGGGCATCAAGGCAAGGGCAAGCGGGGCGAGGGAAAAACGGGCAAGACGGTTCGAATGCGGGTGTTTCATGGCGATTCCTTTTGCTGGTTCGTTATCGTTTTACTTTCGAGGTCAGGTACAGGAACGCTGCAGGGCCGAAGTCCCATCAGGGTCGGCTCGATTCTGCGCATCCCGTGCCGTTCACGCAAGCGCTCGCGATCCTTCAGTCAAGCGACGGCGATAATGGCGCAGCAGCGCCGCAACCGGCAACCTGACCAGCTGATGAAACGGCCCTGGCCGCTACCGGTCAGTTAGCCAAACAAGCCAAGGCAAGTGCCTGGCCCGGCAACGGAATCATGGTCAAACACGAGCCGGATGACGCCGCCAGCACCCCGTGCCGAACCCGACCGGTTATGAAAATCTCTTGCTTGCTGCACAGCAGCGTCGGTCCCTAGAATCGGGGCGTCCCTGTCACGGAATACGCCGTAATGAACGAGTTTCCCCGCCTCAGTCGCCTGCCACCTTATGTGTTCAATGTCATCGGCGATTTGAAAATGGCCGCCCGCCGTCAGGGCGACGACATCATCGACTTCAGCATGGGCAACCCGGACGGCGCGACCCCGCCACATATCGTCGCCAAGATGATCGAGGCCGCCCAGCGCCCGGATACCCACCGCTATTCGGTCTCGAAAGGCCTGCCACGGCTGCGCAAGGCCATCGCCGACTGGTACAAGAAGCGCTATGCGGTCGAGCTCGACGCCGAGAAAGAGACCATCGTCACCATCGGCTCGAAAGAGGGCATCGCTCACCTCTGCCTCGCATTGCTCGACCGTGGCGATACCGTGCTGGTGCCCAATCCCTCTTATCCGATCCATATCTACGGCCCGGTGATTGCCGGCGCCGATGTCCGCAGCGTGCCAATGACCGATCCGCAATCGTTCCCGGAAAAGCTGGAAGAAGCGCTGCGCACGCACTACCCGAAGCCGAAGATGCTGATCCTGAACTTCCCGTCCAACCCGACCGCGGTGACGGTGCCGGATGGCTTCTTCGAGAAGATCGTCGCGCTGTGCAAGGAATATGGCGTCTGGCTGGTGCATGACCTCGCCTACGCCGACATCGTGTTTGATGGTTACCAGGCGCCGTCGCTGTTGCAGGTGCCCGGCGCGCGCGAGGTCGCGGTCGAGTTTTTCACGCTGTCAAAAAGCTACAACATGCCGGGCTGGCGGGTCGGTTTCATGGCCGGCAATGCCACGCTGGTCAACGCCCTCGCCCGCATCAAGAGCTACCACGATTACGGCATGTTCACGCCGATTCAGGTTGCGGCCATTCACGCGCTCGAAGGGCCGCAGGAATGCGTGCAGGAAATCTGCGACACCTACCGCAAGCGCCGCGATGTGCTGTGTCAGGGTTTGCACCAGCTCGGCTGGCCGGTCGACATCCCGAAAGCGACGATGTTCGTCTGGGCGAAAATTCCGGCACCCTACCGCGAGCTCGGTTCGCTCGGTTTTGCCAAGAAACTGCTGGAGCAGGCCAAGGTGGCAGTGAGCCCCGGCATCGGTTTTGGCGAATACGGTGACGAGTACATCCGCTTTGCGCTGATCGAAAACGAAGCGCGGACCCGGCAGGCACTGCGCGGCATCAAGGCCATGTTCAAGGCCGATGGCGTCGGCTGAGGTCGCATCATTTGTGGGAGCGGCTTTAGCCGCGATGACATGAAGGCAATCGCGGCTAAAGCCGCTCCCACGAGAAAATCAGGTTAGGGCGCCGTCGCTGCCTCCAGCTGCAGCAACCAGCTCATCGCTTCCGGCGCCGACCCCCGACACATTTCGGCCGAAGGCTGCAGGCTGGCGCAGACCGCCGGTCGCTCCGGCTTGCCGAACAGACGGCAGCGCAACTGCTCATCGAGCTGGACGCAGGGCACACCGGCCGGCTTGCCGTTCGGCATGCCGGGGATCGGGCTGCTGATCGACGGCGCGATGCAGCAGGCGGCACAGCCACTACGACAGTCCATCACGGGCCACCAGGATTCTGGGCAGGACAACAGGCATCCCGTCCGCCGGCAGGCACGTAAGAGCCGGCTTAACGGGGCGGACTGCGCTATCATACCGCCCCTTCGTCCTGCCCGCCCTTTTCGCTTGCCGAGGTCCTCATGTCCGAGAAAGCCGCGCCGTCCCCTGCGACGGAGCAAATCGCCGCCATGTACAGCCAGATCCTGACCCAACTCGGCGAAGACGTGAACCGCGAAGGCCTGCGCGACACCCCGATGCGCGCCGCCAAAGCCATGCAGTTCCTGACCCGTGGCTACCATCAAACACTCGATGAAGTGGTCAACGACGCGATTTTTGAATCGGAAACCGACGAGATGGTGATCGTCAAAGACATCGAGCTGTACTCGATGTGCGAGCACCACCTGCTGCCCTTCGTCGGTCGTTGCCATGTCGCCTACCTGCCATCGGGCAAAGTCATCGGCCTGTCGAAAATTGCCCGCGTTGTCGACATGTTCGCGCGTCGCCTGCAGATCCAGGAAACCCTGACCAAACAGATCGCCGAAGCGGTGATGGCAGTCACCCAGGCCAAGGGCGTTGGCGTGGTGGTCGAAGCCAAGCACATGTGCATGATGATGCGCGGCGTCGAGAAGCAGAACTCGATCATGACCACCTCGGTCATGCTCGGCTATTTCCGCAAATCGCAAGCCACCCGCACCGAGTTCCTGAAATTGATCGGCCGCGATTGATCATTGACGGTCGGCGCTGCCAGCATGGCGCCGACCGATGTTTCGCTCTCCGCACACGCAGTTGCCATGGCCGGACTTGCCACCGTCGATTACGCCGAACTGGAATGGGAAGCCGATGGCACCCCGCGTTCGCGGCACTTCAACGACGTCTATTTTTCCCGTGACGGCGGCCTCGCCGAATCAACCTACGTCTACCTGCAAGGCAACGGCCTGCCGGCGCGTTGGTCCGAACATTTCCAGCACCACGACGCTTTTCATTTATTCGAAGCGGGCTTTGGCACCGGCCTCAACTTCCTGCTGACCTGCCAGGCTTTTCTGGACAACGTTGCCACCGCTGGCAAACGTTTGCGCTACGTCGCAGTGGAGCGTTTTCCGCTGCGCCGGGACGATCTGGTGCGGGCGCTCGGTCATTTTCCGCCGTTGGCGAAACTCGCCGACGCCCTGCTCGCGCAATACCCGCCGGGTCTGCGCGGTTGGCACGCCTTGCATTTCGCCGATCGCCGCATCGAGTTGTTGCTGCAATTTGACGACATCGCCGACTCGCTGCCGGCGCTGTGCCAGACCGACTGGCGGTTTGATGCCTGGTATCTCGACGGTTTTGCGCCGGCGCGCAATCAGGCCATGTGGGCAGAAAGCATTTGGCCCGCGATTGCCAAGCTGTCACGCAGCGGCGCGACGGCGGCAACATTCAGCGCGGCCGGTGCGGTCCGGCGTGGCCTGAAGAGCGCCGGTTTTTCGGTGCAGAAAATGCCGGGATTTGGGCGCAAACGCGACATGACTGTCGGCCGTCTGGACACCACTTTTTCGCCATCACCGTGGCCGAGCCACCTTTCCCCGATTCGGCAAGTGACCGTGCTCGGTGCCGGCATTGCCGGTGCCGCCACCGCCCGGGTACTGGCCGAACGTGGACTGCAGGTTTCAGTGCTGGATGCACATCAAACGGTCGGTGGCACGCTGCGTCATCACGCCGTGGCGCTGGCCAGTCCGCGCTGGAGCCGTGATCACAATCCGCGCAGCCAGTTTCAGCTGCTCGGCTTCCTGCATTTGCAACGCTGGCTGGACAAGCTGCATCACGCAAGCCACCAAGCTGCAAACGCGAAACTTGTGCAACACCGGCAGGTGCTGACCTTGCTGACTGACGAGGAAGCAGCACGCGAACAAACCGTACTGACCGAATTGGGTTTACTCGGTGAACATGCGGACTGGCTGGACGCAAGCCAAGCCAGTGCCGTTGCCGGTATCGCGCTGGAACATGCTGCCGTGCTGCATCGGCTGGCGCTGGCGCTTGATCCGGCGGCGCTGTGCAAAGCATTGCTCGACCATCCGCGGATCACGCTGCAACAGGGTGTCGAGCTCGTACAGTTTTCCGGCAACGCGGCGCACTGCAAGCTACAACTCGGTAATGGCGAGACGCTAACAACCGACGCGCTCGTCATCGCCGGCGGCGCCGATTGCCGGACCTTGCTGGCCCCGCTGCCGCTCCGGCCGGTGCGTGGCCAGAGCACAGAATTGCCGGCCACTTCATTCAGTCATGCATTGCGCTTGCCGCTGCGTTTTGGCGGCTATCTGGCACCTGCCCAAAACGGCTGGCACACCTTGGGCGCCAGCTACGACGGCGGCCAGTTTGATCCGACGCTGCGCGCGAGCAGCCAGGCCGGCAATCTCGACACGCTGGCATGGGCCGCGCCGGCATTGGCGACGGCATGGCGGCAGGCATCGCTGCGCGGCGATGTCGGCCATCGCCTGGTTTGCCCGGACCGTTCACCGCTTATTGGCGCGCATCCGGTGCAGCCGCGGGTCTGGCTGCATGTCGGCCACGGCTCGCATGCGTTGATGACAGCCTGTGCCGGCGCCGAACTTCTGTCCGCACAGTTGCTGGCCGAACCGGCCAGCGTGCCACCGGCATTGCAGCGCGCCGTGTCACCGGCGCGCTTTCGGCATCACTTTCCGGCCAGCTGACGACCACTGCCGTTGACACTGGCAACCAGCTCGTCGGTAAACGGCAGCAGCACGGGTGCCGTTTGCACACGCCACTGCTCAGCGCTTTGCGACAAGGCTTCGCGCATGATCGCCTGCTGCGCCTCGCGTCCGGCCGAACGAACCAGATCAAGATAGGCCGTTTCTGCTCCCGGCTCGTGCGCGAGTTCAACCGGTCGCGGCTGAATCGATTTGATGGTGGCGGGCTGCGCCGCCAGACTGACATCGCAGACCGTCCAAAGCACGGCTGCCATGGCAACGCTGGTGATGACCTTCATGGAGCAACTCCCTTTTGCTGGCACCGAATCACGTTTTCGGTGAGCCAATGCTGGCGCACTGTCGTTGCAGGACAATGAAGGGATTACGGCAATTTGTTTAAGCGAGGTTCTGCTGCAGATGCAGAAAAGCCCGGGAAAACCGGGCTTTTCTGTGAAAACCTTCGATGCGTACGGCGCGCATTTCCTCACCGCTCGCAATAATTGGAAACAGCTGCCGGCGTCATTGCAGCGGGTACAGTGCTTCTGCCCGGTAGCCGGTCACCACCCGAATCGGCCCGGCAAATGCCAGATCCAGCGCCGGATCGCCGCTGTCACTGAGCAAGGGTCGCCCCTGCAGGCTCTGCAGTTTGCCGGGACTTGCCACCACCGTGATCGCCTGCCGACCAATCCGGCGCAAAATGCGCGGGCTGAGCTGTTGATTGCCGCGACCAAAAACATGGCCCTGACCGCCGATCACGGTAACCACGAGCGCCAGCTTGTCGGCCTTTTCCAGCAGCGCCCAGAGCGCCGACTCGGTGCCGTCCTTCAGTAATTGTTTGCCGGCACGCACCACATCGACACCGAGCAAACTGGCATCAATGCCGAGCCGTTGCTTGATTGCCATGCAGGTGGTGCCGGACCCGAGCACATAGGTCACGTCGTCCTGCATTTCGTCGACAATCTGTTCGGCGATATCGTCGACCACCTGCGATTCGACAGCACGCGCGCTTTCCTTGCTCTGCTGCAGCAGCGGATGCGCCGGCACCTTCAGATAACCGAACAACCGGGCGCTGACCGCGCCGGCGCGATAGGCCGCTTCATCGATGTCCTTGACCGGCGCCGCGAGCAATTCCAGCGGTTTGCCGGCGCACAGATCCGCCAGCACTTCGCCGCCGGCCTGTGGGCTGACGGCGTAGACTGCGGAGTG
This sequence comes from Pseudomonadota bacterium, assembly GCA_049324755.1. Taxonomy (GTDB): domain Bacteria; phylum Pseudomonadota; class Gammaproteobacteria; order Enterobacterales; family Permianibacteraceae; genus Permianibacter. The sequence goes on from JBMOMZ010000052.1 coordinate 34,959, forward strand.
AATTTTGACGCCGGCCGGAATGCCCAGCACGGCGGTCTGCTCGGCAAGGCCAAGCGCGTCCAGCTCGGCGTAAACATCACGGGCGGTGCCGTCACCACCGGCAAACACGATGAGCCCTAATTGCTGGGCAGCGAGTGCGGCAATCGCTGCGCGCGTATCGGCAGCCGTGCTGACCGCCGCGGCTGGCGCGTAATGAACGTGGCAAGCAAAGCCCAGCTCGTTCACCAGATCCGCGCCCATCGCACCCGCGGCGGTGTGAAAACAGATCTGCTCGCGCCACGGCAACAATTTTTCCAACGCCGTGCGCGTGCGCAGGTTGGCGCGCGGCTCGGCGCCAAGCGCCAGCGCCTGTTCCCGAACATTGTCACTGCCTTTCAGTGCCACGGCACCGCCGATACCGGCCCACGGATTGATCACCAAACCCAGATTCAGCATCGAACCCATCCCGTTCCTGACTCAGCGTGGCGCCGCTGGCGCAATGATGGTTTGCCCCGGTTGAAAGCGCGCACGCAGGGCATCGAAAAAGCGTTGCGCGCGCGGCGGCAAGCCGTTGGCGAAATACTGCTGACACTGCTGAAACACCGCATCGCGAAACGCCGCACTGGCATCATTGCCCTGCGGACCCGAGGCGAGATTGTCGGCCGACAGATGAAACCGGATACCGGCAGCGCGGCTGAGCGCCCATTCCACCGCCTGTGGCTTCACCTCGACGCGCTCGAATTCGGCCTGTTGCTGCGGGCTGCGACCATCCGGGTTATACCAGTAGCCGAAATCGTGTAATTGCCGCCGGGCCGGGCCGGCGATGCACCAATGCGCCACCTCGTGCAGGGCGCTGGACGCGAAGTCTTCCCGGAAGATGATGCGTGCGGGCGCATCGGCCGTCGCCGGCAGGTATTCCGGCTCGGCACCGCCGCCGACCAACACCGTATTCTCGGTGGCGGCAAACGTGGCATTGAACACCGCCACCAAGGCCGCTGCATCCGGCACAACCGCAGTCACAAAGCTTTCCCCGACAAGCGCAAAAACGGCGCGCATTCTACCCGATGGCTGCCGTGGTCGCATCGGGCCGACCCGGTGTGATTGTGGCCATTCTCCCGGTATTTCGGCTGATTGGCAGTATACTGGTACGGATGGGACCGGTTGCGGTCGACGCCATTTGATGCAGGTGATCACAGTGAGCCATCGGCAACGCATTCCGGTCAGTGAGCTCCGGCTCGGCATGTATGTCGTCGACCTGGATCGGCCCTGGCTGGAAACCCCTTTTCTGATTCAAGGCTTCGTGCTCAGCACCGAGGCCGACATCCGGGCGGTGCAGCAGCATTGCCGCTATGTCTATATCGATGCCCGTCGTGGTGCGCTGCCGCCGGGCAAAACCGATCGCGCCGAGCACAAGCTCGACCGCAACGCCGGCTTTGGTCTGTTCGAGCGCAAGCCACCGGCTGCCCCCAGTCGCAGCGTCGAAGACGAATTGCCAAGCGCCCGCAGCGTTCATGCCCGTGGCAGTTCACTGGTGCGCGGCTTCATGGACGACATCCGGTTCGGGCGCGTGCTCAATGTCAAAGCCATTCAGGAAGGCGTCAGCGACACCGTAGACAGCGTGCTGCGCAATCCCGATGCCATGATGTGGCTCGCCCAGTTGCGCAAGAAAGACGAGGCGCACGAACAGCACTGTCTGAACAGCTGCATTCTGGCCGTCGCATTTGGCCGCCACCTGGGTCTGCCGCGCGACGAGTTGCAGAAACTCGGCGTCTGCGCGCTGTTGCACGATGTCGGCAAGTTGCAAATTCCGGACGCAATATTGAACAAAACCGGCCCACTCACCGAACCAGAGCTCGCCACCATGCGCAAGCACACTGACTTTGGCCGGGTCATTCTGATGTCGGCGCGCGATCTGTATCACGGCGCCATCGACGTTGCCCACAGCCATCATGAATGGGTCGATGGCACAGGCTATCCGCGCGGTCTGAATGGCAGCCAGATCTCACCGTTTGCCAAGATCGTTGCCATCGTCGACACCTATGACCACATCATTGGCGAGCACACTTATCGCGACGAGCGCACCGCATTCGAGGCGCTGAAGGAAATCAACAACGGTCGCGGCAAACAGTTTGATGAATCGCTGGTCAAGCATTTCATCGACATGATTGGCGTGTTCCCGGTCGGCAGCATTGTCGAGTTGTCGAACGGCGAGGTGGCCATTGTGCTGGCGCAGACACCGGCGCTGCCGATGCTGCCGCGGGTGGTGCGACTGCTGGATGCGCACAAGCAGGCCTGTCCGGAGCGGATCATCAACCTCGCCATGCCACCCGAATCTGGCGAGCCCTTGCGGGTGATCCGGGTCCTGCGCCGCGGCGATTACGGACTTGATCCACAGCAACTGCAGACCCGTGGCTTGATGGCCAAAATTCCCTGACCTTGGCGCGTGGGCTAGGCACTGATGAGCGATATTTACATTGAAGATTTTCACCGCGACGTCGCGATTGCGATGGTGCGGCTCTATGGCAGCTTTCCGCGTCCGGCCGCACTCTATGTGGACGAGATTGCCGGCAGCGACGATCCGGATGAATACGGTGTCCAGTCCGAGCGCCACCAGCGCTGCCTCGGCAGCCTGATCTGGTTGGGTGAAGAAGGTCTGCTCCGCTATCGCGACACCATCGGCAACGAAGGCATCGATGGCGCGGTACTGACGCTGCGCGGTTTTCGTGCGCTGCATGAAGGCGCCGGGCCGCAACGTGAACAGATCACCATCAACCAGATCCGCGACGCCCTGCGCGAACGCGATTCGGAGGCGGTAAAGCGTTGCATCCAGCGGCTGTTCAGCAATTTTGTCCGTCAACACGGTCCGGAAAGCTGAGCATGGCCAGCGTCGACGCCGCGGCGGAGTGGCCGCCCGCATGAGAATGGAAATCATCAAAGTCGCGGCCGATCGACTCGACCCGGAGTGTCTGCTGATCACGCTGCGTCACGTCCCGGGCAAGCTGGCGCGCTGGCTGCTCGGCGCCCGCGACAAGGTGGTCACCTACAAGGGGCGGGAAAACGCCTGGTACGTGCCACCCAGCTTCCGACCGGCCGACCCGGATACCAGTCGTTTTCTCGACGATATCGCGGCGTCACGCGAGTTTGCCCACCTGCGGCCAGCCCGCCGCCATTGAGCTGCTGCGCACCTCGGCTGGCACACCGCCCGCGGCAGCAATCCTGCTTACCGCAGCCGATGTTTCCCCAACCGAACAGGTCTCACCAGCCAACTGGTTATTTGCTGAATCCGCGCGAATCGCATTCAATAGCGCGACAAGCAAGGGTCTTCGCTCATGTCGCATCTGCACTGGCAACGTGCCGTACTGAAAATTGGCAGCAGCCTGATCGCGCCGGAACGCGACGGCCTGTCTGATCGTCATCTCAAGGCCATCGGGCAATTCATCAGCGCTGCGCAGCGCCAGCAGCGACAGATTGTCGTGGTGTCATCCGGTGCCGTCGCCGCCGGCCGTGCGCGTCTGCCACAGGCAGCGGATCGCAGCCGGCAGACGCTGGTACGCAAACAGGCGCTCGCGGCCGTGGGCCAGGCGCAGGTGATGCAATGCTGGGCTGCGCAACTCAGCGCCCCGGTCGCCCAGCTGCTGTTGACCGCCGACGATCTGCAGGATCGCCATCGCTTCGTCAATGCCCGCAACACCCTGCGTGAACTGCTGGCCCTGGGCTGCGTGCCCATCATCAACGAGAACGACAGTGTTGCGACCGACGAACTGAAAGTCGGCGACAACGACAATCTTGCCGCTCACGTCGCCGCGCTCGTTGATGCCGATCTGCTGATCATCGGCAGCGATATCGACGGGCTCTATGACAAGAACCCGCGCCAGTTCTCCGATGCCCGCAAGATCAGTGAAGTGGCTCGCATCGATGCCAACATTGTGGCCATGGCCGGCGGCAGCGGCAGCAGCGTTGGCACCGGCGGCATGATCACCAAACTGCAGGCTGCCGAACGGGCAACGGCACGAGGCATCTGCACCGTCATCGGCGATGCCCGCAGCAACCAGCTGTTCGACAACCTGTTGCAAGACCAATGCAGCGGCACCTTGTTCCGCGCGCATGGCGAACCGCTGCGCGCGCGCAAACATTGGCTGCAACACACCTTGCCAAGCCGCGGCAGCGTGCAGATCGATCAGGGCGCGCTGCAAGCCTTGCGGCAACGTGGCGCCTCATTGCTGCCGTCCGGCATCAAGGCGGTCAGCGGCAGCTTTGAACAAGGCGATGCCATCGACATCCTGTTGCAAGAGCACGACCATAGCTGCACCGTGGGTAAAGGCATTTGCCAGTACGATGCCGCGACCTTGAGTCGCATTCGCGGCCTGCGCAGCGAAGACATTGCGCGGCAACTGGGTGATTTGGGTCAGGAATGCGCCATTCACCGTGACGATTTGGTGCTGTATCCGGAGCAAGGCTGATGAACACCACCACGCTTTCCAATCGCCAAGCGTTATTGCTACAGCAGGTGCAGGCCTGCCGTGACGCCAGTCCGGTACTCGCAAGCTTGTCACTCGAACAACGCAATCAGTTGCTGCTCGACATGGCGACCCAGATTGCAAATCAACAAGCCGCTCTGCTTGCCGCCAATGAGCAAGATCTGCTTGCCGCGCGGGCGCGCGGCGCCTCGTCCGCGCTGCTTGATCGGCTGGCGCTCAACCCGGCCCGCATACAGGCCCTGCAAAACAGTTTGCGCGAGGTTGCCGCCCTGCCCGATCCCATCGGCCAGCGGCGACCGTTCAGCCAGCCGCCATCCGGCATCACCGTATTCAAGCAACGCATCCCGCTTGGCGTGATTCTGATGATTTACGAGGCACGTCCCAATGTCGCCGTCGATGCCGCCGCGCTTTGCCTGAAATCCGGCAATGCGGCGATGCTGCGCGGTGGCAGCGAAGCGCGGCACAGCAATGCCGTGCTCGGTCAACTGTGGCAGCAGGTACTGGCCGCTGCCGGATTGCCGCCAGCCGCGGTCACAGTGTTGACCGATGCCAGCCATGATGATGTCAACGCGATGCTGCAATGGGATGAGCTGATTGATCTGGTGATCCCGCGTGGCGGCGAAGCGCTGATCCGTTCAGTTGCCGCGCACAGCCGTATTCCGGTGATCCGGCACTACAAAGGCGTCTGCCACCTTTTTGTCGACGCCAGCGCCGACCCGGACATGGCGATACCGCTGCTGATCGACGGCAAATGCTCGCGCCCGGCGGTTTGCAATGCCCTGGAAACGCTGCTGGTTCATGCCGCCATCGCCGAACAGTTTCTGCCCCGCGCAGTTGAGGCATTGCGCGCGCGTGAGGTCGAGCTGCGCGGTTGTTCGCGCAGCCAGGCCATCAGTCAGCAGATCGGTGCGGCAACGGCCGAAGACTGGGATACGGAATACCTGGATCGCATCCTGAGCATCCGTGTGGTCGACGATCTGGACGAGGCCATTGCCCATATTCGTCGGCACGGCTCGCACCATTCGGAAGTGATCTGCACCCGCGATGACGCCAATGCCGAACGCTTCCTGAACACCGTTGATGCCTCGGTTGTGCTGGTCAACGCCTCAAGTCGTTTCAACGACGGCGGTGAACTTGGCCTCGGCGCCGAGATCGGCATTGCCACAACCAAGCTGCATGCGTACGGACCGATGGGGCTTGAGTCCCTGACCGCGGAAAAATTTGTCGTGTGCGGACAGGGCGAGGTACGCCACCCGGAATCACGGCTGGTGCAATAGCGCCGACAGCGTGCACGTCAGCGGCAATTACCGTGCAGATTCATGCCGTTTCATGTCGACGCATGGCTGCGCTGACGCAGGCCCCACACCATCACCAGCGCAGCCAGCACGCAAGCCGCGCTCGCCATCAAATAAGTCGCCTTGCTGCCGCTGCCATCTCGCCACAGCAGACCCGCGACGACATTGCCAAGGGCGCCGCCGACACCGTATGACAGTGCACTGTAAACGGCCTGCGCCCGGCCACGCTGATGCGCGGGGAATTCATCGTAGAGAAAATGCATCGCCAGCGAATGAATCAAGGCAAAGCTGACGGCATGCAAGACCTGAATGAACAGTAGCAGCGGCAGGTAGTGTGGCCAGCAGGCCAGCAGCAGCCAACGCCCCGCCGTTACCACTAACGCCGCGAGCAACAGCCGCTGGAAGGAGATGGCGGCGATGAGCCGTTTGGCAAACCAGAACATGGCAATCTCGGCGACCACGCCAAGCGTGATCAGCCAGCCGCTCTGGCTGGCGCTGAAGCCGAGACCGCGCAAATACAGATCAAAAAACGTGTAATACGGTGCGTGTGAAATGGTGACCAGCACCGCTGCCACCATGAATGCCAGCACCGCCGGTTGCAGCAATCGGCTGCGCAAACGGTCGTGCCGCAGCATGTCGCGGTTTATTTGCTCATGCCGCGGCAGCAGCAAGGCGCTCAGCAGCAGAACGGCCGTGAACGCCAGAACCACCGGCTGCATGATCCGCGCACCGGCCCACTCGACGCCATAGCCGACCATCAACACCGTCACCAGATAGCCGACCGAGCCCCACAGCCGAATCCGGCTGTAATCACTGCCGGTCTTCGCCGTACGCGTCAGCGTCAGGGCCTCGGCTTGCGGCAAAATGGCGTTCCAGAACAGCGAATAGGCAGCCATGGCGAGCAGCAAGGGCACGGCCACGGTTTGCGCAAGGCCAACGGCTAAACTGAGCAGCGACATCAACACGCCCAGCAGCAAGACCCGGTGGCCGGCGTGATAGCGATCCGACAAGGCGGCCCAGCCATACGGTGCGGCAATGGTGGCGAGCGAGATCACCGCGCTGCTGAGCCCGATGGTGAAGGAGTCGAAACCGAGCGCATCAAAATAGCGGCCACGATACGGCACGAATGCGCCAAGGACCGCGAAGTAGAAGAAATAGAACGCCGATAACCGGGAGAACTCGTCGCGCGACATGTTGACTACCTGTCAGCGAATGCACCGAACCGGCGCGACAGCACCGGTCCGGCATCATCACTCAGCCCGGAAAGTACTGGCGCAGTTCTTCCCGCGAAATCAGGAACACGCCGTCATCGCTGTGTTCGAACTCCAGCCAGGTAAACGGCACCTGCGGAAACTGCTCCATCACATGGCGCATGCTGTTGCCGACTTCGCAAATCAGCAAACCGCCCGGAGTCAGGAAACTGGCCGCCTCGTTGAGCAAGCGCCGGACAAAATCCAGACCGTCTTCGCCCGATTCCAGCGCCAGGGCCGGTTCATGCTGATACTCCGGTGGCACCGAGGCAAAATCCTCGGCATCGACATAAGGCGGATTGCAGACGATCAAATCGTACTGTTCGCCCACCAGTTCGGTCAGACCGTCGGATTGGATCAGCGCCACCTGCTCTTCAAGCTGGTAGGCCGCAACATTCTGCTCTGCCACATCCAGCGCATCACCGGAAATGTCGCTGGCATCGATACGGGCATCAGGAAACGCCTGCGCACAGGCAATGGCAATACAGGCGCTGCCACAACAAAGGTCCAGGATGCGCTCGGGCTCCCGATCACCCAGCCACGGCTGGAACCGGTTCTGAATCAATTCGGCAATCGGAGAGCGCGGGATCAACACCCGCTCATCGACGATGAATTCGAGATTGCAGAAATAGGCCTTGCCGGTGATATACGGCAACGGTCGGCGCCTGTTGATGCGCTCGGCCGCCCGTTCGGCGAGCAATTGGCGCTCGCTGCGGGTCAGCCGGCACGGGCCAATCGCTTCGATGTAGTGATGCGGCAGCGCCAGCGATTGCATCACCAGCGCACCGGCCTCATCCCAGGCGTTGACAGTGCCGTGGCCGTAAAACAAATCGTGTTCGGAAAACCGGCTGGCCGCCCAGCGCCAGAAATCCTGCGCCGTACGCAAGTCCTCGACTGCCTGCTGAATCTCCTGCTCGCTCAGACTCATGCCTGCTCTCCCGCCACCTGTTCCGGCAGCGCTTCCGGCACATGCTGACGCTGGCCAAGCAATTGCCGCATGCTGCGCTCGACTTGCTCGGACAAGGCCTGGCGCTGTTCCAGCGAATAACCGGACGCGTCGATCGGCGTGCCGATATGCACCTCCGTATCGACCCCCAAATTGAGATTGAAAGTGCCTTTTGGCAGCACCTTGCTGATGTTGCGGATGGCGACCGGAATGATGATGGCCTGAGTATCAATCGCGAGGTGAAAACAGCCTTTCTTGAATGGCAGCAATTCACCATTGGCGGAACGCGTACCCTCTGGCGACACCCACAGCACGATGCCGCTCTCCATCTTGAACCGGGCCGCAGCCAGATCTTTCAGGGCCTGTTCCCGGTTATGCCGGTCAATGAAGATGAACTCGGCCGCCCGCATCGCCTGACCAAAAATCGGAATCCGCGACAGCTCTTTCTTTGCCAGCATGCGCAGGCTGCCCGGCAGTGCGACAAAGCTCAGTGGAATGTCGTAATGGCTGGCGTGCGTGCACATGACAATATAACGGCGCTGCGGCTCGATGGCCGGCATGGTGCCGATTACCCGCCAGCGCAAATCGATCAAGCGCACCAAGGCCGACGACCAGCGACGGCAGATGTCATCGATAACCGGGCGCGGATTGCGCGTAGTGGCACCGGTCCAGAGCGCACGCAGACAGTACCACAGCGTTACGCTGACACTGGCTGCCATCAGCACCAGCAAATGAATCAAAGAGGCTTTTCGCATGAGAGAATAATCAGCCAGAAAAGGATCGCATCCAGGCCGCACCAGACGCGGCAAACGCCGGCGTCAATCTGGGTCAAATTCGGCCAACAGGCGCCAGTCTACCAAACCCTTCCCGGTCAGATGTCGCTCGATGACACAAAGTGCGCCGGTCGGAAAGCCGCGCTCGGAACCAACAAAGTAGCGGCGCAGACTGGCCACCAGGGGCATGTGGGTCGCTGCCAACAACACCGGCCGCCGCGACCCGGCTGCCAGGGTATCCAGCGTTGCCACCAACAGAGCACCGGCCTGCACCACATCAGCATCCGGCACCAGCAAGGACTCGGTATCGACTACCTGTGATAACGCCAGCTGCTCTTGGATGATTTCAGCCGTCTGCTGCGCCCGACGATACGGACTGGCAAGCAGCGCGGTCGGCACGTACTCTCGCGCCGCCAAGAACGCCGCACTGCGCGCGACCTCCGCTCTGCCCGGCGCTACCAGCGCGCGCGACGCATCATCGAGGCGATACGGCTCTGCCTGACCGTGACGCAACAGAATCAGCAGCGGATGGACCGAATGACTCATTTCTGTTTTGCCAATTGTTTGGCTCGATCCTTCAATGCCGGCAAGAACCGGCTGGCAAGCCGCGGCCCAAACTCACTGACCACCAGACCCGACGCGAAATTGGCCAGCGCGCTGGCCAGGCGAAAATCCCAGCCCTGGCAGCGCGCGTAAAGGAATGCCCCGGCGAACATGTCGCCGGCCCCCAGCGTGTCCTTGACGGCAACCGGTTCGGTCGGCGTTTCGATGAAATGATCACCGTCAAAGGCCAACGCCCCATGGGCACCACGGGTGATGACAAAGGCGACGGCATGATCACGCAGTTTCTGGGCCGCCGCGAACACATCGGACGCCCCGGTGTATGCCAGCGCTTCCGCTTCGTTGCAGAACAGCAAATCGACACCGTCACCAACGAAGCCGCGCAAACCATCACCGAAATAGCGGACCATGTTCGGGTCGGACAGCGACAGTGCGATGGCAATACCATGCCGACGCGCTTCCTTGCGGGCGATCGCCACGGCTTCGCGTGCGGACGGCGAACTGGCCAAATACCCTTCGATGTAAAGATAGCGACTGGCAAGCAGCGCTTCATGGTTCAGATCGGCCGGACCGACTTCGCCGGTGATGCCAAGAAACGTGTTCATGGTCCGATCGGCATCCGGGGTGATCATGACCAGACACTTGCCGGTCTTGCCCTCATCGCGAACGGTGCTGGACAGATTGGTATCGACACCGTTTGCTTTCAGATCGGCAAAATAGAAATCGCCCGGCTCATCACTGGCGACCTTGCACGAGAAAAACGACTTGCCGCCCAGTTGCTGCAAGGCGATCAGGGTGTTGGCAGCAGAGCCGCCGCAGGCGCGTTTGTGCTTCTCGCCTTGCAGCTCGCCGACCAGTTCATCGTGGCGTGCTTCCTCGATCAGGGTCATGACGCTCTTGCTGATACCGAGCCGGCTCAATTCAGCGACACTGACTTCAAATTCATAATCCACCAGCGCATTGCCAATGGCATAAACATCGTAGCGCGACATGCATCCATCCTTCTGCGCCCCGGCACAAACCGGGAGATCACCGATAACATCCGCCCAGCAGCATGCGGCGGCCTACAACTGCTTGCGATAAATCCGATCGCATCGACCGACATGCGGCGAGCCACATTGCGCGACATAGCCATGGCGCTCGTACAGGGCGATGGCCTCCTTCAGCACACTGGCTGTTTCCAATTGCATTTGGCTATAGCCGCGTTGCCGCGCTTCGGCTTCTGCCAAGGCCAACAGGCGCTTGCCCAGACCGGCACCGCGCACCGACGGGTGCAGATACATTTTGCGCAGTTCACAGCTGTCGGCCGACACCGGAACCACCCCCATCGTGCCAACCAGCTCACCCTCGCGATAAACCGCAAAGAACTCACCGCCCGGCTGCCGGTAATGGCGCTCGATATCCAGCACGTCGGCGTCGACACCGGCCTGATCGGGCGTCAGGCCATATTCCTTTAGCACCGCGACAATCAGTGCCTGCATGGCAGGCCCGGCATCGGCCGGCGCCGGGACTACCTCAAAACCGTGATGGCTGATGCGATTCATGATGGACAAGCTTCCACTGCCAAGCTTGCCGTTCATTGTAGAAGGCTCCGGCCGGCAACAACAACGCCGGGCATCCGGGCACACAAAAAAAGAGCCGCGAATGCGGCTCTTTCTTGTAATCGGGTCTGTGATTCGCTCAGGGCATGGCATCCAGATCGGCGCCTTCCTTCTCGACCACCGGCGGCATCAGATCTTCCCGGTTCAGACCAATATCCAGCGCAAAGCAGGAGGAGATATAAACCGACGAATAGATTGCCGAGAACACCCCAATCAACAACGCCAGCGAGAACTCATGAATCGACGGACCACCATACAGGAACAACGCCAGGCAGACGATGAAGGTCAGGCCCGTGGTCATCGTGGTACGCGCCAGCGTCTGGTTGATCGACTGATCCATCAAATCAATCAGGTTGGCGGTACGGGCATGGGCTTTACGGAAGTTCTCCCGTACCCGATCGAAGATAACCACCTTATCGTTCAGCGAGTAACCGAGAATGGCCATGACCGCGGCCAGTGCCGTCAGATCAAAGTTCCACTGGAAAATCGCAAACGCGCCGAGCACCAGCAGCGCATCGTGCACCGTCCCGATGATCGAACCGACTGCCAGTTTCCATTCAAAGCGGAATGCCACGTAGATCAACACGGCGATCACCGTCACCAAGGCCGCCATCGTACCCTGCTCGGCCAGCTCATCACCGACCTGCGAACCGACAAAGTCAATCCGCTTGAGCTTAATCGCGTCCTTCTCCGGGCCTGCGAGAGCGGCCAGGATCTGGTGACCCAGCTGTTCGTTGCTGACACCTTCACGGGTCGCGATGCGGACCGACACTTCCCGCGCCGTGCCAATGTGCTGAACGGTAGCATCCGGGAAGTTGGCAGCGGCCAAGCGCGCGCGGATCACTTCCAGATCAACCGCATCGTCGTAACTGGCTTCCACCAAGGTGCCGCCGGTGAAATCGAGGCCAAAGTTCAAACCCTTGACCGCGAGGCCACCAATGCTGGCCAGCATCAACAGACCGGACAGCACATAGGTGACCATGCGCCAACGGAAAAACGCAATGTTGGTTTCACCGTTCCAGAATCGTTGCAAAGCATTCATCGTCTTGATCCTTTCGGTTCATCCGAAAATCGGCAAACCGTTACACATGAATCTTTTTGACATCACGGCCACCGTAGATCAGGTTGATGATCGCACGGGTGCCGGTGACGGCAGTGAACATCGAGGCCAGAATGCCGATACAAAGCGTGACCGCGAAGCCCTTGATGGTGCCGGAGCCGACACCGAACAACACCAGACCGGAAATCAGGTTGGTCAGGTTGGAGTCGGTAATGGCCTGCGAGGCTTCGTCATAACCACGCTGGATCGCCATCGCCGGCGACATGCCGCCGCGCATGTCTTCACGGATACGCTCGTTGATCAGCACGTTCGCGTCGACGGCCATCGCGACACCGAGCACCAGACCGGCGATACCGGGCATGGTCAACACCGCACCGGGGATCAGCGACATCACGGCAACCGTCAGCGCGAGGTTCATGAACAGCGCGATGTTGGTGGCAATGCCGAACACTTTGTACTTGAGCAGCATGAAGCCCATGACGGCGGCCAGCGCAATCGCCATGGCCTTCATGCCCATGTCGATATTGTCCTGACCCATCGACGGGCCGATGGTCCGCTCTTCGACGATCTGGATCGGCGCGGTCAAGGCACCGGAGCGCAGCAGCAGAGCCAGCTCCTGCGCTTCGGCCGGCGAACCGACACCGGTGATTTCAAAGCTCGGACCAAACACGCCATTGATGCGGGCAGCGTTGATCACCTTGACCACCCGCTCCTGCCGCACCGGCACCATCTGGCCGTCAATTTCTTCGTAGATCGGCTTGAACTCGATCAGCACCGAAGCCATCTGTTTGCCGACATTGGCCTTGGTATTGGCCAGCATGCGCTGACCGCCCTTGCCATCCAGATCGACACTGACTTTCGGGAAATTGTTCTGATCGAGACCGCTACGGGCGCCGACCACGTTTTCACCGCGGACGATCACCTGCTTCTTGACCAGATGCGGCTGACCGTTGATTTCGTACAGCAATTCCGAATCGGCAGGAATGCGGCCGGCCAGCGCGTCACGGACGTCGCGGTCTTCGTTGACCATGCGGAATTCCAGCGTCGCGGTCGCGCTCAGGATTTCACGCGCACGGGCCGAATCCTGCACGCCCGGCAACTGCACCACGATGCGCTCGGCGCCCTGACGCTGAATCACCGGTTCGGCCACACCGAGCTCGTTGACCCGGTTACGCAGAATGGTCAGGTTCTGTTCGACCGCTTCACTGCGCGCGGTGCGCAGTGCCTGATCGGACAGCGCCGCATTCAAATAGAAGAACTCGCCTTCACTGCCATCGGTCACGACCAGATCCGGATTCTGCCGGCGAACGGCGATAACCGCCTTGTCGCGGCTGTCGGCATCGCGGAAACGCACCTGGACGCCGCCTTCTGCCCGGCGCTGCGAGGAGGCATAGCGCAGACCCTCTTCGCGCATCAGCGCCTTGAAGTCTTCCGCCATCTGCTCTTCGCGCTTGCCGAGTGCCGTCTCCATGTCGATTTCGATCAGGAAGTGGATACCACCACGCAGATCGAGACCGAGTTTCATCGGGCTGGCACCGAGCGCCGTCAACCAGGCCGGCGTCGCCGGCGCCAGGTTCAAGGCCACCGTGACATCACCGCCGAGCGCCTTGCGCACCAGCTGCTGTGCTTTCAGCTGGTCTTCGGTGTTGTTGAACCGGATCAGGAAATTCTCACCCTGCTGCTCAACGCTCTTGAACGGCACCTTGGCGTTGTTGAGCGCTTCACGCGCCTGCGCGACTTGCGCTTCGGTCAGCTGGGCACTGCGCTGCGCCGACAACTGCAAGGCCGGATCTTCGCCGTACAGATTGGGCAGGGAGTAGATGATGCCGAACAGGAAGATGATGCCAATCAGCAGGTACTTCCAGAACGGATATGTGTTGATCGGCCGTACAGCCGGAGTCCCGAAAAGCATGAGGGTGAATCCTTGAATCCCGCGCGTTCTTGAGCACCGTTGACGCAGACCTCCGAGGTCTGCTTACACGGCATCCGGAAAGCAAGCGGGGAGCGTTTTGGCGCTCCCCGGCTCCGAATCAGTTGCTGTAAACGTTTTCGATGGTGCCTTTCGGCAGCGTGGCCGAGACGGCGTGTTTCTGAACGATGATTTGTTCGTTGTCGTTCAGTGCGACCACAACAAACTGGTCCTTGATTTTGACGATCTTGCCGACGATGCCACCGATGGTGACGACTTCATCGCCTTTCTGGATCGCTTCCAGCATCGCCTTGTGCTCTTTGGCGCGCTTGGACTGCGGGCGAATCAGCATGAAGTAGAAAATCAGGCCGAAGATCACCAGCATGATGATCGGTTGCCACGGCGAAGCAGCAGCACCAGCAGGAGCCGCACCGGCGGCAGCAACAACAGTCAGAAGGCTCACGTTTTGTTCCTCTTACTTACTCGGTTTTTGTGTTGTCTGTAGTGACATAGTTGCCGTCAATTGCCGGGGTTTTCCGGCCCAGACGGGTGTAGAAGTCATCCACGAAGGCGGCAAGGGTACCGGTTTCAATGGCCCCGCGCAAACCGGCCATCAGGCGTTGGTAATAACGCAGGTTGTGGATGGTATTGAGCCGGCCGCCGAGGCCTTCATTGCATTTGTCGAGGTGGTGCAAATAGGCACGGGAGTAGCGCTGGCAGGTGTAGCAGTCGCAGCCCTCCTCCACCGGTCGCTCATCGCTACGGTATTGCGCGTTACGCAGGCGAACGACACCGTCACTGGTGAATAAATGAGCATTGCGGGCATTGCGGGTCGGCATCACGCAGTCAAACATGTCGACGCCACGGCGCACTGCCTCAACGATATCTTCCGGTTTGCCAACACCCATCAGGTAGCGCGGCCGATCGGTTGGCAGCTGATGGGTGACGCCATCAAGCACGCGCAGCATCTCCGGTTTCGGCTCGCCGACCGACAGGCCGCCGATGGCGTATCCGTCAAAGCCGATCCGGGTCAGCCCATCCAATGACTTGGCGCGCAGGTCCAGATGCATGCCGCCCTGAACGATACCGAACAGCGCCGACGGGTTGCCCTCGTGCGCTTTCTTGCTGCGCTCGGCCCAGCGCAGGCTGAGCTCCATCGATTTCTTGGCGACCTCCCAGCTGGCCGGGTACGGCGTGCATTCGTCGAAGATCATGACGATATCCGAACCCAAACTGCGCTGAACCTGCATCGAACGTTCAGGATCGAGCCAGACCACGGAACCGTCGATCGGCGATCGGAACTGAACGCCGGCTTCGGAAATCTTGCGCATGGCGCCCAGGCTGAACACCTGGAAGCCGCCCGAGTCGGTCAGGATTGGCCCTTGCCAGCCACCAAAGCCGTGCAGGCCACCAAACTTTTCCATCAGCTCCGGGCCAGGCCGCAGCATCAGGTGAAAGGTATTGCCGAGGATGATCTGGGCGCCGAGCTCCTTGACCTCATCCGGCGTCACGGTCTTGACCGCGCCATAGGTGCCAACCGGCATGAAGGCCGGTGTCTCGACCACACCTCGGGCGAAGGTCATCCGGCCGCGGCGGGCGGGGCCGTCGGTGCCGAGCAGTTCGAATTGCATGCCGCTCATGGGCTGGCCGCCTGGCTTCGGACGTGATCGTTTGCGGTCAGGTCATTTGTGGCCAGATCGTCTCGGGTCAGGAACATCGCATCCCCATAAGAAAAGAATCGGTACTTTTGTTCTACCGCTTCGCGGTAGGCCGCGAGGATGCGTTCCCGGCCACTGAACGCCGACACCAGCATCAGCAGGGTCGATTGCGGCAGGTGGAAATTGGTGATCAAGGCATCCACCACCCGGAACCGGTAGCCCGGATAGATGAAGATGGTGGTGTCGCCGGTGCCGGATTCAAGGGCGCCGCCGGCCGCGGCCGATTCCAGCGACCGGACCGATGTGGTGCCTACGGCGACCACCCGGCCACCGCGGGCCCGGGTCTCCTGTACCGCCTGCACCACTGCCGGGCTGACCTCGAACCACTCCGAATGCATGGTGTGCTCTTCGATGCGCTCGACCCGGACCGGCTGGAAGGTGCCGGCGCCAACGTGCAGCGTGACGTGGGCCATACGCACACCCTTGGCGGCCAGCTTGGCCAGCAGCGGCTCGTCGAAGTGCAGGCCGGCGGTCGGCGCGGCGACTGCACCGGGCACGGCGGCATAGACGGTCTGGTAACGCTCGCGATCGGCCGCTTCGTCAGCGCGCTCGAAGTACGGCGGCAACGGCATGTGGCCCTGTTCGGCCATCAGCTCGAACCAGGAACGCGCGGAATGGAACCGGTACAGGTCACCCTCGCGGCCCAGCACCGTCACCTCGCCGCCTTCGGCCAGGGTCAACACCATGCCGTCGCGCAGGCCCTTGCTGCTGCGGCCATGGGCCAGCACCTCAAACGGATTCAGCACCCGCTCGACCAGGATCTCGACCTGGCCACCGGTCTGCTTCTGGGCGAACAGCCGCGCCGCCAGCACCTTGGTGTTGTTGAATACCAGCAGGTCGTTCGGTGCCAGCAGGTCCAGCACATCGGTGAACTGGCGGTGCGCAATGGCTCCGGAGTTGCCATCCAGACACAGCAGCCGGCTGGCGCTGCGTTCCGCCAGCGGGTAACGCGCGATCAGCTCATCGGGCAAGGAATAATCGAAATCGGACAGCAGCATGGCGAGAAAATGAACAGCGACCCGGCGCGGGCGCGCTAGGGTAACCAACTCAGGCGCGACATACCAGCCGAGCGTTGACCGGATCGTTTGCTTTGTTATACTGCGCGCCCTCCGTGCCGGAGTGGTGGAATCGGTAGACGCGCTGGACTCAAAATCCAGTATCCGAAAGGGTGTGTGGGTTCAAGTCCCACCTCCGGCACCAAAGTTGAAAGAAGAAGCCCGCTAATGGCGGGCTTTTTCTTGCCCGCGATTTGGCTCGCCTCCATACGGACAGCGATTGCCACCAGGTTCCCCTCCCCAATCGGCGCCGTTGCACCACATTCAGCCATTGGCAACGAACCCGGCAGACGCCGCATTTCACAGCCAACTGCCGGCGTTCAACACCGACCGACCAAACGGTAGCGGCCGGTATCAATTACCGGCGCGAATCGGTATCGCTGACGGAGCCATCACGACTCACCCGATTGCGTCGTTTCAACCCCGCCGCTTTGGCGCTGCCGCGCAGACGAAACGGCCTTGGCCCCTTCCAATACCAGCAGCGGGATACAAGCCACCAACAGCGCCAAGGCGCAATCGGCCGCGGAAATGGCATGCAAGCCCAACAGCACTTGGGTGAACGGAATGTGATGAATGCCGATCTGCACCACCATGGAGATCGTGATGATGCCGAGCAAGCGCATATTGCTGAGCCAGTCGACATGCCAGAACGGCAATTCACTGCGGGCTGACAACGCACGCAGCAACTCGGCGAACACCAAGGTCGAAAATGCCAAGTTGCGCGCCTCCGCCAATTCCCGATGTTGCAGCGCCCAGACAAACACCGACAATGCCACAGCGGCTTGCATGACACCGGTAGCGGCAATTCGCCGCCACTGCGCGCGATCAAGAATGGGTTCACCCGGATTGCGGGGAGGTCTCGCCATGACATTTTTCGCGACCGGATCGGTTACCAAGGCCAGCGCCGGCAAGCCATCGGTCACCAAATTTATCCAGAGCAAATGCAGCGGCAGCAACGGCAGTGGCAGGCCAAGCAAAACCGCCGCAAACATCAACAAAAGCTCGCCTACGTTGCCAGACAGCAGATACACCAGCGTTTTCCGGATGTTGTCGAAAATGCCGCGACCTTCCTCCACCGCCGCGACAATGCTGGCAAAATTGTCATCAGACAGGACAACATCGGCGGCCTCACGCGTCACCTCGGTGCCGGCACGCCCCATGGCTATGCCGATATGCGCTTCCCGCAAAGCCGGTGCATCATTGACGCCATCGCCCGTCATCGCAACGATGGCGCCGGCGGCTTTGCGCTCGCGCACAATCAGCAGTTTGTCTTCCGGTGTCGCGCGCGCATAGACCCGGCCAGCCGGCGCTTCGTGCCGCTGCAGCAGACCCAGTTCCAGTGCAATGGCTTGCGCCGTCGCCGGGTGATCGCCGGTAATCATGACGGTCTCGATGCCTGCGGCGCGGGCGCGGGCCAGCGCCGCAATCGCTTCGGGGCGCGGCGGATCGGCAATGCCGATAAGACCAACCATTGTCAGCGCGGCCTCCTCATCGCGATCACCAACTGCAACACCGATCACACGCAGGCCACGAGCGGCCATTTCCGATGCGGCGAGCAAGACCGACTCGGTTTCGCCGCGGCATAACGGCAACAGCAATTCCACGGCCCCCTTCACATACAGCACCCGATCGGCGCGCCATACCGACATGCGTTTGCGCACGGCGTCAAACGGATGCTCATTCAATCGGGGCTGTTGCTGCTCGATATCGGCCCGAAAAATGCCGCGCTGCGCTGCCGCAACCAGAATCGCAACCTCGGTACTGTCGCCAACGCCGCTGCGATGATCAGCTGCCAGTTCGACATTGCAGCAGGCGGCAGCGGTGGCGAGCACACGGCGATGATCCTGCCCCCACAATTCGCGCACCGTCATGATGCCGGTGGTCAACGTGCCGGTCTTGTCTGTGCAAATCACCGTGGTACAGCCCAGCGTTTCGACCGCTGCCAGGCGCCGGATCAACGCGTGCCGCGCCACCATACGCTGCACGCCGACGGCGAGCGCAATCGTCACGACCGCAGGAAGCCCTTCCGGCACGGCGGCCACCGCCAGAGACACCGCAGACATGAAGACATCGAACCACGACAAACCGCGCCAGCTGCCCAGCAATGCAACCAGGGCCACCACGGCCAAACACAGCCACATCAGGCGCTGGCTGACCTGAGCGAGCCGCTGCTGCAAGGGTGTGGCAGGCTCCTGGGCACTACCGAGGAGATGGGCGATCCGGCCAATCTCGGTCCGCATGGCGGTGCCGGTAACTTCCGCCTCGGCGGTGCCACTGACCACCGCCGTGCCAAGGAATACCCGATCAAACCGCTCCGCCAACACGGCATTGGCGGCCACCGTGCCAACCCGTTTCTCCACCGGCAGGCTTTCGCCGGTGAGTGCCGCCTCATTCACCGTCAGCTCGTGAGCGCTGAGCAGGCGGGCATCGGCTGCGACGATGTCGCCGGCCTCAAGCACCAGGCAATCACCCGGAACCACTTCACGGGCATTTATCTCGATAACACTGTGGTCCCGACGAACTTTTGCGCGCGGCGCCGTCATTGCGCGCAGTGCGGCCACCGCGCGCTCGGCGCGGTATTCCTGAAAAAAGCCGACCAGGGCATTGATGATCACGATGCCGGCAATGGCCAGGGCATTGAGCGTTTCACCCAGCAGCGCCGAGGCGGCACAGGCCGCAAGCAGCAGCGCAACTACCGGACTGCGCAGCTGTGAAAACAGCAGCGTCCACGCCGACGCCGATTGCTGATGCTGGATTTCGTTATAGCCATATTCGACCAAGCGCGCGTTTGCCTGCGCCGACGACAGGCCTGTTGACACCTGCAGCTCAGTCATGGGAGTGACTCGCGGAGTGAAATTGCCAGCGTCGCCAGATCGCATAAACGGCCGGCAACACCATCAGCGTCAGGAACATGCAGGCCCATAAACCGCCGACCACTGGCGCGGCCGTGCGCGCCGACAGATCGGCGCCCACGCCCGACTCCCACAGCAACGGCATCAGACCCAACACCGTCGTCGCCACCGTCATCAGCATCGGTCGCAAGCATTTGGCCGCACCCTCGACGACCGCCTCATCAATATCGTGCACTGACTGCAGCAAACCGCTGTCGAGACGCTGCTGAAAAGCTTGATCCAGATACACCACCACCACGATTCCGGTCTGTGCTGCCACGCCAATCACCGCAATCAGGCCAACCCAGACCGCCGTCGACAAATGATACTGAAGCAAAGCCAGCAACCAGACACTGCCCGCCACGGCAAATGGCAAACTGAGCAGCACCAATGCCGTTTGCGGCCATCCGCGCAGCGACAGAAACAGCAACCCGACAACAAGCAGCAACGTCAGCGGCAAAACCAGCTGCATGCGCTCCTGCATATCGGCCATGAATTCATACTGCCCCGTCCACTGCAGCCGGTAACCTTCCGGCAGGACAAACTGGGCGGCAACAAGCTGTTTGGCATCGGCGACCCAACCACCGAGATCGCGTTGCTGACTGTCAATGTCGGCAAAAACGTAGCCAACCAACACGCCGTTCTCGTCCTTGATCATTGGCGGCCCGTTGACCACGCGCACATCAGCCAACGCGCGCAAAGGCACCGCAGTTCCGCTGGCAACAAAACCGGCTTCGGCATCGTAGTTACCGCCGGCCATTGCCCGCGCGGTTGGGGTCGATTCCGTCATGGCAGCGGAGCCGCCGCTACGCCGGCTGCCGGCATTCATTTGCATGCCGCCACCCGATGCCGCCATCGCCGGCATCGCATCCGCTGCGGTGGCGCCCTGGCCACTGACGCCGGCATTCGGCTCGGCCAGCCCGGCTACCGCCGCGATCTGTACCGG
Source organism: Pseudomonadota bacterium (assembly GCA_049324755.1). Classification (GTDB taxonomy): domain Bacteria; phylum Pseudomonadota; class Gammaproteobacteria; order Enterobacterales; family Permianibacteraceae; genus Permianibacter. The sequence continues at coordinate 55,421 of JBMOMZ010000052.1, forward strand.
CAGGTTGCGCAGGCTTTCCGGATCGGCACGAAAATCCATCGCGTAACGCACATTCACGGAATAGCGCGCACGACCGTCTATCACCGTCGAGACCGACATGCCGCCAACAGCCGTTTCGATCACGGCCAGTACGTCTTGCACGGTCAAGCCATACCGCGCGATCGATTCTCGGTCCGGCACAATGTCGACATACTCACGCCCGGTTTGCCGTTCGGCAAACGTGCTGCGCGTGCCGGGGACTTGCCGTAACAGCCCTTCCAGCTGCAGTGACAAACGTTCGATCTCCGCCAGATCCTGACCGAACACCTTTATGCCGACTGGCGTCCGCACCCCGGTTGTCAACATGTCGATGCGGGTTCGCACCGGCGGCGCAATGGCCATTTGATAGCCGGGCATTTGCAACGCCCGATCCAGTGCCTGAATCAATTCATCCTGCGTCCACGCCCGCACATCCGGCCAGAGCGGCCGCAGCACCATCTGCAGCGGTTCAGGCGCCCAACTGCTGTACCAACGTTGAACCGGACGTTGCGGCCATTGTTGCCTTGGCTTCAGCAGCACCACGATTTCATTCATGTCGAGCTGGGCCGGATCCGTTGCGGTATCCGCGCGGCCGGTTTTGCCGTGCACGGACGCTACCTCGGCAAAACTGGCAATGATGCGATCCTGGGTGCGCAGCGCACGCCGCGCCTCCTCTACCGAGATGCCGGGAAATGTTGTTGGCATCACCAGCAACGACCCCTCATCCAGCGGCGGCATGAACTCCGAGCCGAGCCGCCAGAACAGCGGCACCGTCGCCAGAATCAGTACCAGCGCCGACAGCGAGACGAACAGCCGACGACGCAGAATGCGCCGAACAATCGGTCGATACAGCTTGCCAAGCAGACGATTCAGCGGATTTTCTTCCTCGCCCCGAAAGCGCCCGCGCAACAACCAGACCATCAGCGGCGGCGCCAAGGTGACCGACAGCACGGCGGCGGCAAACATCGCAAAGGTCTTGGTGAACGCCAGCGGCGAGAACAATCGCCCCGCCTGCTCTGCCAACGTGAAAATAGGCAGAAAGCTGACCGTGATCAGCAGCAGCGAATAGAAAATCGGCCGGCCCACTTCCTTGCACGCCGAGATGATGATTTCACGCCGATCCGAGCCCGGCCCGGCCCGCGCCAGACGCGTATGGGCATTTTCAATCAGAACGATGGCCGCGTCCGTCAGTTCGCCAATGGCGATCGCAATGCCGCCGAGCGACATGATGTTGGAGGTGAGGCCCAGGTAGCGCATGGCGATGAAGGAAAACAACACCGAAAGCGGCAGAATGATCATGACCACAACGGCGGAGCCGGCGTGCATCAGAAACGCGAGGCAAATGACGGCAACGATAACGCCCTCTTCCAGCAGCGTATTGCGCAGCGTGCGAATTGAACCGCGGATCAGTTCGGACCGATCATAGGTCGGCACAAGGCGGACGCCGTCAGGCAAGTTCAGCGTCGCAATCTGCTGCTTGACGGCATCGATCACGTCCAGGGCATTCGCGCCGATGCGCATGACCACAATGCCGCCAACGGCCTCGCCATTGCCATTCCAATCGGCGGCGCCACGGCGAATATCGGGGCCGAATTGCACCCGGGCGACATCGCGCAGCTGAATCGGAACACCGCCGGCAGCGACCGCGACGACACTGCTCTCCAGATCCGCCAGCTCGCGGACATAACCACGGCCACGCAGCACAAACTCGCGCCCGGCCTGTTCCAGCACCCGCGCGCCCACTTCGCTGTTTGCCGCAACAACGGCGCGCGAAACCTCACTGACGCTGATCCCGTATGCGGTAAGACGCTCGGGATTGATCAGCACCTGGTATTGCCGCTCAAAGCCGCCCAGTGATGCCACTTCCGAGACGCCAGTTACGGCCTGCAATGCCGGGCGAACGGTAAAATCCTGCAGCGCACGCAACTGTGCCGCATCAAACCGGCCACGTTCATCGTGCAGCACATACTGAAAAACCCAGCCCACGCCGCTGGCGTCGGGACCAAGCGTTGGCGTCACGCCGGGCGGCAACTGTGACTGGGCCCGGCCAAGCTGCTCCAGGACCCGGGTGCGCGCCCAGTAAATGTCGCTTTGCTCGTTGAAAATGACATAGATGAAGCTCATGCCGAACATCGAGTAGCCGCGCACGTTCTGCACCCCGGGCGTGCTTTGCAGCACCCGGACCAGGGGATAGGTAACCTGATCTTCGACCAGATCGGGGCTGCGCCCCATCCAGTCGGAAAACACGATGACCTGCGGATCGGACAGATCCGGAATCGCATCGAGAGGGGTATTGCGAATGGAATCCAGCGACCACAGCACCAGAGCCAGGGTCAGACCAAAGACCGGCCAACGATGGCGCGCACACCAGTCGATAAGGTTTTCGATCATGGCGCCGGTTCCGCATCGCCATGCCGATGCTCCGGTTCCACCGGCGCTGGCGTCGCAGGTTTCGCAGCCGGTTGAGTGATGGGCTGACTAGCGGGTTGAGCATGAGCGCCATGCTCACCACCAACGCTGCCGGTAGCCTGCAAGCGGCTTTCCGAATCCAGCAGAAACACTCCTGACGCCACCAGCAGTTCACCTTCGGCAACGCCGTTCAGAATCTCAATCTGTTCGGCTACCCGCATGCCCAGCTGCACTTCGCGCGGTTCATAGCGATCGTTGCTGGCAATGTAGACGTATTGCTTGCGACCGGTATCAACGACCGCGTCACGCGGTACCAGCAACGCCTTTCGCTGGACTGCTTCGAACTCCGCCTCGCCAAACAGACCGGGCCGCAACGAACCCTCGCGATTGGGCAACAGAAAACGGACACGCAGCGTGCGCGATCTTTCGCTCAGTGTGGGATAAACAAAAGCAACGCGGGCCCGCAGCGGCTTGTCACCCAGCGCAGCAAAGCGCAGGATGGCCGGCGTATCGACGGCCACCTGGGTGGAGGCGGATTCCGCGATATCCGCCAGCACCCAGACCTGAGACAGATCAGCAAGGGTCACCAACTCGGTCGATGGATCAACGCTCGTCCCGACCGACACATTTCGGCGCAACACCACCCCGCTGCCAGGCGCCACCACCGTGATCACCCGCTTCGCTTCGCCGCGACGCTCGATGTCGGCGATTTCGGTCGCGGTCATGCCCAAGGTTTGCAGCCGGCTTTTTGCCGCAGCAACGACGACACTCGCCGGCTCGGCCGGACTGCTGCGAAGAGCGGCCAGATACTCGTTCTGCGTGGCCAGAAGTTCCTGCGAGAAAATCTCGGCGAGCACGTCTCCCGCCCGCACGGTTTGCCCGGTCGTATTGACGTGAAGATTCTCCAGCCATCCGGCGACACGCGCATGCACATGCATGATGCGTGACTCGTCCGGGACCACGGTCGCTACGGCGCGCAATTGCTGGCGCACGTCTGCGCTCTGCACCGGCGCCAACCGGATGCCGATGTGCTCGCCCTGGCTTGCGGTCAGCGTAACCGCTACCCGATCAGGCTCGCTGGCAGCGCTTGTCGCTGCCAAAACCGGCGCCGGCACGGCCGCCACACCGTGATGCAACGAAAACGGCCAACCGTGACGCCAATGCTGCACCAGCAGCGCCACGATCAAAATGCCCAGGCCAACGCCAGCACCAAGCGCCAACGACTTGATGCCACGCTTCATGGTGCGTTCTCCAGCGATTGTCCTGTTGCCCGGTACAGCTGCGCCCACGCGGTGCCGAGTTTTCGGTAGGCCATCACCGTTTCGGCTTCGACACTGCGCCAGGTCTGAACAGCCTCCAGAACGCTGAGCAAACTGCCGCGACCGGCGGCATAACTGGCCAGCGCCGGTGCTATCACCCGCTGCGCGCGCGGCAGCACTTCATCATTCAAACGGTGAAACTGGATCTGCGCCGACTCCAGTTGCGCCAGCGCCGCCAACGCGTCGGCTTCGACCATGCGGTACATGGCGTCACGATCAGCACGGGCCATTTGCGCCATCGCCTGCGCTTCAGCCACACCGCTGCGCAGTTTGTCCCGCCAGATCGGCAAGCTGACGCCAAACATCAGCATCGCACCGCGCCCGTCCGTCATGGTCGATGCGTAGCCGAAACGCACCATCGCCATTGGCGAATACATGGCATCCATGGCGTCGATATCGGCGGCGGCGCGCTCCACTTCTGCGGTGCCGGCACGCAGCTCGGCGCGAGCCGCAAGCGCCTGCGACCGAACCTGCTCGGCCGTCGGCACCAGCAGCGGCAGGGTTGGCGCAACCAGCTCAGGCACAGGCAACTGCGCGTCACGACCAATGCTGGCGTTGAACATCGCCTCGGCTGCTCGAATATCGGCAGCCAGCGACGCCTGCTGGGCAGCCAGCCGAGCCACTTCCACCTCGGCTCGCAACACCTCCGCCTGATTACCGAAGCCAGCGGCATAGCGGGTGCCTGCGGCAGCGACGACGTCTTCTGCCGACTTTTTCTGAGCGTCGATGATCTCGCTCATCCGGCGCTGTTCGATCAGCATGAAGAATGCGCTGGCGGCGCTGAACTCGATATCGAGCGACAAGCCGTCGCCGAGCGCCTGAACCTTGCGGACATCGGCATCGGCAGCACGCCGCTTATAGGTCAGCAATCCGGACAGCGGGAACCGCTGCTCGATACCAAGACTCCAGTCATAACGACCGTAAGACTCCGGCGCGTCCATCGCGTCGCCAGTCGACATTGGCTCAAAGGGGTAATGGTCGATCGCCGGCGTCAACATCGGGTCGTCCAGGGCTGAGACTTGGGCGGGACGTTGCCGCGCTGCTTGTATGCTTGCCGAGGCAGCAGCAAGTTCGGACCGATGCAGCCGTGCGTGCGCTATCACCTCAGGCAGCTCCCAGGCTTGTTCAGCTCGTGCCAGCGACGAAGCGCATGCCAGCATCAGCGCGATTGACCACAAGCGGATTGCCCAGCCGCTCCATGGTGCCAGTTCGCGCTTGGCGCCAGCGCCGAGCAGCCGGGCTCGACCGGGTAGCGATGCCACCATGCCGGTCACGGTCAGCGTTGATATCGCTCCCATAAGCTATCCTTGTCTCGCTGGGCTGAGGCTCAGGCAGATAGGCACGCTTTATGCTGCAGCTTGTGCTACGGCTCATGCTAGGCGCCGTCGCCACTCAGCCTCTTTGATCTGCATCAAGCGGCGACCCCGCCGGGCAGGGTTAGCCTGTTGATCATAGGAGATAGAACGAAGGGCTTTCCGTTACCAACACCACCGAGGGATAGAACATGAATATCAAGTCATTGACGGCGCTTGTTCTGGCATCAGCTGTGTTGTTTTCCAACCCACTGTTTGCCGACACCGAAACGGACAAGAAAATCGAGCAGCTTCTCAGCACTTTCGCAGACAAGCCAGAAGAGCACAAAGCACTGGCAGCGCTGTATCGTGAGCAAGCCGCCGATTCCCGCGAGAAAGCGGAGCGGCACCGCAAAGTCAAGGAAAGATACGCATCAATTGGTGGCAAGCCGGGCACACAATATGTCGGCATGCGAGCGCATTGCGACAAATTGATAAAGTCCTTCGAAGAGTCAGCAAAGTCATTTGACGCCATGGCTGACGATCACGACAAGATGGGAAGCAAGTAGCTGGTTGGATCAGGTTGCGATTTGCCTGAGCGCGCTCACCGCACTTGAATCGCAATCACTGTGCGTACCGTGACCGTAATCCCCTGACACCCGCCGCTGGCGGGTGTTTTCTTTGGCGTCTTCAGCACTTGCGCTGCCCGGCACGGGTAGGACGGGCGGCAAACGCTCAGGCTGGCTTTGGACGCCCAGCAAGCGGCCATCTAACCGTCCAAATCTCCACAGCCTGGTTCGGTCGCGGTCTCGTTCGCTCCAGGCCTTTGTTACCGCCAAGCCAACGCGGCTTGCCTGGCATGTATTGCCGGTTGGCGCGCCGCAAACAGGCAATGCGGCCAGATCGCCAGGCCCCCGCCGACCAGGCAGCACACTCTTCGCTCAGCAGGAAACAAACAGTCGTGGCCGACGCCGCCAGGCTTGCCGAACAAATGACCTTGAGCAGATGCGGCAAACAGGCCAAGGCCAATTTCGATATGATCCGGCACAGTAACGCTGACGCTATCGCGACTGCGAGGTTGTCCTACGTGAGCACAGGCAGCTAGCCCGCACGGCTGGTTTGTCACAGACAAGTCCGTTTTCCGCACACGTCCCGGATTGTGCCAGTGGCCGACCAAATCGAGAGCTCAGCTTTTGGGTAAGCATTTGCATGAACAAATCTCGTAAGCAAAGTGACCAGGAAATCGAGCTGTTCCGCGCCGAAATTGCCGATGTCACACCGTTGTCGACGGAACCGGAAGTCGCCGTCAGCACAACACAGGAACTCGATGCCGCCGCCATCGAAGCACGTCGACTTGCGGCCATCACCGACCAGAAACACGACCGCAATTACCTGTCGACCGCGGAACCGCCGCTGGTCGATCCCTATGCCGAAATCGGTTACCGGCATGACGGTGTCCAGCTCGGCGTCTATCAGGCGCTGCGGCAAGGCAAATACGTAAGCCGATACGTGCTCGACCTGCACCGGCGTACCGTCGAGCAGGCACGCAAGGATGTGTTCGACTTCATTCACGATGCCGTCAAACGCGAACAGCGTTGCGTGCTGGTGTTGCATGGTCGCGGCGTCCGCGCGCCGATCCCCGCCCTGCTGAAAAGCTACGTCAACGTTTGGTTGCAACAGATGCCGGAAGTGCTGGCGTTTCACTCGGCGCAGAAACGCGACGGTGGCACCGGCGCCGTCTACGTGATGCTGAAAAAAAGCGACGACGCCAAACAGGACAATCGTGAGCGTTACGGTGTGCGCTGAGCGGGGTTCTGGCATCACAGGATTTGCCAGCCTTGTTGAAACGGTCCCCTATCGCGGCTGAAGCCGCTCCTGCCAATGCCCAAAAAAAAGCGGAGCCAATGGCTCCGCTTTTTCTTTCGGGTTTCGCTCAGTCTTTCTTGAACGAATCGTGGCAATTTTTGCAGCTACCGCCGACCTGACCAAACGCCGCTTTCCACTGGGCCGGATCGGCAGTCTGCGCTGCCGCAACCAGCGCGGCGGTCGCGTTCGTTTGCTTGTCAATGGCAGCCTGGAATTCACTGGCCTTTTCCCAAATCGCCGGCAAAGCTTCGGTGTCGCCCTGGTGCGAACCGGCCGGGAAATGCTCGTTGACCTTGCTCCACTGCTGCGCCGCGACGCTGTCCAGGGTCTTGGCATGACGCAACAGCTTGGCTTGCTGACCGGTGTCGCCCGCCTCAACCAATTTCTTGATGGCACCCATTTCTTTTTTGAACGCCTTGAAGCCCTCTTTGCGCGCTTCAATTGGGTCAATGGCAGCAACTACGCCGCAGCTCAGCACGACAGCACCAAGCGCCATAGCCAACCGTTTCATCTCGTCTCCTTATTGTTCAAGCGCAAAACCGTTCTTGGACAGTTAATTTCATGTTGTCGGGCAACAGCGCCGGCATCGGTTAAACGCCGCGCTACCGCCCCCATTCAGTCGGCATAGATCGCGATGATCCGTTCGCCATGGCGATCAATCGACGCCCGATACATGCCTTTGCTATTGAAGGGCAACGCCACATTGCCTTGACCATCGACGGCGATGATACCGCCCTCGCCCCCCAATTTGACCAGCTTGTCCTTAACCACTGCTGAAGCAGCATCGGCCAGCGGCTGCTTGAGGTACTCCACCCGGGCACAGATATCGTGCGCCACCGCCGCCCGGATGAAATATTCGCCATGCCCCGTCGCCGATACGGCACAAACCGCATTGGCATAGGTGCCGGCACCGATCACCGGGGCATCACCGACCCGGCCCCAGCGCTTGTTGGTCATGCCGCCGGTCGAGGTCGCGGCGGCAAGCCGACCGTTCCGATCCAGAGCGACCGCACCCACCGTACCGAAGCGATTTTCCTGCTCGGAGAATCGGTACGACTGTTTGCGGCCTTTGGTTTGCTCGGCATCTTCCGACAAACCAGTCGCGCCCTGCTCGCCACTGCTGCGTTCTTTTTCCAGCAACTTCTGCAGCTGCTGCCAGCGCCGCTCGGTATGAAAATACGACGGCTCGACCAGCTCGATCTGCTGGGTCCGGGCAAACGCTTCGGCGCCTTCGCCAATCAGCATCACGTGCGGTGAGCTGTCCATGACCCGGCGCGCCAGCGTGATCGGATTTTTCACCGTGGTGACGCCGGCGATCGATCCCGCGGCCAATGTGCTGCCATCCATGATGGCGGCATCAAGCTCGTTCTTGCCCTCGTGGGTGAACACCGCACCTTTGCCGGCATTGAACAGCGGCGAATCTTCCATCACGCGGACACTGGCCTCAACCGCATCCAGACTGCTGCCGCCTTGCTGCAAGATGCGATAGCCGGCATCGAGCGCCTGCGCGAGGGCATCGCGATACTGCGCTTCCAGTTCCGGCGACAGCTCGCTGCGCAGGATGGTACCGGCACCGCCGTGAATGGCGATGGCGATCGGCGCCCGCTCCGCCACGTCCGCCGCCGGTGCGGCATCGCCTGCGACTGCAGTCATCAACAACACTCCTGCCAGTATTGAACGGCTCATGCGCGGCTCATCCAGAACGCCAACAGGTTGGCGACAGCAAGACCGATGATGACGGTGACGGTCAGCACCGTACCGATAAAGCGGCCCGGATTGACTTTCGCCGTACGACTGATGCCGAAAGCATGCGCAATGCGGCCGAGCAATAATGCCGCGCCGAAGATATGCAGCGTCAGCGCGCTGCCTTTATTCAGTTCCAGCGCCGCCAGCAGGATCAGCGCGATCGGAATGGTTTCAATGGCATTGCCGTGGGCGCGAATCGCCAGCAGCAAGGTTTTTTCGCCGCCATCGCCCACGCCGACCCGGTGTTTCCACCGTTTGGCAACTATGCGCAAAAGCAGCACAATGATCAGCAGACCCAGCAACGCCGCATACAAACCGGTGATCGGCAACAACATCAAGTCATACTCCGAAAACGTCGGCAGCGCTGCGCCGACCATGCAGGTCCGGCAAGGCTACGTGAGTGCGCAACGGACTGACAAGCCGGCAAAGGGCCGGCTTTTTACCACACGCGCCAGCGCGGGCAACACGCCGCGATGACCGCCAACCTTGCCACGCCAACCATGACAACAAGAGGAACCACCTTGTGAAAGTTTCCGCCACCGTTGCTGCCATCATCGAACGCGACGGCCGTTTCCTGGTCGTTGAGGAGTCGGACAAGCAGGACGGCCGACGGGTGCTGAACCAGCCCGCCGGCCATGTCGAGCCGGGCGAAAGCCTGATCGCGGCGGCCATCCGGGAAGTCGCGGAAGAAGCCGGTTTGCCGTTCACGCCCGACGCCGTCGTCGGGGTTTACCGGCTGACTGCCCGCAACGGCCGCGACTACCTGCGCGTCTGCTTCGCCGGCAGTGTCCCGGCCGATGCCGTCGCCCGGCCTTGCGACGGTGATATCCATGCCTGCCACTGGTTGAGCTTGCCGGAGATTGTCGCCTTCGGCCCGCGCAGCTCACTGGTACTCCAGTGCATTCAGGATTATCAGGCCGGCCAGCGGCTGCCACTGACCGCGTTCTCAGTCTACAAGACCGATGGCTGAAGCCCGCCAACGGCCGGAGACTGGTGAAAACTTGACCAGTCCGGCCATGCTAGAATCCGCGCCCCGTTTTCCGCCTGCCCCTTGAGTTTGCCCATGAGCACTGCCCCACGCGTCATCGTCGGTCTGTCCGGCGGCGTCGATTCCTCGGTTTCGGCCTGGCTGTTGAAGCAGCAGGGCTACCGGGTCGAGGGCCTGTTCATGAAGAACTGGGAAGAGGACGACACCGACGAGTTCTGTTCGGCCGCGCAGGATCGCGCCGACGCCCAGGCGGTCGCCGAGAAGATCGGCATTCCGTTTCACACGGTCAATTTCGCCGCCGAATACTGGGACAACGTGTTCGAGCATTTCCTGACCGAGTACAAGGCCGGCCGGACCCCGAACCCGGACATCCTGTGCAACAAGGAAATCAAGTTCAAAGCCTTCCTCGATTTTGCCAAGCACCTCGGCGCCGATTACATCGCCACCGGCCACTACGCCCGGCGCGCCGACGTCAACGGTCAGGCCCAGCTGCTGCGCGGCGTTGATGGCAACAAGGACCAGAGCTACTTCCTGTACACGCTGCAGCAGGCGCAACTGCAACACGCGCTGTTTCCGGTCGGCGAGCTGGAAAAGCCGGAAGTGCGCCGCATCGCCGCCGAACAGGGTTTCGTCACGGCGGAAAAGAAGGATTCGACCGGCATCTGTTTCATCGGCGAGCGCCGGTTCAGCGAATTCCTGAGCCGCTACCTGCCGGCCCAGCCGGGCGATATCGAAACGGTCGAAGGCAAGCTCATCGGCCGCCACAACGGCCTGATGTACCACACGCTCGGCCAGCGCAAAGGGCTCGGTATCGGCGGCCTCAAAGGCGCCGATGAATCACCGTGGTTTGTCGTCGCCAAGGATCTGGCGCGCAACGTCCTGGTCGTCACCCAGGGCCACGACGACTCTTATCTGATGAGCACTGCGCTGTACGCGGCGCAGATGCACTGGGTCGCCGGCGCGCCGCCGGCAGCGCGCTTCGACTGCACCGCCAAGGTCCGCTACCGCCAGCACGATTTCCCGTGCACGGTCAGCGTTCGCGGCGACGGCAGCGTCGATGTCAGCTTCCCGGATCCGCAGCGCGCGGTCACCCCGGGGCAATCGCTGGTGTTGTACGCGGGCGACGTCTGCCTCGGCGGCGGCATCATCGAATCGACCACGGCGCTGGTACCGCTGCCAGTCCGCAAAGTCGCGGCAAACGCCTGATTTTTATCGGGTCTTTCCGGCTTGCGCCGACTCGCCGGCACCGACACTGCCAGCAGCCGGTTTTTCTTGACCGGCCAAAACCGGCTCCGTATCTTGCAACTCGCCCCGGCGCCCCCCATCTAAAGGGGTGCCGTTTCCTGCCACGAGGTAAGTACGCAATGGATTACAACGCCCAAGGTTACAGCCCGCCGGTTTACGCCGGCGTCGAAACGCGCGCGGCGGAAATCAACAAGGTTCTGAAGAACACCTACATGCTGCTGTCGGCGACGCTGCTGTTCAGCGCCCTGATGGCCTTCGTCGGCATGATGGTTGCGCCGAGCCCGAGCCCGTGGATTTCCCTGCTCGGTGCCCTTGCGCTGCTGTTTGCCGTGCACAAGACCGCCGATTCGGCCGCCGGCCTCGCGCTGGTGTTTGCCTTCACCGGCTGGATGGGGTTCTGGCTGGCTCCGCTGCTGAACTTTTTCCTGGCCAAGGCCGGCGGCGGTTTGATCGTGCTGCAGGCGCTCGGCGGTACCGGCCTGATTTTCCTGTCGCTGTCGGCTTACGTGCTGAACACCCGCAAGGACTTCAGCTTCATGCGCGGCTTCCTGTTCGTCGGCCTGATGGTGGTGTTCTTCAGCGCGCTGGCGATGCTGGTTGCCAGCTATTTCTTCGGCGTCCACATTCCGATGCTGAGCATGGCGCTGTCGGCGGCCTGCGTGCTGCTGTTCTCGGCGTTCATCCTGTATGACACCAGCAACATCATCCACGGCGGCGAGACCAATTACATTCGCGCCACCGTCTCGCTGTACCTGAACATCTACAACATCTTCACCAACCTGATGATGTTGCTCGGCATGTCCAGCGACGACTGAAACCGGCTGCATCTGCCCTGCAGCGCGAAACGAAGGCAAGCTCGCTGCGCGACCCGGCAGACAATGGCTACAATAGAGCCCGCTTCGGCGGGCTTTATTTTTGCCCGTCACTACCGAGATCGTCCGGATGAGCCGCAAGCGCTTTGCCCTCTACGTCACCGCCAACCCGATCACCCGCCAGGGCCAGCTGTCGGCACTGCGCTTTGCCGAAGCCGCGCTGGCCAGTGGCCATCAGATCGCCCGGGTGTTTTTTGCCGGCGATGCGGTGCTGGTGGGCCATGCCGAACTCGACATTCCGAGTGACGAACCGGCCCTGCAACAACGCTGGCAAACCCTGGTCGACGCCGATGGCACCGAACTGCTGCTCTGTTCCGCTGCGGCACAGCGCTATGGCCTCAAGGCCGATCCGGACGGCAAACACAATCTGGCGGCGCATTTCAGCATCAGCGGGCTCGGCTCGCTGGTGGAATGCACGCTTGATTGCGACCGCGTCATTCACTTTCCGGGCTGAGGCCGTGACACGATGAAAACCCAGCGCATCGGTATTGTCATCACCTGCCCGCCGCACGGCACTGACAGCGCCAGTCAGGCACTGGATACTGCGCTGGCCTGCGCCGCCTTCGATCAGCAGGTCACGGTGATCTTCCAGGACGACGGCGTCTGGCAACTGTTGCCGCAGCCGGTCGCCAGTCCGCTTGGCGACAAATCGCTGCTGGCACAATTCAACCTGATGGCTTTGTACGGCGTTTCGTCGGTGCAGATTTGCCACGACAGTTTGCGTCATGCCGGTCTCGATACCGGGCAACTGGCGCTGTCAGGCGAGCTCAAAAGCCGTGCCGAACTCGCTGCCACGTTGGCGCAGCTCAATCAGGTTTGGGTGTACTGACCAATGAGCCACCTTTCATGAGCACCTTTGCATGACCACCTTGCACAGTTTGCACAAAGCCAGCAGCGATGCCTTGCGCCGGGCACTGGCCGCGCTGCAACCGGACGACGCCCTGTTGCTGCGCGAAGACGCCGTACTGCTGGCGCGCCACGCACTGCTGGCAAACGCGCTGCTTCCGGCCCGCTATGCCATCCAGGCCGACATGGAAGCACGTGGCCTGACCCGCCACGTGCCAGGCTATATCCAGCCGATCAGCGAGCACGCGTTTGTCGAACTGACGCTGCTGCATGATCGCGTCATTGCCTGGTCATAAGCCGACATGAGCACGCCTCCGGCCTTGCTCGTTGACGGTCGCCCGGTCGCCACGGACAACCACGGTTACTTGCGCCAGCGCAGCGACTGGTCACGCGCCGTTGCCGAAGCGATCGCCGCCAGCGAAGGCATCTGCCTGACACCGGAGCACTGGCAAGTCATAGGCTATGTCCAGGCGTTCTACGATGAATATCAAAGCAGCCCGGCCATTCGACCGTTGGTGAAATACCTGGCACAGCACTGGGGGCCGGAAAAAGGCAACAGCCTGTATCTGCATACACTGTTCAAAGAGCCTGCCAAGCAGGCGACCAAAATCGCCGGGCTGCCCAAGCCGGTACGCTGCATCTGAGCATCTGAACGACTCCCGCGGACAAGCCGACGGTAGCAACTCCGCGCCGGTTCCGTCGCACCGGCTGCGACCTATTACCCGCGCAATTGCCAGCCTCAATCAGCGCGTGTATGGTCGGTCACCTGCGCTGCGAGGACATTTCCGCCAATGTCGGATGGCATGACACTTTCTTCCCCCTTCAGCTCGGTACGTCGACGTAACGCCGTGCTCGCGCTGCTGTTGTTCGCACCGGCGCCAACGGTCGGCGTTGCCGTCGCGCTTTACGGCACACCGGGGCCGCTCGGTTCGGCACTGTGGGCGTTCGCCAAACTGTGGTTTCTGCTCGGCCCGGCGCTGTGGTTTCTGCTGAAAGAACGCCAACCATGGTCATGGTCACCCCTGGCTCCCGCGCAACGTCTGGCCGGACTCAGCGCCGGTTTCGGAAGCGGCCTGCTGATGGCCGGCGGCATCGTCGGTGGCTATTACCTGTTTGGCAAAGGCCATTTCGATCCGGCGCCGATGCGCGAACTGCTGAGCACGGCCGGCTTGTCATCACCGGAGCGTTATCTGCTGATGGCGGCATACTGGACTTTCTTCAACAGTCTGGTTGAGGAGTATGCGTTTCGCTGGTTTCTGTACCGGCAATCCGAGCAGCTGGTTTCGCCGCGCCATGCGGTGCTGCTCGCCGCGATCATTTTCATGATTCATCACAGCGTTGCCCTGTCTGCTTACGTACCCTGGCAACTCAATACGCTGGCGTCGCTGGGCGTGCTGCTCGCCGGCGTCATCTGGAGCCAGTTGTACGCACGTTACCGCAGCATCTGGCCCGGTTATCTCAGCCACATTCTGGCCGACATTGCCGTCTTCGCGATTGGCTACGATGCGCTGTTCAACTGATCCGCGTTGGTCCGCTCAGCGCTGGCGTGAATAGCGTTTGCGTGAACGGCTTCGGCTGGATACACACATGATCACGGGTTCGTTCAAGGAGAAACTATGCCGTTTGTCATTGATTCACCGGTCTTTCATCAGCAAGAACCAATCCCCGCGGTCTACACCTGTGAAGGCCGCGATCTGGCGCCGCCACTGACCTGGCAAAACGCTCCGGCCGGCACCAAGTCACTGGTGTTGATCGTCGATGATCCGGATGCGCCGGACCCGCGTGCACCGAAGCTTACCTGGGTACATTGGCTGGTCTACAACCTGCCGGCTGACAGCCAGGGATTGCCGGAAGGTGGTGCGCTGCCCGCGGGCGCCAAATCGGCGCTGAACGACTGGCAGCGTGAAGGCTACGGCGGCCCTTGTCCGCCGATCGGCAGGCACCGCTACTTTCATAAACTGTACGCGCTCGACACCGTTCTGCCCGACCTTGGCAAAGCCAATAAAGCCACACTGGAACAGGCAATGAAAGGGCATGTGCTGGCCGAAACACAACTCATCGGTACCTACGAAAAAACGGGCAAGAAACGGTGAGTACAGTGGCACGGACATTTGCGCCTCGACTGTTCGCGGTAATGCTGTTCATCTTTCCTTGCATGTCGCACATTTCGCCGGCGTCTGCCGGCGAAATCGCTTTGACGTTTGACGATGCACCGCGACCTGACGGCCGCTATTTCAGCAGTGCCCAGCGTAGCCAACGCCTGCTCGAACAGCTGCGCGATGCAGCTGTTGCGGAAGCGGTGTTTTTCGTCACGACCAGCAATCTGAACGAGAACAATCGCCCGCAATTGCTGGCGTACGCTGCCGCAGGCCACAAGCTGGCCAACCACAGCCATGACCACCGCCGGCCTGATGCGCTTGGGCCGGCTGGTTTTCGCGCCGACTTGCAACAGGCCGATGCACGCCTGCGCGATCTGCCCGGCTTCCTGCCGCTGTTTCGTTTTCCGTTTCTGGATGAGGGCGATACGGACGATGCCCACCGGGATCTGCTGCAGGCGCTTGCCGAGCACGGCTACCGCAATGGCTATGTCACGGTCGACAATTATGACTGGTTTCTCGACGCCCAATTTCAGGATGCGCTGAAAGCCGGCAAGTCCATCGACTACAGCAAACTGAAACGGATCTACGTCGACGTGCTTTGGCAAAGCATCCAGTTTTACGACCGCGTCGCCAGACAGCAACTCGGCCGCTCACCGCGGCATGTGCTATTGCTGCACGAAAATGATCTGGCGGCCTTGTTTGTTGCCGATCTGGTGCGGCATATTCGGGCCCAGGGCTGGACCATCATCCCGGCAAGCCAGGCCTATCAGGATCCGATCGCCGAACAGATTCCGAATACGGTATTCAACGGTCAGGGCCGCGTCGCGGCGCTGGCCGCGGCCAACGGCGTCAAACGCCGCGAGCTGGTACCGGAACTGGAAGATGAGCAGTGGCTGCAAAACCACTTGCAGGCACAAGCCGTATTCCAGTCATCACGATAACGGATACTGAGCCGACATCAGGCAACATCAACAAGGACAACAACAACATGAGTACGGTGGTTTTCTGGTCGGCATTCGTCTCGGGCTTCATCCTGATGGTGCTGGAAATGCTGGGCGGCCGGATCCTCGCACCGTGGTTTGGCGGTGATATTTATGTCTGGGGCAGCATCATCACCGTGTTCATGCTGGCGCTCAGCATCGGTTACCTGCTCGGTGGCCGCTGGTCCTTGCACAATGCCAGTGTCCGCCGTTACGGCATCATCTTTGTGGCGGCAGGCGCCTTGATGCTGCCAGTGGTTTATCTGTCGGAACCGATCATGGCGGCCATCTTCGATGTCATCATCGACCCGCGCTATGGCTCGCTGGTGGCGGCGCTGGTGCTCTTTCTGACACCGTCCATCGTCATGGGCATGGTTTCGCCCTACTCGATTCGCTTGCTGACCCGGTCGCGCGAAACCAGCGGCCACTCGGCCGGTGTGTTGTATTTTGTCTCCACTCTGGGCAGCGCCCTCGGTACGCTGGCAACCTCGTTCTACCTGGTTGCGTTGGCCGACATGAACCAGATCCTGCTGGTGGCGATAGCCATCATGATCGGCAACGGCCTGCTGTTGCTGGCCTTGCACAAGCGCTTTCCGGTTGCATGATGCGGTTCGCCGGCCAGCGGTTGTTGGCGTTGCTACCCTTGACTCAATTCTGGACAAACACATGAAAACGCTGCTCACGGTCGTCACCGCTGCCTTGTTGCTTGCCAGCACAAACGCCGATGCCAAAATCATTCATGAAGAGCGTTCGCTGTACCGCAACATTCTGATCAGCGAGCAAAACGGCGAGCGCTGCATGCGGTTTGTCGTCCATGATCGGGCAACCCACAACCAGAGCTGTTTCTACCTCGCCAACCCGCGCAAGCTGGTCTTCGATTACGCCAAGATGGTGATGGCATCGCTGCTGGTGAAACCCGAACCCAACGAGATTCTGATCGTCGGGCTCGGCGGTGGCACCCTGCCGGCGATTTTCCACGAGCTGCTGCCAAACGCCACCATTACATCCGCCGAGATCGATCCGGCGGTGGTCAAGGCCGCCAAACGCTTTTTCCATTACCAGGAAAGCGCGCAGGTTCAGACAGTCGTGATGGATGCCCGTGTCTACCTCAAACGGGCGCTGCGTGACGGCAAGAAGTGGGATCTGATCATCCTGGATGCGTTCAACGGTGACTACATTCCCGAGCATCTGATGACCAAAGAGTTTTTGCAGGAAGTGCGCAGCGCGCTGAATCCGGGCGGTCTGGTTGTCGCCAATACCTTCGCGACCAGCCGGCTCTATCATCATGAGTCGGTGACCTACGAAGCGGTGTTTCCGCACGTCAAAATGCTCGCCAGTCCGCGCGGCAACCGTGTGCTGCTCGCGGCGCCGGATGCTTTTTCGCTGCCGGGACCGGATCTGGCGAGCCAGGAATGGCAAGCCCGACTCGCTCCCTACGGGATCGACGTCAAGCAGATCCTGGCGCTGGAAAAAGCGGCCAACTGGGACAAAAGCGCGAAGGTGCTGACCGATCAATTCGCACCGGCCAATCTGTTGAAACACTGATCGCCGGAATCGCTGCGATTTAACTGGATGCAGGCAGTGGCTCGCACTGGCCATGCGTCACGACGACTGCGCCGCCTTGGTGCTGCCAAGTCGCCGTGAACTGGCGATTGGCGGCCAAGGTCAGCGTGATCAGCATCGGCGCGTACAGCTCGGGCGAATGTTCCGGCGTGAGTTGGCCGACGATCACAGTCTGGCCATCATCGGCGGCAACATGGCGCTGTGCCATGCCGCTGTAACAGACGGTCCACAAACAGGCACCCAGCGCCGGCCCGTCACTGTGATAGAAAAACTGTTCGGCGTGCTGGAAGCCCTCGGTTTCGCTTACGCAGCCGTCGCTGCTGCAATGCTGTTTGATGCGGCCCTGGCAACGGTATTCCGCCGCCTGACCCGCCGCGGCCAGCGCCAACAGGCCGAACAACCCGAGCCTTGCGGCCAGACCAAAGTTGAAGTGCACGCCCCTTCCCCGGTTCAGCTGCCTGGCACGGACTGTAGCAGAGCGGCCCATGAGCGAGACGACGCCGTCGCGGCCAATTTTCGGACATAATCGCCGCATGACCGCCACCGCCTGCGCAACCAGGGCCAGATCTTGCTCGACCGCCATCAGCTAATCCTAGGCTACCGCCGTGCCCGCGAACAAAACCCGTCCCGACTGCAAACCGGCACACCACCGGATGGCCTGCGCCACGCGGCGGTGTTGGTGCCGGTGTTGGACCGGCCGGAAGGCTTGCGGCTACTGCTGACCCAGCGCGCCGCCCACTTGAAACACCACGCCGGCCAGATCAGTTTCCCGGGCGGCCGGGTCGAAACCGGCGATGCCTCGCCGCTCGCCACCGCGCTGCGGGAGGCGGAAGAAGAGATCGGCCTGCGACCGAACCAGGTCGAAGTACTGGGGCCGTTGCCAAGCCACATCACCACGGTCAGCGGTTTCTACATACAACCCTATCTCGGCATCGTGCATCACTACGTGCAGGGTGAGTACGACCAGAACGAAGTGCACGCGGTCTTCGATGTCCCGCTGAACTGGGTGCTGGACCCGCATCACCATACCCCGCACAAGGTCATCTGGCAGGGCCGCGAACGCGAGTTCTATGAGATCCTGTTCGAGGAGCGCCGGATCTGGGGCGCCACCGCCGGCATGATCGTCACCCTCTCCCATCTGCTTGGCCTTACCAGCCAGCCGGCGCCGCAGTGGTAGAATCCGCGCCACTTTGGATCAACCCGGTTTTCTGGCTGAATTGCTGCCTGCACGCTTTGTGTGCGTCAGCGTGATCGTTGCGTAATTCTCACCTTCATCCCAACCTTCTCCCCTCAGGGGTGAAGGCTTTCAACCCCCTCTCCCTTGCGGGGGAGGGCCGGGGTGAGGGTGACGCGCAAGCGAGCACATCAAACTGACGAGCGCTGGCAACTGCCAGGCCAAAAACCACAAGATGCTTTCGGAGTCCTGCAGTGGCCATCAGTGTTTTCGACATGTTTTCCATCGGTATCGGTCCGTCCAGCTCGCACACCGTGGGCCCGATGCGCGCCGCCAAGCGCTTTGCCAACCGCTTGCAGGAAAACGATCTGCTCAACAAGGCGGTGAAGGTGAAGGCCGAGCTGTACGGTTCGCTCGGCGCCACCGGCAAGGGTCACGGCAGTGACAAGGCCGTGCTGCTCGGTCTGGAAGGTGAACAGCCGGATCTGGTCGATATCGACAGCATCGAGCCGCGCCTGGAAGCAATGGCGAAAAACAGGAAACTGAATCTTGCCGGCAGCAAGGTGATTGATTTCGATCCCGCCGAAGACATGGTGTTCTACAAGCGGCAGACCCTGCCGGCGCACCCGAACGGCATGAAGTTCTACGCCTATGACGCCGCCGGCAACGAGCTGCTGCAGCGTACCTATTATTCCGTTGGCGGCGGCTTCATCGTCAGCGGCGATGTCAACCCGGATGATCCGATCGTCGAAGACAAGACCCCGGTCAAATACCCGTTCAGCACCGGCGCCGAATTGCTCGCACAGTGCAAGCAACACGGCATCAGCATCTCGACCCTGATGCTGGAAAACGAAAAGAGCTGGCGCAGCGAACAGGAAATTCGCGACGGTCTGCTGCGGATCTGGCGCACCATGGAAGCCTGCGTCAAACGCGGCTGCGAAAGGGAAGGCATTCTGCCCGGCGGATTGAAAGTCAAACGCCGGGCGCCGGCGATTTTCCGCAAACTGAGAACCGAGCAAGGCACAACCAAAGATCCGTTGCATGTGATGGACTGGGTTGATCTGTACGCGCTCGCCGTCAACGAAGAAAATGCCGCCGGTGGTCGCGTGGTGACAGCGCCAACCAATGGCGCCGCCGGCATCATTCCGGCCGTGGCGCACTACTACAGCGTGTTTCACCCGCATGCCGATGAAGACGGCATCGTCCGCTACCTGCTGACTGCCGCGGCCATCGGCATCTTGTACAAGATCAACGCCTCGATCTCCGGTGCCGAAGTCGGGTGCCAAGGCGAAGTCGGCGTCGCCTGCTCGATGGCAGCCGGCGCACTGACCGAAGTCCTGGGGGGCTCGCCGGAACAGGTCGAGAACGCGGCCGAGATTGGCATGGAACACAACCTCGGTCTCACCTGCGACCCGGTTGGCGGTCTGGTACAAGTGCCGTGCATCGAGCGCAACGCGATGGCCTCGGTCAAGGCGATCAACGCCTCGCGCCTCGCGCTGCGCGGCGATGGCACCCACAAGGTCTCGCTCGACAAAGTCATCAAGACCATGCGCCAGACCGGCGCCGACATGAACAGCAAGTACAAGGAAACCGCCCGCGGCGGTCTCGCGGTCAATATCATCGAATGCTGATGCCATACCGGCCCCCGCCCACCCGCGGGGACCGGTGCGCCGGCGCGTCAAAGCACCGGCAGCCTGGCAAAGCTGCTCTCCCCTCCCGCCCCGCTGGCGTTTCCGCCAGAAACTGCTTGAATTCCTGATATCCGGCCGATTTTCGCATCGCCCGCCACGCTGCCTCGGCAGGCGCGTCAGTGACCGGATACGGAGTCCCATGCCGCTTAATGAAGCCCGCTCCTTTCAGCGTCTGCGCACTGCGTTTCATCTCGGTGCGCTGCTGTTCTTTGTGGCAATCGCACTGGCCATGCAGTACCTGCTCGGCCGCTATGCCGATGCCCGCGCGCAAACCTACCTGACGTCGTTTCAAGTCAACGCGGAATTGAAAGCCAAACAGATGGATCTGCGCTTCCGTTTGCTCGCCGATCACGTCCACCGTTTGCGGATGATGGCCGAACAACATTTTCAGGCCACGGATTTGCCGCCGGGCCCCGAACTGCAGGCGGAGTACCGGAACAACGAAGTCATCGGCTACGGGCTGCCGGCACCGACCAGCGCCGACGCCCGTGGCAACATCTACGCGCATCACGTGCTGGATACACCGGCACTACGGCGCGAACGCGACGTTGCCTGGGCGCTGTTCCTGCCGATGCTGGCCCAGCATCGGCTCGATGATGCCCTGCGCTGGTCCGGTATCGTGTCGTTTCACAGCGGCAACTGGGCCGCCTATCCCTATCAGAGCGTGCCGGCGTTTTTGCGCGGCGCCAACGAAACGCACATTCGTCACGCCCTTTATGATCAATACAACAGTCCGTACTTTCATGCGCTGCGCCAGGCCTTGCATCAGCATCCGCTGGTGTGGCGGGCACCGTCCCTCGATCAGGCCGGCACCGGTTACATCATCTCGATCTTCGCGCCGGTATTGCAGAACGGAAACCTGCAGGCCTACGTGCTGGCGGATGTGCAACTCAGCTTCATCATCGCGCTGCTGCGCAGCGATCTGCCGAGCGGCATGCATGTTCAGATCGTCACCGACAGCGGCGATCTGATTGCCGACAGTGACGGCAGCCAACCGAGCAGCCAGCGCTCGATGGCGTTCTACCCGGCGGCGCCAGCACCGCAGACCGGCACGGCGCCCGAAAGTGACTGGCAGGCCGATGCCGCGTATTACCAGTTGAACCGGCCGTTGACGACCGTGGTCTGGCAAACGCGGACCTTGATCGACCGCAGCCGGATCAGCGAGCTGGTCAATGACGACATCCGGCCCCTGCGCGAAGCCCAGGTGTTTCTGCTGGCGGTGATCGCGTTGGTGTGGTGGTTGTTGTCGCGCTTTTTCGTCACCCCGGCCTTGCAGCTGGCCGAGCTTGCCACGCTCGAGGACATCGCCCGGGAACCGAGGCTGCCACGGTTCTGGCAGACCGCCAAAACCCAGCTGCGAAAACTGATCGTCGAGCGCCGCGTTGCGCTGCGCACCCTGGAAGGCGAACGGGAAAAACTGGAGCAACAAGTCCGGGACCGGACCCGCGAATTGCAAAACCAGAACACCGAACTGGAAGCCTTCAACTTTGCCGTGTCACACGATTTGCGGGCGCCGCTGCGGGCGGTCGATGGTTTCATCAGCGCATTGAACGAAGATTACGGCGCGCAGCTGGATGCCACCGGCCAACGCTTCATCGCCCGTGCCAAGGCCGGCGTCAGCCGCATGGAAGAACTGATCGAAGCGCTGCTGACGCTGTCGCAGCTGAGCCGCGTCGCCCTGCAACGGGAACGCCTCAATCTCTCTGAGCTCGCCGAGACCATCCTGCAGGAATTGCGCGCCGCGAATCCTGATCGACAGCTCACGCTGACCATCGAACCGCAGATGTGGGTGGAAGCGGATCGCCGCCTGCTGCGCGCCGTCCTGGAGAATCTGCTGAGCAATGCGGTGAAATACACCAGCAAAACGGCCGACGCGCACATCAGCGTTTATACCGAGCAACTGGCAGACGAGCGCGTCTATGTGGTTGCCGACAATGGCGCCGGCTTTGACATGCATTATGCCGAGCGGTTGTTCACACCGTTCCAGCGCATGCACCGACAGGATGAATTTACCGGCACCGGCGTCGGTCTCTCGACCGTGCAACGGATCATTCACCGGCACGGCGGCCGCATCTGGGCCGAAGCCACCGTAGGTCAAGGCGCGAAGTTCCGTTTTACCCTGCCCTGAGCGATGCTCCCACAGCGAATGCGTTTGCCTTCATCGGCAAGCTTATCCGCGCGCGCGCAGCGCCGCGTTGACCGCCGCCCGCAAATGTTCACCTTCCAGCGTGAAACGGGCCAATACCACCCCATCAGGCGCTTGCGCACGGTGATCGGCAAACGGCGTCCAGATCACGTTGGGCACGGCCAATTGCTGGCGCAGCGTCGCGCTGGCGCCCTCTTCACGCAGCCGCCAGGACAACAGCAGATCCGGCCGCTGATCGTCGGTCAGCAGACTCTGCGCCTCATCCGATGCAATTGCCGCCACGGCAATGCCGGCGCTCGCCAAATGCGCCTGCGCGAGTTCAGCCTGCCACGGCAAATCGGTCAGAAACCAGGCGCTGCGCTGCCATGGCGTGGCGCTGTCCGCGACCGGCTCGCCGCCACCGTCACGCATCAACGGCAACAGCAGATGCACGGCGGTGCCCTCCCCCAGTTCCGCCACGGTGAGTACGGCGCCACCGTGCTGGCGCATCACACCGTCCACCGGCGCCATGCCCAAACCTTTGCGACCGCGGACAATTTTGCTGCTGTAATACGGCTGGAACAGCGGCAACAAATGTTTGCCATCGAGACCACGGCCGCGATCACGGAACGTCAGCACGGCAAAGCGACCGGGCTGCAACCGCAACGCCTGCGCAGCTGCCGCACCGAGATGACACTCATGCAGTTCCGCAGCCAAGACGCTCGGCTCACCTTCGCGGAGAAACCCAATCACCATGTCGAGCGCCCGGGCCAGCCAATCGGTATCGGCCTCGATGGCGCAATCCGTTTCCGGCGCGGCCAACGGAATGCCATGTTGCTCCAATTGCGGCCGCAGCCAGGCGATCAGCGAAAACGGTTTGCGACTGAGCACCGCGCGGCCGGCGCTGGCGAGCAACTCGCGGGTAAATTGCACCGCCTGTTGCCCGGACTCGAGCACCGTCTGCAACTGTCCGTACGCCGGATGCGTCGGTTCGACATCCAGCAAGGCCAGTTCGGAAAACCCCATCATCGCCGACAGGTAGTTGTTGAAACTGTGCACGACATTGCCAAGCAATTCGGCATGGGCAGGTGCACTGGCGGGGCGGCTGATCGCGCCTTCGACGATCAAACTGAGCGCGCAATGATCGGCTTGTGGCGACAGCAGCGCCTCCGCGCTGCGCCATTGCTGCTGCAGGCGCAGCCGCACCGGCAGATGCAAACGGGCTTTCAGCCGCACGGCATTGCGCAAGCGCAGCGCATCGACCGGATGCAGCAGCTCGGAAAGGTGTTTCAGCGGAGGAAATTCACTGGCCCAGCGGGTATTGCCCTGACGCAAACTGCCATCGGCATCCAGTAACGCAGTCGCGAACGGAAAAACATCCATGTGTCAGCAGCGGCTCCTGTAGCAAGGTGGCGAAACTTTGCGTGACAGGCGCCGGATTTGCAACCGGCGCGTCGTGCCGCTGACGCTGACGGTCGATACCATGGTCAATGGCTGGGCAGATTTTCGCTATGCACCAGCGCCTGTTGTTCCTCCGATTGCCGCAAACCGGCCGCTTGCTGCAGCAGATCCGGCTTCAGTACCGGCGACAGCAGATGGGCAAAGCTGTGCAGGAATTTGCGCCAATGCAGATCGCGCCGGTAGCTGAACCAGAACCGGCCTTCCGGCAACGTATCCGCCGCCGGCCGCAGGCTCAGATCACTGTCGGCGATCGAATCAAAGGCAATTGCCGGCAGCAGGCCAACGCCCCACTCCTGGCGAACATAGGTCTTGATCACATCCGGGTCCGAGCTCACCAACACCCAGCGCTGGCTGGCCTTGTCGGCCGGCAGCGCCCGGTGCAGGGAGTCTTCGGCTTCACGGTCCTGGGCGAACACCAGCATCGACTCCGCCGCGCGGGCACGGTCGGAACGGGACAGCCAGGCGTAACGCCAGCGCACGCAGGGCAGGCTGACCAATGCCGGCGAATGGGTCTGCCGCAGGCCAACGGCCAGATCGACCTCGCCGCTCTCCAGCCATTCGACGAAATGGCTTTCCTCGCCCTGACGCAGCTGGATCTGTACCTTCGGGTATTCCTTGGCGAATTTCTCCAGCCGGTCGGCGACCAGGTAGCGCGCCGCCAGCGGGCACAGGCCCAGCCGCAGGGTGCCGGCATTGGGCTGGGCATAGTCGCGGGCGATGTCCTTGATGACCTGGGCATCCCGCAGCATCCGGCCGGCGACCTCGAGGATCTGGCGCCCGGCCGGGGTGATGTCGATCAGGTGCTTGCCGCTGCGGGTGAAAATCTGGACGCCCAATTCGTCTTCCAGCAGGCGGATTTGCTTGGAAACACCGGGTTGGGAGGTATAGAGACTTTCCGCCGTCGCCGACACGTTGAGCTCGTGCCGGGCCACTTCATAGATATACCGGAGCTGTTGCAGCTTCATGCCAAAGACTCCTTGTCGGCCCCTGTTCTTATAAGAGAATAGTCATTGGTGAAAATTTCGCCTATCTGATCGGGCCAAATTCCGCGCCGAAGTCGTCAAACCGCCCCGGTTCCGGCCATCTGCGACTGCTGACAACGCCCTGACCGCCATGCCCCGTATAATGCGCCACCTGCTGAACCCCGCATCCGTACCAAGGAATCGCCTGTTTTGCTGCCGTTTCTCTCCGCCCTGACCGGCCTGAAGGCCGAACCCGGTCGCCGTACCCTGTTGCCGACCAGCCATGGCGCCGCGCTGCCGCTCAGCCTCGGCACGCTGGCCGACCAACCCGGCCTGCTGGTCGTGGTCACCGCCGATTCGCCGACCGCCAGCCGGCTCGACCGCGAGCTCAAGGTGTTGCGGCCGGAACTGCCGGTGCTGCACTTCCCGGACTGGGAGACGCTGCCCTTCGACAGCTTCTCGCCGCATCAGGACATCGTCTCCGAACGGCTGCAAACGCTGGTGCAGCTGCCGCAACAGACGCACGGCATCCTGCTGCTGTCGCTGTCGACGCTGTTGCTGAAAGTGGCGCCGTCCTCGTTCGTCAACCTGAACAGTTTGCTGGTCAAGGTCGGCGACCGGATGGATCTGCCGGCGATCCGGCGCAAGCTCGAACAGAGCGGTTACCGCTGCGTCGCCGAAGTGATGGAACACGGCGAATTCGCGGTGCGCGGCGCGTTGCTCGATCTCTACCCGATGGGCAGCAAGCTGCCGTACCGGCTCGACTTCTTCGATGACGAAATCGAAAGCATCCGCACCTTCGATCCGGACACCCAGATCTCCGGCGACAAGCTCGCCGAAATCCGGCTGCTGCCGGCGCACGAATTTCCGTGGAACGAAGACGGCATCGCCAAATTCCGGCAGGCGTTCCGTGGCCGCTTTGATGCCTCGCTGCACCCGGAGTCGGTCTACGGTCAGGTCAGCAAAGGCTTTCTGCCGAACGGCATCGAATACTACCTGCCGCTGTTCTTCGACCAGCTTGCGACGCTGTTTGATTACTTCCCGGCCGGCACCCGCCTGGTCACCATCGGCGATCTGAACCAGTCGGCCCAGCATTTCTGGAACGAACTCGACGATCGTTACCAGGAACGCAAAGTCGATCTGCTGCGACCGCTGGTGACGCCGGCCGAGCTTTATCTGCGTGAAGACGAGCTGTTCGGCGCACTGAAAAATTTCGCTCGCTTTACCGATCGCGACAGTGCTGCCGTGCCGGAGCTGCCGGTCAGCAACCCGCTGCCGGATCTGCGGCTCGACACCCGCGCCACGGTGCCGCTGCAGAGCCTGCACAGTTTTTCGCTGCTGTTCCCCGGCCGTTTGATTCTGTGCGCGGAATCAGCCGGCCGCCGCGAGGTGCTGCTGCCGCTGCTGAAGCAATCCAACCTCGAACCGGTGCTGTGCGACAGCTGGCAGGAAGCGCTCGCCAGCAACGACCGCATCGTGCTGACCGTGGCGCCACTCGAAAGCGGTTTCGTCGCCATCGACCAATCGTTCGCCGTCATCACCGAACCGGATCTGTTCGGCGCACAGCTGGTCCAGCAACGGCGGCGCCGACGCAAGGTCACCGATCCCGACGCCGTCATCCGCAACCTCGCCGAGCTGCGCATTGGCGATCCGGTCGTGCACATCGATCACGGCGTCGGTCGCTATCAGGGTTTGCAGACATTGAGTGCCGGTGGTGTCGAAGCCGAATACCTCGTGTTGCACTACCAGGGCAACGACAAACTGTACGTGCCGGTGCAATCGCTGCACCTGATCGGCCGCTACCTCGGTGCGGCGGCAGAATCGGCACCGTGGCACAAGCTCGGCTCGGAGCAATGGGGCAAGGCCCGGCAAAAAGCCGCCGAAAAAATCCGCGACGTCGCCGCCGAACTGCTCGATCTGCACGCCAAGCGCGCCGCCAGCAAAGGTGCGCAAGGCAACGTCGACATGAACGAGTACCAGCGCTTCTGCGCCGGCTTCGCCTTCGAGGAAACGCCGGATCAGGAAAGCGCGATCAACGCCGTGCTGGCCGATCTGCAACGTGGCCGGCCAATGGACCGTCTCGTCTGTGGTGATGTCGGCTTCGGCAAAACCGAAGTGGCGATGCGCGCAGCGTTTGCCGCCGTGCAGAGCGGCTGGCAAGTGGCTGTGCTGGTGCCGACCACCCTGCTCGCCCAGCAGCACTACAACAGCTTCTGCGATCGTTTTGCCGACTGGCCGGTGCGCATCGAGCTGCTGTCGCGTTTCCGCACCGAGAAAGACAGCAAGCGCGCGCTGGAGCAGCTGACCGAAGGCAAGGTCGACATCATCGTCGGCACCCACAAGCTGCTGCAGCCGGAGATCAAGTTCCAGCGGCTGGGCTTGCTGATCGTCGATGAAGAACACCGCTTTGGCGTCCGTCAGAAAGAACAGATCAAGGCACTGCGCGCCGACGTCCACATGCTGACGCTGACCGCGACACCGATTCCGCGCACGCTGAACATGGCGCTGTCCGGCATCCGCGATCTGTCACTGATCACCACGCCGCCGGCCAAGCGGCTGTCGATCAAGACCTTCGTCCGCGAGAAAAGCGATGCGCTGCTGAAAGAGGCCATCCTGCGCGAAACCATGCGCGGCGGTCAGGTCTACTTCCTGCACAACGAAGTCGACAGCATCGAACAGGCCACCGAAAAGCTGCAGGAACTGCTGCCGGATGTGCGCTTTGCCTACGCCCACGGCCAGATGCACGCGCGCGAACTCGAGCGCATCATGCGCGACTTTTATCACCAGCGTTTCCACGTACTGGTCTGCTCGACCATTGTCGAGACCGGCATCGACGTGCCGAGCGCCAATACCATCATCATCGAACGCGCCGACAAGTTCGGTCTCGCGCAATTGCACCAGCTGCGCGGCCGGGTCGGTCGCTCGCATCACCAGGCATACGCCTACCTGCTGACGCCGCCGCAGAATCTGCTGACCGCCGATGCCCAGAAGCGTCTGGAAGCCATTGAAACCTTCGACGATCTCGGCGCCGGTTTCCTGCTCGCCTCGCAGGATCTGGAAATCCGCGGCGCCGGCGAAATGCTCGGCGAGGATCAGAGCGGTCAGATCGAAGGTATCGGCCTCAGCCTGTACATGGAACTGCTCGAAGAAGCTGTCAAGGCACTGAAGAGCGGCAAGGAGCCGACGCTGCAGCATGTGCTGTCGCAGCGCACCGAAATCGATGCCGGCTTGCCGGCGCTGCTGCCGGATGATTACGTCACCGACATCGGCACCCGGCTCAGCCTGTACAAACGCATTGCCGGTTGCGGTTCCGATGCCGAAATCGACGACATGCAAACCGAAATCATCGATCGTTTCGGCACGCTGCCGCCACAGGGCCAGAACCTGTTCGAGCTGACCCGGCTGCGGCTGCGCGCCAGTGCACTCGGCATCCGCCGCATCGATGTCACCGCCGGCGGCGGCCGGGTGGAATTCACCGCCCAGACCACGGTCGACCCGATGCTGATGATCAAGCTGGTGCAGTCGCAATCGCGGCTGTACCGCTTCGATGGCCCGCAGGCGCTGAAGATCAGCAAGCCCTTGGCCGAACCGGCCGACCGGCTGGTGTTTCTGCGCGAACTGCTGAATCTGCTCGCCGGTGGCGGCAAGAACTGAATGCCGGGCAAGCCGTCCAAGTCCGACAACGCTTGTTGCACACGGGCCCGACGGTGCCGTATCAAAATGAAGGATGGCGATTTAGAATCCGCCATCCCGTGAGGAAGACAACAATGAAACTACGGTCGTTATTGGCAGCCTTGTTGACCCTGTCGCTGGCATCGACGGCGCAGGCCGCCGATCGCTGGTATGAAGTGGAAGTGCTGGTGTTCTCGCACCTCAATGCCGACGTCACCGCCGAAAAATGGCCGGCCAACGACGCGGTCAGCATCGCGCTCGAAGGCAGCGTGCCGGCCCCGAACACCATCACGACGCCGCTGGCAAGCGGCGCACCCAGTGCCCAGGAATTGCTGCGGCTGGCCGCGGTGCCGCCGGCACAATTCAAACTGCAGGACGCCTACAAAACGCTGTCACGCGCACGCCAATACCGGCCGCTGCTGCACACCGCCTGGCGGCAACCGATCGGCACCGGCAAGAACCAGTTCAAGGTCCGTCTGGCGGGCGGCAAGGATTACGCAAGCCGCTACGGCCTGCACGGCAAATTGCTCTCGACAGGCGACGAACCGAGCGAATACGGTCTTTGGGAAGTGGACGGCTACGTGCAACTGACCGCGACCCGCTTCCTGCACGCAGAGACCGAGCTGATCTTCCGCCGGCCCACCATTACTGCTGCCAGCACTGCGACAACCGCCGGCACGGACAGCAACCTGAGCTGGCAAACCGGTGATGCCGCGCTGGTCGACGAAGACTGGCTGCAGTTCTTCAAACTCCAGCAAGGCCGGCGCGTCAAAGCCAATGAATTGCATTATTTCGATCACCCGATGTTCGGCATGCTGATCGTGCTGCGACCGCTGGAACCGGAACGCGGTTGATTCGCCGCTACGGCAAGCTGAATGGCGTGTGCTGGGTGTTTGAATGCTTACTGTTTGAATGCTTACTGTTTGAATGCTTACTGTTTGAATGACGGATGCTGAAGGATGTTTGCACTGTTGAATGCTGAAAAAGCCGAACGGGTCGTGGTGCCGCTTGCCGCCGTTTGTCAGGCCGCCAAGCTGGTCAACGAAGTGGCGCATACCGGCAAGCTCGATTACGAACAACTGGACCCGTTGCTGGAAAGCGTGCTGATGCTGAACGCACCTGACGTCGACAGCATCTACGGCGGCATCGCGCGCTTGCGGCCCGGCTTGCTGACCTTGTGCGATCAACTGAACCTGCAAACCGCCAAGCGCGATCTGCAGATTGGCCGCTATGTTGCCAACCTGGTGCAGCTCGAGCGCTTCCTCGATCGCAACCCGGCCATGCAGGAAACCATGGCCGTGCGCCTGCAACAAGCCGCCCGGCTCCGCACCCATCAACCGGAAGATGACGATGCCCTGCTGGTGTCGCTGGCCGGCATTTACTCGGACACCATCTCCACGCTGCCGCAGCGCATACAGGTCACCGGCGAAGCCCGTCACCTGCAGGCACGCGACAATCAGTTCCGCATTCGTGCCTTGCTGCTGTGCGGCCTGCGCAGTGCCGTGCTGTGGCGCCAACTCGGCGGCCGTCGCCGGCATTTCATGTTGTCGCGTCGGACCCTGTTTGACGCCGCCAAGCGCTTGCTGCGCAAACTCGACGGTCAGGTCTGAAGGCATGGCAGGGTGTGTAGCCACGCCCTGCCCATGTTGCAGCCTCTTCAACCCCACACCATTTCCGGCACCGGTGTACGCCTGATCGCAGCACCAAAACAATTTTCATCTACCGCCAAAACCGGTTTCGCCCTGCTCGCGTCTGATGTTCGGTATCCACACGGGAACCGTACTCATGATGTCCAACACCTCACGCACTCTCTCGCTCGCCCTGCTCGCTGCGGTCAGCAGCCACGTCACCGCAGCCGGTTATGACGGTCAAACCAATCACTACACGCTGACCATCAGCGACGACGCCAGCACTGCCACCGTCAACGCCAATCTGTGGCTGACCGGTGATTACCTGTCGATGTTCTCGGTGCAAGCGCTACCGAATCTGAAGAACGGCCAGGCCGATCTGGTCGAAAACCTGCAGATCACCAATGCCAAAGGCAAGAAGCTCAAGTTCAAGGATGAAGGCGTCGGCGAATGGAAAACCGACGGTGATCAGCGCGTCAGCATCAGCTATCAGGTCAAACTGGAACACGATCGCTACCAATGGCCGGCCGGCATTGAAGAAGTGGTCTATCACACCGAAGAAGGCGTGATGGCAACCGGCTACAGCCTGCTGCTTGCCTCCGGTGAAAAAATGGAAGGCCCAATCGAAATCGAAGTGAACCTGCCGCAAGGCTGGCAGGCGCACACGCCGTGGCAACGGCTGGGCGACAGTAACCGTTTTGCCGTTCAGAACCGGCGCGAACTGCTCAACAACGCGCTGTTCTTCGGTACCGCCGCCGCCGAAACCATGCACGCCGGAGGCATTGATCTGACGCTGGTGCTCGGCAAGCGTTTTGTCAGCGCCAAACCGCTGTTCACCGAACTGCTCAGCAAGCAGCTGCACAGCTACCAAAAATTGTTCGACGCTGATCCGCAATCGAAGCGCTACCTCATCATCGTCAACGAAGGCCTGGATGATGGTGGTGCGTTCTCCAACAGCTTCAGCCAACTGATCGGCGAAGACGCCACCGCTGCCAACCGGGTGATCTGGGGCTACATCATGGCGCACGAGCTGCTGCACTTCTGGAACGGTCTGTCGATGGTGCCGGCCGATGATCGCGAAGAATGGCTCAAGGAAGGCTTCACCGATTACCTGACCACGATGACCATGGCCCGCAACGGCATCGACAGCCAGGATCAGCTGTTCCGCCGGCTGGAAAACATTCCGCGCCGCTATCTGTTCGCCCGCTACGTCCACTCACCCGAGATGACGGTGCGCGGTGCCGGCGCCGAAAAACAGAAACACCGGCAACTGGTCTACGGTGGCGGCGCCATCACCGCACTGGCGCTCGATATCGAACTGCGCAAAGCCAGCAACGACAAGATCACGCTGGAAGAACTGATGCGTTCGCTGTTCAGCGAATTCCACCAGCCCGACAAACGCTACACGCTGGACGATGTGATTCGCCACATCAAGACGCTGACCGGCAAGGACCTGACCGCATTCTTTGACAAGGCCGTCGCCAGCAAGACCCTGTTCGACTTCAAACCCTACTACGGCGAATTTGGTCTGGATTTCGACAACTTCTACTATGACGAGGTGTATGTGCGGCCGGAAGCCAACGCAACTGCCGAGCAAAAAGCGCGGTTCCAGAAGAGCTTTGCGCCACGCTGATACCAGCAGTCTTCCGTCAAAGAAAAACCCGCGCCTTGGCGCGGGTTTTGTTCTTTTGAAGGTTACAAATCGTAGCGTAGCAGCACCGAGTGAGCCGAGGGGCTATCTCGTAACTACCCCACCCCGGCCCTCCCCTTCACAGGGGAGGGAGCCATACAGTTCCTCCCCCTGCCAAAGGGGAGGTTAGGAGGGGGGATTGCCGCTCAACACTTGAAAGTGAATTGCGATCCACCAAGCTCAATGCCGCTCCATGACGCCAAAGCCAGAGAAATTATCCTTAACAAAAGCACCGAGCTCACCATCGCCTTGCAATTGCCACAGAGACTCCGCCAGTACAGTTGGCTGTCCATACTTACCAAACAACTTCAATACAGACTTACGTGCATCATATGGCGCTGACTTCAGCGCATGCATAAATGCCCGTGGACAGGACAAGAACGAGGAGTCAATCAATTGCGAAAGCGCCCACTCCGAGTCCGCCTGGTTATATGGAAGAGCCGACAGAGAAAACAGCGATTGATACTTTTCGTCACGTGGGCAAACTGAAAGCTCTTCCGAAAGATGAAGTAACTGCTCCTGCAACATGACATCAGACTGATTCGGCAAGGCCGACCCCGACATCAGCACTAGCAACATCTTTCCAAGCATCCGCTGTTCCCATACGTCGAATTTAACGTTCCTACTTCTTCTGCTGCGGAATAAACGGATTGCTGCCATCGACCGACAGCATGTTCTCAACCACGGCGGCGTTGTAGAACACTTCGAGTTTCTGGATGCGGTCGCCGACAACCTTGGCCCAAATGGCGACGCGGACATCGCCGATCGGTTCGAAGTAGGTTTTGTAATCGAGCAGCACGCAGACTTCGTCGCCTTCGGTGACGACGCGGCGGGTGTCGATGGCTTTCTGGATCGGCCCCATGCCGAACAGGAAGGTCAGCATCTCGTCGGCGCTGGTGAAATGCATGTTCGGGCCGAAGTATTCAAAGCCCTGATCGGCCAGAAAACTGCGGGCGACCGGGAAGTTCAGCGCTTCAAGCGCATCGATGTAAGCCAGAACCAGTTCGCGTGGAGTCATGTGCGTCTCGGTCTCTCGTTATGTTGTTTTTGTTGTTGCGTTCGTTGTGTTGCAGTTGTGGGAGCGGCTTCAGCCGCGATTTTGTTGCCACAGTTGAAAGCAATTGCGGCTGGAGCCGCTCCCACGGAAAATCGTACTGCGCGTCTGTTTTTCGAAACCTTTGTTGCGTTCTGCGGCCGCGTGAATCACGGCCCTCAGAATGCGTGCGGCCGTTTATGGGGGACCATAAACGGCCGGGACATATTCATAGCGGCTTGGGTGGAAGCAGAAACCGCAGAGCGGCAATGCCCCCACCCCGTCCCTCCCCCTCGCCCCACAGGGATGTGGGATGTGTCGCAAGATGTCGGGAACATCTGCGACCAAGGGGAGGGAGATTTCGTTACGCCGCGATCATATTCCGCAGCACGTACTGCAGGATACCGCCGTTCTTGTAGTACTCGACTTCGTTGGCGGTGTCGATGCGGCACAGCGCGTCGATGGTCAGTTTGCTGCCATCCTTGCGGGTGATTTCCACCTTCAGGGTCTGGCGCGGCTTGATGCCGGCTTCGAGGCCGAGCACGTTGACGGTCTCGTCGCCTTTCAGGCCGAGCGAGGCAATGCTGTCGTTGCCCTGGAACTGCAGCGGCAACACGCCCATGCCGACCAGGTTCGAGCGGTGGATGCGCTCGAAGCTTTCCGCGACCACGGCTTTGACGCCGAGCAGCTTGGTGCCTTTGGCCGCCCAGTCACGCGACGAACCGGTGCCGTATTCCTTGCCGGCGAAGATCACCAGCGGCGTGCCGCTGGCGATGTACTTCATCGCGGCGTCGTAAATCGACACTTTTTCACCGGTCGGTTGGTAAATGGTGTTGCCACCTTCTTCACCGCCCAGCATCAGGTTCTTGATGCGGATGTTGGCGAAAGTGCCGCGCATCATGATCTCGTGGTTACCACGACGGGCACCGTAGGAGTTGAAGTCGGCTTTCTCGACGCCCAGCGACTGCAGGTACTTGCCTGCCGGCGCGCTCGCCTTGATGTCACCGGCCGGCGAAATGTGGTCGGTGGTGATCGAGTCGCCGAACAGCGCCAGCACGCTCGCGCCCTTGATGTCTTCGACCTTGCCAACCGGCTTGCCGACTTCGGTGAAGAACGGCGGGTTCTGCACGTAGGTCGATTTGTCATTCCAGTTGTAGGTTTTGCCTTCACCGACCTTGATCGCCTGCCAGTGTTTGTCACCGGCGAACACATCGGCGTAACGGCTGTTGAACATCTTGTTGTCAACGAGGCGAACGGCGGCAGCCACTTCTTCGTTGCTCGGCCAGATGTCTTTCAGGAAGACATCGTTGCCGTTCTTGTCTTTGCCGATCGGATCCTTGCTCAGATCGATGCGGGTGGTACCGGCCAGCGCGTACGCAACCACCAGCGGCGGCGATGCGAGGTAGTTGGCCTTGACCAGCGCGTGCACGCGGCCTTCGAAGTTACGGTTACCCGACAGCACGGCCGAGACGATCAGATCGCCATCGGTGATCGCTTTGCTGAGGTTATCCGCCAGCGGACCCGAGTTGCCGATACAGGTGGTGCAACCGTAACCGGCGAGGTTGAAACCGAGGTTGTCGAGGTAGCTCTGCAGACCGGCTTTGGCCAGATAATCGGTAACGACTTTCGAGCCCGGTGCCAGCGAGGATTTCACCCACGGCTTGCGCTGCAGGCCCTTCTCCACCGCGCGCTTGGCAACCAGACCGGCCGCCATCAGCACGTACGGGTTCGAGGTGTTGGTGCACGAGGTGATCGCGGCGATGACGACATCACCGTGCTTCAGATCGTGATTGGCGCCTTCGACTTTGACTGCCTTGTCTTTTTCGGCCGCTTTGCCGCTGCTTTCCAGCAGCAGATCAAAACCGGCGCCGAGGCCGTTCATGGCAACGCGATCCTGCGGACGCTTCGGACCGGCCAGCGACGGCACAACGGTGCTGAGATCCAGCGACAGCGTGCTGGTGAACACCGGCTCCGGCGAATTGGCGTCACGCCACATGCCTTGGGCCTTGCAATATTCTTCGACCAGTTTGCAGGTTTGGTCGTCGCGGCCCGACACGCGCATGAAGTTGATCGTTTCGGCATCGATCGGAAAGAAGCCGCAAGTCGCACCGTATTCCGGCGCCATGTTGGCGATGGTGGCACGGTCGGCCAGCGGCATGCTGTCGAGGCCCGGGCCATAGAATTCAACAAACTTGTTGACCACGCCGTGCTTGCGCAGCATTTGCGTCACGGTCAACACGATGTCGGTCGCGGTGATGCCTTCTTTGGCTTTGCCTTCCAAACGGAAGCCAACCACTTCCGGAATCAACATCGACACCGGTTGGCCCAGCATCGCGGCTTCGGCTTCGATACCGCCGACGCCCCAGCCGAGCACGCCGAGGCCGTTGATCATCGTGGTGTGCGAATCGGTACCAACGCAGGTATCCGGATACGCAATCGTGCGGCCACCGACTTCACCGGTCCACACCGCTTTCGCCAGGTATTCCAGGTTGACCTGGTGGCAGATGCCGGTGCCCGGAGGCACCACGCGGAAATTGTTGAAGGCTTTCTGGCCCCAACGCAGAAATTCGTAACGCTCGCCATTGCGCTGGTATTCGATCTCGACGTTCTCATCGAACGCGGTCGGCGTGCCGAACTTGTCGATCATCACCGAGTGGTCGATGACCAGATCCACCGGCACCAGCGGGTTGATCTTGTTGGTGTCCTTGCCGAGCTTGGCCACGGCATCGCGCATCGCCGCGAGGTCGACCACCGCCGGCACGCCGGTGAAATCCTGCATCAGCACGCGCGCCGGGCGGTACTGGATTTCACGGTCGGAGACGCGGGTCTTCTGCCACTCGGCAATCGCCTTGATGTCGTCGGTTTCAACGGTCACGCCGTCTTCGAAGCGAAGCAGGTTTTCCAGCAGGACCTTCAGCGAGAACGGCAGCTTGCTGACGTCACCCAGATGGGCTTCGGCGGCCTTGATGCTGAAGTAATCGTATTCCTTACCATTGATGGTCAGGGTGCGGCGGGTCTTGAGGCTGTCTTGTCCTACCGATGACACGTCGGCTTCTCCTCGTCGTTGAGCGGAATTCGGGGTTCTTCTTGGCGGGACCGGGGGCAGGAAAGGCCCCGCGGGCGGGCCGGAATTATAGCCCAATGAAACGGCCGTTTACCTGTCCGATCGTCTAATCGGACTGGGAATTTTCGGCTTAAAAACAAGAAGTAATGAGCGAATGTGCAGGGAAAAGGCCGGAATTGGTCAAATGGCGAGCAATGGCGGTGCGGGGGTTGATCCAGGTCAGCTGCGTTTTGTTCCTCCCCCGCCCGAGGGGAGGTAATGTTTGGTTCCTCCCCCTGCCAGAGGGGGAGGTTAGGTGGGGGTGGGAGGAACCTGAGGAAAGGCATGTCGACAATGCGCCTTCCCAATCATTCTTCACTCCCGACCCCAAGCACAGCATCTTTCTCCCTCCCCCTCCCGGCCTCCCCCTCGGGCAGGGGGAGGAGAAAAGCGAATTCCCGCCCACGCAGCCACACCACCTCAAACCCCAATCGGAATCCGCCCTTCTATCCTGTAAAATCCGCGCCCTGCCCCTCTTTGGCCCCGGCTCGGTTTGAGCCACCGGCCCTGATTCCAGCCACAAGGACCCTCCATGGAACTGTCCGCCCTGACCGCCATCAGCCCTGTTGACGGCCGCTACGCCTCCAAGACCACGGCCCTGCGCCCCATCTTCTCCGAGTTCGGCCTGATCCGTTACCGGGCCATCGTTGAAGTGCGCTGGCTGCAGAAACTGGCGTCGCACGCAGGCATTCCGGAAGTGCCGGCCTTCTCGGCCCAGGCCAACAGCCTGCTCGATGAAATCGCCCGCACCTTCTCGCTCGCCGACGCCCAGCGCGTCAAAGACATCGAAAAAACCACCAACCACGATGTCAAAGCCATCGAATACCTGCTGAAAGAAAAAGTGGCCGGCAACGCCGAGCTCGCCAAAGTCAGCGAATTCATCCACTTCGCCTGCACCTCGGAAGACATCAACAACCTGTCCTATGCACTGATGCTCAGCGACGCCCGCGCCGAAGT
Organism: Pseudomonadota bacterium; assembly: GCA_049324755.1. Classification (GTDB taxonomy): domain Bacteria; phylum Pseudomonadota; class Gammaproteobacteria; order Enterobacterales; family Permianibacteraceae; genus Permianibacter. Next base: position 92,160 of record JBMOMZ010000052.1, read on the forward strand.
GCTGCTGCCGATGCTGGACAAGATCATCGGCGCCATCCGTGACATGGCGCACCGCTACGCCAGCATCCCGATGATGTCGCGCACCCACGGCCAACCGGCTTCGCCAACCACACTCGGCAAGGAAATGGCCAACGTTGTCGCCCGCCTGCAACGCCAACGCGATCAATTCGCCGCCGTCGCCATCATGGGCAAAATCAACGGCGCGGTCGGCAACTACAACGCACATTTGTCGGCCTACCCGGATGTGGATTGGCAAACCTTCGCCAAAGAATTCGTCACCAGCCTCGGCCTTTCGTGGAACCCCTACACCACCCAGATCGAACCGCACGACTGGAACGCCGAATACTTCCACGCGCTGATGCGCTTCAACACCATCCTGCTCGACTTTGATCGCGACGTCTGGGGCTACATCGCACTCGGCCACTTCAAGCAAAAAACCGTTGCCGGCGAAATCGGCTCCTCGACCATGCCGCACAAGGTCAACCCGATTGACTTCGAAAACTCCGAAGGCAACCTCGGCATTGCCAACGCCATTCTCGATCACCTCGCCGGCAAACTGCCGGTCTCGCGCTGGCAGCGCGACCTCACCGACTCCACCGTACTGCGCACCATCGGCACCGGCATTGCCCATGCGGTGATCGCGTACGAAAGCAGCCTCAAAGGCATCAGCAAACTCGAAGTCAACGAGCAATCACTCGCCGACGAGCTGAACGACAACTGGGAAGTGCTGGCCGAACCCATCCAGACCGTCATGCGCCGCTACGGCATCGAAAAGCCCTACGAAAAACTCAAAGAGCTGACCCGCGGCAAGAAAATCGACGCCGCCGGCATGCAAGCCTTTGTCGAAAGCCTGGACATCCCGGCCGACGCCAAAGCCCGCCTCAAAGCCATGACTCCGGCCAGCTATATCGGCAATGCGGTGGAACAGGCGAAGAAGCTGTAAGCTCGGTCAGCCAACTTGTTTGCCGTTGATTTGTTTGCCGTCATCCCCGCGCAGGCGGGGACCCAGTGACGTTGAGTTCGACCAGTCAAGTGGATAATCTGAAACCTACTCGCGCTAGCACGACCAAAGCAACTAGCCCCTCTCCCCTCGCGGGAGAGGGGTTGGGGAGAGGGGGAGAATCCCTCACTGCTCTCGATAAAGGATGATCAATGGATAACGACATTCGCTGGCAACAACGCTTCAGCAACTACCGCAAAGCCCTCGCGCAGCTGACTGCCGCGGTCGCGCTTGCCAAGCAACGGCCCTTATCCGATCTGGAAAAACAAGGCATCATCCAGGCCTTCGAATTCACCCACGAACTCGCCTGGAACGTCCTGAAAGACTATTTCTACTTCCAAGGCAATGCCGCCATCACCGGCTCCCGCGACGCGACCCGCGAAGCTTTCCTGCGCGGCCTCGTCACCGACGGCGACGGCTGGATGGAAATGATCCGCAGCCGCAACCAGACCTCGCACACCTACAACCACGCCATCGCCGACGAAATCGTCAGCAAGATCACCAGCAGCTATCACCCGCTATTCCAACAGTTGGAACAGCGCCTGTCGGAACTTGCCAATGGCTAAGTCGGCCGACCATGGCCTGCCGCAAAAGGTCGTCGCCGGCATCACCGGCGTGCTGGCACATCACGCCAATATCGAGAAAGCGATTCTCTACGGCTCCCGCGCCATGGGCACTCACCGCGCCAACTCGGATATCGATCTGTGTCTGGTCGGCCCGCAACTGACTTTGACCGAACTTCTAGCCATCGAAACCGAACTGGATGATTTGCTGCTGCCTTACAAGATTGACCTGTCGCTACAGCACAGCATCGATAATCCGGCGTTGTTGGCGCACATTGATGGCGTTGGACTGGAGTTTTGGCGGCGGGGTGACCGGCCGGAACTAGAGAACTTGAGGGCGCTGCCCCCTTAAACTTCTTGCTACGGCATCGAAAAGCCCTCCGAGAAGCTCAAAGAGCTGACCCGCGGCAAGAAAATCGACGCCGCCGGCATGCAAGCCTTTGTCGATGGCCTCGACATCCCGGCCGATGCCAAAGCCCGCCTCAAAGCCATGACCCCGGCCAGCTATATCGGCAATGCGGTGGAACAGGCGAAGAAGCTGTAAGCAGTGGGAAGGTTCTGTTGCAGTGCAAAAAAGCCCGGCGAATGCCGGGCTTTTTGTTATCTGGTCTTGCTTTGATTTGTAGGTGCGATTAGCGTGAGGGCAATCGCATGCATGTTGCGGTGCGGCTCTCTAGATGAAATTCGTACGATTCTGCTGACGCAATTCGTATCTACTGGTCTCGAAGCCATCAAAACTTATAAAAGTGGCTAAATAGCCGATCCTACATATGATAGTGCCTACGCCGCCATTGCCAATGAGGGACGCGAGCCCGGATACGGCGTGGCTGTGTGCATAAACCCTTCCACGCGTTGCTCCAGTTCCCGCATGGTTGTG
>JBMOMZ010000053.1:0-93908 GCA_049324755.1 Pseudomonadota bacterium
ACTTGCGAACCTGCGTGTGATAGACTCGTAGCGTCATCGGTCTTGCTTCTCTGTTTTGGTTTGTCTTCGCAAAACTAACCATACGTGAAGCAAGATCGGTGATCCAGAACTATGCTCTCCTATTTAATCAGAGCATCCCTAGCTTTGCGCACCAATGCGGGCTCCTCGGTGGAGCGGCATCCGAGGCCTAGCGGAACGTATCCAGAATGCTCTTCAGTTGCTCGCGGCTCTCCAGCGCCCATTCTGGTTCCTTGCATACGTCCTTGAACTGATTCCAGGCGCGCAGTAAATCCTGCAAGGCATCGCGCAGGGTCTCGTGCACCACTTTCTTGTCCTCTTCGGTGAGTCCGGTCAGGCTGACTTCCAACACCTTGTCGTCACCAGCCAGAAGATTCCGTTCGATCAACAGCTCATGAATGTCGCTTTTTGATTCCTGCCAGTTCTTCGAACGCTCCTTCCAGAAATCATCTTCCATCAATTCCTGGTAGTAGCTGCCACCGAGCGGGCCGAAAAACAAATACTCGTGTTTCTTGGCGAAGGATTTGAAGGCGTCCTCGGCTTTGCGAAAGACATTGCTGAGTTCGTTCTTGATGGCGTTGCAGTAAGCATTGCAGTCATCTTTCTGGCCGTTGGTGAGCATCGCACCGGCCAAGGCCTCGGCAGCATCTTCTGCCTGATCCCAGGCATCTTTCACCCGGGGGTAGCTGGTGTCTTCCAGAAATTCGTTCACCAGGCCACGGGCTTCCTTGAACGTACCAAAGATGCCTTCCTCACGACTGATCAGGGCGTGGATCTCCAGTTTGCGCGCTTCGGCTTCACTGAGCTTGCTGGAGATAAGTCGGGTAGCGCCTTTGATGATTTGCTCGGTCACGCCCAGATCAACCAGCTTCAGCGCGGCGCTGACACTGCGTTTGACCCGATCGGCCAGCGCCTCGCGCGCTTCCTTTTCGGCCTTGGCAGCCTCTTTTGCCGCAGAATTCAGAATTTCTTCATAGGCCAGCGCGGTTTTCTTCATCTGCTCCTCGATGGTTTGGTCCGAGCTGAGAATGACCCTCCATTTTTCCTCGAATTCTTTCTCGGCTTTCGCCAGATCCAGCGTTTGCTTGACCATCAGGTCGCGTTTGACCGGCACCTGCGAAATCATCAGCTTGAAGAAGAAGGTGTGCTCCTCATTGCTGATTTTGGCCAACCACAATTTGCCATGTTCGGACCGGCCAAGTGCATCCTGGGCGGCGGCGGCCGATTCCTTGGCTTTGTCGATCCATTTGTCGTGGCAGGGGTCGTTGCCCGGCTCCAGCAATTCCAGCAGGTTTTCCAGGCGGCCTTCGCGCTGGGAGAAATAACTGTCGAGAACGCGGATGATTGCGTCTTTGGCCGGTGCATCAAAGCCAGCTTTTTCCAGTTCCTCCAGCACTTCTTTTTTGCGTGCGTCGTAAGACATGTGGGCATCCTTCTGAGTTCAGAGCGTGGACGGGCAGCGAGCGATCAGATCGCGTGTGCGGAGGTGATGCGCCACGGGCCATCGTCCAGACGTTGCAATTCCCAACGGCGATGCAGCATGAAGCCAGCAAAGGTGCGGTACTCGTCACCGATTTTGCCGATGTGATTGACCAGCGCCTGCACCGATTCGACCCGGCGCGGGTAAGCGGTGACCAGTTGGTGGTCGCTCGGTTGTGCCGCGGCGTCGTAGACCACTCGAACCGGACCCACGTTTGCCACCTCCAGGCCGTAGACATCATCCATCAGGCGTTGTCGGGCGCGGTCCCATGCCGATGCGGCATTTTGCCGGCTCATGGTTTCCCAGGTGTGGTCAACGTACAGGAAAGAGCGGTCGCGCTCGTAATAGCTGCGCACATACCAGTTGGCATAGCAGGCACGCCACGTTTCCATGTCGCCCATCTTCATTGCCTCAAAGGCGGTCAGCAGCACTTGTTCTGGTGAGGCGTCATCTACCAGTTTGGGGCGTTTGATCCCCGCTTCCAATGCCGCTTCGCCGGCAAATGCTTCAGTGGATCTGCCGGGGCGCAAATCAACAAAGAACCGGTTTTCCTTGGCCGTGGCATTGGCAACCAGCGCTGCAATCGGTTCCAGCCGTACACCAGAAACCGTGATGTTGCGATGCACATCGCACACCAACGCCGGATCGGCCTGCACGATGCCGACAAAACTGATGCTTGGCTCGCGGAAATACGGGTCAACTTTCTCAATGTATTCATCAGTCGCGACGTACAGCGGCTGCAATGACGGATGGCGCTTGTCAATCAGGTAGCCGCCTCCGTAGCGGCCGGACCAATACCAGTTGCGCTTGGTTTCGAACAACAGCTCACGTTTTCCGACCGGCGGCAGGCGCACCATTTTCCCGATCAAGGGCCGAATGTCCTCGGTGAACGAGTTCGGCGCCTCCGGCGGGTTCTTCATCAATTGCGGTTCGATCTCGGCGAGAAAGGCCGCAAAGGCGTGATCCGCCGCAGCGGTCACATCTTTGGCCCGTGCAGCCCCCAAGCTGCGGTACGCGATGTCGGCGGCGCTCAGCTCGCGTTTTTCGCCAGCGACCATGCGCTGCATCGCGTCATAATCCGCGCGCACTGCGTCGGCGAATGCGGACGGGTAATGTTGCTCCAGGTAAGCAATGCGTTCGGCAAACGGTTTGATTTGCTCGGCCTGATTTTTGGTGACCGTGCCGACGTAATAGTCCCAACCGGCAAGCACGACTTTGGCGAGATCAAGAAACTGGCGATACCAGGCGTCCCAGGCGTAATCGAAACCGTCCTTCTCGTAACCGATGGGCCCGTTCTCGCTGAGCATGCGCTTGCCTTCGGCATTCTTGTAGGTGCGGTAACCGCCGAGCTGGCCCTGTATCGGTACCATCGCGTCACCCCGCTGCACCAGCACGGTGAACGGATCGCCCGGTTTGAGGCCACTCTTTTCCAGCCAGTCTGAAAAGCGACTATCGCCAATCCGGCTGTTGGCTTTCACGGCCTCCTCGTCATAGCGCAGGTCGGCGTGACCGACAATCAAATCGCCGACCCGCAGCCCGGAGCCGCGAAAGCCGCTGTCCCACGGTATCCATGTGACAAAGCGCGCGACCGAGCCATCGTCGTTATGGCTGCTGGTTTCGATTTCCAGCTGCGCGCTGGTCCCTTCCGGCCATTGCATAACATGCTCCTGTTGTTCCGGCATAACGGTTGCGGTACGCAATCGCAGGCGATGCGTTGCTCCTTTCAGCCACTCGGGAAAACGGACAACAGGCGAAGGGGGATGAAAACATGCTGCCTGAACGGTAGTCAGGCAGTGCTGCGGTGAGACGTAGCGCGTTCGGGTGCGAACGGAAGGTATCGCGTGCGGTTCGCGATTACCTAACGCGATAACATAACGGGTCGCACACAAAGCCGACTGTACACAAAACGTCGGGCGAGTTGAACGGGAAAGCGGATGTAGTGTTTTGTAGGTTATAAGGCGACGTAACTGCCGTCATCCAACACGCGCCAGGCATGGCTGCCCTCCAAGCGCAAGCCTTCTGAGCGGCGCGGCGGAAAGCCTTGACGATGATCCCATGGATGTTTGACGTCGATGGCAAACACCTTGTGGTCATACAAGGCGCGTACTTGCGATTGCAGGGTATGGCCAACGACCACTGCGCGTGCCTCGAATTTGGTCAGCGTTTGGTCGATCTGTGCTTGCGTCAGATCGGCCTTGAAGTAACCACGGTACCATGATGGCCCGGTTTCCGGGTTGATTAGCAGATCGTCCTCGCCGGCGTCACGTTGCGGAAACCAGCTGTGTCGGTACCGGGCGCGGACAATGCGGTTCAGATCGTCCACGGTGTAGGCACGCTCGGCGAGTTGTGGGTGCAAGCCGCCGTGGACAAACAGCACGCCGTTGATGACTTCAACGGTGTTCTTGCTCATCAGCCAGCGGCCTAGGAATGCATGGTCACCGAACAGTTCCGCCTGTTGCCGGCCGAGGATGACGGCGGCGCTGAAGTATTTTTCGTGTGCCGACTGGAAATTGCCTTGCAGGCTTTTGATTTCGTGATTGCCAAGAAGGTAGTGCACGTGACCGCCGTGCCGTTTGGCGTCTTGCTCCAGTTTGTAGATGAACCACAGCACTTGGGTGACCGAGGGGCCACGGTCGACAAAATCACCGACCAGCACCAGATGGCCTTGGCCAAAGGTCCAGTTCAGTTCGCGGTCGATGACCTTGGCGTTGATTAAGAAGTCGCGAAAACTGCGGTAATTGCCTTCGATGTCGGAGACCGCAAGAATCGCTTGGCCGTCCTGATACCGTGCTGGCGGCGTGACAAATTCCGGCGTGGCCTGCACGGTGAAACGGCTATTGTCCAGCGGGAATTCCACCTCGAAGGCAAACGCGCTGGCCAGTGGCTGTCGCTGTTCTTCTACCCAAAAACCTTCATCGCGGTTGCCGCGCAGTGTTTGCAACAGCCAGTGGCCGCCCTGCTGGAAAATATGCGGGCCTTCACCGGCGGCGCGGAAGGCGGTTTCGTTTTCGTCAAAATAGAAATCGGCACCGGCCCACAGGCCAATGCCGGCAGCTGGTATGGCTAGCACCAACAACACAACCAAGAAATGCCAGAAGTACTTCCATGCGGTTTTCATAACAGTCCCTCATTGTCCGAGCAGGTTTTTCAGGGCGAACAAGGGCCGACAGTTGCATAAGCCGTCTGGCAGTGTTCGCGGTTTGAAACTTTGATCAGTGTGTTACGGCGACTTTTTCCCTGTCGTCCCCGCGCAGGCGGGGACCCAGTGGCGTTACCTGAAAGTCGCTGGATTCCCGCTTACGCGGGAATGACGGTTCTTTGGTTGCTGATACACACGCGAGTGCGATGCGCGAAAGGCCACTCAGCCTCTCTAAGTCTGTTTAGCTCGAGACATTCCACGTCGCAGCACGCGCAGGACGCGCCGCGTCAGTTCGGCGCACCAGAGCGCTGCAATCAGTGCGATGGGCACCAGGCCGTAACCGAGCAGTTCTTGCGCGTCAGGATGCGGTGAGCCTGACCAGGTAATCGAGATCGAATTGCCGTTAGCGACCGACCAGACCCCAACAGAAGCGGGATCAATGAGTTTCGCCAGTGCCAACACGAGCAGGGCGATCGCGATGGAGAAACCAAACGCTGCCATCGAGTAATACAAGCCATGCGTCACCGTTTGTTTGACCCGTTGAATGACGCGAAAACCCGCCGGTGGTGGTGCACCGGTCTGGATGTGCGCCACGTATTGCGCTGCCAGGGCTTCCGGTGGCCCGAAGCCTTCCAGTAATGCGGCAACATCGAGAGCATCGCCGCGCGCTTCGGCTTGATCGACCACATCGTGGATATGGCTTTCGATTTCGCGCAGCACTTCTTCAGCCTCGGCCGGATCGAGTTTGCCGAGTTGTGCCGCCAGCGCATGCAAGTAAGCGCGGATCGGCGCACGGGAAATCGCGGGGTGTTGGGTAGCGGGAAGTGGGATCGTTTGCGACGGGCTCATATCAGCTTCCTTGCGTGGCGGTTTTGGTGGCGAGAGCGGAATCGCTGCGTGCAGCATCCGTGAGATCGGAATCGGCCGGTGTGCTCAGCAGCGCATGGATGTCAGTGACTGACTGCTGCCAGGCCTGCGCCAGCGCGGCGAGCTTCTGTTCGCCTTTCGGGGTCAGCTGGTAGTACTTGCGCGGCCGGCTGTCGCCTTCTTGCACCCAGTTGGCGTTGACCAGCTCGTCGCGCTTGAGCCGATCGAGCAGCGGATACAACGTGCCTTCGGTGATGGCGGTGGTCGGGAAGCGTTGCAGATGGCGCAACAGCGCCAAGCCGTAAACGGTGCGGCCGCGCAGCGCGGCCAGAATGACCAGCTCCAGGGCGCCTTTGCGCAGCTGGCTCTGCCATTTCTCCTGCAGGTCGTCGGTTTCCATGTCGTCCTTGCCAAACACCATACTATGTAATGCAAAGTATGCTGCATTGCTCTGTCTGTCAAGGCGTGACGGGTTCGGGCGGCAGGCTATTCCGGTTCAGGCCGATCCGGCGGTAGTGCCGGCATTGACGACTGGAAATATCTGTGTATATTCACTATATACAGATTAAGCCCCCGGGCCGGTATGGCTACCGAACTGCTGCTGTCCCCGCATTCCAGCAAGCCGATGTATGCGCAGATCGTCGAGCAGGTGATCGCCAAGGTGATGGCGGGCGAGTGGCGGGCCGGGGATGCGCTGCCGTCCATCCGCGAGCTGGCCAGCGCCAGTCAGATCAGCGTGATCACGGTCAAGCGCGCCTACCTGGAGCTGGAGCGGGCCGGGGTGATCGTGACGCGCCAGGGCAAGGGCTCGTTTGTCGCCGACACGCTCGATGCCACGCGCACCTTGGCCGCGCAGGAATTCCAGAGCCAGCTCGATGGCCTGCTGGTGGCGGCTGGCAAGCTGGGGCTGAGCCGGCAGGACATCATCGAGCGAATCGAGCAGGCGCTGGATGGGCCGGATTCCTGACGGCTGATTTCCAGCGTGGCCAATGCCGAGCCATGGGTCTCAGGTGCATTTTTTTAACTGATCAGGTAGCTGTCTCAGTCAGCGGAAAGGGGGCAGTCGCTTGATGGGCTTCACCCTCACCCAACCTTCTCCCCTCAAGGGAGAAGGCTTTCAAGTCCTCTCCCTTGAGGGGGCGCGGAGCGGGATTTAGGTGAGGGTGAGCTCAGCTGATGCCTAACCGATCATCTTTTTGAGCCCGCAAACCCGGAGCAATAAGGAAGCCTGAATGCATTCTGCGATTGTCTTGAAAGGCGTGTGCAAGCAATACGAGGCGTTTGCACTACGCAATATCGATCTCGACTTGCCGGTCGGTCAGGTCATGGGCCTGGTCGGGGTCAATGGCGCCGGCAAATCCACCTTGCTGCGGCTGTTGATGGGGCTCATTCGCGCCGACGGCGGTGACGTGGAGGTGCTCGGTCAGCGCTTGCCGCAGGCGCAGGTCGCAGTGAAACGCGACATCGGTTACGCCTCGGATGACATGCGCCTGTACCGCGGCCAGACGCTGCGCTGGCACATGGATTTCATCCGCAACATCTATTCCAGTTGGGATGAACGCTACGCCCAGGATCTGCTCAAGCGCTTTGATCTGAAACCCGAGCAGCAACTGGCCGGTTTCTCGCACGGCCAGCGCGTCAAGGCGCTGTTGCTGCTGGTGTTTGCGCGTCATCCACGGCTGCTGCTGCTCGATGAACCGACCACCGGGCTGGATCCGGTTGCGCGCGGCGAAGTGCTCGATGCGCTGGCCGATGTGCTGCGCGACGAGCAGCGCTCGGTGCTGTTCTCGTCGCACAACACCGCCGACATCGAGCAGATTGCCGATTCGATCACTTTCATCCACAACGGCAGCATTGTCGCCTCGCAGGACAAGGAACGTTTTCTCGATCGCTGGCGGCGGGTGCTGTGTCAGGGCGCCTGGACCGATGGCCTCCGGCAACTGCCGGGGCTGGTCACGGTACGTAACAGCGCGCCGCTGATTGAACTGAAAATCGGCGCCTTCGATGAGGCAACGCTGCCGGCCTTGCAGGCGCTCGGGCTGGTGGTGAAGTCGGTCGAGGCGATGACGCTCGAAGACATTTTTGTCACCACGGTGCGGGGAGGCAACAACGCATGAACTGGCTTGCATCCGATGCCGGCATGGTCTGGAAACTGATCGTCAAGGACTGGCAGGTGTATCAAAAACAGTTGGCGGGCTACGTCGCCGGCATGTTGTTCGCGCTCGGTTTGATTGGCATGGGCACACCACTGATGGCGTCGGCCGGCGCCTTGATCTTGCTGGTGCTGCTGGTGGTGGTTGGCTCGTATGCGATTCAGTCGTCAATTGTCGCGGAACGCAAGCAGCAGACCGTGCCGTTCATCATGAGCCTGCCGGTGACGCCGATGGATGTGTACTGGGGCAAGCTGCTCGCCAATCTGGTCATCTATCTGGTGCCGTTTGTGCTGGTTACTGGCGGTCTGCTCGCGCTGATTCTGAGCACGCCGCGGCCCGATGGCGCGGTGCCGTGGCTGCTTGTCGTCGCGACATTCATGCTGGTGATCTTCTGCGTGTCGCTGTGCGTGGCCATCGCCGTGGATTCGGAAGGCTGGAACGTGTTCGCGATGCTGGTGTTGATGACGCTCATCGGCCCGTTCATTTACTGGGTCAGCAGTCTGGATGGTATTCGCCCCTACCTGCAAACCGACAACATCGTCTGGAGCGGCGCCGTGCTCGGCATTCTGGCAGCGGAGCTGGCCGTGATCGTGCTGGTGATTGCGATCACCAGCTGGCTGCACGCCAGAAAAGCATCGTTTCTTTGAGCTGGGTGGAGCCGAGTGAGTCTGCGCTTCCAAAAGTTCTGCTCTCGTCATACCGGCGGTCGCATTTTTTCCAGACAATTGACGACACTCCCCACCTCCCTGTGGGTCGAAAGCCGGTATCCATTTTGATGGATTAAACATGGACCCCGGCTTTCGCCGGGGTGACGGATTGCGTTTGTACCGAATTTAGTCCGATTAGCTCGACGCTTACTGGCGCCGCTTGGTATTGGTTTTGTTGTCGTTCCCGCGTAGGCGGGAATCCAGCGTCTTTGCATGAAAAGGCACTGGGTACCCGCCTACGCGGGTACGACGAAAACAAAACGGAAGTGCTTCGCTGCAGGATATCGGTCTGGTGTGAATGAAGTACCGCGAGGGCTCACATAGGAGAATTGCTGTATGCAGACCGAAGACCGCCTCCACTACATGGACAATCTGCGTGCGCTCGCCATGCTCGCCGGCGTCGTCTTTCACGCCGCGCTGGCCTACAGCCCGCTGATGCATGGCATCTGGCCAACCGCCGATAGTGGCCAATCGATTGTGGTCGATGCGCTCGTCTGGTTTCTGCACGCGTTTCGGATGCCGCTGTTCTTTGTTGTCGCCGGATTCTTTGCGGCGTTGTTGGTCGCGCGGCGTGGCATGAGCGGGCTGTTCCGTAACCGCGGCGCGCGGGTGTTGTTGCCGCTGGTGGTTTTTCTGCCACTGGTTCTGCTCAGCACGGATTGGCTGACCGAACACGCCGTCAGCACGGTCGCGCAGCCTTCACCGATGCTGGCGTGGCTGCGTGACTACGTCGGGCAACACGGCGCCATGCCGACCATGCCCGGCTGGCTGCATTTGTGGTTTCTGTTTTATCTGTTGCTGTTCACGCTGCTGGTCTGGGTGGTGTCGGCGCTGGAATTCGGCCACCTTGGCGCACGGCTGGTGGCGTTGCCGCCATGGGTTCTTTTGCTGGTGTTGCCGGTGCTGCTGGCGTTGCCACTTGCCTGGATCAGCGTGCCGTGGCCGGCGCCGCAATTCCTGTTGCCGTCGCTGTGGGCACTGCTCTATTTCGGTGGCTATTTCGCGCTCGGTTATCAGTTGTTCCATCAGGCGGCGTTGCTCGATCGTTTGCGGTCGTTTTCGCCGTGGCTGCTCGGCGGCGCTGTTGCTGTGTACGCGATACTATTTGGCGTGACGGAGGGCTTCACGACCACCGATGTCACATCGTTGCCGCATTTTCTGCACGCGCTGTTGCAGTCGTATGCCGGGTTCTGGATGACCATCTGGTGCCTGCTGGCAGCAAAACGCTGGTTGCATGGACGCCGCGCGGTCATGCGCTGGCTTGCCGACGCCTCGTACTGGGTGTATCTCGTGCATTTGCCGCTTTTGTTTGCCATTCAATACCCGTTGCTGGATTGGCCAATGCACTGGGCCGCAAAGTTCGCCCTCGCGACGCTCGCCAGCTTTGCGCTGTCGTTTACCAGTTACCAATTGCTGGTTCGACATACCGTCATCGGGCGCATGCTCAATGGCCGGACCGTGTCTGCCAGTCCTCCGGCCGAAACGGCAAGCGTGACCTGACCGGGGCTGACGTCTGACTGCGGTGAGCGGACGCCTCCGTTGTGGCTGGCATCGGTCATCAAGTTGTCATATCCTGCCGCCACAATAATTCGAAATTTCTGGAATTATCGAATGATGGCTGCAGACCTGATTGTCACCCGGCTGGCGGCGCTGGCGCACGGTACCCGACTGAGCCTGTTCCGACTCCTGGTGGTCGCCGGCCCGGACGGCCTCACTGTCGGCCGCATCGCTGAGCAGTTGCCGATCCCGGCGGCGACCTTGTCCTTCCATCTGAAGGAATTGAGCCAGGCGGGCCTTATCAGTGGCCGGCCGCAAGGGCGCTTCATCCACTACGCGGTCAACGTCGCTGCCATGAACGAGCTGATTGGCTTTCTGACCGAGAACTGTTGTGGCGGCGAGCCTTGCGGTATTACGCCGGTCGGTGTTTCACCGGGCGCCAGTTCATCGAAAACCGGCGCTTGCTGCCCACCGAAAACCTCCACGCTGGAACAGGAAACTCTGCCATGACCTTGCGCATTGGTATCAATGGTTTTGGCCGTATGGGCCGCTTGGTGTTGCGCGCCGGTTGGGGCCGCCGTGATGTCGAGTTTGTCCGCATCAATGATCCGGCTGGCGATGCTGCCACGTTTGCCCATTTGCTGGAGTTTGATTCGGTGCATGGCCGCTGGCCGCAGGCGATTGCCAGTGAAAATGCTGCGCTGATCATCGACGGCAAAGCGGTCGCATTCACCGGCAACAAGGCGATCGCCGATACCGACTGGTCCGGCTGCGATGTCGTGGTTGAAGCCAGCGGCAGAATGAAAACCACCGCCGCGCTGCAGGCCTATCTCGATCAAGGCGTCAAGCGCGTCGTGGTCACCGCGCCGGTGAAAGAAAAAGGCGTGCTGAACGTGGTGATGGGCGTCAACGATCACTTGTTCAACCCCGCTGAGCATCGCATCGTCACGGCCGCGAGCTGCACCACCAACTGCCTGGCGCCGGTGGTGAAAGTGATTCACGAATCGCTCGGGATCAAGCACGGCTCGATGACCACCATTCACTGCCTGACCAATACCCAGACCATCATCGACGCCGCGCACAAGGATCTGCGCCGGGCGCGCGCCTGTGGCGAATCGCTGATCCCGACCACAACCGGATCGGCCACCGCAATCACCGAAATTTTCCCGGAGCTGAAAGGCCGGTTGAATGGCCATGCGGTGCGGGTGCCGCTGACGGTCGCGTCGCTGACCGATTGCGTGTTCGAAGTCGAGCGCGCAACCACCGCGGACGAGGTGAACGGTTTGCTGAAAGCCGCGGCTGAAGGCCCGCTCAACGGCATCCTCGGTTATGAACCGAAACCGCTGGTATCGATCGATTACCGCACCGACCCGCGCTCCAGCATTGTCGACGCGCTGTCGACCATGGTGGTGGGTGGAACCCAAGTCAAGATCTACGCCTGGTATGACAACGAATGGGGCTACGCCAACCGGACCTTTGAGTTGGCGGTGAAAGTTGGCAAGGTTGCTTGAAGATGCGGTTTTCGTGGGAGCGGCCTTGGCCGCGATGTCCTTAGTGCAACTCCTCGCACGCTGAACGCATCGCGGCCAAGGCCGCTCCTACAGCAGATAGAAAGGGAAAATTGGCATTCGGGTTTGTCGCGACTTCTCCCCCCTCTCCCCAACCCCTCTCCCACCGGGGGAGAGGGGGTACGCCGGTGTGGAGCAACTGTTGTGGGAGCGGCTTCAGCCGCGATGCGGCAGTGCTTTTGTAAGAGCGACTTTGGTTGCGATGCCTTCATTCCCCTCCTTATCAAGGATGGGCCAGGGGTGGTTGAGTTCCGCTTCCAGTAAGGGTGGAAATTCGATTGATATGCCAGACGTGTTTGACGACATGCTTCTGCCGCGAATGCTTGGCGCTGTGCGTGCTGAGCTGAACCGCCCCCAACCCCGCCCTGTGACGCGCAGAGCGCGCCCCGCTCGCGCGGCAAAACAGCCAAAACTGGCTGTTTCGAAACCCCTCGCTCACCCTTGCCAAGGAGGGGAGTTGAAATGCCGTTGACTGCCAGGTTGGTGTGCAATTTTGAGTGCAAATTTTTTGAAGAGTCGAAATCAAGGTCGATCCTAAAATGGATAGCACGGGCAAATTGAAATTCGAGCTTATTGCGACTTTCTCCCCCTCTCCCCAACCCCTCTCCCACGAGGGGCGAGGGGCTTCAACTACGCGAAGAACTTATGCGCAGAGACGCTAAATGACCGCCCTCATGACGCTGTCCGCCGATGTTCGGCAATACCTGATCATCACCGGCAACTACTGGCTGTTCACGCTCAGTGATGGCGCTTTGCGCATGCTGGTGTTGCTGCATTTTCATCAGCTCGGTTATTCGCCGTTGCAGCTGGCGGCGCTGTTCTTGTTTTACGAAATCTTCGGCGTGGTCACCAATCTGCTCGGCGGTTGGCTTGGTGCCCATATCGGGCTGAACCGCACCATGCATATCGGGCTGCTGCTGCAGGTGATCGCGCTGCTGATGTTGGCGGTGCCGACCGCGCTGCTGAGCATTCCGCTGGTGATGGCGGCGCAGGGCCTGTCCGGTATTGCCAAAGATCTGAACAAGATGAGCGCCAAGAGCAGCATCAAGCTGTTGGTGAAACCGGACGCGCAGCAGACGCTGTACCGCTGGGTGGCGCTGCTGACCGGCTCCAAGAACGCACTCAAGGGTGCCGGTTTTTTTCTCGGCGGGGTGCTGTTGACCGCGTTTGGTTTTCAGGGCGCGGTATTGGCGATGGCGGCAGTGCTGGCGTTGGCCGGTATCGCGTGCGTGCTGATGCTGCGTCGCGATCTGGGCAAAGCCAAGGCCAGGCCGAAATTTCGCGAGCTGTTGTCCAAGAGCCGCGCCATCAATGTGCTGTCGGCCGCGCGCCTGTTTTTGTTTGGCGCGCGTGATGTCTGGTTTGTCGTGGCGCTGCCGGTGTATTTGACTGTGCAGTTCGGTTGGGATTTCTGGCAGGTCGGTGGTTTTCTGGCGTTGTGGATCATCGGTTACGGTGTGGTGCAAGCGGCGGCGCCGTGGCTCACCGGCAGCCGCGCCGGCCAGCGCCGCGACGGCGTGCAGGTGTTTTGCTGGGCGCTGCTGCTGGCGCTGGTGCCGGCCGTGATCGCGCTGGCGCTGTGGCAATCGGTGCAGCCGGAAGTTGCGCTGCTCGGCGGTTTGCTGCTGTTCGGTGCGCTGTTTGCGATTAACTCTTCACTGCACAGTTATCTGATTGTCAGTTACGCCAAGGCCGATGGCGTGTCGCTCGATGTGGGTTTCTATTACATGTCGAATGCGCTTGGCCGTTTGCTCGGCACGGTATTGTCGGGCTGGTTGTTCCAGCAGTACGGATTGACGACGTGTCTGCTGGTGTCGGCGGCCATGTTGCTGCTGGCGGCGTTCATCAGCCTGGCCTTGCCGGTGACCGAACTCGGCGAGGGCAAGGCCGGCGCCGAATGACAGCGCCGGTGTCAGGCCCGGGCCCTGGCCCTTATTTGTTTGATTCCTAAGGGGTTTTCAGGCAATACTGAAAGTCACTTGACAGGATAAGACGACTGGTCATATTATTCTCACCATGAACGCAAGCACTGACAAAAAGCAGCATCTCCTCGAATCCGGCATGGCGGTGATTTTCCGTCAGGGTTACAACGGAACGGGAGTGCAGGACATCGTGGACGCCGCTGGTGTCCCGAAGGGATCGTTCTACAACTATTTCGACAGCAAAGAAGCTTTTGCGGTCGAAGGTCTGACCCGGTTGGCAGAACAGTCCAGCGCTTGTGCCAAGGCCGTGCTGACCGATGCCGCAGTCGCGCCGCTGACCCGGGTCGTGAATTACTTTGAAGGCGCGTTGCGGTACCAGGCCGAGAATGGTTTTTCCGGTGGTTGCATCATCGGCAACCTGTGCCAGGAAATGGCCGATGTCAGCGAACCGATGCGTGAGCGCATCAACGAGCTGATGTGTGCCAAGGTGAAGATGATTGCCCAGTGTCTGGCCGAAGCGCAGGCAAAAGGCGATCTGCCGGCGGACCGCAACCCGTCCGATTCGGCCGAGTTCATCTTCTACGCCTGGGAAGGGGCGTTGATGCGGATGAAGGCCACCAAGAATGACGAGCCGCTGCAGGCTTTCATGCGGGTGCTGAAATCGGTTTGTCTGGTGCATTGAATAGGGACGACTGCGCGGGATGTGAGTATTCACTCTCTGTGCTGGCTCCGAAAGGCAGGGCGGAGACTACCGCCTGCCTGGCTCAACATGATGAGAGGCGAGTCGCCTCTTTTTTTGAAGTGTGAATAAGACGACTGGTCAGATTGTTGTGATGCAGCAAGAATAGCGCGGCATCGTGGGATGCAAGAGCCTTCAATCGGCTCTTTTTTTGAAACCCACACAAGACGACTGGTCATCTGAAGATGATGAGAAATCGTATGAAATCGCAACTACCGGTTCTGGCCTTGGCAATCGCCGCCGCACTGTTGCCGGTGAGCGCCGCTGCACAGGACTACCAGGTCGAGCCGGAGAACACCGGTTGGGCGCTGTATGTAGACAACGACGTGATGGCGCCGACCAAGTCCGACCGTGATTACACCGGTGGCCTGTCGGTAACGCTGTCCGGCACCAGCGCCCGCGATGCGCTGCTGTCGGTCGATGGTGGTCGCGCGGTGCTGGATCGCGTTGCGGGTTTCGCCGGGCTGTACGACGACGCGGCGTTCTCGCGCCACAGCATGGAGTTCGGGTTGACCGTGTTCACACCGCAAGAGTTGTCGAACCGCGCGCTGCAAGTCGGTGACCGTCCGTATGCAAGTTTGCTGTATGTCGCCAACACCGCCGTCAATGTCGTGCCGGAGCGCGAAGTCGCTTATTTGTCGACGCTGACGCTGGGCGTGATCGGTGCGCCGTTTGTTGAAGATTTTCAGGAAGGCCTGCATGACCTGCTGAGTTCGGAAGAACCGGTGGGCTGGGAAAACCAGATCAGCGATGGCGGCGAACTGACCTTTCGCTACAGCGTGGCGAGGGCGTCACGCAGCTGGAGCGGCGAGCTTGCCGGTGCCCCGGGTGAATTGACGACGACATTACGCGCCTCGGTCGGCTACCTGACCGAGGCCAGCATCGGTTTTGCCACCCGCTTCGGCGACATCAAGACGCCGTGGTGGAGTTATAACCCGCAGATCGCGGACTACGCCGAAAAATCGGTGCCGATTGCCGCCAGCGAAGGCAATGCCCCCGAGCAATACGTCTGGGCCGGCGTGAACATTCGCGCCCGTGCGTACAACGCGTTTTTGCAAGGTCAGTTCCGCGACAGCGACGTGACCTTTGCGCGCGACGAGCTGCGACCGATCGTGTTCGAAGCCTGGCTCGGTTACACCTATGCCTGCGAAAACGGTTGGCGCTACTCGTATGTCTTGCGCGGCCAGAGTTCGGAAATTGAACACGGCCCCGGTGATCGCAGTGTGGTCTGGGGCGGGCTGATTATCAGCCACAGCTATTGAACTGGATTTATCCCCTTTGCCAATGAGCACGAACAGGAATTCACAAGATGTTTTGGCTGATGGCAACCGCAAGAACCAACAGTAACAGAAGCAGCAAGCGCGAGGAGTTTGTGATGACCGAAGCAGCGAAGAAGTTTTTGAGCAATGAACCCGCCGGCGAGCTGTTCACGCCGATCACCGTTGGCCGCTGGCAGTTGCCGCACCGGGTGGCGATGGCGCCGATGACCCGTTCTCGCGCCGGCCAGCCGGGCAACATCCCGACCGTGCTGATGACGGAATACTATCGCCAGCGGGCCGGTGCCGCGCTCATCATCACCGAAGCGACACAAGTGTCGGCGCAGGCACAAGGTTACGCCTGGACGCCGGGCATCCATACGCCGGAACAGGTGGAAGGCTGGAAAAATGTCACCGCCGCCGTGCACAAGGAAGGCGGCAAGATCGTCGTTCAGCTCTGGCATGTTGGTCGCATTTCGCACCGCGCGTTGCAGCCAGGCAAGCAACTGCCGGTGGCGCCGAGCGCGATCAAACCGGAAGGCAATGCCTTCATTGTCGATGACAGCGGCAACCCGGCGTTCGTGCCGTTCGAGACCCCGCGCGCGCTCGATCGCAATGAGATCCACGGCATTGTCGCCGATTTTGTCAGCGCGGCTCGCAACGCCATTGACGCCGGTTTCGATGGTGTCGAAATCCACGCGGCCAACGGTTACCTGCTCGACCAATTCCTGAACACGGCCAGCAACCAGCGCGATGACGAATACGGCGGCACCATTGCCAATCGCGCCCGCCTGCCGCTGCAGGTGGTCGATGCCGTCGCCGCGACCATCGGAGCTGATCGGGTTGGCGTGCGTCTGAGCCCGCTTGGTCATTTCAACAGCATGGGCATGGACGATCCGGAAGCGATGTACAGCTACCTCGCCGAGGAACTGAACAAGCGTGGACTGGCCTACCTGCACGTGATTTCGCCGCGTTCGCAGGTGCCAGCCGATGACTCGAAGCAAGTGCATCTGGCTGACCGCGTGCTGAAGGCAATTCGCTCGCGTTACGACGGCGTGTTGATGCTGGCCGGCGGTTTTGATCGCGCCAGTGCCGAGACCTCGCTCGCCAGCGGCGAAGCGGATCTGCTGGCCTTCGGCAAGCCGTTCCTGGCCAATCCGGATCTGCCCAAGCGCTTGCAGCTGCGCGCCAAGCTGAACGAGCCGAATCCGCAAAGCTTTTACGGCGGAGGGGCATCCGGCTATACGGATTATCCCTTTCTCGCTTCCTAAACATTTGCTGTACCCGGCGCTCCGGTCGGCCTCGTGGCGGCCGGAGTCCGTTTGTTCTGCTGCAGACTTTTCCCCTGGCACGGCTTTCGCGTCAGCTTTTCACAGGGGATGACGCGAAAGTTCGTGCCATTTTTTTTTGCAGAGGCAGTCATGTCCGGTTTGTCATCTCAGTTCGCACTAGGTTTTGCCTTGCTTGCTGGTGCGGTGATTCCGATCCAGGCCGGAGCGAATGCCACGCTCGGGCGCAATCTCGGCCATCCGCTGTGGGCGACGTTGGTGTCGCTGACCGTCAGTGCGCTGATCGGCCTGGCGGTGATCGCGTGGTTGCGGCTGCCGATGGCCGCCACCGCGGTTGCGGCGAAGGGGCCGCTGTGGAGCTGGATCGGCGGTATCTGTGGTTTGGTGTACGTGCTGTCCGCGGTGGCGCTGGCGCCGAAACTTGGCGTGACCACGTTCATGGCGGCGGTGGTGGCCGGGCAAGTGCTGATCGCGCTGGTGCTGGATCACTTTGGTCTGTTCGGCCTTGCCGAGCGCGCGATCACCTGGCCGCGGGTGCTGGCTGCGGTGCTGATCGTCAGCGGGGTGTTGCTGCTGCATTTCAGCAGCAGCGCCAAATCGGCTGGTTAGCGTCAAGCGCAGGTGCAAACGCTCGGCTTGCGCCATATCCTGTCGGTTCACTTGGTTTCTTGTGCCAGTGCCATCAATTCTGCGCCCAAACGCAGATCTTCGATTGCACCAAAATACTGTGCTCGTAACAGGCCGTTGCGATCGATCAGCGCAAGGGACGGAGTACCTTGAATCGCGTAAGCGGCCATCGTTGCAGGTATCGCTTGACCACTAATCGGGTGGTCGATGCCGACCGGAAAGCGCAGTCGGTTCTCGTGCACAAAGGCACGCAGGGCGGTTTCGGTCATCGCGTCGTGATGTTCGAACACGGTGTGCAGACCGACGACCGTGACCAATTCCGGTGGAAAGAGATTGTGCACGCGTTGCGCTTGCGGCAGGCCATGACTGACACAGCCGGGGCAGAGCATTTGAAACGCATGCAACAGCACCACACGCCCACGCAGGGCGGTCAGTGACAACGGCTGTTCGCTGTTGAGCCAGGTATCGACTTGCCAGTCGGGGGCGGGGCGATAGACGCTCGTCATGGTTGACTCCTCCATGGTTGACTCCTCCATGGTTGACAGAATGGTTCGGCAGAACGGGCGGGCTTGTCAGAATCGATGACAAGAAGTGCCGAGACCGGAAGTGCCGAGACAGGAAGCACCAACAACCGCCACGACGAAATGCGGCGGTTGTCGGTTGTCTGTCAACGCACGATGCCCGGCAGACTGAGATCGCCCGAGGCAATATCGTGCACCGCTGTCACGCACAGCAGGGGCTGATGCAGATTGGCATTCACTTTCAGCGCCGAGGTTACGCCGTCGTAATGGAAGCTCGCCGGAAAGTCGGCCGCGCTGCGCGGAATACGCACTTCAACCACACTGCCTTGCAAACTCGGTTTGAAGCCGGGGCTGTCGATCAGCAGCGGCAATTGCGGCCAGGTTTTCGGCAGCTTTGGCGTGGCGCCGGCCGGAATGTCTTTGACTTTCAATCCGGCACCGCAGCTGTCGTCTTTGACCAGCACGACCCAATGGCTGTGCCAGAGGTTGCCGTCGTTGCCGGGATTGCTGTCGCCGTTTTCGTCTTCGAGCGGGGTGTCGTCAAAGTCCGGATGGCTGGTCAGCACAAACGCCAGAATGCCTTGGCCGGCATCGAAACCCACTGCGGCGGAATCAATGCTGGTCGGCCAGACGTAGCTGAACACGTCGGCACCGGCCAACTGACCGTGGGCAGTCGGCACCAGCTTGCCGGCTTCGGCGCGGACTTCCTGCCGGAACAGCACGTGATCACGCTCCTGCCGGACTTCGGTCCGGACCAGATCGAACGAGGCACTGACGGCGGTTTGCGAGGGACTCTTGATGTCGTGGCCAACGGCGCTGCCTGCCAGCAACAGGGAGACGAGGGAGAGGACGGTTTTCATCGGGAACTCCAATAATGGTGTCGAGGCGATACTATTATTGGAGTTCCCGTGCCGGATTGTCAAACTACTATCGAGTCGATACCATTTGCCTATGGACACGACCCCCCTCTACGAACGGCTCGAACGCCTGACCCACCTGCTGCGGACCGAAGAACGCACGGCCGGGCTGGGCGATGGCCTGCAACCGGTGCATCTGCAGGTGCTGGCCTACCTCGGCCGCTGCAACCGCTACAGCAACAGCCCGGCCGGCGTCGCCGATTACCTTGGCCTGACCAAGGGCACGGTTTCGCAAACGCTGAATGTGCTGGAAGCGCGCGGCTGGATCCGCAAGAGCCCGAGCCTGATCGACAAGCGGGTGGTGCATCTGCAGCTGACCGACGAAGGCCGACAGCGCTTGTTGCAACTGTGGCCGCCGGCGCCGGTGCAAGCCGCTTTGGCGACACTGAGTGCTGCGCAGCAAGCACAACTGTCGACAGCCTTGCTGGATCTGTTGATCGCGCTGCAGCAGGCGCAGAACGGTTTGAGTTTCGGCGTCTGCCACAGCTGCCGGCATTTTCAGCGGGAAAGCGCTGCGCAATTCCGTTGCGGTTTGACCCAGGAGCCACTCAGCGTTGCCGACAGCGAATTGATTTGTCGCGAACATCTGGCGGCGTGAACGCACGCCGTGGTGGTGGTGCATTCCGCGACCGGACGTTCAGCGGCGTGCTTGCGGCCGAGCTGATCGTCAGTGGCGTACGGCGACTGCAGTTCAGCAGGCAGCCGAAACCGGCCAGCAACACCGATGCACCGGTGCTGCGCGAAGGCTTTTGTCTGCCTTCACGCTAACGGCAGGAAGACATCGACCGTCGCTTCATGCGCCGGCACGTCCGGAAAAAATTTGACCCGCTGCAGAAACAGCGGAAACTCGCCCGGCTGTTCGCCACTTGCCGGTAACCAGTCGTGGTACAGCGCATGGATGGTGCTGGCAAGGGTCTCGTCGCTGCCGACATGCCGCAGCACGGCACAGCGGCCAGCGGGCAGCCATTTCTCGACAATCCCATCGGCATTCTCTGCAAGTGGCGCTGCAATTGCCGCGCACAAATCGAAGCGGAATTCACTCGCCGGCACCAGCTCCGGATCGTCATACAGAATGTTGAACGTCGCACTTTTCGTTGGCGGCAACTGATTGGCTTTGCGCCAGGCAATGAAGCGGCGAATGCTGTCACCGAGCCGGCGCGGATCGCCACGGTGCTCCAGCACCGCGACCCGGGTGGCGGGGAAATCGCCGATCCGTACAGATGTTTGCTTCGGTTCCGGCGCAGGCCTGTTGTGTGATGGCGAGATTTTGTTGCTGGCGGCAACAGGTTTGATCGTTTGCATACGATGAAGGCTCGCAGTGGTCAGCGGCTGCTGCAGTTCGTGCCAGGTCAGCCAGTCAGGGGCCGTGCGAAACGCCGTCGGGCTTTGTCCGGACCATTGCCGAAACGCCCGGCTGAACGATTCGCTGTTCTGGTAGCCGCAGGCGAGCCCGATGTCCGTGATGGACTGATCGCTGCGAAATGCCAGCTGGTAGCTGGCGCGCTGCAAGCGCAGCAACTGCACATACTGATGCACGTTGATGCCGAACACCGCGCGGAACACCCGGTGAAAGTGAAACGGCGACAGCGCCGCCTTTGCCGCCAATGCCGTCAGCGACAACGGCGCATCAAGCTGGTGCTCGATGTACGCCAGCACCGGCTGCAGGCGGGTGAGAGAAGCGGATGGGGCAGTGGACATCAAGCAGGCTCCGTGACGGCGACACGATAGCGACCGGCCAGCGTCCTGACCTGACCATTCTTGGGCTTTTGGCCGGCACGATAACGGGCGTGGCTTCAGCCCGGCAAGGATTGCCGGGCAACGAAGGCGACGAACTCGGGGAGCGGCAGCGGTTTGCTGAACAGATAGCCCTGAAAGCCGCGACAACCGAGCCGCAACAGGCGGTCGCGCTGCTCGACCGTTTCGATGCCCTCGGCGATGACGTCCAGTTGCATCGCCTGCGCCAAACCGAGAATGGCTGTGACGATGGCTTCGTCCCGCGGGTCAATGCCCAGATGATGCACGAAGGCCCGATCGATTTTCACCTGATCGAGCGGCAGCCGCTTCAAGTACGACAACGACGAATAACCCGTACCGAAATCGTCCAGCGAAAAGCCGAGTCCGTGCGCGCGCAAGCGGTCCATGCGCTTGGTGGCTTCCTCGACATTCTCCAGCACGCTGCTTTCGGTCAGCTCGAGTTTCAGCCGACGCGGATCGCAACCGGTGCGGCGCAGTGTCTCGGCGAGTTCGACTTCAAAATCGCGCTCGCGAAACTGCCGGGCGCTGAGGTTCACCGCCAGGGTCAGCGGCGCCAGCAGCGGCTCGCGCGCCCAGCTCGCCAGCGTCTGGCAGGCCTGGTTCAGGACAAACTGACCGAGCGGCACAATAAAGCCGGTTTCTTCTGCCAACGGAATGAATTCGCCCGGCGAAATGGCGGGCTGCCCCGGTGGTTGCCAGCGCAGCAAGGCCTCCGCGCCGCAGATGCGGCCGTCCTGATCCAGCTGCGGTTGAAAATGCAGCTGCATTTCCTGTTGCTGCAGCGCCTTGCGCAGCCGCCGGTCGAGTTGTGCCCGCTTGTCGATGGCGGCCTGCATGCTGGCGCTATAGAAATGCGCCTTGTTGCGGCCGGCCGCCTTGGCGGCGTACATCGCCATGTCGGCGCGTTGCAGCAGCAGATCAAAATTGTCGCCGTCCTGCGGATAGATGGTGATGCCAATGCTGCCGCTCAGGGTCAGCTCCTGCTCGGCAAAGCGCAGCGGTTGCTGCAGGCGCTGCAGGATGCACTGACAGATCCGCTCAAGCGCGGAGAGCTGCTGAAACTCCGGGATCAGCAGCAGAAATTCGTCACCGCCCTGCCGACAGATGGTGTCCGTGTCGCGCACGCAGGCTTGCAGCCGCTCTACCAGCTGCTGCAGCACGACATCGCCAGCGGCGTGGCCGAGCGTATCGTTGATGAGCTTGAAGTGATCGAGATCGAGAAACAGCAGCGCCACGCTGTTGCCGCGCCGATCCGCCAGGGCTTTGGCCTGCAGAAAGCGATCGCGCAGCAGCGTCCGGTTCGGCAGGCCGGTCAGGGCATCGTGGTGCGCCAGGAATTCGATATGGGCTTCGGATTGTTTGCGGGCACTGATGTCGCGCACGGTGCCGACGACATGCGGCGCGCCGTCCAGCAACAGATGGCCGAGATGGATTTCAGTGTCGAACTCGCTGCCGTCCAGACGGCGGTGCCGCCATTCAAACACTTGCGCGGTGCCGGCCATCGCCGCAGCGATCAGGCGCAGCGCCGCCTCGGCAGACGGTTCGCCCGACGGCTGCTGTTCCGGTGACAGATCGATCGGGGTCCGCGTCAGCAGTTGCTCGCGGCTGGCGCCAAACAGTGTGCAAGCGGCTTGATTGGCATCGACGATTTCGCCGGTCGCCCTGACGACCAGCACGCCGTCAGCGGAGCTGTCGAACAGCGTGCGATAGCGCTGTTCGGCTTCGCTGAACGCCTGCTCGATGCGGACCAACTCGTTGACGTCGATGTCCAGACAAAACAGCGTCGCGCCGTGATGTTCGGTTTCCACTACGGCGTGGCTGGAGTAGACGTGCACCAGATGACCGTCCTTGTGCTGCAGCGCAAGGCGGGCGGCCGGCACGCCCTGCTTGTGGGCAAACATCCATTGCACATCCTGGCGCACCAGTTCGCGGGCCGGTTCCGGAATGATCAATTGGTAGAGGCTGCTGCCGAGCGCTTCTTCCCGGCTATAGCCATAGAGTTTGGTCGAGGCCGGATTCCAGTAGGTGACGGTGCCGTCCGGGGCATAGCCTTGAATGGACAGGACATCGACGTTTTCAAAGATGGCGCGAAACCGGGCTTCGCTGCTGCGCAGCGCATCCAGCAACTGTTGCGGCAGGGCTGGCGCCGCTCGGTCAGGCGTTGTTGTCGGTTCAATGCGTGTGTTGTGTGCCGGCGGGCTCAGGTCCGTGGCCATGATCACCATCCTTGCCCCGATCACAGGGGCATCTCGAAAGGTAGGTGAAATGGCCGGATTTGCCAGCACTGCCAGCGCGGTGTACCGCTGTCTCAGAATTTCAGTTGCAGGTTCAGTTCGTAGCTGCGCGGCGCGCCGAGTGCGATCTGGTTGGGATAGGTGGTGTCGCTCCACGGCGCGTAGATTTCGTCGCTGGCATTGCGGACATTGAAGGCGAGCCGGTAGCGGTCCTCGGCGTACGCAACAAAGGCATTGACCAGCGTGTAACGCTCCAGCGTGATCCGGTTCGAGCTGTCGGCAAAGCGCTCGGAAACGTAGTAGAGCCCGGCGCCGACCTCGATGGGCAGTTCGGCGATCCGGTTGATGCTGGCCCACAGGCTCGCCATCTGTTCCGGGGCATTGACCGGTCGGTTGCCGTCGACATTGGCGTCGATCACGGCATCGTAATACTGCTGATACGCGGTGTCGGTATACGCCAGATTGCCACCGAGCCGGACGTCGTCAGTCAACTGCGCGCGTAGCGCCAGTTCCAGCCCTTGCGAGTCTTGCGCGTTGTTGCTGAAGCTGGCATCGCTGCGCTGCACGCGCTGGCGTTTGTGAATGTCGAACCAGGCTGCCGTCAGCTCGATGCGGTCATCAGCGAGTAGGCTTTTCAGGCCGATTTCGTATTGCCGGACATCGGACGGTTTGAAGCTTTCGGCAAAGAAGACATTGGCGATGTCGCTTTCAAACGGATCGTGCTGCTCGCCGACATGGCCATACACGGACAGTTTCGGACTGAGCTTGTGCAGCAGACCGACACGATAGGCGTGTTGCTCGAAGGTTTTGTCGAGCAGGGTGCGGCTGATGAACGCGCCGTTGAAGTTGCGCCGCCAGCGATCAAGGCCGATCCACTCCTGCCGAATCGCCAGATCGAGCCGTAGCTGCTCGGTCAGCGCCAGGGCATTTTCCAGCACCAGCGCCTGGATTTCGGTGCGCACGCCATCGGGCCGGAGATCGACGGCACCAAAGCGGCCGGGGACCGGATCATACAAATCAACGGTATCGACAAACGGCTCCGGATTGTCGACATCAAAGCCGATGTTGCGCTCGAAATCGTTGTCACTCCATTCGACCGCCACGGCAAAACGGTTGCCGCGGCCGAGCCAGTCGCCGAGTCGGATGTAACCGGCGCGCAGGCCATTCAGGCGGCGATCGTGCTGGACCAGAAAGCGATCCCGCTCGACGACAGCGGTATCGGCGTTGAAGCGATAGTTTTCGGCATTGCGCCAGTCGCGTTCTGCGTTGAAGCGGTAAACGCTGGCGTGCACATGGCTGTGCGGATCGAGATCGTATTGCAGATCCACGCGCGTCCACAGGCTTTCCGAACCGATCTCGTGATCGGCGACGTTGTAATTGTTGCCGATGGTGTCGGCATCGATGACCCGATCATCATCGGTGTCGACCACGCCGCTGACCGGGTCACGCGCCAACGCGCGCGGCACCAGTGGCGTGCCCCAGTAGGCGGGCAGTTCATCGTCGAGGTAATTCAGGCTGACGCCGAGTTCCAGATCCTGGCGCAGCTGCCAGCGCAAACCACCGGTCAGGGTCAGCGCCCGTGACGACGCGTCATCGACCCAGCCATCGGATTGCTGGTGACTGAGATCGAGCCGGTAGGCGCTGTCGGTGTTGACCGGACCGCTGACGCCAAGACTCAGTTGCTGACTGGCGTGGCTGCCGTACTCGACGATGGCTTCGCTGACCTGCTGGCTGCCGATCAGCGGTTTGCGGGTGATGAAGTTGATGCTGCCCGCTGCTGCGCCCTGGCCATGTTGCAGCGTGGCGGCGCCTTTGGTGATTTCCAGTTGCGCGAGGTTGAAGGTTGCCTGCGGCCTCGTGTTCAGCGAGGCAATGCCCATCGAGATGCCGTCATGCAGCACATTGACCGAATCGCGGGAGAAGCCGCGCATGCTGAAACTGTGTGGTTCGGCTGGCGAGTCGCCCGACAGCACGCCGACCAGATTCTCAGCCGCTTCAATGACGTTGTTCAGGCTGCGCGCCTGCATGGTGTTGTGGTCGATGGTTTCAACCGAGGCGGCGATATCAAGGATGGACCAATGGAACGGGTTGCCGGTTTCGGCCTGTTCGCCGAGCCCCAGATCGCGCACGGCGGCGCCCGTGACCTGTATGTTCATCAGCTCATCCAGACTGAGCGCGAACAGTTCGTCGGCCGGTTGCCGACGATCATGGGCGGCCGATGTGTTGGCCAGCAGCGCGGTGATGGTCAGGGTCAACAGTGACAGCGGATGCCGGGCGCTCAGGCCCGTCTGGACAACAGGTTTCGACATGTCTCACCACAAAAGCCTGGCCTGTGACGGCGGCGCGGCGGCAACCTGCGTCGTTGCGACACCGGCACCGATCGCCGTGACTGGGACTACAGTAGTGCAGCGGCGGCGGCGAGACAAAGCGGATCCGCGCCAAAAGAGAAAAATCGGGCAAAAAGCAGACAAAAAAAAACGGGAACTGCAGGGCAGTTCCCGTGTTAGCAGTGTTGATGCCGAAGGGCCAAGATACGGAGGGATGGACCGCTTCAGCCACGCTAAGCAACGCTAAGGAGACAGAAGTAAACCTCGAAACTCCAGTTGCCATATTCGGGGGGGGAATATGACAACTGCCACCCAGGGACCGGAGTTAACCAATCCTGTCAGCCGGCGTTTCGAAAACCGGCCGAAGCTTGCAATCAGTCCGCTTGCGGGCTGATGGCTTGCAGTCGGGTCACCATCGCCACCGGATTGCCGAAATCGCTGCTGTCGGACAGCATCGGCAGTTCCAGTTTCAGTGCTGCCGGGGTCAGGGCAGACTGGATGGCTTCCCGTTGAATTTCCTTGGACGCCCGGATCGCATTGCTGCGGATACCGGCTGTCCACTCGCGGACCACCTGGGCTTTGCTCGGCAGAAGCGATTCCATCGAGTGCGCCTGGGCGGCGGAGGCCGCGACAATTACAAGCAGCGAGCACAAAGTGCGGATTGCAGACTGATTCATAAACTTTCCCCTAACGTGTTCATTCCATCGAACGCCGCGCATTCGAGACCGTTGTTATCCATCGACCTCGGCGGGGTGGCGACAACTGGTCAGCTCTGGAAAGCCTTCCAACTCGCCCCGCCAGCAATGTTGCATTGCAGCAACGTCGTTGACGGGGCGCATTCTGGGCATTTGATGACCAGGACTCAAACGATCATTTATAATGCTTGCTATAAATTTTTCTAATGCATAGTTACGCCAATGAGCCGAAGATTACCCCCCCTGACCAGCCTGCGGGCGTTCGAGGCAGCCGCGAGAAACCTAAGTTTTACAAGGGCTGCCGAGGAGCTACATGTGACGCAGGCCGCAGTTTCGCACCAGGTAAAAGCATTAGAAGATTTCTTGGATGTGAAATTGTTTACACGCCGAAGCCGAGAATTGCTCTTGACAGAGGAGGGCCAGATGTATTGGCCCTCCGTCCGCGACCTGTTCGAGAAGCTCGCCGATGCCACCGAGAAAGTCCGGGCCAAGGCCCGCAAAGCGGCCGGGCCGCTGTCGGTGTCCGTGGTGCCGACCTTTGCCGTGCAGTGGCTGGTGCCGCGGCTGTCGGCTTTCAACGCCGAATTCCCCGATATCGACGTGCGCCTGAAAGCCTGGGATGACGAGGTCGATTTTCTGGCCGACAACGTCGATGTCGCGATCTACTTCGGCGACGGCAAATGGCCGGAGCTGACGGTGGATCTGCTGATGGAGGAGGCACTGTTTCCGGTTTGCTCACCGGCCCTGCTGAAAGGCCGCAAGCCGCTGCGCGAACCGGCCGATCTGGCCCAGCACGTGCTGCTGCACGACGGCAGCCACGAAGCCTGGCGCAGCTGGCTCGAATATGCCGGTGTGCGCAACGTCAAATGGCAGAACGGCCCGGTGTTCTCGCACACCTCGATGGTGTTGCAGGCGGCGGCGCACGGTCAGGGCGTGGCGATCGGTCACTCGGTGCTGGCGCAAAGCGATTTGCGCAGCGGCCGTCTGGTGCGGCCATTCGAGCAGAAGCTGGCGCTCGACGAAGGCTACTTCCTGGTCTGTCCGCCGGGCGCGGCCGAGCGGCCGAAAGTGGCGGCTTTCCGGCAGTGGCTGCTCGCCACCATTCATCAGGAACAGGCCGAAGCGGAAGCGGCACTGGTGCCGGTACCGGTGCAACCGCTGAGCGGATGAATCAAAACCGGAATTGAACGCCGATGCTGGCGTTGGCTTCATCCGGGCCGCTGGTGACCAGCCGGCTCGGCACCTGATCCTGCACATCCGGATGCTGTTGATCGTCGCCGAGGGCATTGCTGATATCGACGCTCAGCTGCCAGCGTGCCTGCTCGTAGTGATAGTGCAGCGACAACAAACGGACCGGATCGGCGACGGCGCGGCTGCCGATGTAGCGCAAGGCCGCGCCGAACCGGTGCTCGCCGAACCGGTAGCGGCTGCCCAGACTGAACTGGTATTTCGGTGTCTGGATGGCAAAACCGTCGGCATCGGAGTTGCCTTCGCGTTGCCAGGCGGCGCTGCCATACCACTGCCAGTCGCGCTGCTGCCAGCGCCACTCCGCTTCCATGCCGTGCCGGGTGAACGGCGCAACGTTGACGTAGGTGACCGAGGTGGTGCCGGGGATCTGTTGCCGCCGAATGGCATCGTTGATGTCGAGCCGAAACGCAGTGACGGTCAGGCTGTGCTGCGGTTGTTGCCAGCTCCACGCCAGTTCGAGGTTTTCAATTTGTTCGGCTGCCAGAGTGGGATTGCCGATCACCGCATTCGGCGGCACCAGCACGTTGAGCTGCAAAAACGTCGGCGCGTTGTAGCCTTCCGAGTACACCAGCCGCAGGTTGTGCGCCGGCAAGAAATCCCAGTGCAGGGAACCGCGCGGCAGCCATTCGGCGCCAAATTGTTCGCTGTCGACCCGGCGTGCGCCGAGCACGACCCGCCAGGCATCGAAGCGGGCATCCCATTGCCCGTAACCGGCCAGCTCGTTGCTTTCATCGGCCGGCATTTGCACCGCCAGCAGATTGCCACTGTCGCGGTTGTACAGCCGGTATTCGCCGCTGCGGCGCTGTTCGCGCACCAGTCCGGCTTGCCAGAATTGCTGGTCGGCCAAGGTCCATTGCCAGCGCAGGCCGGCCCGGTAACGGCGGTTGTCATCGCCGTCGTCGGCAAAGGTCTGCAAGCCGTTGGTGACGCCGGCCAGTTGCCGATCGGTCGGAATGCTCAACGTGTAGAGCGTGGCGTCGGCGAACCATTGCAAGCGGTGGGCAGGGTTCAGGTTGTGTTGGTAATCGACGCTGAGTTGTTGGCCTTTGTATTCCAGCGTTGAGGTGTTGATCAGCGATGCGGCAGCGGCAAGGCCGTCGCTGTCCGTTTCGAAACCGTGCCAGCGCAGCTGCAGATCGCCGTACTGGTAATGCACAAACGCCGACTGCTGCTGTTTGTCGCGCGGTACCTCGCCATTGCGCGGGGTACCGGGGGGAAAACTGCCCGGCACCGGCCGATCGGTGAAGTCGCCGTCGTAGGCCGGACCGGCGCTGGCGGAAACGGCAAGGCTCAAGACATGCTCGTCGGCGCGGTACTGCTGATAGCTTTCGCCGCGCCAGCTGTCGTGGCTGCCGACGGCCAGCGTGGCATCGCGCTGGTGATCGCGCCGGGTGACGACATTGATGACGCCGGCGGTGGCGTTGGTGCCGTAAATGACGCCGCCGGGGCCGCGAATGACCTCGATATGGGAAATCAGGCTGAGCGGAATCGCCGACAACGGAATGTCGCCATGGGTCGGTTGCCAATACGGCACGCCATCGAGCAGGAACAGCACTTTCTGGTTAAACGCATCGACCAGGCCGCGCATCATCACCGCTTCGGTACCGATCGCGCTGTCCTGCACGATGACGCCCGGCAGCATCGACAGCCATTCGGCCAGCGTCTGCAGGCCATATTGCCGCGCTTCGCTGGCGTCGAACCGCGACACCAGCACCGGTGTTTCGCGCAGTGCCTCGCCGCGGGCACTGGCGACGGTGACCTGCACCTGCATCAGATCGTCGAGATCGAGCGCAAACAGATCGTCATCGGGCTGTGCACCGGCAACGCGACCGGCAAACA
Organism: Pseudomonadota bacterium; assembly: GCA_049324755.1. Lineage (GTDB taxonomy): Bacteria > Pseudomonadota > Gammaproteobacteria > Enterobacterales > Permianibacteraceae > Permianibacter. Next base: position 28,799 of record JBMOMZ010000053.1, read on the forward strand.
GGAGCAGCGGTAGCACCGCCAGGGCAGGCCAGGGTTGCTGGCAAAAGCAGCAGAGACGGCGGACGGGTGCTGTGCGAGGCATGCGCGACCGACACCTGAGCGAAAGGTCAGTCGAGTATAGAAGCTGTTTCTGCAGCTGCCCGGAGCGGCCCGGACCCGGCCCACAGCGGTTGCCGCGGCAACGCCAGTGGGCCCGACTGCCGGCGGCGTCAGCGCTGCAGGGCAAAGAAATCGATGATGGTGCGGCTGGCTTCCAGCACCCGGATGATCTGGCCGTCGACGTGCACGGTGATCGTGCCGGCCGGGCCGGCAGGCAGTTGCGCGACCAGGCGCGGCGGCAGCGGATCGGCGACTGCCAGCACCTCCGGCGGCAGTACGGCGCCGACTTTCAGTTTCTTCTGCCAGCCCGGCGGCAGCCGGCCTTGTTCGGCTTTCTTTTGCAGACCCGGAGGCAGCGATTTGCTGTCGGCCTCCTTTTTCTTTTTGCCCGGTGCCGGCTCGTGGTACTGCTGGTAAATCGCCGCTTCGCGCTGCAGGCTCAGGTAGTGGCTGCTGATGGTGGCGCGCTCGCGTTCATTGAAGCGCTCGCTCACTTTGTCGGCCGCGGCCGGTTGCTCCGCCGCCGGCACCGGCTGGCTGAGCCAGAGCAGCGGCAACAGGATCGTCATGGTCAGCAGATGCACGCGCATGAGAAGTCTCCTTCACGATAGGGGCCACTTCACGACAGCGGCCAATTCACGATGTGGGCCGGAGGGGCGCCGTGGCTGGGTTGCCGCGCCGGCGCCGGTAGCGTGACTGCAGTGTAAGCGCTTGCCTTGCTTCATGACTGTGGCGACCGGCACAATGCCTCATTAAACAGCGCAAGGGACGGAGTCGGGATGAGGCGGTGCAGCCTGCGGTGTGCAGCAACCCTGGCCTTGCTGCTGGTCGCCTGGCGGGCGCCGGCCGCCGACCTCAATCAGAGCGCGCTGCCGCCGTTGCCGCAAGCGGTCAGCAACAATGCGGTCGCCCAGCTCGATGTGGCGGGCCGGGCCCGCCTGTACAGCTTTTTCGGTCTCGGCAGCGCCCGTACGCCGGCCGCCATTTCCCGCAATGCCTACGAATTTGATCCCGACACCAACCGCTGGCATGTGTTGCCGCCGGTGCCGGGTAACGGCCGCCTGGCCAGTGTTGCCATCGGCGTCGATCGGATCATTTACCTGTTCGGCGGCTACACCGTGTCGATCAGCGGTGCGGAAGCGGCCGTCGCGGAGCTGCTGCGCTTTGATCCCTTGCAGCAGACGTACGAAACGATGGCGCCGATGCCGGTGCCGGTCATCGACAGCGTTGCGCTGCTCTGGCAGCAGCGCCATGTCCTGCTGGTGGCCGGCCGGGACGATAACCAGCCGCTCGATCGGGTGCAGTGGTTCGACACGGTCGGCGAACGCTGGTTGGCCGAAACGCCGTATCCGGGCACGCCGGTATTCGGCCATGCTGGCGGCCTGCTCGACAACGAGTTGGTCGTCTGCGGCGGCGTTTTTGTCGCCGGCCGGGTGGCTGGTCGGCCCGATTACGCCTTGTCCGATGCCTGCTGGCACGGCAAGTTGAACGAAAAAGCCATCGGCGAGATCCAATGGAAACAACTGCCGACCATGCCGGGCCCGGGCCGCTACCGGGCGGCGGCAGCGGGCAGCCGTTTGCGCGGCAAGCACATTGTCTTCGTCGGCGGCACCGACACGCCTTATCACGACAGCGGTATCGATGCACAGGGCAAAGTGGCGCAGCCGCTGAGCACCGTGGTGGCGTATAACCTGGCCAGCCGGCGCTGGGAAGAATGGGGCACGCTGGCCACGGCCGGCATGGATTTTCGCGGTTTGCTCGAATTGAACGGCAGCCTGGTAACGGTCGGCGGCATGGAGGCGGGCCCGAAAGTGACGCCGGTGGTGCGCCGCTTTGTGCCGCCGAATCGGCGGCGCTGATCGGTCGCGGTTGATGGCCGTTCGCTGACGCCGCGCGGTTGCTTTGCTTACGCGGTTTTCCGTTCGCGGATGTGATGGTCATTGATTCAACGCCCCGATCCGGCAGCGGGCCTGGGCAAAAAAGCGGCAGCATTGGCGAACGCAGGCGGAGCAGGGCCTGTACTGGGGTTTGCGCCTGCCGTTCACATCTTTTTCCACAGCCGGTGTGGACAGTCACCGACCGTGCACTTGTCCATTTGCTGAACAGGATGAATACCCAGCATGTCAGACGTACTGACCAGTCAAGAAACGGAAATCGAATGTGCCGACGGCACCCGGTTGCGCGCAACCGAATGGCGGCCAGCGCAGAGCAACGGTTGTGTCGTGCAGATCAATTCGGCGCTGGCGGTGCCACGCCGCTATTACAGCAAGTTTGCCCACTATCTGACCGAACAGGGTTTTTCGGTAGTGAGTTACGACTACCGTGGCATCGGTGACAGTCTGCACGGCCATCACAAACAATGCCGGGCCACGTTTCGCGAGTTGGGCGAATGCGACATGGCAGCGGCGACGGCCTACGTCAAACAAAAATTTCCCCACTACCGGCATGTGGTGGTCGGTCATTCGGCCGGTGCTGCGCTTTATGGACTGGCCGCCAATTGCGATCAGGTGGATGCTTTGCTCGGCGTTGCGGCCCCGTCAGCCTTCCAGGGCCATTGGTCGCAGCCGCATCGGTTCTTGATTCAGCTGTTTTTCAATGTCTGCATTCCGCTGACGACGCCGGCGCTGGGTTATTTCCCGGGGCAGTATTTCGGCATGGGACCGTTGCCGCGTGATATCGCGCTGCAATGGCGCCGCTGGTCGAGGCACAAGGACTATGTCGTGGAAGCCGACGGTTCGCCGCTGCGCGAGCATTACCACCGGTTCCGGTCACCACTGCGTTTCCTGCACATTGCCGATGATCCGCTCTATGGTCCGTTAAAATCGGTGCAATCTGCGGCCAGTTTCTATGCCAACGCGCCGCGCCAGATTGTCACCGTGGCGCCGCGCGATGTTGGCCTGCGCAAAATCGGCCATTTCGGTTTCTTCCGCAGCAGCATGCCGCAGAAAGTCTGGGACAACACGGCGCGCTGGTTGTTGAATCCGCAGACACCGTAGCGCTGGTTGGCAGCATCTCGGTAACGTCACCCCGAAGGAGTCGTTCATGTACACGCTTTACGAAATGGCTTTGTCCGGCAATTGCTACAAGTGCCGGCTCGCCATGCATCAGCTCGGCATTCCGTTCGAGCGGGTGCAGGTCAACCTGCAGGGCGGCGAGCAATACGGCCCGGGTTTTCGCAAAATGAACCTGAACAGCAAGGTGCCGGTGCTGAAAATCAGCGACAGCGAAGCGCTGCCGGAATCGAACGCGATTCTGTTTTATCTCGCCGAGCGCAGTGGCCTGATGCCGCAGGCGCCGCTGGCGCGGGCGCAGGTGATGCAGTGGCTGTTCTTCGAGCAATACAGCCACGAGCCGTATATCGCGACCGTGCGGTTCTGGCAGAAATTCACCGCCAATCCGGCCGCCTACGCCGCCGACATCGCCCGCTGCCGGCCGAAAGGGGAAAAGGCGTTGCAGGTGATGGACGAGCATCTGGCGCACAACGCCTTTTTTGTCGATAACCAGTACAGCATCGCCGATATCGCGCTCTATGCTTACACCCATGTCGCCGAAGACGGCGGCTATCAGCTGAATCACTATCCGGCGATTCAGGCCTGGCTGCGCCGGGTCGAGCAAACCCCGCGTTTCATTCCGATCACGGCCTGAGTGTTGGGGCGGAGGAAAGTCCTGTGCTGCGCACCGTCATCAAAACCTTACAGTTGCTGAACTCGGAAACCGGACCGTGGCAACTGGCGTTTGGCGCCAGCTTTGGCATGGTGCTCGGGCTGACGCCCTTGCTCAATCTGCACAACCTGGTCGTGCTGCTGCTGATCTGCCTGCTGCGGGTCAATATCAGCTTCGTGCTGCTGTTCATGGGCCTGGCGGCCGGCTTTGCCTACCTGCTCGATGGTTATTTCCACCAGCTCGGCTACCAGCTGCTGAACAGCGAAGCGCTGATCCCGCTGTGGACCGATTGGTACAACCATCCGCTGCTGCGCTGGAGTCAGTTCAACAACACCGTGGTGCTCGGCAGTCTGGTCGGCGCGCTGATCGCGTTCCTGCCGCTGGCGCTGCTGGTGCGGCTGCTGGTGGCGCAATACCGGCAACGGCTGCAGCAGAAACTGGAGCAAACCAAGTTCATGCAATTGCTGAAAGCCTCGCGCTGGACCGAGGCGGTCACCAGGTTGGGAGAATGACAGATGACCGACACGACGACGGCCACGCCGCCGGCTGCGGCAACGACTCCCGCGCCGGCGGCGCCGACTCCGCCCGGTAAAAAATCCGGCGGCGCGCTGGCCTGGTTCCGCTGGCAGGGCTTGCTGGTGTTTCTGGCGCTGGTGGCGCTGATTGCCGCGCTGTACTGGTTTTTTGCCGACTGGCTGATCAAGCGCAGCATCGAACAGATCGGCAGCGCGTTTGTCGGTGCCAAGGTCGAACTGGATCGGGCCGAACTGAAATTGTTCGATGGCGAGCTGACGCTGACCCGCCTGCAGGTGACCAATGCCCGGGCGCCGATGCGCAACCTGGTGGAGCTGGCAGAGATCCACGCCGACGTGGATCTGCGCCAGCTGTTCTGGCAACGCATTCACCTGAACGATGTCCGCGTCAACGGCATCCAGTTCGATACCGAACGGCGCAGCAGCGGCGCGATTCCGGGCAGCGAGCCGGCCGGTGTCATGAAACTGTTGCCGGACATGGCGAACGTTGATTGGGCGTCGCTCGGCAGCAAGGAAGGCGGCATGGCTTTTCTGGACTCGCTGGAGCTGGAGTCGCTGCAGTCGGTCGAGCAATTGCGCGCCGAACTCGACGCGGCCAAGCAGCGGTTCGAACAGAAGCGGGCTGCGCTGCCGGACAGCGACAAACTCGACGAATACAAAGCCCGCGCCAAGGCGCTGAAAATCGATCGCGATGCCAGCAAGACCGAACAGGCGCTGGCGCTGATCAGGAGCGCGAAAGAGATCGAGGCGCTGCGCAAGGAGCTCAAGCGCGACACCGAGGCGGTGAAGGCGCTGCGGGATGAACTGAAGCAAAGCCGTGAGCGCCTGAAGGCACAGTACGAGACCGTCAAGGCGGCGCCGAAGAAGGACATGGAGAACGCGCTGGCCCAGCTCAGCGTCAATATTCCCGGCACCGACAAGCTGGTCTCCGGCATGCTCGGGCCGGAGCTGGAAAACCGTCTGAACCAGGGCCTGGGTTTTTATCAGACCGCCGAGCCCTGGATCAGCAAGGCGCGGGTGCTGGCCGGGCAGAATCCGGACGCGCCACCGCCGCCGGCGCGCTTTGCCGGCATCACGGTGCACTTTCCGGAGCGCGAGCCGCAGCCGGCGTTCTGGCTCAAGCACGCCGCGCTCGACGGTCGGCTCGATGTGTTCGGCTGGCAGGGCAGTTTCGCCGGCGCGCTGACCGATGTCAGCGACAGCCCCGCCCTGGTCGCGGCACCGACCCGACTGACGCTGGATGGCAAAGGCAATGAGGGCGGCACGCTGGCGCTGCAAGCCAGCCTCGATCGCCGTCAGGCGACGCCGGTGGCCGATGCGGAACTGCGTTTCGATGCGCTGGCATTCCAGCCGCAGGTGTTGAGCGAACAACCGTCGCTGCGCCTGTCCGCGGAGAAAGGTTTGCTGGCCGGTACCGTCACCGTCGCCAGCAAGGCCGATTGGCTGAAGCTGATGACCAGCCTGAATTTCTCGGCCTTGCAACTCAAGGTGGCGAGCGATCAGGACAATGAAATCGTTCAGGCCATTCTGGCTGAACTGGCGCAGACCGAGGCCTTGCAGCTGTCGCTGTGGTTCGAGAAGGACGCCAGTGGCAGCCGGCAGGAAATCAAGAGCTCGCTCGACGACATCGTCAAGCAGGCGGTGCGCCGGGTGCTGAAGCGTGAACTCGACAAGAAGAAGGACGAGCTGCGCGCCAAAGCCGAAGCGAAAGTGCAGGCCGAACTCGCCAAGCTCGATGGTGCATGGCAGCAATTGTTGGCGCTGGACGGGCCGCTTGCCGAACAGTTGAAACAGTTGGAAGCCGTGCTACCGAGGAAATGACGCCGGCTGCTTGTGCCGGCCTGCCAGCCGGGACCGTGCGCGCCGGTCCCGGCCGGCAAAAGTACCTGTTGGAAAAGCCCGCTGGTCGGTCGTGTTATGATGCCGCTCCGGAATCCCCCTTAAAGCTGAGGAATGGAGCGGCCATGCCGTCGTTTGATGTGGTGTCGGAAATTGACCGGCACGAATTGACCAACGCCATCGACCAAGCCAAACGCGAGTTGGAAACCCGGTTTGATTTTCGCGGCACGGCTGCCGCCATCGAACCGAAAGAACTGGTGATCAAACTGGTCGCCGATTCCGAATTCCAGCTGCAGCAACTCGGCGACATCGTCACCCAGAAACTGACCAAGCGCGGCATCAGCCTCGGTTGCGTCGAGCTTTCCGAGCCGGAACCGTCCGGCAAAATCGTGCAGCGGAACCTTACCCTGAAAGAGGGTATCGAACAGGCGCTGGCCAAGAAGATCAGCAACCTGATCAAAGACGCCAAGCTGAAAGTCCAGACCCAGATCAACGGTGACAAACTGCGGGTCACCGGCAAGAAGCGGGACGATCTCCAGGAAGTGATCGCCTTGCTGCGCAGCTCGGAGATCGAGCAGCCCTTGCAATACAACAATTTCCGGGATTGATGTTGTCGCAGTGGCCAGGCCGCCATCCCCGAGCGGAACACCGGCGCCACCTGACCCCTGTTGTTTCAAGTACCGAACCAGGGAAACGTACACATGAAAGACACGCACAAGAAAGTTGTTGGTCGGTTGTTCGCGCTGCCATTGTTGATCTGGGCCGCCAGCAGTTTGGCTGCGGCACCTTACTGCATCGACGGCATTTGCCTCGGCGCGACCGTGGATCAACTCACGGTCAAATGGAAACCGTTGCCGCCGACCACGCAGGAGCGCCTGGACGCCGAGGCGATGTTGCGGGGTCAGGACGTGAAAGCGATTTACCGTGAGCGCAACGAGTTGTTGCTGGCCGCTGAACCCACGCTGCGAGATCTCTACCCGTATGTGATTCGCCGGCAGGTGTTTGACAGCCATGTGCTGGAGAAGCTGCGTGAGGTCAAAGCCTATTGCTCGTCGACCACGCTGACCGGTGAGGTCATGGCCGAAGGCAAAGACCGCCTGTTCGTGACGCTGCGGGCGGTGCCGGACAACGGCGGCGTCGGCAAGCTGCGGGTGGTCGGCATTGAAAAGCAATTCGACATCATGGCCTCGTCGCTGCGGCCGCAGGACAAGCCGAAGGACAAGGCGATACGCCAGGAATTGAAAGCGCTGTATCCGGACATGGTGGAAGTGCGCGATCTGGATTCGACCCGGCAATCGTCGGTGGAAGTCAGCATGGCCAGTGCGCAAATCGGTTACCGCTTCCACTCGGAAGTGTCGATTCCGCTTACCCTGCGTCTGCGTGATACGGCCGACATCGAAATGCTGGAAGAGTCCGCCGACGCCAGTCCGCAGTGCAAGAAAGCGTTCGCCAGCGAATGAGTGCGTTCACCCTGAGCGGCAAGACGGTGTGGCTGACCGGCGCGTCATCCGGCATTGGTGAAGCGCTCGCCGTCGCCTTGTCGGCGGCCGGTTGCCGCTTGCTGCTGACGGCTCGTTCGGTCGACAAACTGGCGGCTGTGCGCGCCCGCTGCACCGAACCGCAGCGCCATCAGCTCGTGCCGATGGATTTGTCGGCCGTTGATGACATCGCTGCCCGTGCCGCCGCGGTGCTGGCCGAGTACGGTCCGGTCGACATCCTGATCAACAATGCCGGCATCGGCCAGCGCGCCAGCGTGCTCGAAACCTCGCTGGCCGTTGAGCGCCAGATCCTGACGCTGAATTATCTGGCGGTCGCCGAATTGACCCGCGCGGTGTTGCCGCAGCTGCTGCAACGCCCGCAGGCCATGGTGGTGTCGGTGGCCAGTGTCATGGGCAAATTCGCGACGCCGCGCCGGTCGGCGTATTGCGCGTCCAAGCACGCGGTCGTGGCGTTCATGGATGCCCTGCGCGCCGAGTTGCACGGTAGTCCGGTGCAGGTGCTGACGGTGTGTCCGGGCTATATCAACACGCCGTTCTCGCTGGCCGCGCTCAAAGGCGACGGCACACCGCAAGGCCACATGGATCCTGGCCAGCTGCGTGGCATGGCGCCAGCGCGCTGCGCCGAAGCCATCGTCAAGGCCATGCAGAAGCAGCAGGCAGAACTGTGGATTGGCGGGAAAGAAATTTTTGGCGTTTACTTGAAGCAGTTGTGCCCGCCTTTGCTGCGGCAACTGGTCAGTCGTGTCCGGGTCACCTGAACGCGTCATTTCGCCGCCGTGCGCTGGTCTGGCATCATGTCGCCCTGGGCGATGCGTTTCCGATGAATTGATGGGGTTTGCGTGCACAGTCTGATTGCCACCCGCTTTCCGCGGGACAAATTGCAGCCGGTTTTGCTGGGTTTGCCGTTCTTTCGCGAGTTGGCGGAGGACGCGCCGGCCGAGCTGGAGCGCTTGTTGCCGCACACCCGTTTGCTGCTGGCCGATCCGGGCGAGCTCATCATGCGCAAGGGCGAGTTCGATTCCTGGTGCTATTTCCTGCTCAAGGGCCAGCTGGCGGTGCAGGCGGACGACGGCGGCAAAGTCGTCGGCTACATCCAACCGGGCGAGATGTTCGGGGCGCTGGCGATCATGCGTGACAGCGAGCGCAGTGCCAGCGTCGCGGTACGTGGCAGTGACAGGGAAAAGGATCGGGCGATTCTGTTCGGTCTGGATTTCTCGCCGTTTGGCGAGCTGGATGATTTCTCCCAGGTGAGTCTCGCCACCAAGCTGAAATTCTTCCAGCTGGTCGTGGAGCGCACCGAAGCGCGGCTGCACGCCTATGAGCGCGAGATGCCGGGCACCGATCTCGGTATCCGTCTGGCAACCTTGCCGGCCTTTCATGGTGACGCCAACAGCCTCGCGCAGCTGCAGTACCTGCATCATCGCGCCGATGCCCTGGCGGATCTGTTGGCGGAATGGAACCTGACGCTGGAAAATCTCGACAACTACCAACCGATCCGCGAGTTGCCGCGCGCCGATGTGCTGGCGGACATTGAACGTCTGTATTTCGGCTGAGTGCGGCGATGGCCGAGATGCCTTGGACGTGCCGATGCCGTCACGGCTTGCCATGGCGCATCGACTGCGCATCGTCAGCAGCATGACCGGACGATGGTGTGCGAGCCTGCTGCTCGCTGTTGCTTGCCTCACCGGCGCACAGGCGAGCGAACCGCCGGCGCTGCTGTCGGCCGAGCCGGAACTGCAGCGCGGCCGCTACCTGACCCTGATCGCCGGTTGCCATGCCTGCCATACCGATCACGCTCGCGGTGGCGCTTATCTGGCTGGCGGCGCCGCCATTGAAACGCCGTTCGGCGAATTTTTCCCGCCCAACATCACGCCCGACCAAGCCACCGGTATTGGCGGCTGGTCCGATGCCGATTTTCAGCGTGCGATGCAGCATGGTATTGCCCCGGACGGCAGGCGTTACTATCCGGTTTTTCCGTATACCAGCTACAGCCGCATGCGCGAGGCGGATGTGCGCGCCATCAAACGCTATCTCGATCAGCTGGCGCCGGTGCACCAGCCGCGCCGGCGCCAGCAAGCACGCGGTCTGGCGCGACTCGACGCACTGCTGCCGCTGTGGCAACAGCTTTATCTGCAGCCGGAATGGACAGCGCTGGCGCGGCCGGATGATGCCGAACTGCAGCGCGGGGCCTATCTGGTTGAAGCGGTCAGCCATTGCGGCGAATGCCACAGCCGCCGCGATGCGCTCGGCGGCACCCGGCACCGGCTCTGGTTGCGCGGCGCGCATCTGCCGAGTGGTCACTGGGCCAGCAATCTGACACCGCACGCTGATGGCATTGCGGCGTGGGAGGTGGCGGAGCTCGGCCACTACCTGCGGCATGGCCGCTCCGACATGGGCGCCAAGGCGCGCCATGAAATGCGCGAGTTTGTCGATCATGCCGGCCGCTATCTGACCGAAGCCGACAGCGTCGCCATCGCCCGTTACCTGATGGCGTTGCCGGCCGGCGCTGATCGCGCAGCATGCCGCTGGCGCGGTCCGCGGCCGGTTCGTTGTGCGACGGGCGGGCAGTGACGTGGCGCCTGCTGTCATTGCAATCATCAATGCCGCCAGCAGCCGGCTCAGGACATAACTTGATACATCGACAGCGGTAGCATTTGGCTTGGCCCTGTCCGGAGCCGTTGCTACCATCGCCCGGTTCCCTGATTGGCAAGCGGTGGTGTTGTGGCAGTCCATGCATTCGGCAAGATCATTGCCGGCGTTGTCTTGTTGTGGTCGTCGGTGCCGGCGGCCGAGGTGGTGCGGCGCGAGCAAGGCCAGCTGGTGCTGGAGAATATTCCGGCGATCCCGGAAGTCGTTCAGGCCCGCTTGCAGCAGTACAGCAACACCCGCAGTGCCACGGTGGCGAGCTGGAGTCCGGACAGCCGCCAGCTGCTGATTCGCACCCGTTTTGCCGAAACCCTGCAATTGCATCTGGTGCAGCAGCCGCTGGGGGCGCGCAAACAGCTGACGTTTTTTGCCGAGCCGGTGGGCGGCGGTGATTATCAGCCGGGCAAGGACAGCCGCGGTTTTCTGTTCAGCCGCGACAACGGCGGCGATGAAAACTACCAGCTGTATTTTTTCGAAACCGCGACCGGCAAGATCCGCCTGCTGACCGATGGCCAGGCGCGCAACCAATCGGCGCGCTGGTCGCCAAGCGGCCGCTTCTTCCTGTATTCGAGCAGCAAACGCAACGGTATCGATTTCGATATCTATCGCTACGACATCGCCAGTGACAGCGAACAGCGCCTGTATGACAGCAAAGGTTCGTTCAGCACGCTCGACATCAGCGCCGACGAAAGCAAAGCGCTGCTGCTGCAGTATGTCTCGGCGACCGAGTCACGCTTGTTTCTGCTGGATCTCGCCAGTGGCCAGGCCACGTCGCTGAACATCGGTGCCGGCCGTGTCTCGTACGGCGAGGCGCTGTTCAACAAAGAAGCTACCGGTCTGTTCCTGACCCTGGATGCCGGCAGCGAATTCCAGCAACTGGCTTACTACGATTTCGAACGCGGCCGCTTGCACACGCTGACCGCGGATCTGAACTGGGATGTCGGCAGCATTGCCTTGTCCGCGGACGGCAGCACGCTGGCGTACACGGTCAATGTCGGTGGCAGCGATGAAGTCCGGCTGCTGGACGTCGCCAGCCGCAAGGCGCTGAAAGCGCCACAACTGCCACCGGCGGTCGTCAATGGTTTGCTGTTCAGCCCGGACAGCCAGCAACTCGCGCTGAGTTTTTCCGCCGCGAATGCGCCCTCGGATGTCTACGTGTACAGCCTCAAGACCGGCACCATGACCCGTTGGACCGAGAGCGAAATTGGCGGTCTGGATGCCAGCCAGTTTGTGCTGCCAAGCCTGATCCATTACCCGAGTTTTGATCAGCACGACGGTGCACCGCGCCAGATCCCGGCGTTTGTCTACAAGCCGAAAACGGCCAACGGCAAACTGCCGGTGGTGATCAACATTCATGGTGGCCCGGAAGGGCAGTACCGGCCGTTCTTCTCCGAGTTCGCGCAGTATCTCAGTACCGAACTCGGGGTCGCCTTCATCGCGCCCAATGTGCGTGGCTCCAGCGGCTACGGCAAGAATTATCTGGAGCTCGACAACGGCTTCAAGCGGGAAGATGCGGTCAAGGACATCGGTGCCTTGCTTGATTGGATTGCCACCCAGCCGGATCTGGACAAGGACCGGGTGCTGGTGATGGGCGGCTCGTATGGCGGCTACATGACGCTGGCGGCCATGGTGCATTACAACGAGCGGCTGAAAGGCGGGATCGACATCGTTGGCATCAGCCACTTCGTCACGTTCCTGACCAATACTAAAGGCTATCGCGCCGATCTGCGCCGGGTTGAGTACGGCGACGAGCGCGATCCGACCATGCGCGAATTCATGGAGAGAATCGCGCCGCTGAACAATGCCGACAAGATCAGCAAGCCGTTGTTTGTGGTGCAGGGCCTGAACGATCCGCGAGTACCGGCTTCGGAAGCCGAGCAGATCGTCGCCAAGGTCCGTGCCAACAGTCGACAAACCAACAATCGACAAGCCAACAATCGGCAAAACAACGATGGCGACGTCTGGTATCTGCTCGCCAAGGATGAGGGCCACGGTTTTGCCAAGAAAGCCAACCGCGAGTTTTATCAGGCGGCGGCCGTTACCTTCATTCGTCAACACCTGCTGGGACAATAACGATGAACGCACGATTCTTGCGGCCGCTTGCCGGCCTGATGCTGGCGGCAGGGCTCAGTCTGCCGGCGGTGGCGGCACCGGATCTGACCATGGAGCAGATCATGGCGCATCCGGACTGGATTGCCCGCTCACCGGAGCAGCCGTATTTCAGCGCGGACGGCAAACAGATTTTTTTCCAGCAGAAAGCTGCAGGCAGTGAGCTGCGTGATCTGTACCGGGTCAGTGCTGCGGGTGGCAGTCCGACGCTGCTGAGTCCGGCCGAGCTGGTGGTGGCCGAAACCGATGACCGGATTTTCTCCGCCGATCGCAAGCTGGTGGCGTGGCTCCGCAGTGGCAACCTGTTCGTCCAGCAGGGCAACAAGCGCCGCCAGCTGTTGGTTACCGGTGATGCCGGCGAGTTGCTGACCTTTGTCGGCGACGAGGCCGTCGCGCTGCGAGATGACAACCGGGTGCTGTTGATCCAGTTGGCCGATGGCAGCCAGCGTTTGCTGGCGACGCTGAAAACCGATGACGATCCGGATGCGGACAAGGACCCGGCGGATTACCTGAGCGCCCAGCAGCTGCGGCTGTTCGACATCATCAAACTGCGCGAACAGCGCAAAGCCGAACGGGAGGCGCGCCAGAAACTATTGGCGGCTCAGGCCGGCAGCGTGCCGATGCCGATCTATCTCGGCAAGAACCGCGAGCTGAAAACGGTCAGCCTGTCGCCGGACGGCCGTTACCTGATTGTCGGCACCGTGGCACCGAAACGTGAGGGCCGTGCCGACAAGATGCCGCATTACGTCAGCGCCGACGGCTACGTCAAAGTCGACGACGTGCGCAGCAAGGTCGGCACCGATCAACCGGATGACGAAACCCTGTTCTTGATCGATTTGCGCAGCAACAGCAAGACTGCGCTGAGCTTCGCTACGCTGCCGGGTATCAATGACGATCCGCTGCTGGCGCTGAAAACCGAAGTCGCCAAGCGGGAGGGCAAGGAGGCGCCGAAGCCGGCAACGCCGCGTGCTGTCTATGTTCACAACGATTGGTCAAACGGCGAAAAAGGTGTGCGCTGGAGCCCGCGTGGCACGCGGGTCGCGCTCAACCTGTTCAGTTATGACAACAAGGACCGCTGGCTGGTCGAAGTGAAGCTCGCCGACGCCAGTGTCCAGCTGCTGCACCGGCTGACCGACAACGCCTGGATCAATGACAGCGAGTTCAACGAGTTTGGTTGGCAGCCGGATGAACAGGGCTTCTGGTATCTGTCGGAAGAAAGCGGTTACAGCCACCTGTATCTGCAACGCAACGGCAACACCAAACCGCTGACCGGCGGCAGGTTCGAGGTCAACCGGGTTCAGCCGAGTCGCGACGGCGCCTGGTTCTATTACCGTGGCAATGAAAAACACCCGGGCATACACGAGGTCTACCGGGTCAGCGCCGATGGCCAGCAGAAGCAGGCGCTCACCGAGTTGAACGGCGACATCGAATTCCAGCTGGCACCGACCGATGACAAGCTGCTGCTGCTTCATTCCAAGACCACCCAGCCGCCGGAATTGTTGGTCCAGGCGGCGAGCCCGGGCGCCACGCCGAAGCAGCTGACCAATACCGTCAGCAAGGAGTTTGCGGCGATTGACTGGGTCGAGCCGGAGATCGTCGCGGTACCGTCGAAACACGGCGCGGCGCCGATCTATTCGCGGGTCTATCGCGATGCCAATACCGCCCAGGGCGAACGCAAACCGGCGGTGATGTTCGTGCATGGCGCCGGCTATCTGCAGAACGCCCATTACGGCTGGTCAACCTATTTTCGCGAATACATGTTCCACAACCTGCTGCTGAAACAGGGCTATGTGGTCATCGACATGGATTACCGCGCATCCGAGGGCTACGGCCGCGATTGGCGCACCGCGATCTATCAGCGCATGGGCACGCCGGAACTCGAGGATTATCTTGACGGCATCGACTGGCTGGTTGAACACGCCAATGTCGATCGCAACCGGGTCGGCATTTACGGTGGCTCCTACGGCGGTTTCATGACCTTCATGGCGCTGTTCAAGGCACCGGACGTGTTTGCCGCCGGCGCCGCGCTGCGGCCGGTGACCGACTGGGCGCATTACAACCACGGCTATACCTCGAACATCCTGAATACGCCGCAGGTTGACCCGGATGCCTATGCCCGCAGCTCGCCGATCGAGTTCGCGGCGGCGCTCAAGCGGCCGCTGCTGATCTGCACCGGCATGCTCGACGACAACGTGTTCTTCCAGGACAGCGTCCGGCTGGTGCAGCGGCTGATCGAACTGAAGAACCCGAATTTTGATCTGGCCGTCTATCCGATCGAACCGCACGGCTTCCGCGAACCGGAAAGCTGGCTGGACGAGTACCGGCGCATCTACAAGCTGATGGAGCGCGAGGTCAAAGGCCGCCGGCCCTAGACCACGCCGTATGATCGGCAACCGCCAAGCGGCGGCCCCAAGCCAGGGGCGGCCGCTTTTTGGAGCGGACCCGGGCGCGAACAGGCGTTTCAGCTGGCCCGACAAGCCCTACAAATTGATACCAAAGCACGACGATTTCCTACTGGAGTGTCGATCGGCGCCGGCTCACACTGCGCGGGCCGGACGCTCCGCGTGGCCGGCCGGGTTCAATGGAAGCCCCTTTTTGCGTCATAATCCTTACTTCCGCAGGTTACCCCCGTGCTCCTGAACGACATGCCGGAAAATCCCAATCTGTTGCTGGTCGACGACGACACCAAGCTGACCGAGCTGGTCGCCGCCTTTTTGCGCGAGAACGGCTATCTGGTCGAAGTCGAGCATCGCGGCGATACCGCGATCGAACGCATTCTCAAGGACCAACCGCGTCTGGTGGTGCTCGACATCATGTTGCCGGGCGCCGATGGGTTGGCGGTTTGCCGGGCGGTGCGACCGAAATACAGCGGTCCCATCATCATGCTGACCGCGCTCAATGACGACATCGACGAAGTCGCCGGGCTGGAGCTCGGGGCGGACGATTACCTCGGCAAGCCGATCAAGCCGCGGCTGCTGCTGGCCCATATCCGGGCGCTGCTGCGCCGGTTTGACGAATCCGAACTGGACAACGCCAATGCCACCGGCAAGCCGGCTGGCAATCGCCGCCTGACCGTCGGCGACATCGTGCTGGATCAAGGTCAGCGCCAGGCGACCCGTGACGGGACGGTGCTGGATCTGACCACTGCCGAGTTCGATCTGCTCTGGCTGCTCGGCCAGCACGCGGGGGAAGTGCTGAGCCGGGAAGAGATCCATCAGCGCATTTTCCGGGTCGAATACGACGGCGTTGATCGGACCATAGACTTGCGCATTTCGCGTATCCGCAAGAAGATAGGGGATGACCCCCGCTCACCACAGATCATCAAGACGGTCCGTGGCAGCGGTTATCTGTTTGCTGCACGCTGACCCGCCACGCCCGTTCTGACGGGCGTGTCTGCACTGGGCCAGTCGCGGCTGGCCTGCCCCACCGGCACGGATGCTGAAAGCTGCTCGTCAGCCTCACCTGTGCACCTGCCAGCCCGGGTAGCAACACCGGTTTCTTGGAAGCGTGCACATGACCCGAACTTTTCTGCGTTGGCTTGGTTTGCTGGCGGTTGCCAATGCACTCGCGTATTTCGCGTTCGGTTGGCTCAACGTCTACCTGATTGAGAACTACCAGCTGCGCCGGGTCCGCGAGGAGGCGCACGCCATCGTCACTGCCGAATTGCCGCGCTTCGACATCCTGCCGGAAGCGCAATGGGAAGAGGCGGCCCGTACCGTGCACCAGCGCTGGGGCGTGCCATCGCGGCTGTCCAATGTCCAGTTGCTGCCGCCCACGGCCTGGCAGAACCTCGGCGTGTTCGATAACCAGGTCGGCTACGACTACAACTTCCCGGGCGGCGCCTTTGCCTACATGGTGCTGAAAGACAACAGCACGGTGCTGGAAATCGGTCCGTTGCCGGGCCTGATGACGCTGACCGCGCTCGACAACATCATCGGCATCCTGCTCTGGGGCGGCTTCAATTCCGCCATCCTGTTCCTGCTGCTGTACCAGCAGCACCGGCGCAGCATCGCCATCGAACGGGCGACCACGGCGTTTCTGGCCGACGGCACCGCCCGCCATATTCCGGACGACGCCTCCGATGCCTACGGCCCGGCCGTGCGTTCGGTCAACGCCATGGCCAGCCGCGCCGAGCAATTGATCCGTCAGCGTCAGCAGATGATCAGCGAGCAGCGGGAACTGCTGCATGCGGTGGCGCACGAATGCCGGGCGCCGCTGGCGCGGGTCAACTTTGCCCTGGAAATGCTCGAGCACTCCGAGAGCCCGGGTCAGCGCAAGCAGTTGGCGCGTGACATGGAAAGCGCCATCGCCGAACTCGACGGTCTGGTGCGTGAGCTGCTGACCTACGCCCGTCTGCAGCACGGCGCCCAGCGCCTGGAGCTCAGCGAAACCGAGCTCTTGCCCGCCATCGACGATGTGCTGACCAAGACCAAGACGCTGTATCCGGCAGTGGCCTTCCGCAGTGCCCCGACTGCCGATGCGCCGACCAAGGTGGTGGTCGACAACCGTCTGTTCCATCGCGCCCTGACCAATCTGGTACGCAATGCTGCGTGTTTTGCCCACAGTGTGGTCGAGGTCAGTGTTGGCCGGCGCGAGGACCAGTTCTGCCTCATCGTCGATGATGATGGTCCCGGGGTGCCGCTGGATCAGCGTGAGCGCATTTTCGAGCCGTTCGCCCGGCTGGATCCAAGCCGTTCGCGTGATTCCGGCGGCGCCGGCCTTGGCCTGGCGATTGTGCGCGGGATCAGTGAGCGTCACGGTGGCAGCATCAGTGTCGATGACAGTCCGCTCGGCGGCGCCCGTTTCACCCTGACTTGGCCGCTGCGCAGCAACAGTTGAGTGCCATGCTGGTCGACTTGGCGAAGCTAGGCCGCACTTCTACACTGGTGCCACGATCGTCGCTCATTGATAGGGGGAACACCGCGTGAATCCGTGGCGCCGCTGGTTCGGCGTGCATGCAACGCTGGTGTCGTTCCTGCTGCTGTTGCCAACGAGCCCGGCGGCGGACGCGGCTGACCTGCCGGTCGATGCCAACAGCCTGCGCGGTGTCTGGCTGGAGCGGTTCACCCGTTTCGTCGAGTGGCCGGCTGCGCACCGTGTCCATGACAGCAATGTGCCGTTTGAACTCTGCGTGCTCGCCGACGCCGACTTTGCCGCGCTGCTGAGCACGCTTTACGCCAAGCAGCCGATCAAAGGCAAAACGGTCCGTGTCCATGCCCTGACCGCAACGCAGTCGCCATCCCTCTGCGATCTGATTTTTTTTGACAACGCACCGAATGCCACGCGCGATGCGCTGCTGGAGCAGGCCCGTCTTGCCCACACCCTGGTGGTCAGCGCCAGTCCCGGTTTTGCCGAGGCCGGCAGCCATATCAACCTCTACGAAGAAGACGGCTACCTGCGTTTCGAGATCAACGTTGATGCGACCCAGCAATCCGGCCTGACGGTTTCTTCGCATTTGCTGAAAATTGCCCGCGTGGTGCGGCATAAGGGGGCCAGATGATGGGCTCCCTGAGTCTGCGCGCCAAGTTGGTCGGCATCATTGTGCTGGTTTCGTCGCTGGCCATCGGCATGGGCCTGATCGCGCTGGGTTTCTATCAGCAGCGCAATGCCCGCGATGCCCTGATCGAAAACGTCTCGGCGCAAGCCCGCTTGATGGCCTTGTACAGTGAGGCGGCGCTGACCTTCGATGACCGCAGCGCGGTGCTCGATGTCCTGAACAAAGGCCAATTGCCGACCCTGTTGCAGGCGTCGGTCTACGGCAGCAATGGCAACCTGTTCGCCACCGTGATGCGTGGCAGTCGCGCCGGTTTGCCGGAGACCTTGCCATTGCCGGTGCGCAATACCATGCAATTGCAATCCGAGCTGCTGACCCTGACCCAGACCATTGGCAGCGAGCCCGGGGCGCCACTCGGCTATCTGCAACTGCAGGTATCACTGCGGGAACTGAACACCGCCACCCGACAGAGTCTGCTGGTGCTGTTCCTGATCGGCGGTGCCTTGATTCTGGTGTCGTTCCTGCTGGCGTTGCGCTTGCAGCGTTATGTGTCGGCGCCGATTCTGAATCTGGCCAGGCTGACCAGTCAGGTATCGGTCCGCAATGATTTCAGTTTGCGAGCCCCGGTTGATGGTGATGATGAGATCGCCCGCCTGGCCCGCGGCTTCAATCACATGCTGGATGTCATCGGCGAGCGCGAGCAGGCACGCGATCGTGCTGAGGGCGCGCTGCGCGATTCCAAGGAAACCTTGGAACAGGCGGTGCAGGAACTGCATCACCTCGCCAATTACGATGGCCTGACCGATCTGCCGAATCGTTCCCTGTGTATGGATCGGATCGCCAACGCGCTGATGCGCGCCAGCCGTGAACACGATCGGGTGGCAGTGATTTTCCTCGATCTGGATCACTTCAAGGAAGTGAACGATTCGCTCGGCCACGCCATCGGCGACGACTTGCTGAAAGCGGCGGCGAACCGGCTGCACGAGTGCCTGCGCCGGGGTGACACGTTGTCACGTCTGGGCGGTGATGAGTTTGTGCTGGTGCTGGAAGAATTGCACGATGATCTGAACGTGATCACGGTGTTGAACAAGATCATCTCGGCGTTTGCGGAAGCGTTTCACATCGGCGGCTACGTGGTCAGCACCACGGTATCCATGGGCGTTGCCGTGTTCCCGACCGACGGCCGCGATGTCCACACCCTGATGCGCAACGCCGACACCGCGATGTACAAGGCCAAGGAACTCGGTCGCAATACCTACCAGTTCTACCAGCCGGACATGAATGCGTTGTCGCTGCGCCGGCTGAGCCTCGCCACCGAACTGCGGGAAGCGCTGCAATACAATCAGCTCGAACTCTATTACCAGCCGCAGATCGACACGATCAGCAAACGCATCGTTGGTGTCGAAGCCCTGTTGCGCTGGAAGCATCCGGTGATGGGCTCGATCTCGCCGGCCGAATTCATCCCCATCGCCGAAAGCACCGGCCTGATTGTGCCGATCGGCCAGTGGGTCATCGAGCGGGCAACCCGGCAGTTGGCCGAGTGGCGCAAGCAGGGCATCGGCCCGTTGCGCGTCGCGGTCAATATTTCGGCCGTGCAGTTCCGCCAAGTGGATTTGGCCGAGCAGATCGCCCGCATTGCCGAGGCGCACCATGTGCCACCGGAATGGCTGGAGCTGGAACTGACCGAGTCGCTGCTGATGCGCGATGTCGAGAGCGCAACCAACCAGCTGAAAAAACTCAAAGCGCTCGGCTTCAAATTGGTGATCGATGATTTTGGTACCGGCTATTCCTCGCTCAGTTACCTGCGTCGATTCCCGCTCGACGGCCTCAAGATTGATCGCAGTTTTATCGATGAGGTCAATCGCAATACCGATGACACCGCCATCACGCTGGCCATTTTGTCGATGGCGCGCAGCCTGCGCCTGATGGTGATCGCCGAAGGCGTTGAGACCCGGGAGCAGTTTGAGTTTCTGCTGGCGCACGATTGTGATGAAGTGCAGGGTTATCTGTTCAGCCCACCGGTGCCGGAAGCAGTATTGACACCGATGCTGAAACAGGTTTCGCCGAGTTTTCCGCGTTTGCAAAGTAGCAGTGCCTGAGCGCAGAACAATAGGAAAAACAAAAAGGGACGCCAGAGCGTCCCCTTTTCTCGCGACGGATCGCTGTGGCGGTGGCCGCATCAGTCGATGCGGCAGGCCTCGGCAAAGTCGAGCCGTGGGTTGCGCGGAAACACACCACTCGGATCGCCATAACCGAGGTTGCACAGAAAGTTCACTTTCCAGTTGCTGTCGGCGAAGAACGCGGCGTTGATCTTGTCGGCGTTGAAGCCGCCCATCGGGCCGCAATCCAGACCGAGTGCGCGCGCTGCCAGAATGAAATAGCCGCCTTGCAGCGTGCTGCCGCGAAAAGCATTTTCATGAATCGCTTTTTCTTTGCCGGCATACCAGTTGCGAGCATCGGGATTGTTCGGAAACAGCTTCGGCAACTGGTCATAGAATGCGTTGTCCCAGGCCAGGATGGCGGTGACCGGCGCTGCCATGGTCTTGTCGACGTTGCCCGCCGACAGACAGGGCCGCAATTTTTCCTTGGCTTCCCTGGATTTGACGAAGACGATGCGCAGCGGGCAGGTGTTGGCGGCGGTCGGGCCCCATTTGACCAGGTCGTACAGCTGCTGCAACAGTGTGTCCTCAACCGGTTGATCGCGCCAGGCGTTGTGGGTGCGCGCGTCAGTGAACAATTGCTTCAGGGCGGCGTCAGTCAGGGCCGGCATGGGCTTCCTCGTCAAGGCGGTGAAAAAAGGCGCGACAGTATACGGAAGCGGCGGCCGCTCGGTGCAATTGTTGCGCGCGTTGCGCAGCATGGGCTGCGCATGTCAGGGATAGCGAGGGGGACCGGGCGACCGGTCAGTGCATGGTCGGCTGCAGGGCATCCATCAGCAGCTGGGCATGGTTGGCAGCTTCGATACCGCGGTCGGTCAAATAACCGCCATCGACCTGCGTAATCAAGCCTTTGCTGTAAAGCCGTTCAGCAGCTTGGTGCAAGGCCGGCTCGGCGTCACGATGCAGCTTGAGACCGGCCAATCGGGAATGACGGGGAAACTGCAGCAACAGGCGGATTTCCGCCAGCAAATCCTCTACCGAACCGGCTCCGGTCATGGTGTGGGGTGTCCACTGCACAAACGTGAGGTCAGTCTGACACCCTTTTCGCATGGCTGGCAATGTTGCCGCCACGCCCGGTTCATTATCAGCGCCACACGGCCTGATTATGGCCGAGCTGCTTGTCCTGTTGGAACTGCTGCTGACGGCGTTCGAATTGATCACGCGACATCACTTCGGTGAACACATCCAGCAACAGCGACTGGGCATCTTTCTCGCCATATTTGGCGATGATGTAAGTGCGGACTTCCTGCATCCAGTCCGGCCAATGAAAGCGGATACGGCCGCCGACATCGTCGAATTCGAGTGGATTGCTGAACATCTGCGCGTGACCGCCGAAACGTTCACTGGCGCGCATCACCACCTGCCAGACAAAATCCTTGTCCTGATCGGTGAGCTGGAGCGGCATCAACTTCTCCTTGTACCCCGACGGGCGGGGGCCCGAAAGCATGTTGGCGTGCGGGGAGCGCGACGTAACCGGGCTTACATTGATCTGCAACATTTACGCCATCGTTCCTTGGTTGGCGGAAGGGGCGGGCAGCCGCCTGGTCATCCGTGCCACCAGACAAGCGCTGCCAACCTCGCCATTTTAGCGGCTTCGCGGGGCAACGCTGGCCCGCCAAAGCCGAATCCCGGATAATACGGTGCCCCTGAAGTCTGTGAGCCTTTTGCCATGGTAGTGGTTGCTGCACTGTATAAATTTGTGACACTCGCGCCGTCGATGGAGGCGCAGGAACCGCTCCGGCAATGGCAAGAACGTCTGTACCAAATCTGTCAGACCCACGACATCCGCGGCAGCCTGCTGCTGGCCCATGAGGGTATCAATGGCACGGTCGCCGGCTCCCGTGCCGGCATTGACGCCTTGCTTGGCTGGTTGCGCGGCCACGGCGAATTTGCCGATCTGGAACACAAAGAATCGCTGGCGGAGCGCAATCCGTTTTTCCGGCTCAAGATCAAGCTGAAAAAAGAAATCGTCACCATGGGCGTGCCGGACATTGATCCGAACCAGCGGGTCGGCACCTATGTCGAGCCGGCGGCGTGGAACGAGCTGATTGCGCGTGATGATGTGGTCGTGCTCGATACCCGCAACGATTACGAGTACGCAATCGGCAGTTTCGAGCGGGCACTGGACCCGAATACCCGCAGCTTCCGCGAGTTTCCTGCGTGGGTGAAACAAAACCTCGATCCGAGCAAGCACAAGAAAGTCGCAATGTTCTGCACGGGTGGCATCCGCTGCGAAAAGGCCAGTGCCTACATGCTCGCGCAAGGCTTCGAGGAGGTGTACCACCTCAAGGGTGGCATCCTGAACTACATCGAGAAAGTACCGGTCGAGCAAAGTCGTTGGCGCGGCGATTGTTTTGTCTTCGACAACCGGGTCGCCGTCGACCATGCGCTGAAACCGGGCGACTACGCATTCTGCCCGGCCTGTCGCGGACCGGTGTCGGCGGCGGACCGGCAGTCGGACAAGTACGAAGCCGATTTCTGCTGCCCGCGCTGTCACGATCAGCTGACCGACGAGCAGAAGCGCCGTTTCAACGAGCGTCGCCGGCAGTTGCAGCTGGCACGCCAGCGCGGCCAACAACACCTGGGCGCTGGTCCGACAGCGGACTAATGCCACTGCCAACGCTGGGGCCGGGCCGACAAATCCAGTAAACTCGCCCGACCCCGGCCGAACCCGGGGATGATAATTCCAAGAGGATGCCCCGGATGTCGTCGTCCACCCCGCGCGCGCCCAGCCTGCTCGATGCGCTGCTGCCTGTGCTGTTGCTGATTGTTCTGCTGTTTTTCTCGGTTCGTCTTTACGGCAGTGATTCTTCCTACGGCGCCAACCAGATCGCGCTGTTGCTCGCCTCCGGTCTTGCCCTGATCATCGGTCTGCGCAATGGCCATCGCTGGGACGATCTCGAAGAAGGACTCATTCACGGCATTTCGCTGAGTCTGAAAGCCGTGCTGATCCTGCTGGCGGTCGGTGCGCTAATCGGCAGCTTCATTTTGAGCGGCACCGTGCCGGCGATGATTTACTACGGCCTGATGCTGCTCGACCCCGCCATTTTTTACGCCGCGACCTGTCTGATCTGCTGCATCGTGTCAGTGTCGATTGGCAGCTCGTGGACCACCGCCGGCACCGTTGGTGTAGCGCTGATTGGCGTGTCGCACACGCTTGGCCTGTCACCGGCGATCACGGCCGGCGCGATCGTGTCCGGCGCTTACTTCGGCGACAAGATCTCGCCGTTGTCGGATACCACCAATCTGGCGCCAGCGGTTGCCGGTGCCGAGTTGTTCACCCATATCCGCCATCTGATGTGGACCACGGCGCCGAGCATCCTTCTCGCGCTGATCATCTTTGCTGTGCTCGGTCTGCAGGCTCATACCGAAGCAGTCAGTCCCGAGTCGCTGAATCGAAGCCTGAACCTGCTGTCCGGTCAGTTTGATGTTGGCTGGTATGTGCTCATCCCGGTACTGATTCTGTTTGCGATGGCAATCAAGAAAGTGCCGGCGTTTCCGGCTATTTTCATTGCTGCCCTGGTCGGCGCGCTGTGGGCCGTGCTGTTCCAGCGCGATGCCGTGCTGCGCTTTGTCGGTGCCGAAGCCGGTGGTGCCATGGAGCTGCTGAAAGGTATCTGGACGGTGCTTGCTTCGGGCTACAAATCGGCGACCGGCGATGCTGCCGTCGATTCGCTGCTGTCGCGCGGTGGCATGGCCAGCATGCTCAATACGGTGTGGCTCATCATCTGTGCGATGGTGTTCGGCGCGGCACTTGAGCGCACCGGCCTGCTGCAACGACTGGTGTCGTCGGTGCTGGTCTTTGCCCGCGGTACCGGCTCGCTGATCGTCACCACGGTGCTGACCTGCATCGGCATCAACATCATCGCTGCCGATCAGTACATTTCACTGGTATTGCCGGGCCGCATGTACAAGGCCGAGTTCCAGCGTCGCGGTCTGGCGCCGGAGAATCTGTCGCGTACGCTGGAAGACGCTGGCACCATCACGTCGCCGCTGGTGCCGTGGAACACCTGTGGGGCCTTCATGGCCGGCACGCTGGGCGTGCCGACCTTGACCTATCTGCCGTATGCCTTCTTCAACCTGATCAATCCGCTGGTCGCCATTGTTTACGGCTTGTTCAGCATCAAAATTCGTCAATTGTCTGAGCAGGAACTGGCGCAGCTCGCCGCGAAGGAGTAAACCTTGGTCAACCGAGGGTTGGCACAAGGAGTGCGGTCATGCGGAGCGGTCTGTGCGGGCTGCTGATCCTGATCGCCGGTTGCGGCAACTCGGATGGTGGCGGTAGTGGCCAGACGCCGTCACCGCCAACTTCCGGGTTGGTCGCGCGACCGGACAATACCAGCTGTCTGGCGCCGGACAGTGCCGGTTCGACCGCTATCCGCTGGCAGCCGGCGTTTCCGGAACTGCCATCACTGTCTGGCCTGGTCGGCTTGCTGCAGGCACCCGCTGACGACAGTGTGTTCTACGCGGTGCGCAAGTCCGGTTTGGTGCAACGCTTTGCCAATCAGCCGACTGCCGCCACGCTGACCACAGTACTGAATCTGTCCGGCCGGGTGCAGGACAGCGGCGAATCGGGCCTGCTCGGGTTCGCGTTTCATCCGCAGTACGCCAGCAATGGTGAAGTTTACGTTTACTACACCGGCGGTTCGCCGTTGAGCTCGTACTTGTCGCGCATTGTCCGCCGCGGTGACGGCACGCTCAATGCCGCTGACGAAGACATTCTCTTGACGCTTGCGCAGCCGTATTCCAATCACAACGGTGGGCAACTGGCGTTTGGTCCCGATGGTTTTCTGTATCTCGCGCTCGGTGACGGTGGCAGCGGCGGTGATCCCCATGGCCATGGTCAGAACCCCCAGACCCTGCTCGGTTCGATTCTGCGCCTTGATATCAACAACGGCACCCCGTATGCGATTCCGGCTGACAATCCGTTTGCCAACGGCGTCGGTGGCCGGCCAGAAATCTATGCCTGGGGCCTGCGCAATCCGTGGCGGTTTTCCTTTGATCGCAGCAATGGCGAGTTGTGGGCGGCCGACGTGGGCCAGAACGCCTGGGAAGAGATCAACAAAATTGAGCGCGGCGGCAATTACGGTTGGGCCATTATGGAAGGCCAGCATTGCTACGCTGCCGATAGTTGCAACCAGACCGGCCTGAAACAGCCAGTCTTCGAATACAGTCACAGTGAAGGCTGTTCGGTGACGGGCGGTTATGTCTATCGCGGCAGTGCGCTGCCGGCGCTGCAAGGCCGTTACCTCTTCAGCGATTACTGCAGCGCCCAGGTCTGGTCGCTGCTGCCGCAGCCAAACGGCAGTCTGCAGGTTGAAATGCTGACGGCATTGTCTGGCAATCCTTCGTCGTTCGCGGAAGACAATCAGGGTGAGTTGTACGCGCTGCTGCTCAGCGGCAGTGCCGGCGAAAACATTTACCGGATGCACAGTGCGGACAACAACCCAGGCAGCGTTGCCGAGCGCTTGTCGCAATCCGGTTGCGTCAGTGCGAGCAGCCCGAGCCAGCCGATCGACGCGGCAATTCCTTACGCCATCAACAGTCCGTTCTGGTCTGACGGCGCTGACAAGGAGCGCTTTGTCGCCATTCCGAATGGCAGCCAGATCACGGTGCACAGTGATGGCGATTTCCAGTTTCCGACCGGCTCGGTACTGATGAAGCATTTCCGGCTGGCCGGCCAGTTGATCGAGACCCGGTTGTTCATGCGGCACAGCGATGGCTGGCGCGGCTACAGCTACGAATGGCGGGCTGATCAAAGCGATGCCGATTTGCTGACGGCCGGCAAAGACCGGCAGATCAACGGCCAGCTCTGGCATTTCCCGTCCGGCAGTGAATGTCTGCAATGCCATACCCAGGCTGCCGGGTTCGTGCTGGGCGCCGAAGCCGGTCAACTCAATCGCGCCTTGCACTATCCCCGTTCCGGCATCAGCGCCAACCAGCTCGATACCTGGCAGTACATCGGTTGGTTTCGCAGCCATTTATCAACCACACAGCGCGCCATGCAGTACGCCGAACCGGATAATCAAGCGGCCAGTCTGAACGCCCGCGCGCGCAGTTATCTGCACAGCAACTGCAGCCATTGTCATCGGCCGGATGCCGCGCCGGTGGCGATGGATTTGCGCCATGCGACTGCGTTGGCCGATACCGCCACCTGTGATGTGTTGCCGCAATCCGGTGCGCTTGGCGTTGCCGATGCCCGCCTGCTGGTGCCCGGCGCGCCGGACCGTTCGCTGCTGCACCACCGGATGAACCGGCGCGATGGCTATGCGATGCCGCCGCTGGCATCGGCGGTCGTGGATAGCGCCGGCGTCAGTTTGATCGCGGACTGGATCAGCAGCTTGGCGAATTGCCACTGATTTGCCGCCGCGACAATGGTCGCCCTTGCGGACAGTCGCTACACTGACCGCCGTCGCTTTGTTGGAAATTTCCCATGGCCGCCGTTCTTCCCACCCAAGCCATCGACGTGCTGTATCTGCAAATGCTGCAGCGCAACGCCCTGAACGCCAAACCCTGTCCGGATCCGGCCACGTTCGAAATCCGGGAAGCGCAAGAGCCGCTGCCGGAGCTGAACCGCTTTCTCTACACCGCCGTCGGCGGCGACTGGTACTGGGTCGATCGGTTGCCATGGACGTACGCGCAGTGGCAAAGCGCGATTGCCGGACCGCATCACCGCACCTTCGTTTGCTACGCCAACGGCACGCCGGCCGGTTACTACGAATTGCACAAACATGACGACGGCAGTGTCGAGATCGCCTACTTCGGTTTGATGCCGGCGTATCTGGGCCGCGGCATCGGCGGCTGGTTGTTGTCGCGCTGCATCAGCGATGCTTGGGACTGGGGCGCAACGCGCGTGTTCGTCCACACCTGCACGCTCGATCACCCGGCGGCGCTGCGCAATTATCAGGCGCGCGGGCTCGTCCATTACCACACTGAAATCGAATACCGGCAATTGCCGGCGCAGCCGCCTGGCGCCTGGCCGGGTGCCGAGCGGCCACGCTGAACCATGACGGTCACTGAACGAACGCTGTGGCGCACGGCCAAGGCCGGTGATCTGGCGCGGCTGCAACGGCAGCGCGAGGCGTTGCCGGCGCTGCCGGCCGGTCAAGTTCGGGTCGAAGTCCGCGCGGTCGGTTTGAACTTTGCCGACATTTTTGCCTTGACCGGGCTCTATTCGGCGACGCCGAGCGGCGCGTTTGTGCCCGGTCTCGAATTCGCTGGCGTGGTCTGTGAAAGCGATGCGCCGGCGTGGCGGGTGGGCGATCGCGTCATGGGCTGCATCCGCTTTGGTGCCTACGCCAGTCATGTCGATGTCGCGCCGCATCAGCTTGCCGCGCTGCCGGCCGCCTGGTCGTTCCATCAAGGCGCCGCTTTTCTCGTGCAAACCTTCACCGCCTGGTATGCGCTGCGCGATCTGGGCGCGTTTGCGCCGGGCCGGCTGACGCTCATTCATTCCGCTGCCGGCGGCGTCGGCTTGCAGGCCATGCGCATCTGCGCGGCGCGTGGCGTGCCGGTGATCGGCACCGTCAGCGATGTGCGCAAGCGCGCGTTTCTGCAACAACAGGGTTTCGCCGACATCATCGTGCGTGACGCGGCATTTGCCACGCAGTTGCAGCAGACGTTGGCCGGTCGGCCGCTGTTCCTGGTGCTCGATGCCATCGGCGGCGCGGTGCAACGCGCGTCATTCGAGGCGTTGGCGCCGACCGGCCGCCTCGTGGTATTCGGTGCCGCCGAATACGCGCCGGGCAAGCGTCGCCCCAACTGGTTTGCCATGGCCAGCAAGTATTTGCGTCGGCCGCGTTACGATGCGCTGGCGATGATCAGCGCCAACAAATCGGTGCTGGCTTTCAATTTGATCTGGCTGTGGCAGCAACATGAACTCTTTGCCACGCTGCTGGCCGAAGTGAACGCGCTGGACCTGCCGCCGCCGCATGTCGGCCATGTTTTTGCGTTTGCCGATGCACCGCAAGCGCTGGAATGTTTGCGCAGTGGTCAGTCGATAGGCAAGGTGGTGCTGACGTTGTCGTAAGGCAAAACGCGTTATCAGCAAACGGGGCTGGCAGTCCCGCATTCGTCACGCTCGATAAGGAGAGCAATGGTGAGCAGGGGTTGGCGAAACAAACGGACCGCGATGGCAGGGCTGTCGCGGTCGTTCTTGGCGTTGTGGTCGTTCCCGGTATTGTGGCTCAGTGCGATGTTGACGGCGCAGGCCGCGGATGTTGCCGTGCCGAATGCCTTGAAGGACTGGCAGGACTGGGCGCTGCACGGCGAAGAGTTTCGTCGCTGCCCGCTCAGTCATGGTCAGGACGGTCGCGAGGCGGGCGATTTCGCCTGCGTCTGGTATGGCAACCTGAACCTGCAAGCCGATGCCGGTGGCGCCCGATTTACGCTGCCGATCGAAGTGCTCGGCAGCAAGGAGCAGCTGGTGCGTTTGCCAGGCAGTGCCGATTTGTGGCCGCGTGCGGTCAATGATGGCGTCCGCAGTGTCGCGGTGCTGGATCGCGGCGGCGAGCCGCAGGTCTTGCTGGCACCGGGCCGCAGCACGCTGCAAGGCGAGATCCGCTGGCGGCAAGTGCCGGGCGCACTGCCGCTGCCCGATGGCATTGCGCTGGTTTCGCTCATGCTGAATGGCAAACCGGTGACTGCGGTGCAGCGCGATGGCAGCGCTCTGATGCTCGCCAGCGACGACAAACCGGCCACCGTGCAAGACACCTTGCAGCTGCGCGTCTATCAGCGTTTGCAGGATGGCATCCCGCTGCAGCTGGAAACCGTGCTCAAGCTGACCGCCACCGGCAGCGCCCGGGAAGTGTTGCTGGGTGCGCCCTTGTTGCCGGATTTTGTCCCAACGGCGATGCAGAGCAAGCTGGCCGCACGGCTCGATGAAACCGGACAGCTGCGGGTGCAGCTGCGCGCTGGTGAATGGGAGTTGCGCCTGCACAGCCGCGCCCGGCAGATGCCGGAATCGTTGTCGTTGCCGGCGGAAAATGGCCTGTGGCCAAGCGAACAGATCTGGTCCTGGCAAAGTGCCGAATCGCTGCGCGCGGCCAGTCTCGAAGGTGGTGCGCCGATCGATCCGGTGCAGGCCGATGTGCCGGGCGAATGGCATGAGCTGCCGGCCCTGCGGGTGCGTAGCGGCCACAGCCTGCGCATCAGCGAACGCAGCCGCGGTCGTCAGGTCACCGACAATGCGCTGCAACTGCAGCGCGATTTGTGGCTGCGTTTCGATGGCAGCACCTACAGTTTTCGCGATCAGGTAAATGGCAACTTGCGGCGCGATTGGCGGCTCGACATGGCGACGCCTTATCAGCTGCAGCACGTCAGTGACAGCGGCCAGGCCTTGCCGATCAGCAGCGGCGATACCGACTCCGTGCGCGGGGTCGAGTTGCGTCGCAGTTACCTGTCGCTGCACGCCAGCGGCGAGCTGGAGCGCGATGGCAGCATGCCGGCCACCGGCTGGCAGACCCGGTTTGACAGCGCGCAAATCCAGCTGCATCTGCCACCCGGTTACCGGTTGCTGGCGGCAAGCGGTGTCGATCAGGCACCGGGCAGTTTCCTCGAACGCTGGAACTTGCTCGATACCTTCGTGCTGGTGCTGACCGCGGTGCTGGTTTACAAACTCTATGGCGTGCTGTGGGCGCTGTTGCTGTTGCTGGCATTCGGTTTTCTGTTCCATGAACCGGACATGCCGCAGTGGCTGCTGCCGAATGCCGCGCTGGCGCTGCTGGCTTGCCGGTACGCCAGCGGCAAACTCCTGGTTTGGTTGCAGCGTTACCGGCTGCTCAGTCTGGCCGCGCTGGTGCTGATCCTGATTCCGTTTGCGGCCGGGCAAATCAGTGCGCTGCTGCATCCGCAACTGGAACCGCAAACCGGTGCCTATGATTATCGGCATGCGCCCGAGGTCTATGATCAGGCAATGCCCGCTGCGGCACCCGCGCCAGTCATGGAAGAGGCGATGATGCGCAAATCGGCGGAAGAAGATGCGGTGCGATCGCGTGAAATGGAACAGCGCATTGAAGTGACCGGTTCGCGCATCAGCAAAAGCAATATCTACCAGACCTACGCCGACAACACGATCAACCAGTCCGGCAAAGGCATTCCGGATTGGCGCTGGCACCGTTACCAGCTGAGCTGGTCCGGCCCGGTCGATGTCGAGCAGACGCTGTCGCTGTGGCTGTTGCCGTACAGCGTTCGCGTGCTGCTGGTGCTGCTTGCCATCGGCATTTTCGCCGCATTCTTCCTGCGTGTGGTGCGCGAGCTGAGCGGCCGCTCACCGTTGCAACTGGCGCGGCAAAAACTCGGACTCGCCAGCGTCATGGCGCCGTGGTTGTTGCTGGGCGTGTTGATCGCAGGCGCCGCATTGCCGGAGCGTGCGCAGGCCACCGTGCCATCGGCCGAGTTGCTCAATGAACTGAAAACGCGGCTGACCCTGCCGCCGACCTGTGCGCCGATCTGCGCCGAACTGACGGCGGCCGACGTGCGCGCCGAGCGCGATCAGATCACGCTGACGCTTGAGGTCAATGCCGTGATCGCGACCGCGATTCCGGTGCCCGGCCGCATCGGCGATTGGCTGCCGACGCAGGTCAGCCGCGATGGCGAACGCAGCGTCGCACGTCTGCGCGGCAACAGCGTGTCGGTCTGGGTGCCGGCCGGCCGCCACCGTTTGCAATTGACTGGCACCGCGCCGGGCAGTGATCGGGTGTCGCTCAATTTTGCACTGAAACCGCGCCAGCTTCGGGTCGAACTGGACGGTTGGGAGGCAAGCGGCCTGCAGGGCGATCTGTTGCCGTCCGGCGCGCTGGCGCTGACCCGCGCCGCCAGCAAAACCGCGGTCGAGCGTCCCGGCGCGAACGGCGTCAATCAGCTCAGCGTGCCGCCGTTTGTGCAGGTGGAGCGCACGCTGCAGTTTGCCGAATCCTGGCGCGTCGAAACGCAGGTGCGTCGTTTGGCTCCGCGCGCCGGTGCGTTCACGGTAGCGTTGCCGCTGCTGCCGGGCGAAGCGGTGCAGGACGATCAGCTGAAGGTGGAAAACGCTGTCGTGCAACTGCATTTTGCCGCGACCGAGCAGACCGTGCGCTTCAGCAGCAGTCTGGCCCGCGCCGAGACGCTTGTCCTGCAGAGCCCGGCCGATGCGCCCTACGTCGAGATCTGGCAATTGGCACCGGACAATCAGTGGCGGCTGCAAACGCAAGGCACGCCGCAGATCGCCAATGCCGATGGCGAAGACTGGCTGCAAACCTACGCGCCGCGTCCGGGCGAGCAGTTGACGGTGGCCGTCACCCGGCCGGCGATTGTCACCGGTGCCACCCTGGCGATCGATCAACTGCAGCTGCAACATGCCCAGGGCCAGCGCGGCGCCACCGGTTCGCTGACGCTGCGCTACCGGGCAACGCAAGGGGGCGAGCAGGTGCTCACGCTGCCCGCGGCCCTTGATGTGCTGCAGGTGCAACTCGACGGTCGCGATCAGGTTGTGCGTCCGCGTGACGGCGTGTTGACCGTGCCGGTGCTGCCGGGCGAACACACGCTGTCGGTAAATTACCGCGACAGCAGTGAAGCGGCGCTGCGCCAGCAATTGCCGGCGATCGCACTCGGGGTGCCGGCGGCCAACCTGAGTTACTCGCTGCAAATGCCGGACAACCGCTGGATTCTTTATACCAGCGGCCCGACGCTCGGCCCGGCGGTGCTTTACTGGAGTGCGCTGCTGGTGTTCATCGCCCTGGCGTTTGTGCTGGCACGCAGCGGCCTCACGGCAGTGTCGTTCCGCGATTGGCTGCTGCTCGGGCTCGGCTTGTCGACGGTGTCGTGGTGGGTGCTCGCGCTGTTGGTCGTCTGGTTCCTCGTGCTGCGCTGGCGCGAACGGCAGCTGACGATGCCGACAGGCGGTGGCTTCAACTTGCAGCAGTTCGCCTTGATGGCACTGAGCGTGATCGCCGTGCTGGTGCTGGTCGGTTCGGTGCCGGCGGCGCTGCTGTCATCACCGGACATGATGCTGACCGGCAACGGCTCCTACGGCAATCAACTGAACTGGTTCGCCGATTACAGTGCCGATGCGCTGCCCAATGTCAGTGTGCTGTCGGTGCCGATGTGGCTGTACAAGGGCGCGATGCTGCTGTGGGCGATCTGGCTCAGCTTTGCCTTGCTGCGCTGGGTGAAGCATGCCTGGCAGGCGCTGAATGTCGGCGGTTTCTGGCAAAGCAAGCCGCGAGCGAAAGCAGCGTCTGCGGTGGGTGGCGAACCGGCAGCGGCCGCGAAAACCGACGGCGGTGATGTCGCACCACAATAAGGGTTGGGAGAAAAAAGCGGACCTCGTGTCCGCTTTTTTTTTGATCAAAAGTCGAGTCTTGAACAGCAAATCCGAATGCTCCGTAAGCGCGCTCAGTCGCGATGACGAATCTCAAACCATTGCTGCTTAGACAGTTCGGCTACTAGCTGTAGTCCGGCGCTGCGACAAACCTCGCCTTCCACTACAGTAAGGCGGCCGCTGCAGTGAGTACCTGCTGGGCGGTCTGCCATCATTTGCAGCTTGGTCAAGGAGGTCCATATGCCCATCGTGGTTCGTGCTTTTCCCATTCGCCGGCCGCTGGAAGAACTGAATGCGTTTGCTGCGACGCTGGCGACCGAGCGTCGCGCCGAGGCCGATCAGTTTTATCGCCACTACGGCGTCTCCCATGAGTCCTGGCATTTGCAGCAGACGCCAACGGGTCCGTGGCTGATTGGCGTGACCCGAGTCGATGAGCCGGAAGTGGCGGCCGCGCAGTACGCCAAGGCTCCGGAGGCATTTGATGCCTGGTTTCGCGCCCAAGTGTTGCATCTGTCCGGCATCGACCCAGCGGTGCAGCCGCTGGGACCTCCGACAACGATGATATTCAGCTGGTCCGATAGTCAGAGGCCACAGAGCAATCTCTGCGCCTGACAGCAGGGATTTACGGCGCAGATCTGATCGGCGGCAGCGTCGACTGCGTATCAATGGCGGGCATCAGTTGCCCGCTGTTGGTGTTGTTATCAGTTGCCCGCGGTCAGGTCGAGGTCCATGCGCGCTGTCAAGAAAATGCATTTGCCGGAAAAAGTCTGCCCGGTCTGTCAGCGGCCATTTCGGTGGCGCAAACGCTGGACCACGGTGTGGGCTGAGGTCAGGTACTGTTCGGATGCCTGCCGCAGGCGCAGGCATTTGCGATCGACAAAACAGCAACTCATTGCGCCGAGGCCTGCAAGGTCGAGGCAATGAGCGTGACGGCGAGACACGAGAATCAGGCAATACCAGAGGTTCAAGCGGACAGGGAAGTCAGGGAGATCCGGCTGATTCTCGGCGACCAGCTGCATGCCGGCCATTCCTGGTTTCGGCAGCGGCGCGACGATGTTTTGTATGTCATGGCCGAGCTGCAGCAGGAAAGCCACTACGTCAAACACCATGCCCAGAAACTGCTGGCGTTTTTTGCCAGCATGCGCGCGTTTGCCGCGGCGCTGCAGAATGCCGGCCACCGCGTGCACTACGTGCGCATTGGCGAGCCGGCGAGTCGGCAGTCATTCGTCGAGTTGTTGCGCTCGGTGCTGGCCGCACAACCCTGTCAGGCGGTGGCCTGGCAGCTGCCGGACGAGTGGCGACTGGATCAGGAACTGCGCACGCTCTCGGCCGAATCCGCTTTGCAGGTGACGGTGTACGACAGTGAACATTTCTACACCGAACGCGAGGCGGTCGCGCAGTTCTTCGGCAGCAAGCAATACCGGATGGAGTATTTCTACCGGCAGCTGCGCCAGCGTCATCAGGTTCTGGTCAGCAAGGCTGGCGAGCCGGTCGGCGGTCAGTGGAACTATGATGCCGACAATCGCGAACGCTGGGATGGCGAGCCGGCGATTCCGGTCGAGCCGTGGCGCCAGCAGGATTTGTCGGCACTGTGGCAGGAAATTGTCGCGGCCGGCGTGCCGCATTTCGGCGAGCCCAGGGCCGACACCTTTTTCTGGCCGACCACGCGCCGGATGGCGCAGGCCGATTTGCGCAGCTTCATCACGCATCGCCTGCCGTGGTTCGGCCGGTTTCAGGATGCGCTCGCTGACGGCGAAGCGTGGCTGTTCCACTCGCGGCTGTCGTTTGCGCTCAATGCCAAACTGATCACGCCGCAGGAAGTGGTCGCTGCCTACCATGATGATCCGCGGCGCTATCCGCTGGCTTCGGTCGAAGGTTTTGTCCGGCAGATCCTCGGTTGGCGCGAGTATGTGCGCGGCGTCTATTGGGCCAGGATGCCGGCGTATCGCGCCCAGAACGTGTTGCAGCACCGGCGGCCGCTGCCGTGGTGGTTCTGGACCGGCGAAACGAAAATGCGCTGCTTGCAGCAGGCCATTCATGGCTCACTGCAAAATGCCTACGCGCACCACATCCAGCGTTTGATGATCACCGGCAATTTCGCCTTGCTCGCCGGCTGCGATCCGGACGAGGTCGATGCCTGGTACCTCGGCATCTACATCGATGCGCTGGAATGGGTCGAGCTGCCGAATACGCGCGGCATGAGCCAGTTCGCCGATGGTGGTTTGCTCGGCTCGAAGCCGTATGTGTCGGGCGGTGCCTACATTCACCGCATGGGCAATCACTGCGAGCAGTGCCATTACCGGGTCAAGGACAAAACCGGCGAACGCGCCTGTCCGTTCAACAGCCTGTATTGGGATTTCATTGATCGCCATGCCGAGCGCTGGCTGAAGAACCAGCGCATGGCACCGATTGTCCGGGGCTGGCTGAAGCGCGCCCCTGAAGATCGCGTTGCGGTACTGCGGCAAGCAGAGCAGCAGCTGAACCAAATCGAAACGCTGTAATGCTTACTCTTCGCGATAGAGCAGATACAGCTCCGAAATCGAATCCGGGATCTGCGCCAGCACGGTGCGCAGCCGGTGCGGATCTTCGTAGATTTGATCGAGGTGGTCGTCTTCGAACACACCGGCGGCAAGCGCGATTGGCAGCAGCAGTTCCCCGACTTCTTCTTCGTCCGGTTCGAACCAGGCGTCCTCGCGCATGTTGACGCCATCCATGAAGCCGAGCGCCCAGCCGCGCAGCGGTGCTGCATCCGGATCGTCACCGAGCAGCAGCGGGCAGGGCAGCCGCAGCGGTTTGCCGGAGTACAGTTCGCGGGCGATGTAGTCGGCCAGATTGCGCAGCGTGCCTTCGATTTGCTGCTGCTCGTCGTCGTCGGCAAATTCCGGTTCTTCGACGAAGATCTCGGCCAGCCATTCGTGCTCCGGCACTGCCACCGGCGAAATCGCCAACGCGGTCAGAAAGCCATGGGTCTGGACATAGTCGTAGCATTCTTCGCTGACGGCGTCGGAAACCAGAAAGGCTTGCAGGGTGGCGAGATCGGCTGGGGTCGGGATGGGCATGGTGGCGTTCGCTGGCCGCGGGGCAGACGGGCATTGTCGCACTGCCCCGGCCGGCTTGAAAGCGGCGGCCGGCAGCTGGCCGTATACTGGTGACCCTGTCCTGATCCTGGCTTTTGTCATGCCCCGTCTGGAAGCATTGGATTACCGGCCGCATTTTGCCCGCCTTGGCGAACCGTTCTCGGTGCCGGTGGCGCCGACGCCGCTTGCCTCGCCGCACATGGTCGCCTTCAGTGCCGATGCCGCCGCCCTGATCGATCTGGACGCCAGCGAGGTCGCGCGGCCCGAGCTGCCGTTCCTGTTCAGCGGCGGCGCCTCCATCACCGGTTGGCAGCCGCGTGCGATGGTGTATTCCGGCCACCAGTTTGGCGTCTATGTGCCGCGACTCGGCGACGGCCGCGCGCTGCTGCTGGCTGAGGTGCGCAACAGCCGCGGCGAAAACTGGCAGCTGCATCTGAAAGGGGCTGGTCAGACGCCGTTCTCGCGCATGGGCGACGGCCGCGCGGTGTTGCGTTCATCCATCCGCGAGTTTTTGTGTTCGGAGGCGATGCACGCGCTCGGCATCCCGACCACGCGCGCGCTGTGCGTGATTGGTTCGCAGGAAAAGGTCTATCGGGAAACGGTGGAAACCGGTGCCACCATCGTCCGGATGGCGCCGAGCCACACCCGCTTCGGCAGCTTCCAGTATTTTGCGATGACCGGTCAGCACGACGCTTTGAGGCAGCTGCTCGATTTCACCATTGCCGAGCATTTCCCGCATCACGTTCACGACAAGCTGCCGGGCCTGAGCTTTTTCCGCGAGGTGGTGCGTCGCACTGCCGTCCTGATGGCACAGTGGCAGGCGTTCGGTTTTGCCCACGGCGTTATGAACACCGACAACATGTCAGTGCTTGGCCTGACGCTCGATTACGGTCCGTTCGGCTTCATGGACGCATACAACCCGGTCTACATCTGCAATCACTCCGATCACAGCGGCCGTTACGCGTTTGATGAGCAACCGACAGTGGCGCTGTGGAACCTGTGCCGGTTTGCCGAAGCCCTGTTGCCGCTGCTGGAAAAAGAAGCACTCGGTGAAGCGTTGGCGGAATACGAGCCGCTCATCGTCGAGCACTATGCCGCCCTGATGCGTGGCAAGCTCGGCCTGACCCATCCGGAAGACGATGACCGAGAGTTGACGAGCGAGTTGCTGCGCTTGATGGCCGCCAATGCCGCCGATTACCCGCGCAGCTTCCGGGCGCTGAGCCAGCTCGGCAATGTCGCCGATGCCAGCGACAGCCGCTTTCTCGATGAATTTGCCGACCGCGAAGCTGCCGCGGCGTGGCTGGTCCGCTGGCGGGCACGGCTGGCGCGCGAAGGCAGCATCGCAGCGCAGCGTCAGGCGATACAGCAGCGGCACAATCCCAAATATGTCCTGCGCAACCATCTCGCCCAGATCGCAATCGAAAAGGCACAGGCCGGCGATTTTTCCGAGGTGCAGAAACTGCATCAGATTTTGCGCCAGCCGTTTGCTGAGCAGCCGGAACACGAGGCCTACGCGGCGCTGCCGCCGGACTGGGCCCGGCAGCTGGAGATTTCCTGCTCGTCATGACCGGTGCTATAAACGCGCACTTACATCATCGAAAAGTGTTGGTGATGTTGGCGGTATTTTGATGCACTGAGGGCGTTTGATGACGACGTTTTTGCTTTGGTCTGCGGTCGCCACCCTGATCGCGATTGGTCTTGTCGGTATCGTGTTTCCGCTGTTGCCCGGCACCACGTTTCTGTTTGCCGGCATGTGGCTGGCGGCGTGGCTGGAAGATTACCAACGCATCGGTGTCGGCACCGTCTGGTGGTTGTTTGCGTTGATGGTCTTGTCGTTTGTCGTCGATTGGGTGGCCGCTGCGCTCGGCGCGAAAAAAGCCGGTGCCTCGAAAGCGGCCATCATCGGCGCCACGCTTGGCTCGGTGTTCGGCATTCTGGTCGGCTTCTGGGGCCTGTTGGTGTTCCCGTTTGTCGGCGCGGTGCTTGGCGAGCTGATGACCCATGGCGATCAGCTGAAGGCGCATCAGGTCGGTTTCGCCGCCTGGCTCGGTACGATGCTGGGCCTGATCGCCAAGATCGCGATAGCCTTTACGATGCTGGGTACGTTTGTTTTTGCTTGGGTTTGGTAGCGACTGCTTGATGCAGGAAGGGATAAGAGAAAAGGCGCCGCAAGGCGCCTTTTCTGTTGCCGGGGTCAGAAGCTGAAGCGTACTCCTGCCTGCCATGACCGTCCCATCTGCGGCGCGATGTCCTTCAGGAACGATGTGTGCAGACGCACCTCTTCGTCGAGCAGGTTGCTGCCGCGCAAGAACAGATCGGCGCTGCTGTCGCCAAGGTAGACGCGGTAGATGAGGCCGGCGTTGACCAGGGTGTAGCCGTCGGTTTCGGTTTCGAATTCGGTCACCTTGTCTTGCTTGGCGACTTCGATCACATCGAGGCTGGTGCGCAGATCGCCGGTGTCGAAATCGAGACCGAGGCCGAGCCGCTGCGGCGGGATGCGCGGCAGATCGCCGCCGTCATCGAGTTCGCCGTCGGTCTGATCGTAGAAGCCGCGCAGGGTCCAGTCACCGCTGTCTGACTGCAAGAAGGTCCAGTCGGCAGCAAGCTCAATGCCTCGCAGGGTGGCGTCGGCCTGGAAGTACTGGAACACCGGCAGCTCATCAAGTTCGGCGCCGGTGGCGGCGGCGAAAATGAAATCGCTGACCGCGTTGCGGTACACCGACAGGTTCAGGCTGGTGTGGTCGCCGTGATAGCGCAGGCTCAGATCGATGTTGCTGGCGGTTTCGGTGCCGAGATTGACGTCGCCGATTTCATAGCTCTGGGTTGCGATATGCGGGCCGTCGGAATACAGCTCTTCCGCGCTCGGCATCCGTTCGGCGTGCGCATACGACAGCGCGGTCGACCAGTTGCTGCCCAGATCGTAAACGCCGCCGACCGACCAGCTGAACGCGCTGTCGTCATACTGCGGCTGGGCCGATTCCGGTTTCACCTCCTGCTGCTCGTAGCGGATGCCGCCTTCCAGGTGCAGTTTGCCGAGCTCACGTTCTTCGACCAGGAACAGTGCCTGGCTTTCGGTGGTTGACGGCGGCACGAAAGCCTCTTCGCCAATCGCGGTGAAATCGCGATCGGTGATTTGCACGCCGATGACGCCGCGCATGCCGGCGAGCGGCTTGTGGACCAGTTCCAGCCGGGTGTCGGTGGCCTTGTTTTCGAACGTGGTGCCGACTTCCTCGCCTTCGAGTTCGACGTGTTCGTAATCGTTGCGGCCGATGCGCAGTTTCAGCGCTTCAAAGCCCGGCAGCGGTTCATCGAGGCGGGCTTTCAGATCGGTCCGGCGCTGTTCCAGATCGATGCGAACCGGGGCTTCTTCTTCCTCGACCGGCGGCACTTCGCCTTCCTCTTGGTGAGCGTGATGGCCCGGAATGCCGTAGTTGCTGTTGTAGGCGCTTACGGCGAGACCGATGAAGCCGCGCTCGCCAATGTAGGACGCACCGACACTGCCGCCATCGCCGTCGATGCTGCTGTTTTCCAGCTGGCCGTGCGCGAGCTCTTCGCCTGCGTGTTCGCCTTCTTCTTCTTCCGGGAAGCGTTCGGCCTCGCCCGGGATTTCGATGTCGTCGGTTTCGCGCTTGAAGGCATTGAGATGGAACGCAAAGCTGCCGCTGCCACCGTCGAGCGCGGCAGCGACGCTGCGCTCGTCGTTGCCGGTCTGGCTGCGCAGCTCGACTGCGCCTTCAACGCCGTCTTTCTGCGTTTCCGGGATCCGGCGGTCGATGACGTTGACGACGCCGCCAATGGCTCCGCTGCCGTACAGCAGTGTGGCCGGGCCGCGCAGCACTTCGATTTGTTCGGTGGTCAGCGGTTCGGCGGCGACGTTGTGATCGGCTGACACGGTGGACGCATCGAGCGTACCGACGCCGTCTTGCAGCATTTGCACACGGGCACCACCGAGGCCGCGAATGACCGGTCGTGACGAGCCGGCGCCGAACGACGAGGCGCTGACGCCCGGCTGGTTGTCCAGCGTTTCGCCGAGCGTAGCACCGCGCGCTTTCAGCAGGTCATCGCCGGCCAGCACTTGCGCCGGTGTCGCCATTTCCAGCGTGCGGTGTTCGAGCGCGCTGGCATTGACGACCACATGCTCAACATCGTCGTCGAGTTGCACGGTCAGGTTTTGATCCGTTTCGCCCACGGCAATCTCGCGGTTCAGGTGGCCGTGTCGGCCGGCTTCGATATCAAGCAGCAAGGTGCCGGCTTTGACATCCTGCAGTTCAAAGCGGCCTTCGCTGTCCGTTTGCACGGTTTGGTTCAGCGCCGGTACCCGGATGCGGGCATTGGCGACTGGTTTTTGCATGGCATCGAGCAATTGGCCACGCACGGTCGCGGCGTTGGCGGCGAACGGGGTCAGCAGCGCACCGGCAACGGCCAGTGCCAACAGGGATTTTTTGACGGAAAAGGTTGTAGTCGCGAAACGGGACATCTTTGCAAACTCCACAAGCGAACCCGCACTGCCGTAAGCAGTGGAACGGATTCACGCATACACCATGCAAACCGGCTGGTGGCTGACGTCGATGCCAGGCATTGGCAATGCGGCGCAGGGGACCAGGAGTCGGTTGCGATCGCTGTGACCGCAGCAACGCGGATTTTGCTGCGGCAGTTCGGCATCACCGTCGAAAACGCTGACGGGAGCCGGTTGGGATCAGGCGTGGAGGGAAAGCGGTGGGCCGCGCGCCGGCGGTGGTTGGCTGCGGAAGACGGATGCCGGGGCCGCCGCCAGGGCCAGCTGGACGGTGGCTTGCGGTGCCAGTGTTGCGACCAGCGGCACGCTGGCGAGCGGTGCACTGCCTTGATCGGCATGGGCGCAGATTTCGCACAGTGTTTCGGCCGGGTGATGAACGCTGTCGAGCCGGTGAACAAGGCCGAACGACTGGCTGACCAACACCAGCGCCAACGCAAGCAGCAACAGGCCGCGCCAACAATGGCGCAGCCGGTGGAACGCGAAATGCGGTGACGGGGAGCTAGTCATGGCGCGCAAGTCTGGCATAACCGGCGGCACCGGCAAAGGTTTTCCGGCACGGCGAGCGACGCCAGACTGTTACAGACCGTGATCGATGTGGCGGTGTTTCGCACGCCAGTCTCAGCGCCGCTCGCTGCCATGCTGGTGCAGGCTGGTGCTCGATTCGGCGAAGCCGGCGATGAAGCCGTCGCGGGCACTCAGGGTGAACAGCTGCTCGGCAGAACCAAGGGTGTCGCGGTAACCGAGCGTGAACACTTGCGTGTGGCCGGCAGCGGCGGTGGCGCGCAATTCGGCCTCGATGCGCCGGGTCCACGGGTCATCGCTGGCGTAAGCGTTTTCATACAGCACGATGTCGGGGTTGTGCGGATGCGGCCGCATCAGCGCCAGCCCGGCGAGCGTATCGGTGCCGTCTTCATTGAGCCAGACGGCCTCGCCAATCAGGTTCAGGCCGCGATTGAGCAGGATCAGATCGTCGGGTCGCTCGGCTTTGAAACTGCGAATGACGGCGAGCATCGCCTGCACCTTTTCGATCCGGGTGGCACGCGGCCATTGCGGATGGGTGAGGTAGCGGTCGACGGTATCCGGCGTATCCAGAAACACGCCGTGCAGGCCCTGACGGACAAGCGCCTCGTGCTGCGTCCGCAGCCAGCGCTGCCAGACCGGTGCGCTGACATCGATGCGCCAGGAGGCGAACTTGTCGTTCCATTCCAACGCGACTTGCTCGAATGCCTGTCGTTCGGCGGCCGGCAAGCTGGCGACGAAGGCATCAAACGCCGGCTTCTCCCGGCTGTCGAGTTCGCCGATGCTGAGGTAGCCAATGACGCGGGCATCGCGTTCGGCGGCCCGGTCGAGCAGCGCGCGCAGCTGTGTTGCCGACAATTTGCGACTGTCGAGGATCAGCAATTCGCCCGGTTGCAAATCCTGCTGCAGGCGCTGCAGCTCGGCGGCGTCATGACCGTAATACAGCTGGTAGCTGCTGGCCTTGAACGGCGTCGCCGGCAATGGCGTCTTGTGCTGGCAACCGCTCAATCCGACCGCGAGCAGCAGGGCGAATATTGCCGTCAGAAGTTGGCGCGTCCGGGGCTGCCGTCCTGATGCGAGTGGGGACATGGCTCAGCTCTCTTGTTTCAACAGCACGATCAGATCCTGGCCGACGGTGACGCGGGGCCGTTCGACGATGCGGCCCAGTTCGCGGCCGGCGCGGCTGACGACGATGGTTGGCGTGCGGGTGATGCCGGCCGCTTCGGCTCGGCCGGCCGGGTCGCGCTTGTTGTGGTCGAGGTTGATGAGCTGCAGCTGGAGCCGATCTGGCGCGTGCGGCTCGACCAGAGCCAGCAGCCGCGGCAGCTCCCGGACGCTGTCGTGGCACCAGTCAGCGAAGTAAACCGTTACTTCGGCCGGGCCATGGTTTGCCAGGGCCGTCTGCAAGGCGGCGACCTCGTCGGCCGGGGCGGTTTCCGGCCGGGCAAAGTCAGGAGCGGCGGCGCGCAGGGCGGCCGGGCTGACCGGGCCCAGCGGCGCCTGATGGGCACAGCCAGCCAATGCCAGACAAGCGGCAAGAAGCAGGGAACGGAACATGGCGACGGCGTCTAAACGAAAGCAGGCCGCCATGCTAACGAGCAGGTCGGAAGCTGGCAAAGCAGGCGTGGGAGCGGGCAAACTTTAACTGGTACAATTAAACCAATATTGTCCTGACCAATCTGTGCCCAATCTACTGGTCTGAGTTGCCGACCGGGTTCTTGACATCGTCAAGGTGCAAGCGCGTCAGGCTTCCGTTATGCTTGGCGTGACCCGAGCGGGCAGGATTGGCCCAAGAGACGGCTGTGTTTTCCAACAGTCGTTGGAGAACTGCAGGAATGTCGTACCAAGGAGATGCTGCCAAGATGGCGCTGGTCCTTATCGTGGATGATGATCCCACGGTGCTGCGCATGCTGACCCAAGTCATGCAGCGCGACGGCCATACCGTGATGCAAGCCGAAGACGGCGACGTCGCGATGAAGCTGTTTCGGCTGCAGCCAGCCGATATCATCATCACCGACTTGCTGATGCCCAACAAAGAGGGCCTGGAGCTGATCGCCGAAGCGCGGGAAATTGCGCCGGAGGTTGGCATCATCGCCTATTCCGGCGGCGGCAAAATCCAACCGGAAAATTATCTCGAGTTTGCTGCCGGCATGGGGGCCGATCGGGTCTTCACCAAGCCGGTGCCGATTACCGATTTGTCGGTTGCGGTCAAAGAG
The DNA here is from genome assembly GCA_049324755.1 of Pseudomonadota bacterium. Classification (GTDB taxonomy): domain Bacteria; phylum Pseudomonadota; class Gammaproteobacteria; order Enterobacterales; family Permianibacteraceae; genus Permianibacter. Next base: position 71,466 of record JBMOMZ010000053.1, read on the forward strand.
CTGCTTGCCAGCCGCCCGACCGTTTGAGTGCCTGATTGGAGTGTCTGACAGGCACCAAGGTGACTGCAAAAAAACGCCGGCTTATGCCGGCGTTTTGTCTTGTTCGGGATTGCTTTCCTGATTGATGGGTTCCAGCGTCATCGTGAACCAGAACCGGCTGCCCTTGCCGATTTCGGAACTGACGCCAATTTCGCCGCCCATCAATTCCGCCAGCTGCTTGCTGACGATCAAGCGCAGGCGGCCGGCAAAGCTGGCATTGGTCAGGCGCGAGCGGCTGTCGAGCGAGTCGAACAGGCCGGCCTGGGCATCTTTCGGAATGCCCTGACCGGTGTCGCTGACCGAGAACCGCAGCCGCTTGCGATTGTCTTTTTCCAGCACGTCGACATAGACACCGACTTCGCCTTCTTTGGTGAAGCGCACGGCATTGCCGATCAGGTTGCCGAGTATCTGCTTGACCCGGGTTTCGTCGGCCAGCGCCACGTTCGGCACATCGAGGTTGATGCTGTGGGTCAGCTTCAGGTTCTTGGCGCTGGCGTGATGGGCGTATTCGGCAACCACTGACTCCAGCATCGGCTGTAGCGGCATCGGCTGCTTGTTGAGTTTCAGCAGACCCGCGTCGAGCTTGCTGAAGTCGAGAATATTGTTCAGGTTGTCGACCAGGGTCCGCGCTGCACGGCTGGCAATGGTCAGCAGCTCGCGCGGTTCCTGCGGCAACCGATATTGCTCCAACAGATGCAGCATGCTCATCATGCTGTTCATCGGCGTGGTGATCTCATCGCCCATGCGCGACAGGAATTCGCTCTTGGTTTTCGGGGCATTGACCGCAACATCGCGTTCGCGCAGGACATGCCGGGTCTGTTCGACCAGCTGATCGTGCTGGCTGCGCAGCCGGGTCAGCTGCACTTCCAGTTGTTGCGCCTGCTGGCTGGTTTGCTGTTGCCACTGCAGCATGGCCTGCTGCAAGGGCGCGGTTTCCGGCACGCTGCGCAGGCTGGCGAGCGCGCCGCGCTGGCCTTCGTTTTCACGTTGCACGGCGCTCAACAAGGCGGCGTGGGCCTGCTCTTCGCGGACACCGTCCTGCCAGAGCCACCAGGCGCCACCGGCGCCCAATACCAGCACCACGATGGCGCCGAGCCACCACAGCGCCGACTGATCCGGCAATTCGGCCAATGGCGCCAGCGACAAGCGATGGCCGGATTCGATGCCGACCGGCCATGGAATGCGGTCGCCCGCCAGGCTGTCGCTGACATCGAACTGGATATCGAGTCCGGTGCGGCTCGACAGGGTGCTGGCCAGACTGGCGTCCAGCGGCAGTCCGATCATCATCACGGCAATGGTTTGACCTTCACTGCGGATGGCTTCGCTCAGCATCAGCACTTTGCGATCGCGCAGTGTTTGCTCGACGACCTGGGTTGCCGGTTTGTCGCTGTACTGCTGCAACAGGTAATCGCCAAGGCCGTACAGTTCACCCGGTCGGCTCGGGGCGTCGGACGGGTACAGCGTGTTGCTGGAGCGGTCATGCAGCAGGACCACGTCAAAACCGAAGCTGTTGCGGGCATTGGCCAGTTCGCGCACGACCGCCGGCTGGGCGCCGCTGCGGATCAGATCCTTGGTGCGCGGGTCTTGGGCAGCGCGGCGCAGGAATTGTTGGCTTTGTTCGATCAGCTGCAGCAACGCGCGATTGGCTTGCTGGCTTTGCTGTTCACGCAAAGCGTCAACCGCGGCGGCACGCACGGTCGCCGCTTGTTGGCCGACGGCGATCAGCAGCAGACTGGCAAGCAAGGTCAGGACGGCAATCACCAAGACCTGGCGGATACGCAAACTCATCATCGGAATCAGGCTCTTCGTTGTTGTTGTGCCGGCCACCAGCAGACCGGAGAGCGCCGGCGCAGGTGCCAGCAAGGATCTGCAAGATTGTAGGCAGGATTTACCGGCGTGGGGCTGGCATTCGTCCGGCCTGTGACCGCAGTCAAACTCCGAACGCTTGTCGCTGTTGCACGCGCGTCAGCAATTCCGCGTGATGCGGCAACGACAAACCGTGCGCGGCGGCGGCTCGCAACAAGCTGCCGGTGATGAACGCGATCTCGGTCGGTCGCTGCTGCAGGTAATCCTGCTGCATGGAATTGTAGTTGTTCGCCGTTTGTTCGGCGATTGTGCGCACCCGTTGCAGCAACTCGGCACTGCTCAGACCATGACCGAGCGCGGTCAGCACGGCGGCCGCTTCGCCGGCCAGCGCCGGCAACCAGTGCCCGGCCAGCGGATGCCGCAGCAATTCGCCATTGCGACAATTGAGCAGCGCGGTCAGTGGATTGATGCAACTGTTGATGGCGAGCTTGTGCCAGAGCCGGGTCTGGATCTGCTCGTCCCAGTGCACGTTCAGCCGCGTCTGTTGCAGGCTGGCCAAAGCGGCCTGATGGCGCTCGGCCGGCAACTGGCCGCGACCCGGGCCGAGCCAGATCCCGCCGGCACCGGCGTGTACCACGGCATTCCGTGCGGTGCGGAAACTGCCATGGGTACTGGTGCCTAGCCAGATGACCGTTGCTGCCGGCAGGCAGCCGCGGGCGATGGCGTCGGCGCCGATGCCGTTCTGCAGCAATACCACCAGTTCGAGCGCGTCGACGTGTGGGCCGAGGGCGCGCAGCGCGCGCTCAAGATCGGTCGCTTTGACGGTGACCAACAGGCGGCGTGCCTCGGCAGGCAGCGGCAGCGACTGACCGGTCACTGCAATCACGCGCTGCGCCGACTCGCCTTCCTGATAGTTCACAGTCGGCAACGGTTCGCGGCCGGGTTTGTCCAGCAGGCAAACCGCTTGCTGCGCTTCGGTCAGTGCCGCTGCCCACAACAGACCCTGGGCACCGGCGCCCAGAATATGCCAATTGCCTTTCGATGCCTGCTTCATTACCGTGCCGTCATCCTTTCATTCAGAGCGCGCTGGCCGGTAGTGTCCGGCTCCGCCGCTTGCGTGGGTGCGCCTTGTGATGTTGTCTCAGCGTTTTGCCTTCTGGCGCCGCCATACTGCCATTGTTCTGCTGGGTTTTGCTTCGGGGATCCCGCTCGCGTTGACCGGGCAGGCAATGCAAGCCTGGCTGACCACGGAGGGGCTCGATCTCGCCACCATCGGTTTTCTCGGTCTGGTGGCGATGCCGTATGCGCTCAAGTTTCTCTGGGCGCCGCTGCTCGATCGGTTTGAGCCACCGTTGCTCGGTCGTCGACGCGGTTGGTTGGTCTGCTTTCAGCTCGGCCTGGCGCTGGTGCTGTGGCAGATATCGCAGCTGTCGCCGGTGCAGCAGCCGCTGTGGTTCGCGGCGCTGGCGGTGGCGATCAGTTTTCTGTCGGCATCGCAGGATATCGTATTCGATGCCTGGCGTACCGATGTGCTGCCGTCGGATGAGCGGGGTCTCGGTTCGTCGTTGATGGTGGCCAGTTATCGCGCCGCGATGGTGATGTCCGGTGGTATTGCCTTCATCTGGGCTGAGCAGTGGCAAAGCTGGGCCAAGGTCTACCAGACCATGGCGTGGTTGATGCTGGCAGCAGCGGTGCTGACCGTGCTGGTGGCCGAGCGCTATGAGCGGGTACCCGGCCAGAAACTGGCGGCGCCGGGCCGCGAGCTGTTGGCGTTTGTGCTGATGCTGGTGGGGGTGGTCGCCGCGGTCTGGCTGGCGCGCAGCGTGCTGGTGCTGATCGGCCTGAATCCGGACGATGCCAACAAGTGGATTCAACTGCTGTTTCTGCTGAGTGAAATCGCGCTGGCCTTGCCGACGGCGTTGTGGCTCGCGCGCCGGTTCGGATTCGATACGCTGAACCGCTCGCTCGACAGTTTCTTTACCCGGGAAGGGGCGTGGTCGGTACTGGCGCTGATTGTCCTGTACAAACTGGGCGACGCGTTCGCCGGCAGCCTCACGACGCCGTTCTTGCTGCGGGAACTGCAGTTTTCCAGCGCGGAAGTCGGCATCGTCAACAAGATCATGGGCCTGGGCGCCAGCATCTTTGGTGCGCTGCTCGGCGGTTTGATGATGGTGCGCATCGGGCTGTACCGGGCGTTGCTGTGGTTTGGCGTGCTGCAGCTGGTTTCCAATTTCGGTTTCTTGCTGCTGGCCTGGTATGGCCGCGGCACGCTCGGCAGTTTCGAGTTGCCACCGTTCGATATCCTGATCGCCTCGCTGGATCACCGGGCGACCGTGGATTGGGCGCTGGCGCTGGTCGTGTTTATCGAACAACTGGCCGCCGGCATGGGCACGGCTGCTTTTCTGGCGTTGCTGACCGCACTCAGCCATAGCCAGTTTTCGGCCACCCAGTTTGCGCTGTTGTCCGCGCTCGGTTCGGTCGGCCGGGTATACGTCAGCCCGGTTTCCGGTGTGCTGGCGCCAGCCATCGGCTGGCCGGCATTCTTCGCCTTCACGGCATTGATGGCACTGCCCGGCTTGCTGATGCTGCAGGCGATGCGGGCGCGTATCGTGCAGATTGAGCGGCAGTAGCCGCGCGCCGCATATCACCAGAAAAAAACGTGTCTGCCAAAAACAAACGCCACCAGGCGGTGGCGTTTGGTCTGCGTGACGACTGGGTCTGTAGCGTCGCGCTGCGCAGCAGGCTTAGAAATGGAAGGTGGCGGCGACGTAATTGCCTTTGAATTCCAGATCGCCGAACACGTCTTCTTCGTCGGCATCGATCTCGATGGTCATGTTGCGGTGGCCGGCTTCGATACCCAGTCCGAAGGCAAACTCATAGGCAATATTGAACCGGATGTCTTTCAGGCTGGCGCCACCGGCATCGATACCGGAGCCCTGGGCGCCGAATGACAGGCCGGTCAGCGGCAGATCGAATTTGGCTGCGAGATACAGCATCGGGATCGGCGCGTCGAGTTCTTCTTCGGCCGAGTCCAGCACGCCGTCGACGTCGCGAATACGCACCGAGCCATCAAACTGCTTCACATCAATGCCGATATCGAGACTGACCCAGTTATCCAGCACTTCGTAGTACAGCACGTAGTCGGTGTGGCTCAGGTCAAAGTCGGTCGCGATTGTGGTGCTGGCACTGTAGGTTTCGTCGCCGTAAGTGATGTCACGGTTGAGTTCGCTGGTGGCATCGGTTTTCAGTTCGTTGCGTTCGATCTTGAGATTCGGCAGCACCGGGATCGGGTGTTCGATGGCAAGCCAGAGCGTGTTGCCTTTTTCCTCATCGAGACCCAAATCGTCATTCAGATCGATGTTGAAATTGCAGCCACCGGTACAGACTTGATTGCTGTCACTGGAACCGAAGGTTCCGCTGTATTCCTGGGTCCACTGGGCGGCACCGGCGTAGATACCAAAAATGGTGTCGGCCTGGGCGGACAAGGGCAGGATGCCAGCGGCAAGCAAGGCGGCGAGTACGGTTTTTTTCATGGCGAAGTCTCCTGATACGCGAGTGCAGCGTCGGGGCTAGCTTATCAGCGCCAACCGCCGGCGGCGAGTGAAGCGGTCGGCATTCATGATGAACGGCGAGTTTGCCGGGACAAGCTGAACTGGAGCTGACTCGGGTGCGGGCGACAACGCGCAGGCAAAAAAAAGGGCGTTGCCCAAATTCTGGAACAGCGCCTTGTGGAAACCGGTGCGTGTTGGAAAACGCACGCCTTGTTGAGGCAAGCGTAGTTGCTTTCGGCCGCTTTGCAAGTGCTTGCCGGCGGCGCCGGCAAGCATGGCTGGCGGCCTGCGCAGGCACCGTCAGGGTTGACTCAGAAAGGCCATCAGTTCGGCATCGTTCAGCCCGCGCGCCATGACATGGCCAAGCGACTGGTTCAGCTCGCCGCTGACCTCGCCCAAAGTCGCGCGACCACCCACTTCGCGCGAGCGCTTGTCGGTAAACGTGCGGCTGCGGGTGCCGGCCGGAGTGATGGCATTGAACCGCAGTTCGGTTTCGACATTGATGGTATCGCGGACGATGCCCCGGCTGACCATGTGGTCTGCTTTCAGCAACTCCACGGTGAACCGGCGGTCGGTACCGGCATCGGCAATCTGGAAGCCGTGCCGCATCAGTCCGGTAGCGACTTTCTCCCGTACGGTGACCGTAGCCGGGCGTTCCAGCTCGAACCGGCTTTGCCCCTCTTGCAGCGCAGCCGCCGTCGGATTGCCGCTGACCTCGAGCTGGACGGTATGGCCGCTGCCAAGGCGCGACTCCATGCTGCGCACTTCCGGATCGAGCAGCAATTTGCTGGGGCCGTTGGCGCAAGCGGTCAGGAGCAGGGTCAGGGTCAGGAACAGGGTCGAAACAGGGGCAAAAGCACGAAAGGACAGTGACATGACGTGGACATCCTCCAAAAGTGACCGGAACCAGGCCGAAGCCCGAAACCCGGGGCCCGAAGCTCGAAGCCGGGCCGGCATGATAGCGGGCGCCGCCGGGCTTGCAGAGCGCGCGGTGCCCAGTTTCTGCGGTCCGTGATGAAAACGGCGGAAAATTGTGCGATGCAGCAGCGAGTCGCGCAACTGCCAGCACGATGGATCGGCGTAGCCATCAGCCATTTCAGTGACATCTGCATGAGATTTGTGCCGTTCGGTTTGCGCGATCGGGGCGATGACGGCACAATCCTCCGACCAGCAGTTCGCGGCGGCGCAGGAGCCGTCATTCTCGGAGCGACAAGGAATGAGCAAACGGGTAGCACTGGTAACAGGGGGCACTGGCGGTTTGGGCACGGCAATTTGTCGGCGCCTGGTCAGTGAGGGTTATGTGGTGGCAGCCGGTTACAACAGCGGCGGCGACCACGACAAAGCCAAGGCCTGGCAGGAAGAGCAGCGCGCGGCCGGCTTTGATATTCATATCAGCTTCGGTGACGTCCGCGATTTTGATTCCTGTGGCCGCTGCATCGATGACGTGCAAACCCGACTCGGTCCGGTTGACGTATTGGTCAACAATGCCGGTATCACCCGGGACAGCACCTTGCGCAAGATGACCAAAGAGCAATGGGACGCGGTATTGGTTTCCAACCTGGATTCCGTTTTCAACATGACCCGTCATGTCATCAACGGCATGGTGGACCGCGGCTTCGGTCGTATCGTCAACGTGTCGTCGGTCAACGCCCAGAAAGGCCAGCTTGGCCAAACCAACTATGCTGCGGCCAAATCCGGCATTCACGGTTTCACCAAAGCGTTGGCGCAGGAAGTCGCGCGCAAAGGCGTGACCGTCAACACGGTTTCACCGGGCTACATCGCCACCAAAATGGTCATGGCGGTCGCTCCTGAAATCCGCGAGGAGATCATCCGCGGGATTCCGGTTGGCCGGCTCGGTACGCCGGAAGAAGTCGCGCATGCAGTGGCATTTCTGATTTCGGAGCAATCGGGTTTTATCACCGGCGCCAATCTGTCGTTGAATGGTGGTCAGCACATGTTTTGACGAACAGTCGATTGCAATCGACCTCGTTGTTTCAAGCAGGGAAAAGGAGAACGACAATGCAATACAAATGGGGCATGTTGGTGGGCGCTGTTGCGCTGGCTTTGAGCAGTGCCGCCAGCGCCAGTCAAGGTGGTTGGGAGCCGACCTTGGGTTATGGCTGGCAGCGATTTGATGATGACAGGGGTCTGGACAGAAAGAGTGCTGAGCTGAAATACCTCGGGTTTGGTTACTATGTAACAGACGAGGTTATGTTGGAACTGTATGGCGCTGAGCACGATACGGAATCGGACATCGGCAGCGTGGCTGTAGACAGTTCGCAACTCGGCATGAAGGCTTTGTACCATTTTGAAACAGCTCGCCCTGGTCTCATTCCTTACGTTGCTTTGGGATTGAATGAAATCAAGTTCGAAGCAGACGGTGCTGCTGAAGAAGAATCGGAAACCGGAATTATGTTCGGTCTCGGGGTAAAAACATATTTCACCGAGCGATTGAGTTGGCGAGTCGAGCTCAACAGCACTCGTTACGAAGAAAGTCATGAAAGTGACAGCCAACTGTGGTTTGGCTTGAGCTATCTTTTCGGTGGTGGCAGCGCTGCGGTTGCGGAGTCGGACGAAGCTGAGTCGGTGGAGGAGCCAGCGCCCGCACCTGCGCCGGCCCCGGTACCGGAAGCGCCGAAAGACAGCGATGGCGACGGTGTTTACGATAATGCCGATCAATGCCCGAATACCGCGGCCGGTCGCAAGGTCGATGAAAAAGGCTGCGACAAAGTGCTGCGCGAGAAAGTCAGCATCAAGATGAACGTGCTGTTCGAAACTGCGCGCACGGACATCAAGCCGGAGTCGGCAACCGAAATCAAGCGCGTCGCCGATTTCATGAACGATTACCCGACCACCAAGGTCGTTATCGAAGGCCATACGGACTCGATTGGCAGCAATGAGCTGAACAAGTCGCTGTCGGAGCGTCGTGCCAAGGCGGTGGCGGATGCGCTGGTGCGTGACTTTGGCATCGATGCCGGTCGGGTCAGCTCGGTCGGTTACGGTGAAGAGCGTCCGCTGGCAGACAACAGCACTGCGGAAGGTCGCGCCCAGAACCGTCGGGTGACGGCAGAAATCGAAGAAACGGTCGTGGTAACCCAGTAATTGGGTTTGCATGGACAACGAAAACCGGCGCCTGAGCGCCGGTTTTCGTTTGTTGACCAAACAACGGACAGCGGCACTCAGCTGGCCCGCATATTGTGCCGCTCAGGCGGCGTCGCGAAAGGAGCTTTCCTTTTCATAGTCGGCGCGGATCTTGGCTGCCAGGCCATTGAACAAGGGCCGCACCAGTAGATGCAGATTTCGTATGGTCACCGACACACTCATCATTGATGGCACTCGCTGACCGCGGTGCTCGATCGGGCTGCCGATCGGTTCGAGCCGCACACCGAGCCGGCGGAAGTGGCCGGCGAGCCAGGGCTCGGTCAGCATGAACAGCGTATCGATGCCGTGCAGACGCGCCGCCTCCAGCATGCCCAGATACAGGCCGACCGGAATGTACGGGAAGCGCGGCCGGCGCAAATTGCCGTAATCATCGTCACTGATCGCAACCGGCCGCCGTTGTTCCCCTTGCCGGCGGCGGAACCGGCTGTCGACCGCGAGTCGCGACACCTCGGCAATGCTGTCGCGACTGAGCGCCAGATTCTCCATCAGACGTTGATCCAGCACATCGGCACAGGCTTCTTCGAACGGCAGCGGATTGCTCGGGAAGTGCTCGTGGCAACGAATCAGCCGGATGCAGCCAACATATTCGTTGAGCGTCCGACTGCGCAGCAGGATGTGCAGCGACTGCGGATCGTAGGCATCCTGCTCCAGGCCGTCATCGCGTACCGGTTCCCAGCCCAGCTCCTCACAATAGACCCGGTGCCGAACGCGGTACACCGCGTCGCGCAGAGCATCGGTGGTGGCGGGAAGGATCTCGAAATACTGATCGAAGTTTTGCTTCAGCTGCAGGAATTCGCGCGCGAGAATCAGTGACTGCATCAACGACATGGCCCCTCTCCATGGTACCGACAACAGTTGGGTCGACTGCCATCAGTGTGGTCGGGAAGGGCCGTCCTCGCAAGTCGGTCTGGCGCAGCGTTTTAACCGTGTTTGTCTTTGCGCCTTGTGCGAATAAAGCCCGGCACTGGCGTCATAATCAATCGCCACCACCACCGTCACCGCCATCGCTGCTGCCGGTGTCGTGACTGTCAGCATTTTTGTCAGTTTTGGCCGGCAAGCTCTCGCTGCCCGAACTGCTGGTGCTGCCGCTGCCACGCTGACGCGTGCCAGCGTTCGGTTTACCCTTCAGGAAGGCGGTATCGCGCAGCAGCAACAGGCCGCCGGCAATGAACAGCACCACCAGAATGAAAATCAGCAACGGCGACATGGCGGCGACCCGATCAGCGTTCGATGGCAACCGGATACAACAAATGCTCCGGGTCGGCGTAGCCGGAGCGCTGATAGAACCAGCGCAAGCGGGCGTCCGGATCGGCGGCAAATTTCTCGTCTTGCAGCGCCTGCTGGAAAGCGTCCTGCAGTGCCGGATTCTGCTTCAGCATTTCTGCGGCCATCGGTTCGACGACATAGCCCTCAATGTATTCAGTGGCAGTCAAAATCTCGAGGAAATAACCCCAACTGAAATAGGAATCCTCTGACTGCGGTTCCAGCAGCGCGACAACCAGCTCACCGAGCGGCTGATCCGTGCTGACCCGAACCGAGCCGGGCATGAACGTGCGGCTCTGCACTTCAATGACCGGTTGTCCGGACTGGACCATGGCGCGGCCTTCAAACGGTTTGGCCTGCATCGTCGCCTGCGGTAACCGGTACAGTTCGAATGTGCGCGTGGTCGGCTGTTTGATTTCTTCCATCTGGATGCCATGGCGGCGCAAACCGGCGATGACATCAGTCGCGGTTGCGGGTACCCAGTAGGCTTTCGGCCGGCTGAGCACCACCGTCGGTTGCGACGGCACGACATCCACTTCCAGTGCCTGCGGTTGGCCGAGCCAGCGCACCTCCCTGATGCCGGAAATCGGCGATTCATATTCCTCGTGGGCAACGCCGGCGAATGGCATCTTGTAGGTGTTGGCTGGATCGGCGGTGTGGGCAAAACCGAGCGTTTCGGCGCGCTGCTGGCGATCGCCGGCGATGGCGGAACGCAGGGTGGCGGCGTTTTTACCGGCGAGCTCCAGCGTGCTTGCCATCAGCACATAAGTGCCGAGCACGCGCTGCTTGTACGGCTTCAGCGAATGGTTTTCCACCAGCATGGCCGGTACATGGCGCAGATCGCCGTAGCCTTGCGAGAAGCGCGGCGAGGCCTGCCAGTTGCTGATGCCAGCGGTCAAGTCCCGGTTGTTGATGGCGAAAATCAGCGGACCCGGAATGTGATCCTGTTTTTTCAGCGCCTTGTCGAGCCCGGCCTGATAGCTGTCGCGCAGCCAACGGGCAATGCGCGGGCTGAAGGCATGGCGGATGTTGGAGCCGTAGGTGATGTCGTACTGGTAATCGATGCCGTCGGTGACGTGGATATCGAGATAGAGCTCCGGATCCAGCCGCTGGAACAAACGCAGCATCGCCTGCATTTCCGGCGTTTCCGCTTTCATGTAATCGCGGTTCAGGTTGCGGTTGCTGGCTGTCGCGCGCCAGCCCATCTGAGCCGGGCCGCGCTGGTTGACCCGCTGATTGCTCGGCCGGCCATCGGCACCGCCGCGGCGTTCGTGGCCGTCGACATTGAACACCGGCACGAAATACAGATCGGCATGGTCGAGCAGCGGTAATTGCTTACCGAGCGCGAAATCGCGCAGCAACATCAGCCCGGCATCTTTGCCGTCGATTTCACCGGCGTGGATGCCGGCCTGGATCAACACCCGCACCGCCGGCGTTTTCACCCGGCGATTCAGCAGCGGATCGCTGTTCTTGCTGGCGATCACCAGCACCAGCGGCCGGCCTTCGGCGCTGCGGCCGAATTCCTGCAACTGGATCAGATCGCTGTGCAGATCGAGCCGGCGCAGAAAGGCGAGCGTGTCGTCGTAACTCGGCGTGCTGCTGAACTGGCTTTGCTCGCTCGGTGTCAGCCATTCGGCCGGAACGTCTTTCAGGAGTTCTTCACTGGCACCGGACCACGGCAGTGCCGGTGGCAGCGGGGCGTGGATGACGCTTGCGCTGCTGCTCGCCGGCGCGGCGCTATCGGCACTGGCGAGACCCGCGTCATCGGCCTGCAGGCTGGGGCTCGCGAGCAGGGTGGTGAACAAAGCGGTCAACAGCGTATTCAGGCGTGTGCGTGTCATTGTTGTATCGGTCCTGACAGAAAAACGTACATGCTGGCGTGGCGCATGTTCACGCATCAGCAAGAGTATTCGCTGTGGGAGCGGACTTGCCCGCGATGTTCACTGGCTACAGAATCGCGGGCAAGCCCGCTCCCACAAATTTAGTTAGCCCGGTTCAAACTCCGGACACAGGGTGTTGGCATAGCGTTCGAAAATCGCATCGAACTGTGCCAGCACCAGCGCCAGCCCGGCAATGTCATTTTGCCGCAACAGCTCCTGCAGTGCCGCGCGCGGGAATTCAGCCGGCAGATGCCGGCTGACCGGGGCAAAGCTCAGGTGCCACGGCTCCGGCGCAATGCCGCCGTTGTCGTGCCGGTACGGCCGGAAGAAACCGTACTGGCCGGCATGCTGGCTGAGCCAGTCATTGAGATCGCCGCACGGGCCGCCGGCGCAGAACTCGCTCGGCAGCAATTGCGGCCGGATACCGCGCTGGATGGCATCGCCATCAAACACATCGATCTCGGTGCCCCAGTGATGGCGCGACAGCCCCGGCAAGGCCGAGTAGCGCAGCACCTTGTGCAGCCAGTCGGCGTCGCTGAACTCGGCACGCTTCAGCGAGCGGCCCTCGTCGTCATGCACCGGCCGCAGGCCGTTGAATTTCTCGTTCCAGATCAGTTGCTGGCGACTGAAATCGCGGAAGGTGCTGACCGGCAACAGGCAGACGCCATCACGTTGCGCCGCATCGACCATCGCCTGCCAGCTGCTGACGGCATCGCGGTGCAGCCGCCAGATCTTGCCAGCGCCGATGCGGGTATCGGTCCAGCTGGCGAGATGAGTGTCGGTGAGGCCGAACAGTTGATCGGGGGTCATGGTTTTCTGCTTGCTTCGCTATGGGCTGAGCGTGGCGTAATTCGCGAGCACTGACTCGCTCGCAACCACCCCTGGCCCCTCCTTGACAAGGAGGGGGAACCTAAAATGGTCCCTCCCCTTGTCAAGGGGAGGTTAGGTGGGGTTGGTGCTACGAAGTGCGTTCTCTGAATGACGCGTTGCACACTGCCTCGCACGGCTCAAAGCAGCATTTTCTCTAAGATGCGCTCATACAGTGCAACCAACTTTATCAACTCATCGGTGCTGACGCACTCGTTGACCTGGTGAATGGTGCGATTGCACGGTCCGAGCTCCAGCACCTGGGCGCCGGTCTTGGCAATAAAGCGGCCGTCGGAGGTGCCGCCGGTGGTCGAGGCATCGGTTTCAATGCCGCAAAGCTCGCGTATAGCCTCGCGGGTGGCATCGAGCAGTGGGCCGGCTTCGGTCAGGAACGGTTCGCCGGACAGTGCCCAGTCCACTTCATCGACCAAGCGGTGGCGGTGGCAGAGGTGTTGCACGCGCTCCTTGATGCCGCTCGCGGTCTGCTCGGTGCTGTAGCGCAGGTTGAATTCGACGAACAGCTCACCGGGCACGACGTTGTTGGCATGGCCTGCCTGCACCCGGGTGATCTGCAGCGAAGTCGGTGGGAAGTGGGCATTGCCCCGGTCCCATTCAATCTGTGCCAGCTCATTAAGCGCCGGCAGCGCCTTGTGGATGGCGTTGTCGGCACGCTGCGGGTACGCCACATGGCCCTGTATGCCATGGATATTGATGCGGCCCGTGATCGAACCGCGCCGGCCAATTTTGATCACGTCGCCGAGCGTTTCGCTGCTCGACGGCTCGCCGACAATGCACCAGTCCAGTTTTTCGCCGCGCTGCATCAGCGCTTCGACCACCTTGATGGTGCCGTTGACGAACTTGTCTTCTTCGTCGCTGGTGATGAGGAAGGCAATGCGACCTTTCGGGTTCGGATGCTTGGCGAGGAATTGTTCGGTGGCGACTACCATCGCCGCCAGCGAGCCTTTCATGTCGGCGGCGCCGCGGCCATACAAATAGCCGTCGCGGTAACTCGGCTCGAACGGCGGCGTGGTCCATTTCTCGGCCGGGCCGGACGGTACCACGTCGGTATGGCCGGCAAAGACGAACAACGGACCTTCGCTGCCGTGCACCGACCACAGATTATGCGTGTCGATAAAGAACATCGATTCGTTGACAAAGCCGAGCTTGGCGAGCCGCTCACCGAGCAATTGCTGGCAGCCGGCGTCTTCGGGGGAAACCGAGGGGCGGGCTATAAGTTGCTCTGTCAAATTGAGGACGGAATTTTTCATGTGGCCTGAGCTATATCGTTCAATTTTGCCGCCAAGTATCCCTTTCTGAAGCATTGAACCATAGCGGTTTCGAAGTGCTGGGACAGGTGAACACGAAGAAAAGCACCGTTTTGTGCAAGTACACTATCCTGTTGAGATTCTGATATGCGATCCAATAGCAGCATATCTGGCATCATCTTCATGCTCTGAATAAGGACCAATCCATCATCGGAAATTTCTTCAGCAATCGTCAAAAAATCTCCTGTTTTTAGCATGGCATCGTATGCTACATCGCGAAAATATGCGCGCCGATTGATGCCATCTGTACGAAACGGAAGCTCCGCACTCCACCACTGCACATAACGATTGGGTCTATGCCCCAATAGCCAGATCCACGGCACCTCAGGACTCAGCAGTTGAAGCATGCCCTGAAAAGAGAGTTGCGGGATGTGGACAATTTCGGTATCGCCGCGCGGTGTGATTTCCATCTGACCACTCACCTAAGTTCTGCCTCGTATTTGGCTTCATCAAAGCCAACCAACAGTACACCATCACCTTCAATGACCGGACGTTTGATCAGGCTCAGGTTGGCCAGCATCAGCTTGATGGCCTTGGCTTCGGTGACGTTTTCGCGATCGGCGTCCGACAGCTTGCGCCAGGTTGTGCCTTTGGTGTTCAGCAGCACCTCGTAGCCAACAGCTTTCACCCAGCGCTTCAGTGTGGCGGCGTCGAGGGCTTCTTTCTTGTAGTCATGGAATTCGTAGGCGACCTTGTTCTTGTCGAGCCAGGTAAAGGCCTTCTTCATCGTGTCGCAGGCTTTGATGCCGTAAATCTTGACCATGTTAAATCCAGTGTAAGGCGGATCAAGCGAAGCGGATCCGCCGCTTTACTAAAAAATAGTGGCTCCGCTTGCGCTTGAGCCACCCTACAAAATTCAGTACATCCGGCAGGTTCCCCCTCTCCCCAACCCCTCTCCCGCAAGGGGCGAGGGGCTCGAAAGCGGTTCACTCCGCCCGCAGCAATTCGTTGATGCCCACTTTCGCTCGGGTCTTGGCATCGACTTTCTTGACGATCACGGCGGCGTACAGCGAGTACTTGCCATCCTTGCTCGGCAGGTTACCGGACACGACGACCGAGCCAGCCGGTACGCGGCCATAGTGGATCTCACCGGTTTCGCGATCATAAATGCGGGTGCTTTGGCCGATGTAAACGCCCATCGAGATCACGCTGCCTTCTTCGACGATGACGCCTTCGACCACTTCCGAGCGGGCGCCGATAAAGCAATTGTCTTCGATGATGGTCGGCGAGGCTTGCAGCGGTTCCAGTACACCGCCGATGCCGACGCCACCGGACAGGTGCACGTTTTTGCCGATCTGCGCGCAGGAACCGACGGTGGCCCAGGTGTCGACCATCGTGCCTTCATCAACGTAGGCGCCGATGTTCACGTACGACGGCATCAGGATCACATTTTTGGCGAGATAGCTGCCGTAACGGGCGACGGCCGGTGGCACCACGCGCACGCCGGTGGCGCGCAGTTCAGCTTCGGACAGGCCAGCGAATTTCGACGGTACCTTGTCGAAGAATTGCAGATCGCCACCGCCCATCGGCCGGTTGTCGTTCAGGCGGAATGACAACAGCACGGCCTTCTTGATCCATTCATTGACTCGCCACTGGCCGTCGATTTTCTCGGCGACGCGGAGTTTGCCGGCATTCAGATCGGCGAGCACCGATTGCACGGCGTCGCGCAATTCGGTCGGGGCTTTCTGCGGTGAGAAGTCGGCTCGTTGTTCCCAGCCGGTGTTAATCAATTCAGCAAATGTGCTCATGTGGCGCTTACTTTTTGTGGAGGGGAAGAAAGGGTTTTTGCCGGCAAGCCGGCTTTGCTGTCGCCGGTATCAAGCAGCAGCCGCAGCATGTGCTCAAGTTGTTGCTGCTTTTCCAGCGACAACGGCCGCGATTCGCGGTCGGTGATGAAGAACACGTCTTCGGCACGCTCGCCGAGCGTGATGATCTTGGCGTTGTGCAGCAGCAAATCGCAATACTTGAACGCGGCGCCGATGCGGGCCAGCAGGCCGGGCCGGTCGAGCGTGATCAGTTCCAGTGCGGTGCGCTGGCGGCGGGCGTCGTTGCTGAACGCGATGCGGGTTTCGAGCACGAACGGTTGGCGCTTGCTGCTGCTTTGCTGCAGGTTCAGCGGCACCTTGCTGACATCGCGCAGGTGCTGCTGCAGATGGCGCTGGATGCTCTGCAGGCGTTTCAGATCCAGCACCGGCTGGCCGTCTTCTTCCAGCACCACGAAAGCATCGAGGCCCATGCCGTAGGGCGTGGTGTGAATGGTCGCGGCCTGAATGCTGACCCGTTTTTGCGCCAGCAGCGCGGTGATGGCGGCGAACAGGAACTCCTGGTCGTGCACATAGACCAGAAACTCGGTGCCGCCGGCGGCCGGCAATTGCCGGGCGACGACCAGCGGCTCATCGCTGTCGTCCGGCTGCGCCAATAGTTGCTCGGTGACCCAGGCCAGTGTTTCGCCGTTGACCTTGGCAAAGTAATCGCCGCCGAGCAGGCGCCACAGATCATGCACCGGCTCGCTGGCGATGCCGCGCTCCGCGAGTTTCTGCAGCGCTTCGTCGCGCACCAGTGCTTCAACATCGGCCGGCAGCAGCGCGCTGCCGCGGCGCAGGTATTCCTTGGTGGCAAGATACAAATCGCGCAGCAACGCATCCTTCCAGCCGTTCCACAGGCTGGCGTTGGTGGCGCGGATATCGCACATGGTCAGCACGTACAGCAGTTCGAGCCGCTGCACGGTGCCGACCTTGGCGGCGAACTCGGCGATGACATCGGGATCGGTGATGTCCTTGCGCTGTGCGACCAGCGACATCGCCAGATGGCTTTGCACCAGCCAGCTGACCAGTTCGGCGTCGGCATCGGACAGGCCAATCTGTTTGCAGAACGTCAGCGCATCGACCGCGCCAAGCTCCGAGTGATCGCCGCCGCGGCCTTTGCCGATGTCGTGGAACAGGCCGGCGAGATAAATCAGCTCCGGTTGCACCAGCCGCTGCATGATGCGTTCAGCGTGCGGGAACAGCCCGGCCGTTTGCGGATCGGACAAGCGCACCAGGTTGCGCAGCAGGAACAGCGTGTGCTCATCGACCGTGTAATGGTGGAAGCGGTCGAACTGCATCTGGCCGGTGATCTGGGCAAAGGCCGGCACAAACGCGCCGAGAATGCCGGTGTTTTTCAGCGCAAACAGCGCTACCGCCAAGTTGGCGCGCGCGCGCAGAATACGGATAAAAAGTTGCTGATGGCGTGGGTCGGCACGAAAAGCCGCGTTGACCCGTGGCCGCGAGTGGCGCAGCAAGCGCAGCGTGGTGGCCGACAGACCGGTCAGCCCCGGCGTTTCGGCCAGCACGACAAAGATCGACAACAAGGTTTCCGGATGCTTGGCGAAGCTGTCGAGCTCACGCAGTTCGAGCAGGCCGTCGCGTTGCTGGAAATGGCCGTCGATGATCACCGGTTCACTTTTCTGGTGCGTGCCGAGCATCACCTCGCTGAACAGCTCGACCAGCACGTCGTTCAGGTTGCGGACGGTCAGCACGGCGCGGAAATACTGCTTCATGAACTGTTCGACCGCGAGCTTGCCCGGTTGATCGACAAAGCCGAGTCGTTCGGCGACCGCTTTTTGCAAATCAAACAGCAGCCGATCTTCGGCGCGGCCGGCGACCAGATGCAGCGCGTAGCGCACCCGCCACAAAAACAACTGGCAGCGGGTCAGCGCGCGGTATTCCTGTGGCAGGAAAATGCCGCGCCGGGTCATCGCGAGCAGCGACTGATCGCCAAAGCGGCGCTTGGCAATCCACTGAATGTTCTGGATGTCGCGCAGGCCGCCGGGGCTGGATTTCAGGTTCGGTTCCAGCTTGTAGGCGGTGCCTTCGAATTTCTTGTGCCGGGCTTTTTGTTCGTCGACCTTGCCGCGGAAAAATGCATCCGGCGGCCACATCTGTACCGGCGACAGGTGATCGCGCAACCGGGCACTCAGGCCCATGTCGCCGCACAGCAGCCGTGCCTCCATCAGGTTGGTCATGATGGTCAGATCGTCGCGGGCGGCGGCTTCGCATTCATCGATGGTGCGCACCGCGTGGCCGACCGTGAGCTTCAGATCCCAAAGCAGGGTGATCAGCTGTTCGAGTTGCTTGCCCAGGATCGCGTCCGGCGCTTTTTTGAGCAGCAGCAGGATGTCGACATCGGACTGCGGGTGCAGCTCGCCGCGGCCATAACCGCCGACCGCCAGCAGCGCGATCTCGGCCTGGGCCTGCAGGCCGAGCGCCGACCACAGGTGTTGCAGCAGCCAGTCGATGCGCTGGGCGCGGCGCCGGACCAGGGTTTCGACCGGGGCGCCGGCGTCGAAGGCGATGGCGTCGCGCTCGGTCTGGCCTTGCAGCCAGTCGCGCAGGGCGTCGCGATCGGCGCCGCAGGCGAGCAGGGCGGACAGATCTTTGTCGGCTTCGGCAGCGGGCAACGGCTGATTCATGCGGAAAACGGCTCGGGACGGCGAGTGACAGGTTGACTGGGAGTTTACCTGCTTGGGCGGCGGTCGTGGCCGGCCGCTGCCGATCGTCATATCCGGGCGGCCATGACCCGGTCGCCAGCGGCGGAATCGAGCGAACCGGCCGGCTGGTCCTGCCTCTGGTTGTCGGCACAATGCCAACTCGCCGCCGCGGCGGCGGGCGACTACAATACCGGCCTTCATGTCGGGAGCCGGTAAACCAATCCGGCCCCGGCAATGGCCGGGCGCAAAGGCGCTCAACAATCAGGAGCAAGTCATGAGTAAGGGTGATGTTCACGGTCAGGTGGTCGTGCTGGGCTCGGGCCCCGGTGGCTACAACGCAGCCTTCCGCGCTGCCGACCTCGGTCTGAACGTAGTGATTGTCGAAGCAGAGCCGACCCTCGGCGGCGTCTGCCTCAACGTAGGTTGCATTCCCTCGAAGGCGCTCCTGCATTGCGCCAAAGTGATCGATGAAGCGGCGGTTGCCAGCCATCACGGCATCACCTTCGGTGCGCCGAAAATCGATCTCGACAAGGTCCGTGGCTACAAGGACGGCGTGGTCGGTTCGCTGACCAAGGGCCTGGCCGGCATGGCGAAAATGCGCAAGGTGCAGATCGTCAACGGCTACGGCAAGTTCACCGGTCCGAACATGCTGGCGGTGACCGACAAAGACGGCAAAGTCACCACCGTCTCGTTCGACAACTGCATCATCGCTGCCGGCTCGCGTCCGGTGGCGCTGCCGTTCCTGCCGCAGGATGAGCGCATTGTCGACTCGACCGGCGCGCTGGAACTGAAAAAGATTCCGGAACACATGCTGGTACTCGGCGGCGGCATCATCGGTCTGGAAATGGCCACTGTCTACCGCGCGCTCGGCGCCAAGATCTCGGTGGTCGAAATGGCCGACCAGCTGATCCCGGCCGCTGACGCCGATGTGGTCAAGGTGCTGCACAAATACGTCGAGAAGAAATACGAAGCCATTCTGCTCGAAACCAAAGTCACCAAAGTTGAAGCCAAGAAAGACGGCCTGTACGTGACTTTCGAAGGCAAGAACGCGCCGAAAGATCCGGTCAAGTACGACATGATCCTGTCGGCCGTTGGCCGTGCGCCGAACGGCAAGCTGATCGATGCCGAAAAAGCCGGCGTCAAGGTTGATGACCGCGGCTTCATTCCGGTCGACAAGCAGATGCGCACCAACGTGCCGCACATCCTCGCGATCGGCGACATCGTCGGCCAGCCGATGCTGGCGCACAAAGCCTCGAAAGAATCGCACGTCGCCGCCGAAGTCATCGCCGGCAAGAAACACTTCTTCGATCCGATGTGCATTCCGTCGGTCGCCTACACCGATCCGGAAATTGGCTGGGTCGGCCTGACTGAGAAAGAAGCCAAGGCCAAGGGCATCGACTACGGCGTCGGCGTGTTCCCGTGGGCGGCGTCGGGCCGTGCCATCGGCGTCGCCCGCAGCGAAGGCTTCACCAAGCTGCTGTTCGACAAGGCCACGCACCGCGTCATCGGTGGCGCCATTGTCGGCGTCAACGCCGGTGAGCTGATTGCCGAGATCGGTCTGGCGATCGAAATGGGCGCCGATGCCGAAGACATCGCGTTGACGATTCACGCCCACCCGACCCTGTCGGAGTCGGTTGCGTTCGCCGCCGAAGTGTTCGAAGGCACCTGCACCGATCTGCCGCCGAAGCGCAAATAAGCGTTTCTTGGTAGCAAAGAAAATCCCGGCCCAGGCCGGGATTTTCTTTTTATGGTGATCAGCAAGGACTTGCCCGGAAAGTCAGAAAGTCGGATGCTGCCGGCATTGTCACGGTCGGCCGGTTCACCCTCACCCAACCCTCTCCCCTCAAGGGAGAGGGCTCAAACACACCAACGGTCATTGTGTGTACACCTTCTCCCTTGAGGGGAGAAGGCCGGGATGAGGGTGAACCCGCCGTTCGAACCAACCTTGCTAAACAAGCCAAGGGCCACACCCCCGTGCCGCAGCAAAAGCCAACCCAATCGCTATTCGCCGAAGAAGTGCTGGTCGAACTCGAAGCCGGTGAGATCCGCATTCCGGTGCAACGCCAGTCCCGTAAAACCGTCGCGCTGCATGTGCTGCGTGATGGCAGGTTTGAAGTGCGGGCGCCGAACCGGTTACCGCTCGGTGTCATCCGCTCGTTCGTGCATAGCCGTCGCGACTGGCTGCAGGAACGGCTCGACAGCCTCGAAGCCGGTGAAGGCGCACTCGCACTGCAATACCACGACGGTGCCCTCCACCATTTTCTCGGCGAACCCTACCGGCTCAAATTGATGGCCGCCACCCGCTGGTTCGCCAGCGTCGGCGACGGCGAAATCCGGCTCGCCACCAACAAGCTCGATGAGCTGTCGGTATGCAAGGCGCTGCAGAAATTCTATTTGCGCGAAGCCGAGATTCGATTGCCGGAACGGGTCGCGTTCTGGCATCGCCGGCTGTTCAACCGTGAATTACCCGAACTCAAATTCCGCGCCATGCGTTCGCGCTGGGGCAGCTGTGCCTCGCACGGCGGCATCACGCTCAATATCTCGCTGCTGCGGGCGCCATTGCCGGCGATCGATTATGTCGTCGTGCACGAGCTTTGCCATTTGCAGCATTTTGATCACAGTCCGGCGTTTCATGCATTGGTGGGGTCGGTGTTGCCGGATTGGAAGGTTAGGGCGGAGTTGTTGACGGTTCCGTGTGGTTTTTGAATGTTTGAGCCTTGAATATGGTGGAACGCTTGAAGCCGATGCTCTCGCTCGATACCTCTGTTGGAACAGGGGTAATCATTTCCTATCCGTCGGGAGTTGTTTACACCGCTCAAGCCGCAGGTACGGCTTGCCTGCATCCGAAACTCGAAGGAGTGTATGTTCCGTTTGATAACGACTATCTAGTTGAGGGTAGGCGATTTGTTGGTTTGGAAGTCGATCTCACGAGTTATTTTACAGGGCCAAAGTATTGTGGGGATGGCGCGTGCTCTGGTCTTGATAAGGATGATGCTGCAGCCGTTAATCGTTTGCTTGAAGAGCGGCATGTCCTTGATTGGATTGAAGTCGATATGGATCGTTTGCACGAGTCTCGTGAGGCATGGATTTTCGTTTTAGTGAAGAGAGATGATTTCATCGCCTCGGGGTTTTCCGGGTACCCACTGTCGGGTGTGCTCACTTGGTCTAATAGTGATTGATTCTGTTTTATCTGTTTTTCGTGCTCAGAGATTGCCGGGACTCGCCCTGAAGAATCCCCACAAAAACCACAATCCAATCAAAAAGATAACGGTGTGAAGGGAACATACATGGCCGTTGTGGATCTCGATTTGCGACCAAGCTTACCGAGACAACGGCCATGCATGTCGCACGAATCCTAACCCGAACCTTCCGCCGCTTGCACGTCCCCATGCATGCGGCCCGTTGCCAATCGTTGTGCGATGCGGCGACGACGGCTGCTCGCCATCAACAACTGTCGTTAACCGCACTTGGCCGCGCCTCGGAGCGGGCCATTACGCCGAAGGCGGCCATCAAACGGATGGATCGTTTGTTGGGCAATAACCTGCTGCATCGCGAGCGTCTGCTGGTCTATCGCGCGCTGGCGCAGACGGTGTTGCGTGAGCGCCGGCAAACAGTCTTGGTGCTGGATTGGACAGCGGTGAGCCCGGGCGGACATTGGTATGCTTTGCGTGCCGCGCAGATCAGTCAGGGGCGCACACTGACGGTGTTCGATGCGGTGTATCCGCAAGTCGCGATGGAGCGGTCGGCGACGATTGCCGAGGTGCTGCGCCAACTCGCGCAGGTGCTGCCCGCAGGTTGCACGCCGCTGTTGATCCTCGATGCCGGTTTCCGCAGCCATTGGTTCGCCGCGATCACGGCGCGAGGCTGGCACTGGCTGGCCAGAATCCGCAACAACACGCACTGCCGCATGCACGGCCAGTCACACTGGCAGGCCTGCAAAACCTTGTATGTCAGAGCCACGCGGCGACCGCAGCGGCTCGGCCGTTGCGCGTTGACCCGGGGTCGACCACAAGATTGCACGCTGTATCTCTACCAACGTCAGCGCAAAGGTCGACACGCCTATCGCAACGGCAAACGCTGCC
>JBMOMZ010000054.1:0-1166 GCA_049324755.1 Pseudomonadota bacterium
CCATCAGGAAATGGCGGAGATACGCGCGGAAGGTGATGCGGATTTCCTTGCGCATCTCGTGCTTGTGGGGTTGTTGCCACGGCAGGGTATTGATGCACGAAAATACGGTTTACCGGCAGCGGCATTGCGCAGATGCGCGCCGGCCTTGCCGCGTGCCGTGGCGACGTCACGCCGCGCTGATACTGGAACAGTAGGTGCCGGCGTGAAAAACACCCAGGCTACAGATGCGAAAATTACAAACGCAAAAGTTATAGGCGAAAAAGTTATAGACGATAGTGCAGACCTGCCGATGACTCACCTTCAGATTGATGCCAAGGCTGATGAAAATCCGCTGCGCGCCGCTGTTGTCGCGATCAGCATTGGCACCTGATTCGCAGCCCTCGATGCGTGCATTCAATTGCAGTTGCGGCACCACCCGTTGGACATTGAGCAGGCGCACGCCGAAGGTTGTCGTCAGCGATGCGCCAGGACGGAACGCATCGTGCGAGGTGAGTGGTGCCTGTCCCTGTGCCTGCATGAACCAGCCGGTCTTCTCGCCTTGGCTGCCATAGCGGAACGCGCCGAGCAGCAGGTCGGTGGAGCCGGTGCCCGGTTGCAGGCCACGCTCAACTGCTTCGCCGGCCACCGGGCCTTCAAGGAACAGCGCGTCGGTAGCGCCTGTCGGAAATTTCAGGCCGAACTGTACGCCGGTGCGTTGCAATGAGTGGCGGCGGCGAGAATATTTCACGGCATGCGCAAGAAATTTCAGTGAGCGGGCAAACCCGACGAGGTCGTCGGTATTATAGGCATGGCTTGAGCGAGCACTTATTCCTTGAGATATATCCGCTGCTGGCCGGTGGTTTCGATCAGGGTGTTGCCGCTCAGGTGGAAGCGATAGACGACGCGCTGGGTCGGGCAGCACAGTGGATCGTTTGCGCCCTGCACCAGCAGATTGACGACGACGTCGCCGTGCTCAATGTGCAGATCATTCACCTCGACGCGGTCGCCGAGAAAAGCCGGCGCCGATAGGGTGAGCTGACCGTTGTTGCGGCGCAGTACATAGAGCTCTTCAAATACACCGCTGCCGCCGGTACTGGTGACAATCAGCACGGCGCGATCTTCGTTGCCGTCGCCGTCGAGATCGCCCTGTGCGAAGAGTTCATCGAGTTCACCGACCACCCGATCAC
>JBMOMZ010000055.1:0-88739 GCA_049324755.1 Pseudomonadota bacterium
ATGATCAAACTCTTCAGTTCAATCTTTAAGACTCAATACTCGCTAAGCTTCGTAACTATTCCGAATACTCAAATAATTTGCGAAGTTCACTTGCATTGTTTACATCGTGTTTCTTTCGTCGCACGACCCTACGCAAGTGCCCACACAGATTACTTCGTTCACTTTGTTAAAGAGCGTTTGCCTTTCGGCAGCGCCGAACTTGTCGTCCGGCGGGGCGCACATTCTACAGCACCCCAGTTCGTTGTCAACACACCGTTTCGACTTTTTCGTCGCGTCGCTGCTTCTATATAAGAGCTGCGACTGGCTTGCTGACTACCGTCTTCGCCGCATCTGACCGGCTGCTTTCGCTGCCGTCAGCGCGTTGTGCGTCGACAGGGCGCGCATTATAGGGGGCCCAAAACGCTGCGCAACCCCTTTTTGAAATCTTTTTGCAATGTCGTATACGGCGTGTGCAATTTGCACAGGCACTAGGCAAAAGGGCGAAAAAACCAGCGTTTTTCCCGGCGATTTCTTGGTCCTTCCGGCTCGTTCAAAAAGGAAATGGCGACCTTGAGTCGCCATTTCCTGAGCCGTGGGTATTTCCACTCTGCTGCCGTGCGCGGTTGTTTCGCCTCACTGCACCGTGACTTTCGCCACCCGGCGTTTACCAACCTGGAACACCGCAACGGTTCCGCGAGCAAACACCCGCTTGTCGTCGTCCAGCTTCTCGCCGTCTACCTTAACCGCACCTTGTTTCAGCATCCGGATGGCTTCCGAGGTCGAGGCCACCAAACCGGCCTCTTTCAGCAGATTGGCGATCGGCAAACCGGCCGCATCCCCCGCGGAAACCGCGATTTCCTCGAGGTTTTCCGGCAGCGCGCCCTGCGAGAACCGGGCAATGAACTCGGCCTGCGCGGCCTCAGCAGCTGCCTTGTCATGGAACCGGGCGATCAGCTCCTGCGCCAGCTCGAACTTGACATCGCGCGGGTTGCGGCCGTCGGCGACCTGCTGTTTCAGGCCGGCGATTTCCTTCATCGGCCGGAAACTCAGCAGTTCGAACCAGCGCCACATCAGCTCGTCCGACACCGACATGATCTTGCCGAACATCTCGGTCGGCGACTCGGCAATGCCGACGTAATTGCCGAGTGATTTCGACATTTTCTTTACGCCGTCCAAGCCTTCGAGCAGCGGCATGGTGATGACGATCTGCGGCTTTTGCCCGTAGCTTTTCTGCAGTTCGCGGCCAACCAGCAGATTGAATTTCTGATCGGTACCGCCGAGCTCGACATCGCATTTCATCGCCACCGAGTCATAGCCCTGCACCAGCGGATAGAGGAATTCGTGAATCGCGATCGGCTGGTTGCCCTGGTAACGCTTGGAGAAATCGTCGCGCTCCAGCATCCGGGCCACCGTGTACTGGGCTGCGAGCTTGATCATGTCGGCGCTGGACATCTTGCCCATCCACTCCGAGTTGAACATGACCACGGTTTTTTCGGGGTCGAGAATCTTGAACACCTGCGCCTGATAGGTCTTGGCGTTCGCCAGCACGTCTTCCCTGGTCAGCGGCGGCCGGGTCGCGCTCTTGCCGGTCGGGTCGCCGATCATGCCGGTGAAGTCGCCGATCAGAAACACCACCTCATGGCCGAGCTGCTGGAACTGGCGCATCTTGTTCAAGAGTACGGTGTGGCCGAAGTGCAGGTCCGGCGCGGTCGGGTCAAAGCCGGCCTTGACCCGCAGCCGGGCGCCGGTCTTGAGCCGCTCTTTCAACTCGTCGGCAACGATGCATTCGCTGACGCCGCGCATCAGCTCTTCATAATGTTCGAGGTATTGTTCTTGGCGGTCGGCCATGGTCATTCCTGTGCAGTGCTTGCCCGGGCTGCAAACCGGGCCGGCGATTCTAGCAGGCTCGCTGAGACCGATACGTCTGGAAATGACAGCGCAGACATCGGCAGGAACGCCGTCAACTTTTCACAGCCGACTGAAATATCCGCCGCATCATATTGATTTTGTTAACAAGTCTATTGACCTGGCCTTTTCTCGGCCGCTACCTTATCGGCCATCTTCATATGGGTTTTGGCGGACCATGCAGCATCCGGATTTCCACCCCTCCCACCACAAGGACCAAGGTCCGGTGGCGGGTGCATTGGCCCGTTTCGGCTCACGGCATTACATGGCGGTGGCCGGCATCCTGCTGTTGCTGCTCGCGCTGTGGCTGCCGGTACCGCAGACCCTGCCGGAGCCCGGCCCGCTCTCGGCAGCAGAAGAAGCCCAGCTGGCGCAACTGCCGCGCGTGGAACTGCCGCTGGCGATCGCCGAGCTGGCCTTGGTGGCGTTGCCGGTGCGCGAGCACAGTTGGCAGAACGCCACCATCCGCGCCGGCGACACGCTGTCCACCCTGTTCAAGCGCAATAACCTCAGCCTGAGTGATCTGCATACGATCATGCAACTGCCGGTTGCCTCGGATGTGCTGCGCCGGGTGTTGCCGGGGCGGCAGCTGAGTTTCAGTCTGGACGAACAAGGCCAGCTGCAAGCCATCCGCTATGAGCAAGATGCCCTGAACAGCTTGGTCATTCAGCGCCAGAACGGCGAATTCGTCGCCCGTCAGGACAGCAAACCGGTTGTCAGCCGCGAGCAATTCGGTGCCGCGACCATCACCAGTTCACTGTTTGCCGCCGGTCAGCAAGCCGGCCTGCCCGACAGCGTGATCATGGAGCTGGCCAATATTTTCGGTTACGACATCGATTTCGTGCTGGATTTGCGTCAAGGCGATCAGTTCTCGCTGATTTTTGAAGAGCGCCTTGTCGATGGCACCCCGATCAGCCCGGGTCCGATCCTGGCCGCCGAGTTTGTCAACCAGGGCCAGCGTTTCCGCGCCGTCCGTTATCTCGACAGCGAAGGCCGCGCCAGTTACTACACGCCGGAAGGCAAATCGCTGCGCAAAGCCTTTCTGCGCACCCCGGTGCCATTCTCGCGGGTCAGCTCCAACTTCAACCTCGCCCGCAAGCATCCGATCCTGAACCGCATCCGCGCCCACAATGGCGTCGACTACGCCGCACCGGCCGGTACCCCCATTTATGCCGCTGGCGACGGCCGGGTCAGCTTCGTTGGCACCAAAGGCGGTTACGGCCGCATGGTGGCGATCCAGCACGGCAACCAATACAAGACCCATTACGCGCACCTGTCGCGTTTTGCCAAAGGTCTGCGCAGCGGCAGCCGCGTCCGCCAAGGCGAGATCATCGGTTACGTCGGCGCCTCGGGTCTGGCCACTGCGCCGCACCTGCATTACGAATTCCTGGTCAACGGTGTCTACCGCAATCCGCGCACGGTGCCGTTGCCGCAAGCCGAACCGGTGCCGGCGGCCGAACGCGAACGCTTTTTCGCGGCGGTGCAAGGGCCGCTGATGCGGCTGGATGCACGCTCACGCGTGTTGCTGGCACAGGCGCGGTGAACCGTTCGCAACAAAATCCCGAATAAAGAATTCCAAACGGCAGCGGCTTCGATCCCGCGAAACCGACAATACTTGCCGTATCACCTGCCACTGACCGTGAGGGACCATGGCTGAACTGTATGTAGGCGCGCTATCCGGCACCAGCATGGATGGCATCGATGTCGCGTTGGTACGTTTTACCCCCCAACCGGAATTGGTGGAAAGCCATTTCCAACCGTTCCCAGCGGAGTTCCGCAAACAACTGGCCGCGCTGGCGGAGCCCGGTGACAACGAGATTGATCGGCTCGGCAGCATTGACGTGCTGCTTGGTCAGCAGTTTGCCCGCGCCGTCCGCGACTTGCTGAACAAGGCCAAGGTCGAAGCGGTGAATGTCCGCGCCATTGGTTGTCACGGCCAGACCATTCGTCATCGGCCAAACAGTGAACCGCGGTTTACCCTGCAGATCGGCGATCCCAATGTCATCGCCGTCGAGACCGGCATTCGGGTGGTCGCCGATTTCCGCCGCAAGGACATCGCCCTTGGCGGCCAGGGCGCGCCGCTGGTGCCCGCCTTTCACGACAGCGTGTTTCGCAGCCGGCAAGTCGACCGCATCATCTGCAACATCGGCGGTATCGCCAATGTCACGGTACTGCCGCGCGGTCAGTTTTCGCCGGTGCTCGGCTTCGATACCGGTCCCGGCAATACCCTGCTGGATGGCTGGTGTCAGCGCATGCTCGGGGAACCGATGGATCGCGACGGCATGCTCGCGGCACGCGGCCGCATTCAGCCCGGCCTGCTGCAGAAACTGCTGGAAGACCCGTACTTCAGCCAGCGGCCGCCGAAAAGTACCGGTCCGGAATACTTTTCCATGGAATGGCTGATGCGCCATCTGGAAGCGTTTGGTCGCCCCGGCGTTGCCGATGTCCAGGCCACCTTGCTGGCGCTGACCGTGCACACGATCGCGGATGCCATCAAAACACTGCCGATGCTGAAGCAGCCGGAGATTTACATCTGCGGCGGCGGCGCCAACAACATTGCCATGATGCGGGCATTGCAAG
This sequence comes from Pseudomonadota bacterium, assembly GCA_049324755.1. Lineage (GTDB taxonomy): Bacteria > Pseudomonadota > Gammaproteobacteria > Enterobacterales > Permianibacteraceae > Permianibacter. The sequence goes on from JBMOMZ010000055.1 coordinate 4,465, forward strand.
TGCAACTGCCCACCAGCAAAGTCAGCAAAACCGATGAACTCGGCATCGCCGCTGATTGGGTCGAGGCACTGGCGTTCGCCTGGCTCGCCCGGCAACGCATGCAGGAACAACCGGGCAATTTGCCGGTGGTCACCGGCGCCAGCCGACCGGCGGTGCTCGGTAGTATTTATCTGCCGGGTTAGCCGCGCCATTCGACAAGGCCACTCCGCGCCACTGTGCTAGGTTTAGCGGCACGATTGGCGACAGCTTTCGCTACGGAGTGGCTGCATGGTTCGTTCTTGTCTCGCGGCATTGATGCCGATTGCTCTGGTACTGCTGTGCGCGGCGTGCCAGCCGCCGCTTGTCGCAGCCCCCCACTCAGCCGCTACTGCGGCAAGCACCGAAACCCCACACACCGCCATTCGCCTGCCTTCGCTCCCTCGCGACGAAGCCATCTCCGTGCGACCGGGCCAGCGACTGATTCTGCCGACCCGGACACCGTCCGAAAACTGGCAGCTCGACTACGATCCCCGGTACTGGCAACGCGCCGACGGCGACCAACCGGAGTTGATTGCCATCGCCAGTGGCGAGACCGAGGTGGTTCAGCGTGAGCGACCCGGCCATGGCGGTCCGGCGCCGCGCCGCTTCGTCTATCGGCTGCGCATTTCGCCCTGAGCGGTGCCGCCACCGGCAGCCGTTTTTGCTGTGAATGCCGCGCCACGCGGCATTGCCTTACCCCGTTTCTTTCGTTAGCGATTCGCAAGGATGTTGCCATGAACCGATCACCGCGTTTGCTTGGGTTGAGCGGCGTTGCCACGGCGGTTGCCGCGGTCACGACGCTGTCGCTGCTGCCACCGGCCACGCTGGATTGCAGCGACACGCTGCAGGCCGAGGACATCGCCGCCGCGCGCCAGCTGTCATTGCCCATGATCGAAGCCCTGCAAAGCAAACGCAGCTTGTCGCTGGCCGATCTCTGCCGGATCCCGGATGACAAGCTGGCGCGGGCGATCGCGCGGGTACATTCGCCGAAACCGGATCGCCCGGGAGAAGCCATTGCTTTCCGCGCGCTGTCACTGAAAGACGAGCACGGCCACATCGCCGACAACGGCCTGGCCGACGCGCATGCGTTCGTGCATCAATTGAAAGCGCGTCGCCAACCGACTGCCGGATTGACGCGCGCCCAATGGCAATGGCAGGGACCGGGCAATATCGGTGGCCGCGTGCGCGCCTTGCTTGTCCATCCGGCCAATCCGCAGAAGATCTGGGCCGGTTCGGTTTCCGGTGGTATCTGGGTCAGCGACGACGGCGGCGCGAATTGGGCGCCGGTCGACGATTTCATGGCCAACCTCGCCGTCTCCACCATGGTGTTTGATCCAAACAATCCGGCGGTGATGTATGCCGGCACTGGCGAAGGTTTTTTCAATGCCGACGCCATCCGCGGCGCCGGCGTGTTCAAAAGCACCGACGGCGGCGTGACCTGGAATCAGCTGGGGAGCACGGTGGGCAGCACGTTCCACCACGTCAATCGGCTGGCGTTCAGCGCCAACGGCCAGACCTTGATCGCGGCAACCAACGACGGCCTGTTCCGCTCGGTCAACGGCGGCAGTACCTGGAGCAATGTCACGCCACGGACGATTGCTGGCGCCGACCGCTTCCTCGATCTGGATTTCCACCCGACTGACAGCAACCGGGTGCTCACCAGCGATGATGATATTGGCGTCTTGTATTCAACCGATGGCGGTCAGAACTGGTCCGCGGCGACCGGATTCACGGATCCACAACGGATTGAGCTGGCTTATGCGCCGAGCAATCCCAGCATTGTTTACGCCAGTGTCGAGCGCAACAACGGCGAAATCTGGAAAAGCACCAACGGCGGTCAAAGCTTTGCCGCGATCACGGTCGATGGCTCCGGCAGTGACCAGAATCACCTCGGCGAACAAGGCTGGTATGACAATGCCATCTGGGTGGACCCGAGCAATGCCAATCGCCTGGTTGTCGGTGGCATCGATTTGTATCGCAGCACCGATGGCGGCGTGACGCTGGAGAAATTCTCGACCTGGTGGGATTCACCGCTGTCAGCACATGCCGATCAACACATCATCGTTGCTCACCCGCAGTTCAATGGCAGCAGCAACAACACCGTATTTGTCGGTAATGACGGTGGTGTCTATCGCATCGACGATGTTTTTACCGCCTTCGAGATCAACGGCTTCACCGAACTGAACAACAACCTCGGCATCACCCAGTTCTACAGCGTGGCCGCAGCGCCGGACGGCAAACTGGCTGGCGGCACCCAGGACAATGGCCATCTGGTCAAACAGGGCGACACCGAGTCGTGGGTCGATACCTTCGGCGGCGATGGCGGCTTTGCTGCGATTGACCCGACCGACAGCAATTACATTTACGGCGAATATATTTACCTGCGCATTCATCGCAGTACCGATGGCGGCAGCGAATGGTCTTCAGATGACATTGCCAGCACGGAAATGCGCAATGACGGCGCCAACTTCATCGCGCCATTCATTCTGGATCCGAACAATCCGAACACCATGCTGGCCGGTGCCGAGCAGCTGTGGCGCTCAACCAATGTCAAAGCGGCTACGCCGAGCTGGGCCAGTATCAAACCCGGTATTGGCTCGCCGATCAGCGCCATTGCCGTCGCACCGGGCAACAGCAGCATCGCCTGGGTCGGCCACAACAACGGCGAACTCTATGTCAGCGAGAATGCAACGACCGCCACGCCGACGTGGACTCGCGTTGGCGACACCGTATTGCCAAGCCGCTACCTGACGCGCATTGCCATCGACCCGGCCAATCCTGACGTCGTCTATGTCGCTTATGGCGGCTTCAGCAGCGACAACCTGTACAAAACCAGTGACGGCGGCAGTAGCTGGACCAGCGTCAGTAGCGGCTTGCCGGCAGCACCGGTGCGCGGCATTGCGATCAAGCCGGATCGGCCGCAGTGGTTGTTCGTCGGCACCGAAGTCGGGGTATTCGCCAGTGAAAACGCCGGTAGTAGCTGGGGTCTCAGCCACGATGGACCGGCCAACGTCTCGATCGATGAATTGGTCTGGATGGACTACGACACCTTGGTGGCCGGCAGTCATGGCCGCGGCATTTACATCGCTGACGTCATCGAGGACAGCACGCCGAACGCCGTCAGTTTCACTGAGCAAACGGCGGTCGCGCTCAATGCCCCGGTGCAATCCAACACCGTGACCATCCAGGGCATTACCGTCGACACCGCACTGACCATCACCGGCGGGCAGTATTCGATCGGCTGCAATGCCAACTTCAGCAGCAATGCCACGATCGTGCGCGCCGGCGATACGCTGTGCCTGCGCCACACCTCGGCCAGCGGCTATGACACCGCTACCGTCACCACGGTGACGATTGGCGGCTCCGCGTTTGCGTTCCGCTCGGTGACCAAATCCGACAATGATCCGAACGCGTTCAGCTTTGCCAGCCAAACGGGCGTTGCCCAGAACACCACGATAGTCTCGGCTCCTGCGACCATTACCGGCATTGCAGTACCGGCCAGCGTCTCCATTGTCGGCGGTCAGTATTCCGTTGGCTGCACCGGCACGTTCACCGCCACGGCAGGTACCATCAGCGACGGTCAGACCCTGTGTCTGCGTCATACCTCGGCCAATGCCGCGTCGAGCACCGTGACGACAACCGTCACCGTCGGCGGCGGTTCGGCAACATTCCAGAGCACCACGGCCGCCAGCAGCGGTGGTGGCGGAGGCGGTGGCGGGGGAGGCAGCGGGATGTATCTGTTGCCGCTGGCCGCTTTGCTGTTCTGGCGTCGGCGCAGCCGCTGAAACCAGCCAGTCGCCAGAAGACAAAACGCCCCGTTCACACGGGGCGTTTTGCTTTGCACGGTCGCCACCGCACGACGTGCGGAGCACTGGCAGGTTCAAGCCACGTCGCGGCTGACCCATTTCAAACCGATGCAGCCCGCGACAATCATCGCAATGAAAAACAGCCGCAACGCATCCCGTGGTTCATTCAACCAGAGCATGCCGATCAGCACCGTACCGAGCGTGCCGATGCCGGTCCAGACCGCATAGGCCGTACCGACCGGCAGGGTTTTGACCGCCCAGGCCAGCACCACCACGCTCAAGGTGCCCATCACCAACACGAACACGCTCGGCCAGAACTTGCTGAACCCCTGCGTCGCCGGCAGCGCGGCCGCCCAGCAGATCTCCAACAGTCCGGCGATCACCAGCCATAACCAGGCCATGAGCTTTCTCCTGAAGAAAGTTCGGGCCTGCCACCGTGGCGCCACGCGAACGGCGCGATTGTAGCAACGGCAATGGCTTGCTGCGGGTGGCTGCAAGGACCGTGAAAACGCAAAACGCCAGCATTAGCTGGCGTTTTGTTGGTTGCGTAAGTGACTGATCTCAAACAGAGAACGATGAACCGCAGCCGCAGGTGCTCTTGGCATTCGGGTTGCGGATGACGAACTGGGCGCCCTGCAGGCCTTCGGTGTAATCGATCTCGGCACCGACCAGGTACTGGAAACTCATCGGATCGACCAAGAGCTTGACGCCGTCGCGCAGGATCTCGGTATCGTCTTCGGCCTGATTCTCATCAAACGTGAAACCGTACTGGAAACCCGAGCAGCCACCGCCGGTGACGAACACCCGCAGTTTCAGGTTCTCGTTCTGCTCTTCGTCAATCAGGCTGCGCACCTTGGCAGCGGCCGCGGCCGAGAACGTCATCGGACTCGACGCAGCGGGGGAAATATCGGTAGCTAAGGTCATGACCACTCCTGCAGGCTCGATGGGTACGCCTGTACAGAACAGGCGGGAGCCGGAAAACCTGAGTGGAATTATCGGATAAAGCGACGGGCCGACGCAAATCGGCCCGCCGGCCGGGTATTACTCGGGCTTGTGCTCCAGCCCCTTCGGCGGTTCGGTCGGCTTGTGTACCAGCTGGCCGTTGATCTCGGCCCCCATGCTCATTTCGATCAGGTGGTAGTAGACATTGCCATGGATACGGGCATCCGCGCTCAGCGAGACGTGGGCATTGGCGTAGACATCGCCTTCGACCTTGCCATGAATCACCACATTCGGCACCCGGACCTCGCCTTTGGCGACACCGGAATTGCCGATGGTCAGCAGCGCTTTCGGGTCATCCGACTCGATGTTGCCTTCGAGCGTGCCGTCCAGGTACAGCACGCCGGTGAAGCGGATATTGCCGGTCAAGCTGGTGTTGGGCGAGATCAGCGTATCCACGCTGCCGCCGCGCACCAACTTGACGCCCTTTTTCTTGTCATTGAACATTTTGCTGCTCCGGTTGTGGCCAGGCGAAGAGACGTTCGACCGCTGGCAGGCCATCCTGATTGGCGCTGACCCGCACTTCCCGCGGGACAAACCCGGCCGGAAGCGTCGCTTCACCCTCGATATTCTGGAAGTAACGGAAGTCGAATTTCTGTGACTCGCCTTTCACTCCGGCAAGCATGAACAAGTCGACCGCTTTGTTGTCGGTGCCGATCACCTGCACCTGGACGCGACCCCGCAAATTCTTCTCGTGGCTGCGCAGCTGTGCCAGCACAAGGCGATAACGCACGCGATCGGCAGCCAGCGGCAGCGCCGTGAACGACTCGATTTGCAAGCCGCTCTTCTCACCGCTCGGGTTCATGATGCTGCGGTAAAACGTGTTCTCTTTTTCCAGCTCTTTGACTTTGTCTTGCAGGCCTTTCAGCGTGGTATGCAGCTCGCTCGATGCCATCTGATCGATCTGGCGCGATTGGCTCAACGCCGTGCGCGTCTGCTTCTCCAGCGCCAGCTCACGCTCCAGTGCGCTGACCTGCGCGCTGAGCTCGGCGCGCTCATCAGCCAGTTGCCGGCGCACGTAGTAGTCTTCAACGCGTCCCGCGACGAACACCCCGGCCAGCACCAGCAGGACCAGCAACCAGCGGCGCAGATGCCAGCTGCGCGGCTTGCGCTCGACAACGACATATTGTGATGTTGTGTGCTTCATGGAATTTCCCAAGCGACCTTTTTAACGGTGCGCGGACACCATGACACATGGTATCGACGCAACAACTTTGTTCTTCAACAACAGGTCCTCTACAATCCACCACAGAAGTTTCATGGCAAACCGGCGGGATTATGTCATTGATGGAGCGGGCCCGGCTACGGCTAGCGGGGATGGATGCCCTGCTGCTGCTGGCGCTGCTCGGCCTGCTCGTCGGCGTGCTCGCCGGCGGCGTGATTCTGCTGTTTCGCATCTACACCGATGCCGCGATTCTGCTCTGGTTCGGCCAGCAAGTCCGTGATCAAGATTTCGAATCGCTGCCTTGGCAGCTGCGGCTGACCCTGCCGGTCATCGGTGGTCTGGTGATCGGGGTGGTGCTGCATTGGCTGCCGCGCCACGTGCGTGCGGTCGGCGTCGGCCATGTGCTGGAGCGCCTGTCCGAGCATCAGGGCCACATGCCGGTCAAAAACGCCCTGGTGCAGTTCTTCGCCGGCGGGCTGGTGCTGGCCTGCGGCATGCCGGTCGGCCGCGAGGGCCCGGCCATTCACCTCGGCAGCGCGGTCTCCAGTGTCACCGGCCAGTATTTGCGGCTGCCCAACAACAGCTTGCGGGTGCTGGTGGGCTGCGGCGCGGCCGCCGCCATTGCCGCCTGTTTCAACACGCCGCTTGCCGGCGTTATTTTTGCGCTCGAAGTGGTGATGATGGAGTACACCGTCGCCACCTTCGTCCCCATCATTCTGGCCGCCGTGGTGTCCACGCTGATGGCGCGGCTCGCGTTCGGCAACTATGTCGCCTACGAAGTGCCCGCGCTGGATCTGATTTCGATGTGGGAGATCCCGGCCATCGTGCTGCTCGGCTTGCTCGCCGGGCTCTGGTCCAGCGGCTTCATCGCCGCCACCACCAAAGTCGCCACCCAAACCCGGCCGTGGCCGCTGTGGACCCGTCCGGCCATCGCCGGCATCATCATCGGCCTGCTGGCACTGGTGGTGCCCGAGATCATGGGCACCGGCTATGACACCGTCAGCGCCAGCTTTCACAGCGAATTGCCGTGGACCATTCTGTTGTTCGCGCTAATCGGCAAAACCATTGCCACCACGCTCTGCAGCGGCTTGAGTGTGCCCGGCGGCGCGATCGGCCCGTCGCTGTTCATCGGCGCCACGCTCGGCGGCCTGATCGGTACCGTGGTCACGGCATTGCTGCCGGAACCGCATTCCGGCAGCGGTCTGTACGCCATGCTTGGACTCGCCGCGCTGATGTCGGCAACGCTGCAGGCGCCACTCGCCGCGCTGATGGCGCTGCTGGAATTGACCGGCAATCCCAACATCATTTTGCCCGGCATGCTGACAGTGGTGATCGCCAACCTCGTGGTCAGCCATGGTTTCAAGCAGCGCTCGATCATTCACACGCTGCTGGCGATACGCGGTGTCGAAGTGCGGGTCAGCCCGCTGAAAGAGCTGCTGCGGCGCGCAGCGGTGGCTACGGTCATGGATACCAGTTTCGTGCTGGTCAGCAAGCAGATCAGCCGCCATGATGCCGAGATTCTGTTGCGCGGCGAACCGCGCTGGCTGCTGGTGCGTGATGGCAACTGGCCGGCCGCACTGATGCATGCCACCGATCTGGCGCGCGCGCTGCTGGAAGAAGAAGGCGAGACGCTCAACCTGCTGGATATCCCCGGCAAACGTGAGTCGCTGACCGCCATCAACCTGCAAGCAACGCTGGCTGAAGCGCTCGACAGCATGGACGAGAAACAAGTCGATGCCGCCTATGTCTATCAGCGCGGCAGCCAGGAACGGATCGCCGGCATCGTGACACGTGGCAAGATTGAGCACTTCTACACTTACAAACACTGATGACGGCCGCGTCGTCACGCGGCCGTGGGGATGGCACTGTGCTGTGGATTAAAGCGTTTCATTTGATTGCCATGGTGACCTGGTTTGCTGGCCTGTTTTATCTGCCGCGGCTGTTTGTCTATCACTGCCAGGTCAAGGATGCCGACAACAATGCCCGCTTCAAAACCATGGAGCGCAAACTGTACTGGGCCATCACCACGCCAGGCGCCGTCGTCACCATCGCGCTCGGCGTTGCCGCCATCCATGGCTATGGGCTGGAATGGTTCAAGCAGCAGGGCTGGCTGCAGCTGAAACTGGTCTTCGTGTTGTTGCTGATTGGCTTTCATGTGTGGTGCGGCCGCTTGCTGCGCGACTTTGCTGCCGATCGCAACCGGCGCAGCGAGCGCTTTTACCGCGCCATCAACGAAATCCCGGTGATCCCGCTCATCGCCATCATTTTGCTGGCCGTGCTGCGGCCGTTCTGACCCGCCTCACCGTCCCGGTCGCCGCCGGGGCGGCCTTTCGCCAAGCCGTCCTGTCCGCATACGCCGGCGCCGTCCGTAGCTGCTGGCACCGGCGTATAGCCAGGCCATTGCCGCTACAAAACGCTACCAAATCGCCCTTGCCGGCCGTGCATTAGTGTATTACTGTAAATATACACATAGGCAATAACGAGGTCGCCATGGCGCGTTCCCGCCCCACGCTGGTCACTCGCAGCGCCGAGGCTCTGGCCGCGCTGCTGGCACCGGCCTTGCCGCTGGCCATCGTGCTGCTTGGCGCCGCGCCGGCCCTGCCGGTCTCGGCCGAATGGCTGCCTGCAGTGCCGGGACTGTTGGCCGCGCTGTTGCTGCTTGGCCGTCCACGTCGGCGACGGTCTGTGCCAGCGACATCCACCATCAATGCAAGGACTCCACATGGCCTTCTGGATTGAATTGAGCCTTTTTCTTGTCGCCGTGCTGCTGCTGATCGTCGGCTACCGCAAGAACCGCCGCGCTCTGCTGCTCACTGGCGCTGTCGTACTTTACGCCTCTGCCACCATCGTCGAATTTTCCGGTGGCTTCATCGAAGGTTTTCGGAGCGCTTATGTGGAATAAGCAGAACCATATGCATTCAAACGGCCGCGATGTTCCCTGCAAACAGCCGGGCAAACTGCTGGCGCTGATGCTGCTCATGCCGGTGCTGACTGCGCTGCTGGCCCTGACCGGCCAGCAGCGCATCGCCCAGTTCATGCTGCTGATGATCGGGCCTATGGTCGTATTCGGCGTGGCGGCGAGTCGGCGTAGACACGCGTGCTTGTTCAAGCAAGAACGGCGCGATAACTGATGAATCGTGAACAACGCGCGTTTCAGTGGTTGGCACTGGCCACCGCCTCACTCTGCCTTGGCGCTATCGTGTTTCACCTGTTGGGCTTCGCGTTGGTGAGCAACACTTACGCGTTGCTGGCACTCGTCAGCGGCTGGCAGCTGTGGCGAAAACGCCCGCTACAGAGACCGCCCGCTGCCCAGACCAACCAGCGCAACGAGTCATGACCTCATCATGTTCACGCTGAATCCGCAGTCCGGTATTCCCATTTACAAGCAGCTGATTGATCAGGTGCGATTATTGGTCGCTGGTGGTCAGCTGAAAGCCGGCGCCGAATTGCCGTCGGTGCGCGAGCTGGCACTGCTGCACGCCGTCAATCCGATGACCATTTCCAAAGCCTACAGCCTGTTGGAAGCAGAAGGATTATTAGAACGCCAGCGCGGCAAGCCGATGACCGTCGCGGCGCAAGCACACAGCAAGGAAAGCAAGGCCGATCGCCTGCAACGGCTGCAACCGCAAACGGAGCAGCTGGCGCAGGCCGCCAAGCAATTGCAACTGTCCACGGAAGATGTGCTCGGCCTCGTGCGTCGGGCGATGGAGAAAACGCATGACTGAAGTCGTTTTGAGCATCGAGGGCCTGCACAAGCGCTTTGCCGACAAGGAGGTACTGAAAGGCATCAGCGCCAGCGTCCAGCGCGGCGAAGTGATCGGCCTGCTCGGCCTCAATGGCGCCGGCAAAACTACGTTGTTGGAAACCGCGCTCGGCTTCGCCCTCCCCGATGCCGGCAGCGTCAAACTGTTTGGTAGCGAAAGTGCGCTGATCGTCGATGAAAAGTTGAAACACAAAGTCGGCTTTGTGCCGCAACAGGACGAATTGCTGCCGCAGATGACCGGCAAGCAATATCTGGGTTTGATCGCCGAATTCTATCCGAGCTGGAATCAGAGTCTTATCGACCGTCTGGCGCAGGAATGGTCCGTGCCGCTCGATACCATGATCCAGAAACTCTCGGTCGGACAACGGCAGAAACTGTCCATCCTGTCCGCACTCGGCCATGAACCGGAACTGATCATCCTTGATGAGCCAGTCGCCAGTCTGGACCCAATGGCGCGCCGCCAGTTCCTGAAAGAGATCGTGTCCCTGGCCAGCAATGGCGATCGCACGGTGCTGTTCTCCACCCACATCGTCAGCGATCTGGAGCGGGTCGCGAGCCGAGTCTGGATCATGAAGGACGGCGGCCTCTTGGTCGACGACGCGCTCGACACCCTGAAAGAACGCACCGTCCGCTTGCGCCTGCCGGCCGACGCCAAACTGCCAGCAGGCTTTCAGGACGCCGGCATCCTGCACCGTCGCAGCGAACATGGTGTCCAAGTGCTGACACTCAGTCACTGGAGCGAGTATCACCAGCAGTTGCTGCAACAGACCGGTGTAGCCGCTACGGTGGAACCCTTGTCACTGGAAGATATCTTTCTGGAGCTGCACGCATGAAAGCCGTTTTCGCGCTGTTGCGTCATTTTCTGTTCTGGCAGCCGATCATGCGTTGGACGTTCGGGTTCGGCTTTTTGCTAGCCTCGGCAGGAGTCATCTGGTATCAGTTCGAAACGGAAAGCAAAGCCCATACGTTGTTGACGTTGCTCGGCGTGGGATTCATGTGGCTGTTTCCGCTCATGGTTAGCGTCATCGGCTTCCGGCAGTTGGTGAGCAATACTCGACTGAGCTTGACGCCAATGCTCCGGTTCAAGGCCGGACTGGCCTTGCTGCTGCTCACCGTTCTATCGAGCATCAGTTTGGGCATGGCCTCTGCAGCGATCAAGCAAGGTCTGAACTTTGTGGTCTTTACCAGCAGCTTTGCCTTGATCTCTTTTTTCTTGTTGCTCGGGCAGTGGTGGCTTGGCAGTCGCTGGGGCGCGGCCCTTTACTGGTTGTTCATTGTTGGCAGCAGCCAGATTTGGCAACTACCGAAACTGCGCGCAGCGGTTAGCGAACCCAACTTCAGCCTCCTGCTTGCTGGCGTCGCAATAGTGTGCTGGTGTTGGCTGCTCTACTGGCTCACAACCACTCGCCGCATTAGCCGGCTCAACGGCATATTCGCGCAGATGAACGAATTGCACAGCAATCAACAAGTTCAAGCACCAATGGCAGTGCTGAAGTGGAGCTTCGCTGGTACACGTTCAGCAACAAACACCTTGATGTTGGGGGCCTATTACAACATCAAGAATCGCTTCTCCATTCAGCTGTTTCTGTATTTGGCGTTCCCGGCCATGATGGTTATCGTATTGGCCGTTCCGATGCTGGCGAAAGGCAAGCCGCTCGACAAGATGCTGAACCCTATCGCTTTGTTGGCGATGGGACTGTATGGCAGCTTTATGGCGGGATTCCTTGGACGGGAATGGTTGGCGCGTGTGCGCTGTCTTTGGCTGCGCAGTCCGGGCAACCGCCAGGCGCTTTGGCACCTGCTGGAGCAGTTGCTGTGGAAAGACGCCGGGTTGTCGGTGGTGGTCGCGATACTTTATGCCGTTGTGGTGGGATGGTTGACGGGAATGCCGCTGAGTTACGGAGTGTGGTTCGTCTTTCTCGGCGCAAGCTCGCTGCTGTTGCACCTGTACCTGGCGCAATATATTCGAGTCCGGCTGTTGGGTATGGCCTGGAACCTTGTCCTCTTAGTTTTCGCCATTTTGTTGCTGGCAGGCAGCACAGCCGTCGCATATTTTCAGCAAAGTACTTGGCCGTTGCTGCTGGTGGTCACGTTGCAGTGTGTCGCAGCCTGGCAATTCCGCGTTCGGACCAAGCAACGGTTTCTGACAGTCGACTGGTGCCAAATTCGGCCGCTACAGTTCAGTCGTAACTGCGCCACCATCAGCGGGTAATCTTGCCAAGCAATGGGCTCTGCGAGGTGACGCTTCGCATCAGCACAGGGACTGCGTTTGACTAACGACATTCTGCCGTAACACCTCGGCGAACGCTTCCAATGAAATCGGCTTGGCAAGATAGTCGGTCATGCCGGCAGCGAGGCAGCGCTCGCGATCGCCGGCCATGATATTGGCGGTGACCGCGATCACCGGCGTGTTGATCCCGCGCACGCGCAGTTGTCGGGTCGCTTCAAAGCCGTCCATGACCGGCATCTGGCAATCCATGAAGATGCAGGCGAACTGACCGTCATCCTGAACCGCATCGAGTGCGGCCTGACCGTCATCAACCGCAGTGACGATGCAGCCCAGTTTTTCCAGCATGCGCTGCGCGACTTGCCGGTTGATGGCGTTGTCTTCCACCAACAATACCGACAAGCCACTTGGCACTTGCACGGCGGCCGGCGCGACCGACTGCATCGGCGCTGTTGCCGCCGGTCGCGCCGGCGCAGTCGCTGGCGCGACGGTGGACGGAGCTTGCCGCGGCACGGCGCGTCGCTCGCCAGTGACTGCCGATATCGAAGCCGAACCGGCGCGCCCCGCGGCTGGCGCGGCAGTTACCGGTAACGGCAGTTGGACAACAAATTCGGAGCCGGTGCCGACAATGCTGTTGACGGTGATGCGGCCCTGCATCAGATCGATCAATTCACGCGCCAAGGCCAGCCCCAAGCCCTTGCCGGCATAGCGGCGGTTCCAACCGGTTTCACCCTGGCTGAAGCGCTCGAACAAGTGCGCCTGGGTTTGTTTGTCCATGCCGATACCGGTATCACGTACGGTGATCTGCAAGGCTCCGGAAGCCCCCTCGACTTGCACCAGCACACCGCCGCGGACCGTGAACTTGATCGCGTTACCGAGCAGCTGCGCCAGGATCTGGCGCAGGCGCTGCCCATCTGCCAGCCAGAAACGCGGCAACGCCGGTGCGATGTTCAGCTCAAGTGCCAGGCCTTTCTCGCTGGCGCGCGGCCGCTGCGCCGCCAGTACTTCCTGCACCAGCTCGGGCAAATCAATCGGCTCCGGTTTCAACTCGACCCGGCGCGCTTCCAGACGCGAATAGTCGAGCAGATCATCGATATGCTGCAGCAATTCACGCGCCGAGCGATCCACGGTACTGGCATGCTCGCGCTGTTCATGCGCCAGCGGCGTGCGCTGCAACAATTGCAGGGAACCCAGAACGCCATTCAACGGCGTACGCAGTTCGTGGGTCATGGTGGCGAGAAAATCGCTTTTGGCTTGCCGCGCCTGTTCAGCGGCCAAGCGCGCGTGCTGCATTTCCCAGCGCTGCTTGCGCCAGCGCAGCAGCATCACCAAGAGCACGCCCGCCAGCGCGACATAACCGAGATAGGCCCAGCCGCTGCGCCACCACGGCGGCGCCACTTCGATGTGCAGCTGCGCCGGAGGGCTCCATTCACCGAAGCGGCCATCACGCGCGCGCACCTCGAGAATGTATTTGCCGTCATGCAGACTGGAGAAGCTCGCCTGGCGGGCGTCGGCGTTGGTGGTGATCCACCGTTCGTCCAGACCTTTCAGGCGATAGCTGTATTCGAGCGTGCGGGGATGGGCAAAACTGAGTGCAGAAAATTCGACGCTGAACAAAGTGTCGTCGTAGCCGAGTTTCAGTTCCGGCTCGGTCACCAGTGCCCGCTCGGCGCGCGCCGCAAACGGCACCGGTTCGTTGCGCAGACGCAGCAAGGTGAACACCGGCGATGGCAGCGGCGCCATCGGCACCAGTGCTTCCGGCCTGAACACGGTCAAGCCACTGACGCCGCCGAAATACAAGCGGCCATCACGACCGGCGTGAAACGCGCCGAGATTGAATTCATCGCCCTGGATGCCATCCGCGGGCGTGTACGTCAGAAAGCGCTTGCCGGCTTCGTCAAAGCGCACCAAACCACGGTTGCTGGACAACCAGTAGACACCATCGCGCTCACGGAGCACGCCCCACAAGGTGTCGACTGGCAAACCGTCCTGCATCCGATAACTGGTAAACCGTTTGCTGCCCGGATCGAATACGTTGAGACCGCCGCCTTCGGTGGTCAGCAGCAAGCGGCCGGAGTTCTCGACCAGAATCGAGGTGACGCTGTCCGAACTGAGCGAGTGTGGATCATCCGGATGATATTGCCAGCGCTGAAAGGTCGCCGATTGCGGATCGAAACGCAGCAAGCCAGCGCGACTGCAGCCACCCAGCCAGAGCTCGCCGGACAGGCCCGGACTGATCGTGTACAGGCAGCTGTCGTTGCTATCGCCCGCCGCCCCCGGCGGCGAAAACAAGCGGGCACGACCGCTGTCCATGTCGTAGCGCACCAAGCCGAGCCGGGTGGTAAGCCAGAGACTATGCTCGTCAGCCGGCTCCAGATCGTAGACAGTGATGGCATGCAGATTGATCGTGTTTTCGCTGGCCAGTTTGGCCGGCGTAGCCTGGCCGGTTTGCAGATCGATGCGGGTGAGACCGCGGGTGCGCTGGCCCGCCCACAAGGTGCCACGCGGATGCTCTAGCAGGCCGAGCACGAGGTCATCACGCTGACCGTCTTGATCGCGCTGCACCGACACCAGATCAAGCCGCTGCCGGTCGGCGCTGAACCGATGCAGATGCGCGCCGAACGTGCCGACCCAGAGCTGGCCGAAACTGTCCTCGTAAACACTCATCACGGACGCATTGCGCAGCGCGTTGGCGCGGCTGTGCTGGCGCAGCAACTCAAATTGCCGGGTGGTCGGGTTGTGCAGAGACATGCCATTGAGCCCGCCCAACCAGATCAAGCCATCGCGATCTTCGAGCAGCGCAAACGGCCGCTCATCGGCCAGCGACAGCGGATCATTCGGATCCTGGCTGTAATGGGCGACGCGCTGGCCGTCGTTGCTGCGCACCAGCACGCCGTTGCGGGTGCCGATCCACAATTGCCCGCTGCGATCACGCAGCACGCTCAGCACATTGCGACCACTGGCCGTGGGGTCAGGCGACCATTGCGCCAGCTTTTCTTCCAGACTGCCGGTGTCGAGCCGCAACAGAAACAGGCCGCTATCGGTGCCGAGCAGCAGTTGCTGCTCGCCATCGACAAACAGCGTTTGCAAACGCCGACCGGCCAGCGCCGCCAAGGCCGGAAAACGTTCGGCCGCGAGTCGCAACTGGCCGTCGCGCTGCTGCCACCAGAGCGCATCTGGCGCGATGCTCCAGCGACTGTCCGCGAGTCGCACGGTTTGCCGCAGCGACAAACCGGCACTGCCGGCGATCTGGCTGAAGCGGCCGTCGTCCTGCTGCGCCCACAGACCATCGTCGGTGCTGACCAGCACCTGCTCGTCAAACAACAAATGGTGAATGCGGCGACTGCCACTGCCTCCCGGCAGCGCCACCCGCTCGAACTGCTGACTGCGATCGTCGAAGCGCGCCAGCCCGTTGTCGGCGGTGCCGATCCACAGTTCACCGGCGTCGGTTTGCATCAGCGCATTGATATCGGACGACGGCAGCGTGGTGGCGTCACCCGGGCGGGCGTAATAGCTCTGGAATCGATGGCCGTCGTAGCGGTTCAGGCCGTTGCGGGTGCCAAGCCAGAGAAAACCGCGCTGATCCTGCAGCAGCGCTTTGACGTGGCCATCGGACAAGCCTTGCTCGATATAGAAACGCTGAAAGCGCAAATCCTCGGCGGCCGCCGACCACAGCGGGCAACACAGCAACAGCGCCATCCCAAACAAGCGACTCCACACGGCAACGCATCCTGAGGCCGGGCAAGCGCACACTATAAACCGAGACGGGTGCTGCGGCGTCACCGCGCTAACTGAGCGCCGCCGACGGCGCGGCCAACCGGCACGGGTCCACGCCCAGCAGACGCAGCTCAAGCAGATCCAGCCAGCCGGCGAGTTCCCGGCGCTCAGCGGCCGACGCGTGGGCCGCCTGTTGCTCGCACAGCAGCTGATGCAAGCGCAGCAGCAGACCGTCATCGCCGGACCGCATCGGCACCAGCGCGCAGGCAATCCCCTGCAGACAAGCGAGCGCCTGCGGGTGCCCGTGACCGCGCAAGGCCGCGACGATATCGAGCGCCACATGCCAGCGCGCAAGCTTCAGTGTCGGATTAGTCAAACGGCCCTCGGCTGCCGCCCGCTGCAGCAGCTGCCAGAGCGTCAGCGCGGCCTCCGGGTCCTGCCAGATCAGCGCACGATGGCGTGGGCAGAGCCAGGAATGACTGATATCGGCGGTCGTCCCGGTCATCGCGGCGACTCCGTCCGGCCAGTTTCCGGGTTCGCCAGCGTCGACACGGCCGACTCCTGCAGCCACAGTTCGCGCAGCATCAGCTTGATGGCGGCGCGGCTGGACACCCGCCGCTCGCCGCTGGCGGTGCGCACAGTCAGCTCGGTGCCACGCCAGACGTAATGCAACCAGTCGGCGCCATTGGCACCAACGCACAGATGCAGGCAGCCATTGCCATCGGCCATGGCCCGGAGTTCGCACAACATGCCAGCCGCCTCCTTCGATGAACGGGAGCAGGTCAGCCTTGAGCTTATTTGATAATGATTCTCATTTGCAACCAATATCAACAGGCGCCGCTTGCCTGTTGCCGTGGTCCTTGGCTAAATGCGGCGCCCGATGCCTCGCATGGCCCGCTACCCCGGGCCGCCCTGCTCAACGGCCGCCGCCATCACGATGCCAAAACCACCTTCACGCTCCACTGCCCGTCCCCCAGACAAAGGCCTGCTGCATCCCCGCAACCGGCATCAGGGCCGCTACGACTTGCCGGCCTTGGCGGCGGTCGAGCCGACGCTGTCGCCGCATTTGCGGCGCAACCCCTACGGCAATCTGTCCATCGACTTCGCCAATCCGGCGGCGGTCAAGGCGCTGAATCGGGCGCTGTTGCGGCTGCATTACGGCGTGCGCGACTGGGACATTCCGCCCGGCTACCTGTGCCCGCCGATCCCGGGCCGCGCCGACTATCTGCACTACGCGGCGGATCTGCTCGCCGCTGATGTGAGCGGCCGGCTGCCGCGCGGTGAGCGGGTGCGCGTGCTCGATGTCGGTACCGGCGCCAATCTGGTTTATCCGCTGCTCGGCCGGCACGATTACGGCTGGCAGTTCGTCGGTGTCGACATCGACCCGCAGGCACTCGCCAACGCCGCCCGCATCCTCGCCGCCAATCCCGCCTTGGCCGATTCGATTCAGCTGCGCCAGCAAGCCGATCCAGAGCGGATTTTCACCGGCGCACTCGCGCCCGACGAACGGTTTGCCCTGACGATCTGCAACCCGCCGTTTCACGCCTCGCTCGAAGCCGCCGCCGCCGACACCGCGCGAAAATGGCGCGGCCTGCAGCAGAGCGCGGCACGCAAAGGCCATCAGCAGCACACTCGCGCAGCGGCCGCACGCGCCGCGCTGAATTTCGGCGGTCAGCACAATGAATTGGCCTGTGCCGGCGGCGAAACCGGTTTTCTGTTGCGGATGATTGCCGACAGCCAGGCCGTGGCATCGCAGGTCGGCTGGTTTACCAGTCTGGTGTCGCGCAGCGAGCATTTGCCGGCGATTTACCGGGCCCTGACGCAGGCGCAGGTGCGTGCCCAGCAAACGGTGACGATGCGCCAAGGCCAGAAACAGAGCCGGTTCGTCGCCTGGAGTTTTCTCTCGGCACGCGAGCGTCAGCAGCGGCTGGCCAGCTGAACCTGTAACCGGCCGGCGCACCGGCGCTGCTAACGGCGAATGACGATTTCCACGCGCCGGTTCTGGGCCCGGCCCGCGTCGCGATCATTGCTGGCGACCGGCTGGGTGTCGGCGTAACCCGACACCGTGATGCGCTGCGGCGGGATCAGTCCGCCCAGCATCAATTCATGCGCCACCGACACCGCCCGTGCCGACGACAATTCCCAGTTGGAGCGAAACCGATCGGTCTCGATCGGCTGGTTGTCGGTGTGGCCGGCCACTTCGATTTTGCCTTCCGTGCCAGCCAGCCGTTCGCGCACCCGCTGCAGAACCGTGCGTACCGGCGCCTGCAAATCAGCCTCGCCGGACGGGAAGCTGCCGTTCTCGCGGATACGCAAGGTGATGGTGCGGCCTTCGGCCACCAGCTCGATCCGGTTGGCGACGATTTCCGCGGTCAAGGTACTGGCGAGATCGCGCGCCAATTGCTCGGTTTCTGCTTGTTCCCGGGCCGCCAGTTCCTGCGCCGCGGAAGCCAGATCCAGCACCGGCGGCGCGGCCTCGGTGGCCGGCTCCGGTGGCGGCTCGACCGCTTGTTCGGCCAGCTCGCCTTCGTCCGGCGTCAGCGCCGGCACGTCGGGTTCCGGCTGTTCAATGGCCGGCGCCACGGTATCGAGCACGATCAGCGGCGCGGCCTCGGCGCCGAGTGTTGCCTGCAGCGAGCTGGCGATCGCCTTGAACTTGATGACATCCATGGTCGAGAACGACAGCAGCAAGACAAAGAAGCACAGCAGCAGCGACATCAGATCGGCAAAAGTCACGATCCAGGCCGGCGCGCCGCTGGCGGCTGGCAGTTCGTCATCGTCCCACATCAGTCGCGCTCCTCCGGCGCGGGGTCCACATAGGCTTGCAACTGGGCCACGATGGCGCGCGGATTGTTGCCGGCCTGAATGCCGGCAAGGCCGTCCATCACCAGCAGACGCAGGCGTTTTTCGTTCTGCGCGATGAGATTCAGTTTGTCGGCAATCGGCAGCGCGATGATCTGGGCGATCAGCGCCCCGTACAGCGTGGTCAGCAACGCCACCGCCATGCCGGGGCCGACCGATTTCGGATCATCGAGGTTGGCCAGCATCGCGACCAGACCAATCAAGGTACCGACCATGCCGAGCGCCGGCGCCACATCGCCAAGGCTGCGGAAGACCTGGGCAGCGCGTTGATGCCGTTGTTGTTCCATCGCGAGTTCACGCTGCAGCGCGGTCCGCACCGCCTCGTTGTCGTGACCATCGACCATCAGGGTGACGCCCTTCTGCATGAACCGGTCGCTGACCACCGCCGACTCCAGCGCCAGCAGGCCGCCTTTGCGGGCCTGCTCCGCCAGCCGGCCAATTTCGCTGACCAGCTCGGCCGCGGCCGGCAGCACATCGTGCAAGGCCCGACCGGCACTGCGCAGCGCCAGCAGGCAATCGCGGCCGCGAAACCGGCTCAGCACCACCAGCGGGCTGCCGACCACGACGATCAGCACCGACGGCCAATCGAGATAGCCGGCGATATCGCCGCCGAACCACAGTGCCGCCACCAGCACGCCAATCGCGCCCAAACCACCGAGCAAGGTCGCCCAATCCCACACCGTTCCGTCCTCGTTTCGTCGCTTCACCGGTCACGACCTCCTGCCGCGACCAGCCCCACAACGATAGTCCGTTTTCCCGGCACTGCCGTGAAAGCTTCGGCAGTTATCCCCCTGCCGGAGTGGTAAAGCGCTTGGCCGGCACTGGTCGCATCAGCGACAATAGCGCCCCTCGACAAACCGCCCTCCCGACCGGGTTTTGACATGGCCAAGAAACCTGCTGCCGGCTTCGATGCCCAGCTGAAAGAACTGGAACAGCTGGTGACCCGCATGGAGCAAGGCGATCTGGACCTGGACGAGGCCTTGCGCCAGTTTGAACACGGCGTCGCGCTGGTCCGGCAATGTGAGCAGCAATTGCAAGCCGCCGAGCAGAAAGTGCAACTGCTGAGCAAACAGGGCGAACAGGAAAACCTGACCGACTTCGACAATGCGGTGGATCCGGCATGACCGCATTGGCTGCTTTTCTCGACGGCTGCCAGCAGCGCGTCGATGCGGCGCTGACCGCGATGTTGCCGGTCGCGACCGGCCCGACCGCCCGCCTGCACGCGGCCATGCGCTACGCCACGCTGAACAAGGGCAAACGGCTGCGGCCGATTCTGGTCTACGCCGCCGGTGCACTGCGCGAGGCCGATGCGGCCGATCTTGATGTCGCCGCCTGCGCGGTCGAACTCATTCACGCCTATTCGCTGGTGCACGACGATCTGCCGGCCATGGATGACGACGATCTGCGCCGCGGCCAGCCGACCACCCATATTGCCTTCGACGAAGCGACCGCGATCCTGGCCGGCGATGCGCTGCAGACCCTGGCGTTCGAACACCTCGCTTGCGCGCCGTTGTCCGCGCCCGCAGAAACCGTGCGCGTGCAACTGCTGCAACTGCTCGCCAAAGCCTCTGGCGCGGCCGGCATGGGCGGCGGTCAGGCCATCGATCTCGCCGCCACCGGTCAGCAGCTGACGCTCGCCGAACTGCAGCACATGCATGCCTTGAAAACCGGCGCGCTGATCACCGCCAGTGTGCTGATGGGCGCGACCTGTGCCGGCCGCTGGCAAGACACGGAATGGCAGGCGCTGACCGCGTACGGTAATGCGCTCGGGCTCGCGTTCCAGATACACGATGATGTGCTCGATATCGAAGCCGACACCGCCACGCTCGGCAAGCCGCAAGGCTCCGATGTCGAAAAAGGCAAGATGACCTTTCCGGCGCTGCTCGGCCTGGCAGAAGCCAAGCAGCGTGCGCTCGCCACGGCGGAGCAAGCCATCGCCGCACTGAACGGTTTGCCGTATCGCACCGAGCGTCTGGTCGAGCTCGCCCGTTATGTGGTGAGCCGCGGCCACTGAGGCCGCACGGAGCGCCGCCACTGGCAACAGAACAATACGGTCGTCATTCCCGCTGACGCGAAGACGACGTAGCAACCAGAAACTGACTGAGTTAGGAACGCAATGCCTGCCGATTTGACCCAATACCCGCTGCTGTCACGGCTGAATTCGCCGGCCGATCTGCGCGCACTGCCACGGGCCGAACTCGCTCAGGCCGCCGATGAGCTGCGCCGGTTTCTGATCGACACCATTTCCCGTTGCGGTGGCCATTTCGCCGCCGGCCTCGGCACGGTCGAACTGACCGTTGCGCTGCATTACATTTTCCACACCCCGGATGATCGGCTGGTCTGGGATGTCGGCCATCAGGCCTATCCGCACAAGGTGCTGACTGGCCGCCGTGATCAGCTGCACACCATTCGCCAGCACGACGGCCTGCATCCGTTCCCGGCCCCGGCCGAAAGCGAGTACGACACCTTTGCGGTCGGCCATTCGTCGACCTCGATCAGCGCCGCCCTCGGCATGGCGATTGCCGCCAAGGCGCGCGGCGATGAGCGCAGCGTGGTCGCCATCATCGGTGACGGCGCGATGACCGCCGGCATGGCGTTCGAAGCGCTCAATCATGCCGGTTCACTCGACGTGAACCTGCTGGTGGTGCTGAACGACAACGACATGTCGATCAGCGAGAACGTCGGCGCACTGAACAATTATTTCGCCAAGCTGCTGTCGTCGCGCTTCTACAACGCGGTGCGCGAAGGTGGCAAGAAAGTGCTGGCCGCGGCGCCGCCGCTGAAAGAGCTGGTGCACCGGGCCGAAGAGCACATGAAAGGCATGGTGCTGCCGAGCACGCTGTTCGAAGAACTCGGTTTTCACTACATCGGTCCGGTCGACGGCCACAACCTCGATGTGCTGCTCGACACCCTCGGCAACCTGAAAACCCAGACCGGCCCGCGCCTGCTGCATGTCGTCACCCGCAAAGGCAAAGGCTATGCCCCGGCCGAAAATGATCCGATCGCCTACCACGGCGTACCGATTTTCGACCCGAGCAAAGACAGCCTGCCAGCCAGCAAACCCAAGCTGACCTATTCGAATGTGTTCGGCGACTTTCTCTGCGACATCGCCGCCCAGGACAAGCGCGTGTATGGCATCACGCCGGCGATGCGCGAAGGCTCGGATCTGATCCGGTTCTCGAAAGAGTTTCCGGAGCGCTATTTCGATGTCGCCATCGCCGAACAGCACGCGGTGACGCTGGCCGGTGGCCTCGCCAAAGAAGGCGCCAAGCCGGTCGTGGCGATTTACTCGACCTTTTTGCAGCGCGCCTACGATCAGCTGATCCACGACGTCTGCCTGATGGATCTGGACGTGCTGTTCGCGATCGATCGCGGCGGTCTGGTCGGCGGTGACGGCGCCACCCACAACGGCGCGTTTGATCTGTCCTACCTGCGCTGCGTGCCGAATCTGGTCATCATGGCACCGAGCGATGAGAACGAGTGCCGGCAGATGCTGTACACCGGCTGGCTGCACAACGGCCCGGCCGCGGTGCGTTATCCGCGCGGCGTCGGCCGCGGTATCAGCCCGGAGAAAACCTTCACCGCCCTGCCGATCGGCAAGGGCCGGATCGTCCGCCAGGGCGAAAAGGTCGCGATACTCAGTTTCGGGGCGCTGCTCGACGATGCCTTGCGCGCTGCCGAACAACTGAACGCCACCGTCGCCGACATGCGTTTTGTCAAACCGCTGGATGGCGAGCTGATCACGCAGCTGGCGAAAACGCACGCTCGCTTGATCACGCTGGAAGAAAACGCCGTACTCGGCGGTGCCGGCTCTGCCGTCAACGAATTTGTCCTGCAACACGATCTGCAAGTCAGCGTCCGCAATATCGGCCTGCCGGACCGCTTTGTCGATCATGGCGACCCGGTCAAGCTGCGCGCCGAGGCGGGCATCTCCGTCGCCAGCATTGTGGCAGCCGCCCACGCTTGACGCGCCACATTCGCGCGGCGCACTATGCCCGCACGACATCGCAAAAAAGCCGCCGGATCGGCGGCTTTTTTGTTGCCCGGAAAAATGCCGATAACAATGCTAACGACAAGGAAACTTCATGATGCCAGCCCTGCGCTCTAGCCTACTGCTGTTGCTGACGACATTGCCCTTGCTGGCAAGCCACGCTGCCGAATCACTGCCCGCTCCGACGGAAAGCGCGGAAACCGGCGCTGCGGATGTCAGCGAAACAGGCGCGGAAGAAGAAGGCATGACGGCGGAAGCCTTCATCGCCAGCCTTGACGCGCGTGGCGGCGAAATCACGCTGCCGGGCAGCTTTGCCAAAATCACGTTGCCGGAAAATTTTGTCTACATCAACAGCCAGAATGCCGAGCGCCTGCTCACCGAAGGCTGGGGCAATCCGAGCGGTGCCGGCACCTTGGGCATGATCCTGCCAGCCGATGTCAGCCCGGTTTCAGAACAAGGCTGGGGCATCGTGCTGACCTACGACAACGACGGCTATGTCTCGGATGAAGACGCCAACGAGATCGACTACGACGATCTGCTGACGGACATGAAAGACGCGACCGCCGAAAGCAACGAAGCGCGTGAACAAGCCGGTTATGGCCGTATCGATCTGGTCGGTTG
Source organism: Pseudomonadota bacterium (assembly GCA_049324755.1). Taxonomy (GTDB): domain Bacteria; phylum Pseudomonadota; class Gammaproteobacteria; order Enterobacterales; family Permianibacteraceae; genus Permianibacter. The sequence continues at coordinate 27,634 of JBMOMZ010000055.1, forward strand.
GGCCGTGCCGCCGTCTTACGACAGCAACCAGCACAAGATGGTCTGGGCGCAGGAACTGAAATTCTCCGATGCCGAAACCAACACCTTGAACTACAACATCCGGGTACTGGGCCGCGAAGGCGTGCTGGTCCTGAATGCCGTTTCGGCGATGGACCAGCTGCAGATGATTCGTATGGAAACTCCGGCATTGGTAGCAGCCACCGAATTCTTGCCCGGCAAGCGCTACGAGGACTTCAATCCATCGACCGACAAAGTGGCCGAGTACGGCTTGGCATCGCTGGTAGCCGGTGGCGTTGCCGCCAAGTTGGGCTTGTTTGGCAAAATCGGCGCGTTCCTGCTGGCATTCAAGAAATTCATTTTCATCGGCGTAATTGCCCTCGGCGCCTTCCTGTTGAAGTTGTTCCGCCGGAAGAGCGCCTGACCCTGGCAAAAAGCCGTTGAGGCCATGTGTCGAAGCAATAAAAGAGCAGCCTGTTGGCTGCTTTTTTATTGCCTGAAAGCCTCCGCCTAATGGGGGCCAATGCGCAACGCGGCCGTCGCGACATAGATCTCACGCAGAAACACCACCAGCGAGCCAATCAGCGCGATCATCGACGCGACAAACAGCCAGCCGATATAAAGCTCGATGCGGGTATTGGAAAATGCGGCGGCAAACAGGCCGACAATGACCAGGCAGATCAGCAGCGCACAACTGGTGGCCATGCTGATGGCACGGTTGATGAGCTTGGCGCGCTGCGACAAGGTGTGCAGTTCATCGTGCACCCGCTTTTCCTTGTCACCACTGATATGCGGCAGCAGGTCTTCCAGCTTGCGCGCGCGATCGATCACCCGGGCAAGCCGGTTGGTCAGCACACCGAGCAGCGCCGCCACACCGGTCAACAGGAACACCGGCGCGATCGACAGCTGAATGACGTGAGAGATGTCGGCAATTTCAGAACCGGTAGCAAGCGGAACAGGCATGACTCACCTAGCAAATGGCAAACAGAATGGAGCAAGCTTAACCACCACCGTAACGCAATGCCATGGGCAGTTCCCGCGGTGGCACCGGAATGATCTTCCAGTCGCGCCGCCTTTTCGGCACCCGCGACTGGTAATCAAAAATGCTGCGGGCCGGCTCGCGGCCCCACGCCCGTGCCGACGGCAGTTGCGGAAAATGCAGACCGTAGACGGCCTGCACTTGCCGGCAGAAACTCGCCTCGGTCGGCGTGCTCGGCTGACGCACACCCGTCAGAAGACCGAGCGCATGCTCGACGCAGGCCTCAAAGGCCTGCCACGGCATCAACCGGGTTTGCTCGCTGAGCAGGTAGCGGCTGGCTTTGCGCGCCTCAATCAGCGAGCGATCGCGCAGCAGCCGGGTCAGGTACAACACCGGCGCCAGCAGCCGCGACGACGGCCCGCGCATCGGCACGGCAATGCCGATCGCACGCAGCGCATCCATCGACAAACCGGTGCAGTTGTTGTCAGTGTGCTGGTAATGCAGGCGGTGGTCGTACAGCCGATTGAAGGTGTCGATCAGCTGCAGATACAACGCGCTGGCAATGTCTTCGTCTGACAAGACACAGCACACCAACCACGATGGCCGGTATTGCTGCTGGCCGCTGTTCAAATCGGCCAGATAATTGTCCATCGGCAGCAGGGCCGGCAGGATGCCTTTTTCGCTGACCACATCGGGATTGTAGAAATTGGCGACCAGCCAGTCGGCCACATCGCCATCGTCACGGTAGCGACCGAGCGTCAATGCAAAATGGCCGCCGTGCGCCTCGTCATCATCGCCCTGCGCGCCATTCAACATAAAGCCGATGGCCCATTTGCCGGCACCGGTGTTTCTGTCGCCATCGCGCTCGGTGCGACGCCAAAGCGTATGGCACTGAAACGGTTGCTGCGCGCCGGCTTCGCCGATTGGCACCAATTCCTGCCACGACGGCAGCAGTGCCGCCTGCGCGTCCAGCCGCCATGTCGTCGGCCAGATGGTGCGCAACTGCCAGGCAGGATTGTGCCGGCTCGCCCGCACCCGTACCGGCTGCTGCGCGAGAAAGGCCAGGGTGCGTTCATTGATGAACGTCGGATTGCTGGCCAGCGCCGGCACCAGCGTGAAAGGCTCGGCGGCACCGGTGCCAACCTCAACGCGGCGCGACGCCGGATCGAGCTGGACACGGGCCAGACAGTCGGGAGCCGCCAGCCAGATCGGCAATGAGGGATGCTGCGCGGGATCCAGCGTCAGCCACTCGTGCTGAAAATACCAATGCGCCGCGGGCGCCAGCCGTTCCGCTACCGCATCGGCACGCGCCGCGCGCCACAGTTCCGGTGCTGGCGGCAGCGCCAAGGCCATCAGTATTGCGCCTCCAACACCAGCAGGTTGCTCTGCTTTTCCATTTTCACGGTACTCAGAAAACTCATGCCGAGCAGGATCTCGTTGCTGGTCTTGGCTTCGACCACGAACGCCTCGACGTTTTTCCGTTCGATCTCACCCACCCGCACCGAGCGCAATGAAACCCGCCAGGCCGGGGTCATGCCAGCCGCGGTCTGCACCATTTGCCGCCGACCGTCATGGCGAAACGAAATGCCGAGTCGCTCGGCCATCTTGGCATTCATCGCCACGGTGGTGGCGCCGGTATCAACCATGAAACTGACCGGCACACCATTGATCGCGCCGGCCGTGGTGAACATGCCATTGCCATCACGGGCAATTTGTACCCGCACGGTTTCCGGCGCCGAGAAACTGGTGTGGATATCGCTGTTCAGACCGTACTCGCCGCGCTTGCCGTCGATTTCCAGCACCGCGACGGCACTGTCGGCCCGAATCAACTTGACGCCGTCATGCTGATCACCGGCTTTGAGAAACTGTTGCTTGCCATTGATCATCAACAGTGCGCGGCCATCGAACAAACCGAGCACGCGCACCTCGGCCGCCGATGCCGCTACGGCGACGAAACCCAGCAACAAGCTGCCCAGCCATTGACCGATTTTCATGCCAGCAATCGCCATCCCACATGCAACACCGCACACGCCATCACGCCAGCGAGCAAATCATCAAGCATGATGCCAACGCCGCCGTGGCCGCGCCGGTCCGCCCACGACACCGGCCAGGGCTTGGCGATGTCGAACAAACGGAACAAGACAAAGAGTAGCAAGACATTGAGCCAGTGAAACGGCAGCCACCAGGCGCCTGCCCACAAGCCGACCCATTCATCGATGACGATGGCGCCCGGATCCTTGACACCAAAATCGCGCGCCGTGCGGTTGCAGGCGTAACAACCCAGGGCAAACAGCGGCAGCGTCAGCAACACATACACGAGCGGCGGCAAGCTGGCCCAGGCCAGCGCCACCAGCGGCAGCGCCGCCAAGGTGCCGACGGTGCCGGGCGCTTTCGGTGCAAGACCGCTGCCAAAGCCAACGGCGAGCCAATGCCAGAAGTGCCTCGGTCGAATCATGTCGGGACACCAAAATGATCATAGCCATGGCCGTTCAGTGCAACCGGCTGGCCGTGCAGGTTCAGTTGCAGGGACGCCGGGCCTGCCGTGATGTGACCGATCGCCGTCAGTGGCACGCCACAGGCGGCGGCGGCCGCTTGTGCGGCCGGCCAGTTGGCCGGAGCACAGGTGAGACAGAGCTCGTAGTCGTCGCCGCTTTGCAGCGCAAACCGCAGTGCGCTGGTGAGATCCGGCGTTTGCCGACGCAGCGCTGCACTGAGCGGGATCTGTTCCAGATGCAGGACGGCGCCGACGCCGGATGCGCTCAACACGTGTTGCAAATCCTGCGCGAGCCCGTCCGAGACATCGATGGCGGCATGGCAAAGTGAACGCAGTGCCAGCCCGATCTCGACCCGTGGCGTCGGCCGATTGAGCCGCGCCAACAAGCTTGCCGCATCTGCGGCATCACCAATGGAAAGTTCCTGCAAAGCGTGTTGCAACGCCCGGCCGGCATCGCCGAATGTGCCGGTCACGGCAACGAGGTCGCCGAGCTGGGCGCGATCGCGGCGCAGCGCCTGCTGCAATGGCACAAAACCATGCACGGTGACGGTAATGCTGAGCGGGCCGCGGGTGGTATCTCCGCCCACCAGTGCCAGCTGATACGCCTCAGCGAGCGCAAAAAAACCGTCGCTGAAGCGCTGCAACCATACGCCGTCTTCGCTTGGCAAACCGATCGCCAGCGTGGCCCAGGCCGGCTGCGCGCCCATCGCCGCCAGATCACTCAGATTGACCGCCAGACTTTTCCAGCCGATATCGTACGGGTCGGTATCGAGCGGAAAATGCACACCGGCATGCAGGGTATCGGTGCTGACGGCCAGCACCTGACCGGCCGGCACCTGCAGCAAGGCGCAATCGTCGCCGACCGACAACAGCACATCGCTGCGTCGACTGGGACGGGTGAAGTAGCGTTTGATGACGTCGAATTCGCCGGGCATGTCAGCCTTCCATCACAAGCTGATGACCATGGTGCCATGGCCGCACATGCCCGAGAAGGGCAAACCGATTACGACTGCGGACGGGATTTGGCGGCAACCTCGGTGGCGCGCAGCACGCGCGCCAACTTGTCGAGCACGCCGTTGACGAACTTGTGGCCGTCGGTGGCGCCGAAAGTCTTGGCCTGCTCAAGCGCCTCGTTGATGACGACTTTGTACGGCACGTCGAGCCGTTCTTTCATTTCGAACGCGGCCATCCGCAGAATCGCCAGCTCGACCGGGTCGATCTCTTCCAGCTTCAGGTGGATGGTCGGCTTCAGCAGGTTGTCGAGCTGATCTTTCTGCTCGACCACACCGCGCAGCAGCTGCTGGAAATAGGCCGTGTCGCAGCCCTTGAAATCCTGATCTTCGAGCATGTGCAGCTCGATCTGCTGCGGTGCGATCTGGTTGATCTGCCACGAGTAGATGGCTTGCACCGCGAAGCGGCGGGCCTGACGACGTTCGGAGGGTTTGCTCATGTCACTGTCTCAACTTCAAAATTCTGACCGCGCCGGCGGCAACCTGACGCTACCGATTCGGCTCAACCAATCTGCTTCAGCACGCTGAGCATTTCGATGGCGGCCATGGCAGCATCGGCGCCTTTGTTGCCGGCTTTGGTGCCGGCACGTTCGATCGACTGCTCGATCGAATCGGTGGTCAGCACGCCATTGATGATCGGGATGCCGGCCGCGAGCGCGACGTGTGACAAGCCCTTGGCACTTTCACCGGCCACCACTTCAAAGTGATAGGTCGCACCGCGAATGACTGCGCCGAGTGCGATCACCGCATCCTGCTTCTTGCTGGCCGCCAGTTTCTGACAAACCAGCGGCAATTCCGCCGCGCCCGGCACCCGCACCACGGTGATGTGTTCGTCTTTGACGCCGTGCCGTTTCAGCGCATCGATGGCGCCCTGCACCAGCTGCTCGACGATGAAGCTGTTGAACCGGGAAGCGACGATGGCATAGCGGGCATCTGCCGAAGTGAACACGCCGTCGATTTGTTTGATGCCGCTCATGCGGGGCTCCTGTCAATTATCTGTTCAATTTTCAAATTGGCTAGCTACTCTGCTGTGGGAGCGGGCTTGCCCGCGATGCCTTTGCTATCAATGAAAAAGCAATCGCGGGCAAGTCCGCTCCCACAGAAAATTCATTACGGCTCGACAAACTCCACCACTTCCAGCTTGAAGCCGGACAGCGAATACTTGGTCGGCTTGCTCATCAGCCGCAGCTGGTGCACGCCCAGATCACTGAGAATCTGCGAGCCGATACCGATCCGGCGCGAGCCACCAATGACTTCCCGCCGCGGCACCGACTCGCCGCGATCTTCGGCGGCATAGCGGGCCAGTTTGGCGAGCTGCTCGTCGTTGCCGGCCTGTGCGGCAAGCACCAGCACGACACCGGCGCCTTCCTGCACTACCCGCTGCAAGGTCGCATCCATCGGCCACGAGCCGGCGCCGCGCTGGCCACGCAGGACATCGGCGAGCGGCTCGGCGACATGGACCCGGGTCAGCACCGGTTTGCCGTCATCGACCTTGCCGTAGACCATGGCGTGGTGCAGCGCGCCGTCAATGGTGTCCTGATAAGTGTAGAGGGTGAATTCGCCATACGCGGTCGGCCAGCGGCAGTGCTGCAGCTGCTGGACGGTTTTTTCGTGCAGCGAGCGGTATTCGATCAGGTCGGCAATGGTACCGAGTTTGAGCCCGTGCTCGGCGGCAAATTTTTCCAGATCCGGCCGGCGCGCCATGGTGCCGTCTTCGTTGAGAATCTCGACAATGACGCCGGCCGGCTCGAAACCAGCCAATCGGGCCAGATCGACCGAGGCTTCGGTGTGGCCGTTGCGGGTCAGTACGCCGCCGGGCTGGGCCATCAGCGGAAAAATATGGCCGGGCTGGACGATATCGGCCGCCGTGGCATTTTTCGCCACCGCAGTGCGAATGGTATGAGCGCGATCGGCCGCCGAAATGCCGGTCGAGACACCCACGGCAGCTTCAATCGACGCGGTGAACGCGGTGCCGTGGCGAGTGCCATTGGCCTGCACCATCGGGCCGAGGCCGAGAGTCAGGCAGCGCTCACGGGTCATCGGCAGGCAGATCAAACCGCGACCGTATTTCGCCATGAAATTGATCGCTTCCGGGGTCACGCACTCGGCCGCCATCACGAGATCGCCTTCGTTCTCGCGATCTTCATCATCCATCAGGATGACCATCTTGCCGGCACGGATGTCGGCGATCAGTTCCGGCACACTGCTCAAAGCCATGTTCAATTCTTCCTGCAGCAATCGGTTCAGCGCACGCCGGTAAAACCGGCCCGCGCCAATAAACTTTCGGTAACGCCATTTGCCGCGCCGTCACCGGCTTGCAGCAAGCGTTCGAGATAACGCGCCAGTACATCGACTTCGATGTTGACCAGCGTGCCGGGCTGCCAATCGGCAGCGTTGGTTTCGGCCTGGGTGTGCGGCACCAACGTCAATTCAAAACAATCGTCGTTGACCGCATTGACGGTTAGGCTGATGCCATCAACGCAGACCGAGCCCTTGTGCGCGATGTAGCGCTTGATGCTGTGCGGCACCCGCACGGTGAATTGGTCCGCGCGCGCAGCATGGCGGCGGCTGATGATTTCGCCGATGCCATCGACATGGCCGGACACCAGATGACCGCCGAGCCGGGTCGTCGGCGTCAGTGCTTTTTCCAGATTGACGCGGGTGCCGACTTGCCAGTTTTTCAGCGTGGTCACCGCCAGCGTTTCGACCGAGACATCGGCCTCGAAATGCTGCGCATCAAACCGCACCGCGGTCAGGCAGACGCCGTTGACCGCGATGCTGTCACCGAGCTGGACATCGCCCATGTCCAGTTTGCCGACCGCAATCGACAGCAGCACATCGCCACCACGCGGCTCAATGCGCTGAATGCGGCCTACGGATTGGATGATGCCGGTGAACATGTATTACCTACTCCGTCATCCCCGCGAAGGCGGGGAGCCAGTTACTTTGCTATCTCGTCAAACAGGTCGCGCCAATACGGATTAGCTTCTTCGATCAACCGAAGCTTCCAAGCGCGATTCCACTTCTTGATCTGTTTCTCACGCTCTATCGCTTCGAGCATGCGGTCGTGCCGTTCAAAGTACACCAGCAGCTTTACCCCGTAGTCCTTGGTAAAGCTCTCTGTTTTCCCATTCTTGTGTTGCCAGATGCGAGCAACCAGATCACTGGTTACGCCAACATACAACGTGCCATTTCGTTGGCTGGCAAGAATGTAAACCCATGCAGCATCCATGCAGGGAGTCATCCAGAATTGAGAAGTAAGCCCGTCGTTCCCGCGTAGGCGGGAACCCAGTGACTTTCAAAAGCCGCTGGATCCCCGCCTTCGCGGGGATGACGACAAAAAACTAAGGCCGCAGCGTCAGCCGCAGATCATTGCCAAGCTGGCGGACATCGGCCAGTTTCAGTTGCGGGCATTGCGGCAGCGCGCTGAATACCGGCAGCTGCAGCAGCGGCCGGGCGGCATCACCGAGCAGGGTCGGTGCGACGTAGAGCACCAGCTCATCGACCAGCCCGGTGGCGAGAAAAGCCCCGGCCAGGGTTGCGCCCGCCTCGACCAGCACGGCATTGATCTGCCGCTCGGCCAGCGCGGCCAGCACCGCGGTCAAATCGACCCGGTCACCAGTCCCGCAGCGCAAGGTGGTGATCATACCGGGCAATGCCGGTTCCTGCTTGATGTCGTCGCGGGCAGAACCGGCGTGACAGACCAAGGTCGGCGCCGAGCTGTCCGTGATTTTGCGGCCCGGCGGCAGCCGGCCGCGGGAGTCGAGCACGACCCGCAAAGGCGGTTGCCGGTAGGACGGGTTGACGTAGGCCGGCCAGTCGGCGTCGCCGAGCCGGACGGTGAGCTGCGGATCATCGGCCAGCACGGTGCCGATGCCGGTCAGGATGGCCTGATGGCGGGCGCGCAGCAGCTGGACATCGCGCCGCGCCGCCTCACCGGTAATCCATTTTGATTCGCCATTGCTGAGTGCGGTGCGACCATCGAGGCTCATGCCGAGCTTGACCGTGAGCCAAGGCTTGCCAGTGCGCATCCGTTTCAGGAAGCCGGGGTTCAGCGCCTCGGCTTCCGTCCGCATCAGGCCGTGCTCGACCGCGACGCCGGCGGCTTTGAGGATCGCGAAGCCCTGCCCCGCCACTTTCGGATTCGGGTCCTGCATCGCCGTCACAACCCGGCTGACCCCGGCGACCAGCAGCGCCCCCGCACACGGCCCGGTCCGGCCCTGATGCGCGCACGGCTCCAACGTGACATAGGCGGTCGCGCCCCGGGCCTTGTCGCCAGCCATTTTCAGCGCGTTGATTTCCGCGTGCGGCCCACCAGCCACCTCATGCCAGCCCTCGCCGACCACGACGCCGTCGCGCACCAGCACGCAGCCGACATTCGGATTCGGCGCGGTGGTGTAGCGGCCGCGCTCGGCAAGCCGGAGCGCGTGGGCCATATGGCAGGCATCATCAGCGGTAAAGGTCATGGCAGCGATCAAATGGGAGGTTGAATCCAGTGTAGGTTGGGCTGAACGGAAGTGAAGCCCAACGGCGGAGTGGGAGTCGGGGAAGGCTGTTGGGCTTCGCTACAGCTCAGCCCAACCTATGCGACTGAAGGAAATGAGCCTTCTATAAATCACATACATCACGCAACTACTCATCATCAAAAACAATGACGAGAGCAGAGTGCCGTTGAGTTCATTGCCGCGGACCAGCAATTGGTAGCCCATACCCGAGCAGAATCCGATGACAGAGAACAGCAACATGGCAAGCCACTTCGGCACCGGCTCGGCTCTTCTTTTGACGAGTAAATTCCCAAACAATAGGATGAAGAGTCCGAACGGATAAAAATTCAGCGAGAAAAGCACCGCTCCTGAAACGCCGAAGGGCAATCCCTGATAGATGAGCAAAAGCAGCACAAAGTATGCTGCAGGGATGGTTAATGGCGCCAACAGATAGCCCAGAATAATCTTGGGATTTGCCATTTGATGAAATTCCACGCTTTCTGATGAAGGGAAAGCTCAATCCCCCTTCTGCAACTTGGCAATCTCATCCCGGAACTCCTGCACATCCTGGAACCGGCGATAGACCGAGGCAAAGCGGACAAACGCCACTTCATCGAGTTTGCGCAGTTCGGCCATGACCAGCTCGCCGAGTACTTTCGATTGCACTTCGCGTTCGCCGGTGGCGCGCAGTTTGGACATGATGTGGCCGATGGCCTCTTCGATTTGCTCGACCGAGACCGGGCGCTTTTCCACCGCCCGCATCATGCCGGCGCGCAGCTTGCCTTCGTCGAACGGTTGCCGGCTGCCATCGTTCTTGACGATACGCGGCATGACCAGCTCAGCGGTTTCGAAGGTGGTGAAGCGCTCGCTGCATTGCGTGCATTCGCGCCGGCGGCGGACTTGGGTGCCATCGGCGACCAGACGCGAATCGATGACTTTGGTGTCGTCAGCGGAGCAGAACGGGCAGTGCATGGCTGTCCTCTTGTGGGATGGCGGTTTGAGCTGGGGAGCAGGTTAACGGTTTGGAAGGGGAAAGCGAAGGGTGACAGGCTTTAGCTAGCCACGCAGAGGCGCATTTGCAGGCAGCGTTGCGATATTTGTACGTAGGAGCGGCAATGCCCCCACCTAGCCTCCCCCTGGCAGGGGAGGAACGGTTCTGCTCCCTCCCCTGCCAGGGGGGTGAGGGAGGGAATTCAAGTTCGTCACAATTGACGAACTTGCCGCCTGAACGACGCCAACTCTGTTGGCGGCTGGGCGGGCTGGGGTGGGGGCTTGTCGCGATGTCAGATCCGCTGGAGCAGATTTCGCTACTGAATCACCGGAAAAACAAAACCCCGCCGTAGCGGGGTTTTGCATTCATAGAGCTAGCAACTCAGTTGCCGTATACCGGAAAACGCGCCGTCAACTTCAACACCTCAGCCTTGACCCGGGCGATGGTTGCTTCGTTGGTTACGTCGTCGAGGATGTCGCACATCCAGCCGGTCAGTTGCACCGTCTCGGCTTCCTTGAAACCGCGGGTGGTGATGGCCGGGGTGCCGACGCGGATGCCCGAGGTGACGAACGGACTGCGCGGGTCGTTCGGCACCGCGTTCTTGTTGACGGTGATGTTGGCGCGACCCAACGCAGCGTCGGCATCTTTGCCGGACAGGTCCTTGGCAATCAGGCTGACCAGCATCAGGTGGTTATCGGTACCGCCGGAGACGATGTCGTAACCGCGCTCCATGAATACCTTGGCCATGGCCTTGGCGTTGGCGACCACCTGCTTCTGGTAGGCCTTGAATTCCGGCTCCAGCGCCTCTTTAAAGGCAACGGCCTTGGCGGCGATCACGTGCATCAGCGGGCCGCCCTGGCCGCCCGGGAACACCGCGCTCTGGAATTTCTTCTCCAGCTCGGGGTTGGCCTTGGCCAGGATCACGCCGCCGCGCGGGCCGCGCAGGGTCTTGTGCGTGGTCGAGGTCACGACATCGGCATACGGCACCGGGTTCGGGTATTCACCGGCAGCGACCAGACCGGCGACGTGCGCCATGTCGACCATAAAGTAAGCGCCCACTTTGTCGGCGATCTCGCGCAGCCGCTTCCAGTCCACCACCCGCGAATAGGCCGAGAAGCCGCCGAGAATCATCTTCGGCTTGTGCTCGAGGGCCAGCGCTTCGGCGTGGTCGTAATCGATGTAGCCGGCCGGGGTCAGGCCGTACTGCACGCTCTTGTAGAGCTTGCCGGAAAAGTTGACCGGCGAGCCGTGGGTCAAGTGGCCGCCGTGGGCCAGCGACATGCCGAGCACGGTATCGCCCGGGTTCAGCAGCGCCATGTACACGGCCGAGTTGGCCTGCGAGCCGGAATGCGGCTGGACGTTGGCGTAATCGGCGCCAAACAGCTGCTTGACCCGGTCGATGGCCAGCTGCTCGGCGACGTCGACGTATTCGCAACCGCCGTAATAGCGCTTGCCCGGATAGCCCTCGGCGTACTTGTTGGTCAGCACCGAGCCCTGCGCCGCCATGACCCGGGCGCTGGTGTAGTTCTCGGACGCGATCAGTTCGATGTGCTCTTCCTGACGGTGACGTTCGTGTTCCATTGCCGACCAGAGTTCGGCGTCGTATTGGGCCAGGGTGGCGGGGTTACGCAGCATGGGACGGGTACCGGGTAAGTGGGCGAAAAAATGAGCGCGCATTGTACCGAAACGAGCGGCAAACAGCAGCTTACAACTGGCACCCTTGTCAGCGCTAACGCAGCGGCGTAGCCTCGGCCGTCATGACGATTGGCCATGTGAGGAGAAACACCCCGGCGACCAGGCCGGACCAGCGGTTTTGAACAGGAGCAAAACCGCTTGCCATATCAGCACCGTTGTACCCGAGCAATGCAGTCCGGGGTCGCAGATGAAACAGACATCTGACGACGCCCCTGCCCACAAAGGCAGGAAAAAAGACGTGGAAACGTAGAAAAACCTGCAAACGGAGCAACCATGAAAACCAAAATATCCAAGCTGTATCTCGCCTTGCTTGCCACCACCGGCACCCTGCTCTCCCCAACCCTTTTTGCTGCCGAAGGCGAAGAAGCCGAGCGCATGGAAGTGGTGGGATCCCACATCAAGCGCACCGACATCGAAGGTCCCTCGCCGATCCTGACCATTGATCGCGACAACATTGAAAAGTCCGGCTACAACAACCTGCAACAATTGCTGGAAAAGTTGCCCGTCGCAGGCACCGGTACGTTCTCAACCCAAGGCAACAACCAAGACTCAACCGCCAACGGTACCGCCGGCATCAGTTTGCGCGGTATGGGCGCCGATGCCACCCTGCTGCTGATCAACGGCCGGCGCGTGTCGATGAGCCCGTTTGCCCAAGAAATTGACACCAACTTTGTCGACTTGAACCAGATTCCGGTCTCCGCCATCGAGCGCATCGAAGTGCTGAAAGACGGCGCCTCTGCGGTGTACGGTTCGGATGCCGTGGCCGGCGTGATCAACGTGGTGCTGCGCCGGGATTTCTCCGGCTCGGAAGTCAGCCTTGGTTACGGCAACACCACCGATACCGATGCCTCGGAACAGACGGCGAGCTTCATTTGGGGCTTTGGCGACGACAAGTCGCACGGCACCCTGATCCTCGACTACTTCAACAACAACGCCTTGATGAACAAGGATCGCAGCTTCGCTGACAGCGCCGACCAGCGCGACCGCGGTGGTGACGACTACCGCAGCTCAACCGGTAACCCGGGTTCGTTCCGTATTCTTGATGGAGTTTCGCCAGAACAACCAGACCCGAACTGTGCGGCGACCAGCAGACGCGGCACTCGCTGCGCATACGATTACGCACCGTCAAACGTTTTGTTCCCGGAAGCCGAACGCACGGGCTTGATGTTCTTCGGCAGCAAGAATCTGGGCGACAATCTCGAACTGTTCACCGAGATTGCCTATCAGCACAACACCTCGGAAGCGCAGGGCGCGCCGAGCCCGGGTACCCCGGTCGATGATTTGATTTTGCCGGCGTCGTCGCCGTTCAACCCATACGGCTTCGATGTGGATTTCACCCGCTACCGCACCACTTGGGCCGGTCCGCGTCAATGGGACCTTGAAAGCAATTCAGCCCGATTGCTCGCCGGTTTGCGCGGGTCGATCGGTGATTGGGATTGGGAGGCCGCCGTCAACAAAGCCCGGGTCAGCTCGGTGCAAAGCGGCTCGAAAGGCTGGGTCCGGGTTGATCGGCTACGTGAAGCCTTTGCCGATGGCAGCCTGAATCCGTTCGCCCAGGCCGACGGCAGCGTCACGATGCCGTCGCAGGATGTCCTCGACCGGGTCTTGACCCATGTGACGCGCACCGGGGAGTCGCACCTGACCGGCATTGACGCCCACATCACCGGCGATCTGTTCCAGATGGAGCACGGCGCACTGGCGATGGCAGCTGGCGTCGAGTATCGCGAAGAAGACGTCAAGGACCGGCCGGACAAGCAGTTTGAAGAGTTGCTGATAGTGGGTACGGAGGCTGTATCCGCCGCCTCGCAACGCGATCAATGGTCCGCATTCATCGAGTTCAATATTCCGATGACCGAACAGCTGGAGCTGCAACTGGCTGGCCGTTTTGACGACTACAGCGATTTCGGCACCACCACCAACCCTAAAGTTGCGCTGCGTTGGGCACCAATGGATTCGCTCGCTCTGCGCGCCTCCTACAGCACCGGCTTCCGGGCCCCGTCGCTGGCACAAACCGGCCTTGGCCCCTCGGAAGAATCGCCGGCCGTAATCGACAGCGTCCGCTGCGCCGATCTGCGCGCCCGTCCAGATGCCGGCAGCGATCCTGTGCAGGAACAGATTGAGCTCGCCTGTAATGCCATCGAATACAGCGCGTTCTATGTCGGTAATCCAGATCTCGACGCCGAGGAGTCGGAATCGTGGAATCTCGGCGCAATCTGGGAAGCGACCGATGGTCTGTCGTTCTCGCTGGATTACTGGAACATTCTGCAAGAAAACGTCATCGACAAAGACCCGCAACGAATCATGTCGAGCAACGCAACCACTGGCGAGTTCCGGGTCGAGCGTGACGCACCGGCACCGGGCTTTACCTACGGCGAAGTCACCCGCATTTACGGCAAGTTCGAAAACACCGGCGAGCAAGATGTCACTGGCCTGGACATCAACGTGAACTGGCAGACCGACCTGATGGCCGACAGCAAACTGACCGTCGATTTCAACTGGACGCACCTGCTCAAGTTCGATCGGCAGTTTGTCGCTTCCGGCCCGACCGTCGATCTGGTGGGGGAATACGAATACCCACAGGATCGTTTCCAGCTGAATGCAGATCTGGCCATGGAGAACTGGGGCTTTACCGGCACCATTAACTACATCGGCGAATTCGAAGACTACGTCTTTGATGACGACGATGCAGATGCGGCCCCGGAATGGGATGCCAGTGGCCGCAAAGTCGATGCGTACGTTTCGGTCAACGTCCAGGCCCGCTACATGGGCTTTGCCGGCACGGTGCTGAGCGTTGGTGTCGACAACCTGTTCGACGAAGAACCGCCGTTCGTCAACGGTGACGGCGATACTGACGTCTACGGTTATGCCTCAAATGTGCACAACCCGCGTGGCCAGTTTGCTTATGCCAAGATGACCTACTCGTTCTGAGCCGACCGGCAAGACAGAAGCGGCGCCTCTGGCGCCGTTTCTTTTTTCCACGGTGATTCCCGCGGTGATCCGGTGATCGGGCAAGGACGTAAAAGCACGTAGCCCTCCCCACGCGGATATCACGCACCGTGAAACTGGTCTGGTTCCGACACGATTTGCGCCTTGCCGACAACAGCGCCCTGGCCGCCGCTTGCACCGGCGACGCGCCGGTGACGGCGCTGTATGTGCTGAGCGAACACCAGTGGCAGCAGCATCGCTGGGCCGGTCGCAAGCGCGCCTTTTTGCGCGAGCATTTGCGAGCGCTGTCGAGTGCGCTGGCAGAGCGGAACATTCCGCTGAAGCTCATCTTCAGCCGGCGCCTTGTCGGCCAGGCCGATGAGGTGCTGGCATTTGCCCAGACGTACGGCTGTCATGCCATCTATTTCAATGATGAATACGGCGTCCACGAACAGAACCGCGACGCCCGGCTGAGTCGGGCCGCGCAGGCCGCCGGACTTGCCGTGCACCGGTTCTGCGATCATGTCCTGCTACCGCCGGGCAGCGTGCTGACCGCGGACAAGCAGCAGCCTTACACCGTCTACACGCCGTTCCGCCGTGCCTGCGAAGCGCGCCTGCCAGCCACCGTCGCGCTGCTGCCGCCACCGTCGCGGATGCCGGCCAACCCGCTGACTGCCGATCCGGTGCCTGCGACGTTTGCCGGCGAGGCGACGTTTGCCATGGCCGATTGGCCCGTCGGCGAAGCCGCCGCGCTGGCCCGCTTGCAGCAGTTCTGCAAACAATCGGTTCGTCATTACAAGGACGAGCGTGACCGGCCCGATCATGCCGGTACCAGCCGCCTGTCGCCGTATCTGATGCTGGGCGTGCTGTCGCCGCGGCAAGTCTGGTGCGCCGCGGCGGCCGTCCCCGGTGAAGGCAGCGCCGGTTTTCGTAATGAAATCCTCTGGCGCGAGTTCTACCAGCATTTGATGGCGCAGATCCCGCGGCTGTCGAAAGGCCAACCGTTCAAGATTGAAACCGATCACTTGCCCTGGCGTCATGACGATGCCGACTTCACGCGCTGGCGCAACGGCGAAACCGGTATTCCGATTGTCGATGCCGCCATGCGCTGCTTGAACGAGACCGGCTGGATGCACAATCGGCTGCGGATGATTGTCGCGTCATTCCTGACCAAGAATTTGTTCATCGACTGGCGCTGGGGTGAGCAGTACTTTCTGGATCAGTTGATCGACGGCGAATTCGCCGCCAACAACGGCGGCTGGCAATGGAGCGCCTCCACCGGCACCGATGCCGCGCCGTATTTCCGGGTATTCAATCCGGAAAGCCAGGCACAGAAGTTTGATCCCGAAGGCGCATTCGTGCGTATCTGGGTTAGCGAGCTGCGCAATGAAGCCCCCGCCAGCATTCATCTGGCCGGCGCCCGTCGTGGCTACCCGGCCCCGATGGTGGATCTGAAGCAAAGTCGCGCGCTTGCCATCAGCCACTTCCAACACCTCGGCGGCAAACTGCCGGCACCCCAGTTGGCGCTGGACGTATGACCAGCGCGCGGATAAGCCGGTGTTACGGTGCCCCGGCCGCATCTGAAACCGAACATTCAACCCAGTCGAGGCAGTCATGACAGTCGTCGCCGATGTCCAACAGCTTTACCGCAACCTGCATGCCGGCAATCTCGACCAACTCGGCCGGATCTATGCCGACAACGTGCTGTTCATCGATCCGTTTCATCGCATCGAGGGTTTGTCGGCGTTGAAAGCATATTTCGCCGGCATGTACAGCAATGTCCGCCATGTCGAATTCCAGTTTGAGCGGGTCTTGCAGGATGACAGCTCGGCGTTGATCCGCTGGACCATGTCGCTGTCGCATCCGCGCCTGAACAGTGGCAAGACCTTGCATGTGCCGGGCGTGACCGAACTGGAATTCACCGATCGCATCACCCTGCATCGCGATTTCTTCGACGCCGGCGCCCTGTTGTACGAACAGGTGCCGGTCATTGGCTGGGCCATTCGCCGGCTCAAGGAGCGCATTGCATGAGCTGGGCACCCGCGCAAGCGCGACGCATCTGGCTGGTGGGCGCCAGCTCCGGCATTGGTCTGGCCTTGGCGCAGCAACTGTTGGCCGAGGGCCACAAGGTCGCACTGTCCGCCCGCCGGACTGCGCCGCTCGGTGAACTCGCCGCCGAGTACCCGGACCAAGAACTGGTGGCTCCCTGCGATGTCACCAAACCGGAAGATATCCAGGCAGCGGTGCGTCGCATCGAAGGCAGCTTCGGTGCCATCGACACGCTCATCTACAACGCCGGCACCTGCGAGTACATCGAGCACGGCGCGCTCGACAGCGCGGTGGTCGAACGGGTGATGGCAACCAATTTCTTCGGCCTCAGCCGCTGCATCGAAGCGGCGTTGCCGCTGCTGCGCAAAGGTCTGCAACCGCAGATCGCCGCGGTGTCGAGCTCGGCCGCCTATCTTCCTTTGCCGCGCGCCGAAGCCTATGGCGCCTCGAAAGCGGCGATGAACTACCTCTTGCACACCCTGCGGCTCAGCTTGCAGCCGGAAGGCATCAGCGTCAACGTGATCTGTCCGGGTTTTGTCAAAACGCCGTTGACCGATCGCAATGATTTTGCCATGCCCTGCCAGATCAGTGCCGAAGCTGCCGCGCGCGAAATCGTCAGCGGGCTGCGTCGCAACAAAAAAGAAATTCATTTCCCACGCCGGTTCACCGGCTTGCTGAAATTGCTCGGCGCATTACCGCTGGGCGTACAACAAAAGCTGACCGGCTCCCTGGTCAAAGCCTAAATCGAATCAAGACATCAATAGTGAGTGAACGCGTGAAACTGGCAATCATTGGTGGTGGTATTTCAGGTTTGTATGCCGCGTGGCGACTGGCGCCGCAGCATCAGGTCACGCTGTTCGAGGCCAACGATTATGTCGGTGGCCATACCCATACGGTCGATGTGGCAGTACCGAGTGGCCGTTATGCCATCGACACCGGCTTTATTGTCTGCAACGACAGAACTTATCCGCTGTTCCTGCAACTGCTGGCCGAGCTTGGCATCGAACGCACCGCCACCGACATGAGTTTCGCGGTCAGCTGCGCCGACAGCGGACTGGAATACAACGGCCACAACCTCAATACGCTGTTTGCCCAACGGCGCAATCTGCTGTCACCGCGGTTCTGGCGCCTCATCCGTGACATCCTGCGCTTCAACGGCCTGGCCAAACAGGTACTGCGCGACCAAGCCATCAGCGACGAGCAGACCTTGGCGCAGTTCCTGCGCGAGCACCAGTTCAGCGGCCCGGTGATCAGCCATTATCTGGCACCGATGACCGCCGCCATCTGGTCGACACCACTGCGTGACGTGAGTGAGTTTCCGCTCGGCTTCTTTTTGCAGTTCTGTGACAACCATGGCCTGCTCAACGTCAACGACCGGCCACAGTGGTATGTGATCAAGAATGGTAGCCGCAGCTATGTCGACGCCCTGTTGCAGCGGCTGCCGGCAACGGTGCATCGGCAGACGCCGGTGCGCAGCGTCAGCCGGCACGCCGATGGCGTTGATCTCACCTTGGTTGACGGCCGCAGCGAGCGCTTCGATCAGGTGATTTTCGCCTGCCACAGCGACGAAGCCCTGGCACTGCTGGCCGACCCGTCCCGCGCCGAGCGCGAGATCCTGTCGGCCATTCCGTACAAAGCCAGCGAAGTGGTGTTGCACACCGACACCCGGCTGCTGCCGAAAACGCCGCGCGCCTGGGCGGCCTGGAATTATCTGCTGCCACCGGTGCGCGAAGGCAGCAGCTTGCCGACGCTCACCTACAACATGAACATTCTGCAGCGTCTGTCGGCGCCGGAAACCTTCTGCGTCACGCTGAACCGCACCGGCGCGATTGCACCGGAGCACGTGCTCGGCCGCTACCTTTATTCCCACCCGCAGTTCAGTCGCGCCGCGGTGCAGGCTCAGCAGCGCCATGGCGAAATCAGCGGCGTGCGGCGCAGCCATTACTGCGGTGCCTATTGGTTTTATGGCTTCCACGAAGACGGCGTGCGCAGCGCCGAGCGCGTGGTCGGCGCCTTGCGAGGTTCGCCATGAACAGCAGCGTGAACGCGCAACCGCAAAGTGCCATTTACACCGGCGTGTTGACCCACCGACGCGATCTCGCACCGGCCCATCGCTTCGCCTACCGGATGCGCTTGCTGTGGCTGGATCTGGATGAAGTCGAAACGCTGTTCGCCGCCGCACGCGGCTGGTCGCTGACCCGGCCAGCGCTCGGTTGGCTGCGGCGGCGCGATTATCTGCGCGCCGATACGCCGTCGCTCAAGCTGGCGGTCGCTGATGAAATCGCCGCACAGTTGGCAACCCGCCCGGACGGCCCGATCCGCATGCTGACCGCGCCGCGGGTATTCGGCATCGGCTTCAATCCGTTGACGCTGTATTACTGCTACGACCGCAGCGGGACCCGCTTGCAGTATGTGCTCGCGGAGGTGCGCAACACGCCTTGGTTGCAACGGCATTGCTATGCGCTCGACTTGCGCGCGGCGGCGCAACCGGCCGCGCACGACAAGCACTTCCATGTGTCGCCCTTCCTGCCGATGGATATGCAGTACCACTGGCAACTGAATCCGCCGGATGAGCAACTGAACGTACAGATCCGTAACAGCCGTCAGGGTGTAACGGTATTTCGGGCAACCTTGGCGTTGCAGAAGGAAACCGCCCTCGAGCCACAGCAACTGCAGCGCGAGCTGTGGCGACACTGGCCGCAAGGGCTGAAAACCCTGCTCGGCATTTATTGGCAAGCCGTGAAACTGTTTGGCAAGCGCGCGCGGTTCCACTCGCACCCCGGTAACACCGCCGCACCGGCCGCGAGCACGGCATACCTGACCCGCACCGACGATAGCAAGCTGATCAGCCCTGCACCGGAGAGTCTGAAATGAGTGCCCAGATAGAAAGCCAGCGCCTGCCTGTACGCGACTCCGTACTGACCCGGCGCTGCCGCTGTGCCGTCCTGGACAAGCTCACGCAACTGCAAGGTGGCAGCATCAGCGTCCACGAAGAAGGTCAGCATGCCCGCTTTGGTGACCCCGACGCGCCGCTGCATGCCGAGCTGCACATCCTGCACCCCGACGCCTGGGCAGAAATTGCCCTCGGCGGCAGCATCGGCGCTGCCGAAAGCTACATGAATGGCGATTGGCGCTGCAACGATCTGACCTCGCTGGTGCAGATTTTTGCCCGCAACCTGAACCTGCTTGATCAGATGGAAAGCAAGGTTGCCTTTTTCACGGATCTGGCCCGCAAAGGCCTGCATTGGTGGCACCGCAACAGCCAGAGTCAGGCACGCAAAAACATTGCGGCCCACTACGATCTCGGCAACGACATGTTCAAACTCTGGCTGGATCCACTGATGATGTATTCCAGCGCCATCTACCCGAGCGCTGACAGCACACTCGATACGGCCGCCCGGCACAAGCTGCAGCGCATCGGCGAAAAATTGCAGCTAAGCTCGAATGATCACCTGCTCGAGATTGGTACTGGCTGGGGTGGCCTCAGCGTTTACCTCGCCCAGACTTTCGGCTGCAAAGTCACCACCACCACCATTTCGCAAGAACAGCACGCGCTGGCGCGGGAACGCATCGACGCGGCCGGGCTGACGGGTCGCGTCGAACTGTTGCTGGAAGATTATCGCGACCTCAAAGGCCAGTACGACAAACTGGTGTCAGTCGAAATGATCGAAGCGGTCGGCCTGCAGTATCTGCCACAGTATTTCCGCAAATGTTCCAGCCTGCTGAAAACCAACGGCGCGTTTCTTCTGCAGAGCATCACTATCGCCGACCAGCGCTACGATTACGCGGCAAAAAATGTCGACTTCATCCAACGCTACATTTTTCCGGGCGGCGCGCTGCCGTCGAATACCCGCATCGGCGAATGCCTGCGCGATGTCACGGACCTGCGCCTTGTTCATCACGAAGACATCGGTCTGCATTACGCCCGCACGCTGAAAGACTGGCGGGATCGCTTCCACCACAAGCTCAATGACATCCGGTCCCTCGGCTATGACGAGCGCTTCATCCGGATGTGGGAGTACTACCTCTGCTACTGCGAAGGCGGCTTCCGCGAGCGGGTGATCAGCTGCGCGCAGATGCTGCTGCACAAACCGCGCTGCACTGCCGCGTTGCCCTGATGTTTGCCGCGATCGCCAGGAGAGCCTGACGGATGTTTCACCGTGGTCCGTTCTACCACGATGGCAACTACCGGTTACTGCCATCGGCTGCCGCGTGGTTGCCGGTGCTGCTGGCCCAGGCGGTCTGGTGGGCCGCCATTCTGTTTGGCGCGCTGGTCGCGGCAGCGCTGCTGTTGTTGCAGTTCGCGCTGGCTTGGTGGCTGGATCGTGGCAATTTACCGGGCCTGCGTCGGCTGTCGCTGCTATGCGGCAGCGGTTTGTTGCTGGATGCGCTGACGGTGCAGCTCGGGCTGGTCCGGTTCCGCGATGCCGGCACCTTCGGTCTGCCGCTGTGGCTGGTGCTGCTGTGGCTCAGCTTTGCCTTGACCGTGCCGCGCCTGCAGCGGTGGTTGCCCAACCAAGCAACACAGCTCGCGGTTTTTGCCGGTGCCGCGCCACTCGCATACTTTGCTGGCGCCGCACTGGGCGCCGCCACTGTCCTGCAACCCGTTTGGTACGGCGTGAGCCTGGTCACCGGTTGGCTGGCGTTGACGCTGCTCTGGCGCGTGCGCTCGGTCACGTAAGCTGCCCCTGCACCGATGCGACAGCATCAGTAGCTGACATCGTGAGCGGTTCGCTTGCATGGCTCGTATCAGTTGCACAGATCGGCAACGGTATGCGGCCAGAGCCTGTGGTCGACGACTCGATTGCACGCTTACTCGTGGTAATCGCTTGAGGTTTTGAACATGCCCACACCCTCCTCGTCACGGTCGCTGCTGCTGGCGCTGGTGCTGTTGCTGCCGGCGTTTGCCGCGCGCGCCGAACTGCGACTGCCAGAACCGCAGGGCCTGCAACAAATCGGCAGCGGCACGCTGCGCTGGCTGGGCTTTCACGTTTACGATGCCAGCACCTGGGCGACGGTGCCCGCGCTGCCTCGCGATGGCAGCGTGCCCGCGCCGTTTGCCCTGCAAATCACTTATGCCCGCGCCATCAGCGCCGACGATCTGGTCGGCGCCACCGAATCGGCGTGGGAGGATCTCGGCCTGCTCGATGCCAAAGCTGCGACATGGTTGCCGCAACTAAAACAGCTGTGGCCCGACGTGAAAGCCGGCGACACGCTGGTGCTGCATATCGATCAGGCCCGGCAAGCACGCTTCT
Source organism: Pseudomonadota bacterium (assembly GCA_049324755.1). GTDB lineage: Bacteria > Pseudomonadota > Gammaproteobacteria > Enterobacterales > Permianibacteraceae > Permianibacter. The sequence continues at coordinate 49,513 of JBMOMZ010000055.1, forward strand.
ACTACAACGGCCGGTTGCTTGGCAGCGTCGCCGATGCCGAGTTCGGCCCGCGGTTCGCCGCTATCTGGTTGCATCCGGACAGCAGCGAATCGACGCTGCGCCGCCAATTGCTGGGAGAACGCTCGTGAATCATCGCTGGTTTTGGCGTCCGCTGACGGCGGCCGCGCTGCTGCTGTCGCTGGCAAGCTGCACCCCATCCTTGCAGCAGTATCGGCACAAAACGCCGCGGCTGGATTTGCAGCAATATTTCAACGGCCGCGTCGAAGCCTGGGGACTGGTGCAGGATGGTCGCGGCAATGTCACCCGACGCTTTCAGGTCAGTATCGATGGCCGCTGGCAGGGCGACACCGGCACGCTCGATGAACATTTCCGGTTTGATGACGGTGAAAAACAGTTCCGGCGCTGGACCCTGACCAAACTCGATGATCAGCGTTATCGCGGCATCGCCGCTGATGTGGTCGGCGAAGCCGCGGGCGAAGTGGCCGGCAACACGCTGCGCTGGCGGTACACACTGCGCCTGCCGGTCGATGGCAGTACCTATGACATTGCTTTCGATGACTGGATGTATCAGATGGACGAGCAGCACTTGTTCAACAAGGCCACGCTCAGCAAGTTCGGCATTGAGGTCGGTGAAGTGACCCTGTTTTTCCAGAAAGTGGCAGCGCCTGCGAGTTAATTAGCTCGCTCGCCGGCAAACTTCAGACTGGCACTGCGCCGACAGAATCAAAGCGGTTGCGGTCGACCAAACAGCCAGCCCTGACCGCTCGGGCAACCGTGCGCCACCAGAAAATCGCGCTGCGCTTCGGTCTCCACGCCTTCGGCAACGATATCCAGCTGCAGTTGCTTGGCCATGGCGATCAGCGCGGCAACAATCGCCGCATCATCCTCATTGCCAGGCAGCTCGCGCACAAACAGGCGATCGAGCTTGATGCCATGGATGGGCAGCTCCCGCAGCTGGCTGAATGAGGTATAGCCGGTACCAAAATCATCAATGACGATGCGAGCGCCGGCTCTCACCAGCCCCTCCAGATTGTGTTCGGTAACCGCGCTGCGCTCGAGCAACAGACTCTCGGTGATTTCCAGCTGCAGCTGGCCCGGCGGCACCTGGTGCTGCTGCATCAGCGCGACAACGCGGTCGGCAAATTCCAGTTCGCGCAGTTGCCGTGCCGAGACATTGACCGACAGCCGCAAACTCTCGCCGCGTTGCCGCAGCAGCGGCAGATCACGCAGCGCCTGCACCAAGACTTCCTCGCCGATCGGCACAATGAGACCGGTGTGTTCGGCCACATCGATGAAAGCATCCGGGCTCAACAGCCCCTCGTCCGGGTGCTGCCAGCGCAGCAACACTTCCATGCCGCGCAGCTGACCGTCCGGCATGTTGACGATCGGTTGGTAGAACAGCTTGAACTGGTTACGACCGAGCGCGCGGCGCAGCTCGCTTTCGCGCTGCAACCGGACCCGGCTGACATCGTTCATCTCCGGCGAGAAAAACACAAACCGGTTCTTGCCTTCCGACTTGGCTTGGTACATCGCCAGGTCGGCATTGCGCAGCAACACATCCGGTTGGTCGCCATCGACCGGCAACAAGGTGATGCCAACGCTGCAGGAAACCGAAATGGAATGATCGCCAAGCTGCATCGGTGCGGCCATGATTGGCATCAGTTTGCGAGCCAGATTGCCAGCCTCGAGGCTGTCATGCAGATTGCTGAGCAACAGACAGAACTCGTCACCACCGAGCCGGGCGACCAGATCGTCTTCCCGGACATTGCTCAGCAAGCGATTGGCAATCTGCTTGAGCAAATCATCCCCCGCTTCGTGGCCCAGCGTGTCGTTGATGCGTTTGAATTCATCGAGATCAAAAAACAGCAGGGCCGACATGCCACCGGTACGGCGACGACGGCGTACCGCCTCGTCAAGCCGCAGCAACAGCAAGCGACGGTTGGCAAGCCCGGTCAGGGGATCGTGGAACGCCAGGTACTCAACATTCGCCTGGGCCTGCTTGAACGAGCTGATGTCTTCCAGCACGGTGACCAGTTTTTCCAGCTGGCCATCGGCGGAGAACATCGGCGAGATGGAGGCGTGCAACCAGATCCGGCTTTCATCGGCCCGGCGACCGACAAATTCGCCGTGCCAACCGGAGCCCTTGCCGACCACCTGCTGGATCGCGCCGCGCACCAGCACCCCGTCTTCGTCGTCCGGCAACAACACATTGAACACCGACTGACCGCGAGCCCGCTCGCTGGGCTGCAACAGCATATGGGTGAAACTGGCGTTGGCATACTCGATGTTGCCACCGGCATCGCACAGGATCACCGCGCTGGCGGTCTGTTCAATCGCCCGCGACAGCAGCCGCAGATGCTGCAGGCTGTGATGGTGTTCGATGGTCAGTCGCACCAGTGCCGCCATCGCCTCGATCAGCAACAGCTGACTGGCGGTCGGGCGCGCCGGCTCTTTCGTGTACAGCGCAAACGTTGCCAACACCTGACCGTTGCTGTCGCGCACCGGCTCCGACCAGCAGGCCGCGACACCGGCCTGCGCCGCCAGCGCCTTGTACGAAATCCAGAACGGATCGTTGGCAATGTCTTCGGTGATGGTGCGCTGGCCGGTCGCTGCGGTGTTGCCGCAACTGCCAACACCCGGGCCATAGCTGGCGCCATCGATCGCCTTGCAGAAAAATTCCGGCATCCGACCGGCAGCGGCGTGGCGCACCACATGCCGCTGCCGATCCACCAACAGGATCGTCGCAATGACAGTCGGCTCCAGCTCCTCCACCGTCAACACAATCTGCTGCAACACCGCCGTCAGTGACGACTCGGCGGCCAAGCGCTGCAATACCGTGGCGTGCAATTGCTCCAGCCGTTGGCGCCGGACCCGGTCGGTGATGTCCTGCACCACCACCAGCACGGATTGCTCGGCATCTTCGTGCAGCGGCACCACCTGGGCCTGCAGATGCAGGGCGTTGCCGCGCGGCGTCCGAACCGACCCGAAGACATCGCGCACCGGTTCACCGCGCTGCAAGGCGAGTTCGCGCGCCGCCTGCAGCCAGTCCGGCTCCTGATCGGCGATCAGCGCGATGGCGCGGTTGCCGATCCGCGCCTGCCCCTGCCGGTCCCGCACCGACAGGTGCAGCGGCAGCATGGCGACGATTTCCTGCAGGCGATTGCGTTGCCGGGTGATGGCGTCGGTGCGCTCCTGCACTTGCCGCTCCAGCGCCGCATTGGCAAGTTGCAGCTGCTGGTGCAGATAGCGGCGTTCACGCACGAGGGTCGCGGCCAGCACGGTGGAACTCAGCAGCACCACCAGAAACGATTGCAGGGCCCAATGCGAGCGCAGTGGTGTCGGCAGTTGGAACGGGCCGAGCTGATGGTAATGCGCGAGCACAAACACCAAACCGACCGACACCAGGAACGCCGTCAGGTGAAACAGCCGCAAGCGCGCCACCGCCCAGAACAGCAGCGGTAAACCGAACGGCGTGCTCAGCACCCGCCAGCCACTGTCATCCAGTGTCGGCGTGAGCAGCAAATACAGATACAGCGCCGCCGCCGCTTCCAGCAGCAGAAACTCGCGCAACAACTGCCATTCGCGCGGCCGTTCCGACCAGGTCAGCAGCAACGGGGTCAGCAGCAGGCAGCCGACCATGTCGCCGCTCCACCACAGCGCCATCCGCACCAGCGGCCCGAGTTCGGCTTTCACCGACAGCGTCACCAAGGTGGCGACGCCGACCACGGCACTGAACAAGCTGCCGAGCGGCGCCGCCACGACGGCAAAACGAATGAACGCGCGACTGTCGTGCAGACGCTGCGGGCCATAACCGCCGCTCAGTCGCAGGATCAGCCACGCTTCACCGGTGTTGGCGGCGGCACAGCCGATGGCGATAGCGAGCGCGACGGTAAACGGCTGGTCATAGCCCATGCTGACCGGCAGCATCAGGATCAGGTTGCCCAGCGCGGGCACCCAGAAACCCGGCGCACCATGGCGCAGCACGGTAGCAGCAGCCAGCCCGGAAGCAGGCCACACTGCCGACACCAGGCCGCTGCCGTCATCGAAATGCAAACCGATATAGCCGAGCACGGCATAGAGCAGCGTCAGCCAGCCGAGCACGGGCCGACTGATCGCCTCATAAGGCGCGAGAGCGGGGGCACTTCCTGTTACCGACGCCGACACGAAACGCATCCTGAGCCAAGCCACGAGCCACTCGCGTGCGCCGGCTCAGATACCGGAACGCCGATGGCAATTCGTTTCAGTCTAGACGCTGGTTGCGAATGGCAGCATTCGACCCGTCGCTTTTTCTTGTAGCGATTTGTCGCGGCATCAGGGCAAACGACGGACCGCCAGCAAGGCGTCGCCTGGCAGCAGTTGCTGAGCCACCGCCTGACCGGCAGTTACCCGGGCAAAAATCGTGTAGTGCCAGTCCAGGTGCGGATTGCGGCCGGTGTTGATGAAGAACTGCGAGCCGGCGGTGTCCTTGCCTGCGGTTGCCATGCCGACATAGCCCGGCGCGTGCGGCAGCGGCGACAGCTCTTCGCGAATGCGCCAGCCCGGACCACCGTCACCGGTGCCGCTCGGATCGCCGCCTTGGGCGACGAAATTGCCAATCACCCGATGAAACGTGCTGCGGTCGTAGTAGCCCTGATCGGCCAGGCGAGCAAAATTGGCGGCGGTATAGACCGCATCCGGCAGCAATTCGATATCGACAGCACCGCGTACGGTATGCAAACGGTAGCGCAGACCGACGTAAGCCAGCGCCTGCCCATACGGTGGCGTCGCCGCGGCCGGTTCGGCGTCTGCTTCGGCCTCGGTCTCCGCTTCGGCGTCAGCCGATGCCTGCGCTGGCGCGAGCAAATCCTGCAGCCAGCGCTGATCAGCCGGCTGCAGCGCGGCGTGTGCCTGCAACAGATCACGCAGGGCCTGCGCTTCGACCGGCCGGTTGCCCAGCGCCTGCAATATCGCCAGCCGCTCCGCGGAAGCGGCGCTGCGCAGACCAAGCGCCACCGCTTGCCGCAGCGCCGGCAGCGGCAGATTGGCCGCCAGCACGGCATTCAGCTCGACCCGTTCGGCCGCGAGCAACCGCCGACCGGCCAAGCGCTGTTGCTGCTGCACCCGCAGCCAGCGGCGCGCCGTTTGCCCGGTCACCGCGCTTGCCAGAGCCCGCAACAGAAAAATGCGCGCACCGGCGGCAGGGGCCCGGCCGAACGCCGCGGTCAGCGCCGGCGCATGCGCCTGAACCAGCGGCTCCTTGCGGGCGCGCGCCAATGCGAACGCCGCCATTTCGGCCGCCGGCTCATCGCGCTCAAGCAGGCTCAGCAAGCGCGCCACCAAGGTCGCATCCAGCGCCGACAGGGCGCCGCGCCGGTAACTCCACAACAGGCCCACGGCTTGCGCCCAGGCCGCGCGCTCGTCGGCGCTGCGGCCGTCGAGCCGGTAATCACGCAGCAGCTGCTGGCTGTGCTCACTGCCGCAATTGCCGAGCGCGCGCAGCAACTGCTGGCGAACCTGACTGTCGGGCTCCAGCGCCAGCCGCAGCGCCAGCGCCCGCTCCTGCTCGGCCTGCGCCGCCGGCGCCTGCACCGCCAGAATGGCAATCGCGAATGCCGCTTCGGCCCGCACCGCCGGCTCGACATGCGCGAGCAGCGGCAACAACAGCGGCAGCCGCTCATCACCGCCAATGCGGCCGAGACCGCGCGCGGCTACCTGCAACAGCACCGGATCGTCCTGCGCCAGCGCCGCCGCCCAGGCCGGATCGGCCGGGTCGCGGCGATCGGCTGCCGCCATCAGCGCATCGACACTGACCGGCGTCGCCGCCCACAGCGCAGACGCCAGCCACAGTGGCAAAGCAAACAACAACAAACGGCTGAGCGGACGGCGCATGGAGGAGTCTCGGCAAGTGATGGGGCACAAGGTCTTGTACCAGTTAGGGCGAAGGTAACAGAGCCGACCGGGCGTCGAGAAGCGGCGCGGCAGCCGCAGTGCGGGCCGGCTCAGGTACAATGCCGGCCGGTTTTTCCCCGTTCCCCAAGAGGACCGCGTCAGTGGCGCAATACATTTACACCATGCATCGGGTCAGCAAGGTCGTGCCCCCGAAGCGCACCATCATCAAGGACATTTCGCTGTCGTTTTTCCCGGGCGCCAAGATCGGCGTTTTGGGCCTCAACGGCGCCGGCAAATCGACCGTGCTGCGGATCATGGCGGGCGTCGACAAGGAATTTGATGGCGAGGCGCGCGCGCTGACCGGCACCAAGATCGGCTACCTGCCGCAGGAGCCGCAACTGAATCCGGACAAAGATGTCCGTGGCAACGTCGAAGAAGCGGTCGCCGATCTGATCGCCGCCAAAGCCAAACTCGATGCGGTCTATGCCGCCTACGCCGAGCCGGATGCCGACTTCGACAAGCTCGCCAAAGAGCAAGGCGAACTGGAAGCCTTCCTCGCTGCCAACGGCGGTGACGACATCGACCGCAAACTGGAAATCGCGGCCGATGCCCTGCGCCTGCCGCCGTGGGATGCCGACGTCAAAACCCTGTCCGGCGGTGAGAAGCGTCGCGTCGCGCTGTGCAAGCTCTTGCTCAGCAAGCCGGACATGATCCTGCTCGACGAACCGACCAACCACCTCGATGCCGAAAGCGTCGCCTGGCTCGAACGCTTCCTGCACGATTTCCCCGGCACCGTCATCGCCGTCACCCACGATCGCTACTTCCTCGACAACGTCGCCAGCTGGATTCTGGAACTGGACCGCGGCCACGGCATTCCGTGGGAAGGCAATTACTCGTCATGGCTGGAGCAGAAGCAGGCCCGCCTGATCCAGGAAGAGCGTGCCGAAGCCGCGCACCTGAAAACGATGAAAGAAGAACTGGAATGGGTCCGGCAAAACCCGAAAGCGCGTCAGGCCAAGAACAAGGCCCGCGTGCAGCGCTTCGAGGAATTGTCATCGGTCGAATTCCAGAAGCGTAACGAAACCCAGGAACTGTACATTCCGCCGGGCCCGCGTCTCGGCAACCTGGTCGTGGAAGCGAAAGGCCTGAGAAAATCGTTCGGCGACAAGCTGCTGTACGACAACCTGAGCTTCAACCTGCCGCCGGGCGGCATCGTCGGCATCATCGGCCCGAACGGTGCCGGTAAATCGACACTGTTCAAGATGATCACCGGCGAAGTGAAGCCGGACGGCGGTGAGCTGCGCATCGGCGACACTGTCAAGCTCGCTTACGTCGATCAATCGCGCGACACGCTTGACCCGAACAAAACCGTCTGGGAAGAAGTCTCCGATGGCCTCGACATCATCACCATCGGCAACTTCAGCATGCCGTCGCGCGCCTACATCGGACGCTTCAATTTCAAAGGCAGCGATCAGCAGAAATGGGTGAAAGATCTCTCGGGTGGTGAGCGCAACCGACTGCACCTCGCCAAACTGCTGAAGAGTGGCGGCAACGTGCTGCTACTCGACGAACCGACCAACGATCTCGACGTCGAAACGCTACGTGCCCTGGAAGAAGCGCTGCTGTCCTTCGCCGGCTGCGCCGTCGTGATCTCGCACGACCGCTGGTTCCTCGACCGCGTCGCCACGCACATTCTGGCGTTCGAAGGCGATTCACAGGTGGTCTGGTTCGAAGGCAACTACGCCGATTACGAAGCCGACAAGAAGCGTCGTCTGGGCGTCGATGCCGATCAGCCACATCGCTTGAAGTACAAGCCGATCGAGCGGTAAGGGGAAATGGTTTGAGCCAATGCACCGCAAAACATGTTACACCTTAAGCAGACATTGCTTTGGTGCACTGGCTCGAATCGTCAAGCAACATTAGCCTCCAGCCCCCCGTTTAACACCATAGGGGTTGGCCAAATTCTGGCCCAAGGGTCGAGCATATTGCCCCACTCAAAAGCAACTTGGGATTGAGTGCACTACTTCGTGCACTTCGACGGAGGCCAACAGCTATTGTCCGGTCCTTTGTGAATTATGATGACAGGGTCCATACACTTCATTTTCGACTGACTGGAACAGCTCTCGCCTTCATCCTTTGTCAAACAGATGTTGTAATCAACGTCGTCCGTTTCCGTGACTGCGCCACTTTGGTCAAGCGGCTGAGGGAGATGCCAGTAACAAGAACTACCAGCGCAAATCGGTGAACTCGTATAGCGCGAGTCAACATCCTTTAGACAAACATGCAAGAATCGCTTATCGCTGTCCCGCAGTGACCACACGATGATATCTTTGCCAAGAGCCTGTTGTAAGCTGTCTCTGTCATCCTCAAATTCTGGGCATCCACCCTTGAACCACCAATGATCCAGCAATATAACTTTGAGTGGCTCCAAACGGTCCCTTGGCTGGCTTGGCTTCTTTGGTGCCGAGCATTCCGCATTTGCAGTAACGGATACGCCGCCCACAACGGTTAAGAATAGAAGTGCGAAAATCTTCCCTGTATAGCGCATGATAAATTCAACTCCTCTATTAGTTACTCAACGCGATCCGAACGAATTCAGGATCCATTGCAAGTGCAGCCAGATCAGGTTCTGCTGCAACTATTTTTCGCGAAAATCCTGCCTGTACCGCCTTACCTAGCTCGGAGATAGCCTTTTCTTTGCTTCCTGTTTTCAGCCATGCCAGCGCCAGCAAGTAACGTGTATCAGAACCAATATTTGGCAAGGCCGACAGTCTCTCCGCAAGCTTTACAGCGTCCACCACCCGACCAACTGCTGCGTAATAATTGGCAACAAGAGCAAGCACTTGTTCGTCACCAGCACCAAGTTGCCCCTCCACCAATGACAAAGCCTTCTTGTTGCTTTCTACTGCGCGCTCTTGCTGTCCAACTTGGCGATATGCATCTGCCAAGTTTCCGTACAGAGAAAATGTTTCCGGCTGAAGCTCAATCGCACGCCGAAAGTGTTCTGCGGAGTCGTGGTATCTCCCGAGGTAGTAATAAAGAGTTCCGAGATTAGAAAATGTCCCCGCATCCTCTCGAAGAGAAAGTGACCGCTTGAAAGCCGTAACTGATTTATCTAGATCGCCACTCAAGAAATATGCCGACCCAAGATTATTCCATATTGAAACATTTCTAGGAGCTATCTGCCCTGCCTTTTCAAAATACCCTGCAGCCTCTTGATACCGCCCCTGACCAAGCTGAAACGTTGCCATTAAATTTAGCGAATGCCAATGCCCTGGCTGAAGCACAATTGCCTGCTGCAGCAGCCTCTCTGCTTCTACCACATCACCCTTCTCAGCATATAATGATGAAAGGCCAGCATAGATTCCTGATTGATATGGATTTATCTTTAACGCGGCTTGATACGCCTTGCGCGCCAGGTCAAGCTCATTGAAATATCGATGAAAGCTGCCAATTGTTAGCAACTCTGGAACCCGCAGGCCATCCCGTCCAGCCAAGTCCATGCAATCCGTCTTCGCGTGTTCCTTCGCAGAAACTTCATACTGGTTTTTTGCCATTTCCAGATAGCTTCGACAGCGAAGATGAATACTGTCAACACTTGACGGATCTGATTCTAAGATTTCATCTAGCAAAGAAATAATCGCTTTAATTTCAGAGTAGCCATTTGCCGCCCTACTCCGGAAATCAGCCTCAAGATAGCTATAAAACCTCCCCTTCTCTACAATCCTTCTTGGCGCGCCGGGAGACGCACGAATTCCGGACTCTCGCGAAAGCCATTCAATCAGCTTTTCCTGAAGAAGAGCAACAGACACTTGTTCGTCTCCCACTTGAAGTGCGGTTTTCCAAGAATTTTTCCTCCCGGTCTGACGATCGTGTATATCAAACCCAATACTGGTTGTGCCGTCAGATGTCATTATTTTTGGGGTTAGTTCCCACCTCGAAGACAACCCAAGCTCCGCGCCAGATAAATATAGTCCAGGCAACTTCTCAACTGCCCTTTCGGCGGCGAGCCGCAGCATATGCGTCAGACCATTACTGTCTGTTGGTGAATTTTTTACCGACTCAGTCAAAGTGACATAGTTTACTTGCGGAAGAACGGAAAGATTAGGTAAGGAATTATTCTCAGCTTTGACAAAAAACGTGAGCAAAAGAATGGGGATTAGGACAGCCACGGCCAATGCCACCCCAAGAGAAATGGAATATCTCAGGAAAATTGCCCGAATCCCTTGTTGTTGCAAGCGTAAATTTCCATATGGTTGATGGGTTTCACCCAGACCTCCATGGACAACATATTCAGCTTTGTTTACTGCGTAAATTCGTATCGAAAAGTCGAAGCCAGGAAGCTGTTGACTACCAACCTCACGCGCCGGAACTTCTGCCTTATTCATCGCGAGATACACCGTCTCGCTCAGATAGATCTCTTCGGCTGGTGTCACCGATTCGATGCGGGCGAGCAGATTGACCGGCTCGCCGAAGACATCGCCTTTCGATAGCCTGACCTCACCCAGATGCGCGGCAACGCGGATCCGGATTGGCTGATCGATGTCGGGTTGCTGGTTGTAGCGATGCATCGCATCCAGCATCGCCATGGCGCACAGCATGGCGTCGGTCGGGGTGCGAAAACTGATCAGCAGGGCATCGCCGAGGCCTTTGATGATGCGGCCACGGAAGCCCTTGATCTGCGGCTTGAGGGTGTCTTCGAAGGCGGCGAGCCAGGCGGCGTTCTGGTCGCGTGACTGACGGGAGGTCGTTGCCGTGTAGCCGGCAATATCGACCAGCAGCAAAGTCAGGTTTTCTGTGCGTACTGCCATGTGCGGTTCCGCTCGCCGGCTGACAGCCGCTCCTGGCTGTCTCCCTGATATTGGCGCTCGCCGACCGGCTACCCGAAACGTTCCGTCGTCACTCGGGCACGGCGTACATCACAGGACAAGCGTAGTCGATCTTTGCTGGGGTGAGAGTCAAGGCTATGTGGTGACCGGGATTGAGGGCTTTCGGCCAGGAAAACCAGCACCGGCTCGGCGCCGCAAAAGGGGGTGACCCCCCTCTTGCCGGCCCGGCACTTACCTTTCGCTGCTCATCATTTACCGCTCGCGGGTAACGATGATGGAAGGATCCACCTCCTGTTCACCGACCTTGATGACATAGTCGAGCTTGCCACCTTCCAGCGCGGCCTCGACACTGACGTCGAAAACAGACTTTTTGTCGCTTTCCGCAATCGGGCTTGCTGGACAAGCTTGTGGCTGGTTCTGTTCGTCGAAACAATTCGTGAAGGAAATCGACAGTGGCTGTGTGCCATCGCAGCCATTGCAGTGCCAGACAATCCGGCTGGCGTTGTTTTTGACACGAACGGTTTTCTGGCCCTGATCTTCGAACAGCGGCGCAAGCTGCCCCACCTTGATATTGATGTTGATGGTCGCGCCAGCCGCAGCTGCGCCGCTCCAGCACAATACGGCAGCAAACGTGCACCACCATGACAGCGTATTGCGACTGAGGTCTGTTCTCGTCTTGCTGATTAGCATCTGTTACCTCCATTGTTTATCCGCCGGGAGACGGAACCGCGCCGCCCAACGATAGGAACGAGCGTCTTATAAATTGCGCTGGCACCGGCACGGTGCACCAAGGGTAGTCGAGAAATTGGCGCCAGCTGTCCATTGCCGGTCAGCCGGTTGGTTCACCGTGGTCGCTGGCGAACCGGCTCAGAATTGGACGACAGATGCTCACCGGCAGATTTGCCGGGACTGCCTATACTCAGTTCACGCGTAAGCCAATCGCGATCCCGGCATGAGCAAGTGTGCATTCGTCGCGCTGGCCGTAATCGCAGGAAGCGTCGGCCCTGTTGCAGCAGCCCCGCAGGATGCGGATGCCCTGTTCGACCTCAGCATTGAGGAGTTGTCCCGCATCGTGGTGGTGTCGGCGTCGCGCTCGGCCGAGCGGTTGCTCGACGCGCCGGCGACCATCATCGTGCTGACCCAGGATGATTTGCGTCAGCGCGGCTACCGGGAGTTGTCCGAGATCTATGACGATCTGCCCGGCATGGATCTGTCACGCGCCTATGGCGACACCTATTACCGCAATCAATGGCGCGGTATCCGCAAAAGCATCGGCACCCCCTATTTGCTGCTGCTCGATGGGCTGGTGATGAACCACCTCTATTTCAATCAGGAGGAAGTCATCACCACGTTGCCGCTGAGCCAGATTGATCGGGTCGAAATCGTCTACGGCCCTGGTTCGGTGGTGTACGGCGCCAATGCCTTTGTCGGCGTCATCAATGTCATTTCCAAACACAAGCTCGCCGGCAACGGCAGCCACTGGCGCGGCAAATACAGTCAGGGCAGTTTTGATCGGCGCATTGGCGACGCCCATTTCCTGCATCAGGACGACGATTTCCGGTTCAGCTTCGCCGCCCGCTGGGACGAAGGCGAGCTGGATGAGGACGTCAATGAAAATTATGAATGGCTGCGGCAAACCTATGCCTCGAATCGGCAGCTATGGGCCGGCTTTCTCGATGACCCGGATCGGGCCGGTGACAATGGCTCCTACCACGCCCATGAGGCGTTTGATCTGCGGCTGTATTGGCGTGACACCGAGCTCGCTGTGCAATATTTCTCGGTCAATACCCAGTTTGGCCGGGTCTATCCGGGTGACTCGATCCAGTCGCGATCCTGGTGGTATGAGCCGGACGCATCGCTGTACTTGCGTCAGCAGCACCAATTCAGCGAGCACTGGCAGGCCAGCACCACATTGCGCTACCGCGAAAGCGGTGTGCGCGACGATTCAACCACGCTGGAAGCCTATCCGCGCGATCCCGCCAATGGCGATTTGACCCGGCTGATCGATTTTTCCTATTGGGGCTCGGAGAATCGGTCGATCGCCTTGCTGCACGATGCCGAATGGCGCATTGATGACAACGATACGGTGGTAGCGGGCGCCAAGTTCGAACGCAAGGATTTGCAGAAAGCCTACCGCATCGAGTTTGGTCCCAGTCTGACTCCGGATCAGATCCCGACGCTGGCGAGTTACCCCTGGCCGCCACACGCCAGCGAAGACAATGTGCTGAACAACCGCATCGAGGTCGACGAATTCGGTCTGTATGGCCAGTGGCGACACCGCTGGACCGGGTTGTTTGGCGGCGACGATGAACACATCATCACGGCCGGCGCCCGCTGGGACAAACAGACGGAGTATGGTGAAGCGCGCACCTTGCGCGGTGGCTATGTGCTGCAGTTGCAGCCTTGGACATTCAAACTCCTGTACGGCGAGTCCTACAACGAACCGGCACCGCGCGAACTGTACGGCGGCTGGCGCGGTTCCGGCTCGGATCCGACGCTGGATCCGGAAACCGGCAAGACGCTGGAAGCCAGCATGCATTACACCGGCGAAATCCTGAGTGGCTGGCTCAGCAGCTATCACATGAAGAGCAACAACGACATCATCACTTTCGGTGGCGGTGCGCTGAACGCCGGCAACCGCAGCATTGCCGGTGTCGATGCCAATCTGCGCTGGCACCTGTGGCGCGGTACGCCGTACGCACTGCAGACCTGGGCTTATTATTCGTATATTGATGCCGAAGAAGAACGCACGCTCAGCGGCAACAGCACCGAGCTGCCGGTCGGTGACACTGCCGAACACAAACTCTATCTGGGCCTGACCTGGCTGCCACGCACGGATGTTTCCGTCACGTTGCGTGGCCGTTATGTCGGCAGCCGCACCACCGTGCCGACCAACCCGATCCGGGAAGTGCCAAGCTATACCAGCTGGGATTTCAACGCACTCTGGAGCCGGGTACTGCAATCCGATCTGTCGCTGGCGCTGACCATTACCAATGCCAGCGACAAGCGGTATTACCATCCTGGTCTGCGCGAAGCCGATGCCGGCACCACGCCCGGCTTTTTCGATGGCGATGGCGTCTGGCAGGGCAGCAACAGTTTCTACAACTCGCTGATGCCGCAGGATGGTCGCGGCTATTTCCTGTCGCTGTATCTCGATTGGTAAAGCCTGGATTGGTAAAGCGTGAATTGATAAAGCATGAATTGATAGTGCACGCCTTGTCGATCAGCGGTTACTCAGCCAGATCAACCAATCGACCGGCAACAGCACGGTATCGGCCGCCAGACACAGCGGCACATCCAGCGCGGCCCGCACCGGCGCTTCGCCGGGAATGATCGGGTCCTGCCAGGCGCGCGCCACTCCGGCCATTGCCGCCGCGGTGCCTTTGTAGGGATGGATATGGGCAGGCTCGGTGACATGCGTCACCACCGTTGAGCAGCCGGCGACAGAAACACCACCCAGCACGGCCAACAACTGCAGCAACGATGAACGATTCACGCTGAGCACTCCGCTGCCGTTATCGCCGCGACACGGTGTCAGTCGGCACAGACGGCAAGCAAAACAAAAGGCGCCTGAACGGCGCCTTAATGTTGCAGCGGGATACCCACGACCAAGGACTTACTGCAAGTTTTGCAGCGCCCGAATGCGCACTTCCAGCGGCGGGTGGGTGGCAAACAGATGGGCAATGCCGCCACCGCTACGCAGGCCGAACGCGGTCATCTCGGCCGGCATGTCGACCGGCTGACCGGATTCCGCCATCAGCCGCTGCAGCGCCGCCGTCATGGCGAATTTGCTGGTCAGCAGCGCACCGGCTTCATCGGCGCGGAATTCACGCCGGCGCGAGAACCAGGCGACGATCATCGACGCCAGGATACCGAGCACCATTTCAGCTACGAAAGTAGCGATGTAGAAACCAATGCCGGGTCCGCTGCTTTCCTGATCCTTGCGCAGGAAGCTGTCGACCGCGTAACCGATGATGCGGGCGAAGAACATCACGAAGGTGTTCACCACGCCCTGAATCAGGCTCAGCGTCACCATGTCGCCGTTGGCGACGTGGCCAATCTCGTGGCCGAGCACGGCTTTGACTTCATCGCGCGAGAACCGGCGCAGCAAACCTTCGCTGACCGCGACCAGCGCATTGTTCTTGTTCCAGCCGGTCGCGAACGCGTTCGACTGATGCGACGGGAAAATGCCGACTTCCGGCATGCCGATACCGGCTTTGTGCGCGAGCTCGGCGACCGTATCAACCAGCCAGCGCTCTTCGGCGGTGCGCGGTTGGTCGATGATGTGCACGCCCATCGTGCGCTTTGCCATCCACTTGGAAATCAGCAGCGAAATGAGCGAGCCGGCCATACCGAACACGGCGCAGAAAATCAGCAGATTGGTCAGATTCAGACCGCCTGGCTGATAGGCGCTGCCAACGCCAAGAATGCTGAGCACTATGCCTGCCACCAGCATGACTGCCAGGTTGGTCAACAGGAACAACACGATGCGTAACATGATTCCTCTCCACGCCCACACTCACCATTCGGGGGGGCTGATTACGGCTGCAATTCTGGGGCTTTTGACCGCGAATTCAAGCGTTGTTGCCAGCCGGCAATACCCAGTAACAAAGCCACGAGAATTGACACCGGCAACAGACCCCAGTGTACCCACAGGGTGTCAGGCCTTTTTGCGCTGATGGTGGTCCGCAGAATCGCCGTTTCAAACTGCGGCAAGCGCTCGGTTATACGACCGTCTGCGCCGATCACGGCACTGACCCCGGTCACGGTGGCGCGAATCACCGGCAAGCCATTTTCCAACGCCCGGGTGCGGGCAATTTGCAGGTGTTGCCAAGGGCCAAAACTTTCGCCGAACCAGGCGTCATTGCTCACCGTCAGCAAGTAACCGGGACCGCCGTTCAATGCCCGCACGTTGTCCCGCACCAGCTCCGGATAGGCGATCTCGTAGCAGACCGCACCGACCATCGACTGCGCGCCGACCTGCAGCCGCGCCGCCCGCTCGCCTTCGCTGAACCCGGACATCGGCAAATTGAAAAACGCGAACATACCGCGCAATACCGACTGAAACGGCACGTACTCACCGAACGGCACCAGATGGCGTTTGTCATAACGACCCGAGCCGGTGCCCAAGCCGACAATCGCGTTGTAATAGCGGCCATCGGCGTTCGCGACCGGCAAGCCGGTGATGAGTGCCGTGCCGCTGTCGCGCGCCGCTTGGTCCAGGCGCGGGAAGTAATCGCCGAGGTTGTCGGCAAAGGCCGGAATGGCCGCTTCCGGCCAGATGACGGCATCGACCTTGCCAAGCAGCGGCAACGTCATTTCCTGGTACTGATGCAGGATCCGATTCAGCTGGTCATGCTGCCATTTCAGGTTCTGTTCGATGTTGGCCTGCACCAGCGCAATCGACAGCGTGCTGCCGTCGTCCACCGCGGCCGGTGCCGCGGCAGCCGATGGCTCGCGCTGCGGCGCAAACAAGCCAATCAGCGCCACCACCACAACCGCCTTGAGCAGCACGGAGCGTTTGCGCTGCAGCGACGACGGCGCCGGCGCCACGCGCTGTGCCGCCCACAACAGCAGCGTCGCAGCCAGCGCAACGGCGAGACTGACACCGTAGACGCCAAGCCATGGCAGCAGCTGGCGCAGCACGGTGTCGGTATGCGCATAGCCGGCAAACAGCCACGGAAAGCCGGTGAACAGGTGGCCGCGCAAAAACTCGCCGGCCACCCACAGCGGCGCGAACGCGAGCAGTCGCGCCCGCGGTGCGGTAAAAAAGCGCGCCAACAGCCAACCGACCGCGGCGACAAACAGCGCCAGCGCCACCACCATGCCAGCGGTCAGAAACAATGACAGCGCGAGCGGTGCCTGGCCGAAATCACGGATGGCCACGTGCACCCAGGACACGCCGACGGCAAAAGCGCCAACGCCCCAGCAGAGCCCGCGCCATGCCGCCTGTTTGGGTGTGGCCTGACGCCAGCTCAGCAGCAGCAAGGCCAGCGACAGGGCGCTGAACCACGGCAGATCGATGGGGGAAAACGCCAGCGGAAACAGCACACCGGCGGCAACTGCCAGCAGCGTCATGCCCCAACGAGTAAAAAAAGCCTGCATCCCATTCATCCTGTTCTACATTGCGCGCGGTTCTACGTTGCGTGAAGCGAGCTTGTCTTGCGGGCGCGGCCGCCGGGTGCGAGGGCATGGGCTCGTGCCGGGCGACATCGTCATCGTGATGTGACAACGGGCCGCTTGCGGCCCGTTGTCATGACAGCGACTGTATCCGCTCAGGCTACGGCCGCCAGCTTCTTCACTTTCAGCAACTTGATCCGGCGACTGTCGCTGGCCAGCACGGTCAGGTCATAACCGTCGACCTGCAGTTGCTCACCGCGCTGCGGCAGATGGCCGAACTGATTGACCACCGCGCCGCCAATGGTATCGAACTCTTCCTCATCAAGCGCCGTACCAAACTCGCGATTGAAATCCTCCAGCTCCATGTCGGCGCGGACGTGCCATTCGCTGTCGTTGAGTTGGCGCAGGTATTCTTCCGCGTCCTCAAAATCGTACTCATCGGAAATTTCGCCGACGATTTGTTCGAGCACATCCTCGATGGTGATGAGGCCGGCGACACCGCCGTACTCGTCCACCACAATCGCCATGTGATTGCGGCTGCTGCGAAACTCGCGCAGCAAACTGTCGAGCCGCTTGCTTTCCGGCACGACCATCGCCGGCCGCAGGATCTCATGGATATTGAACTGGGCTCGCGCGGCTTCTGGCGACAACAGGCTGAACTGCAGCAAATCTTTCGCCAGCAGAATGCCTTCAACCTGATCGCGGGAGGCGCCGACCACCGGATAGCGGGAGTGACCGGCCTCCGCCACTTTCGGCAGAATTTCCGCCAGCTCATCATCGGCATCGAGCACGATCATCTGCGAGCGCGGGATCATGATGTCGCGCACCCGCAGCTCGGCCACGCTCATCACACCTTCGAGCATGGCCAGGGTGTCGCGGTCGACCACATTGGTATCGGCGGCTTCCCGCAGGCTGTCGAGCAGCTCCTCGCGGTTTTGTACGCCCGGTTGCATCGCGTCGAGCAGCCGGTGAAACCAGCCACGGCGACGCAGGGTACTGGAACTAGACGAGTCGTCAGACATGGGGGACTTTTAACGCTCTCCGGCGTAGGGATCGGGAATGTTCAAGGACGCCAATATGGTGCGCTCCAGCGCCTCCATCCGTACAGCTTCCGCGTTCTTGATGTGGTCGTAGCCTAGCAGATGCAAGACGCCGTGTACCACCATATGCGCCCAGTGATGATTCAGTGGTTTGCCCTGTTCCCTGGCTTCGGCAGCGACCACGCCGGCGCAGATAACGAGATCGCCGAGATAGTGGTTACTCACCGGCAACGCCATGCCGACATCCGGCATTTCAAACGGGAAGCTCAGCACATTGGTCGGCTTGTCCTTGCCGCGGTAATCGCCGTTGAGCTGCTGGCTTTCGCCTTCATTGACCAGGCGAATGGTCAACGCCGCCTTGCCGTCAGCGTGATCGGCATCGTGCAGCAATGCCGCTCGCGCCCAGCGCCGCAACAGCGCATCCGACGGCAAATCCTTGCGCCGCGAGGCACGCTGAACAGCCAGACTCAGGCGCAGGCTCATGTCAGATCACCTTTGCCGGCTTTTTCGTTTTCGGCGGCACTGTCGGCGGCCTCTTTCAGCAGCGCCTGCTTGCGCTCCCAGCTTTCGTAGGCGCGCACCACGCTCATCACCACCGGATGGCGAACGACGTCATCGGCCGAGAAGAACGTGAACGAGACCTTGTCGATGCCTTTCAGCACTTCGATGGCATGCCGCAAACCGCTCTGGCTCTTGCGTGGCAAATCGATCTGGGTGATGTCGCCGGTGATGACCGCTTTCGAATCGAAACCAATGCGGGTCAGCAGCATTTTCATCTGCTCGATGGTGGTGTTCTGGCTTTCATCCAGGATCACGAACGACTCGTTCAGTGTGCGGCCGCGCATGAACGCGAGCGGCGCCACTTCAATGATGTTGCGCTCCATGTATTTGGCCACTTTCTCGAAGCCGAGCATTTCGTAGAGCGCGTCATACAGCGGCCGCAGATACGGATCGACTTTCTGCGCCATGTCGCCGGGCAGGAAGCCGAGTTTTTCACCGGCTTCGACCGCCGGCCGGGTCAGCACGATACGGCGGACCAGTTGCCGTTCCAGCGCATCGACCGCGCAAGCGACTGCCAGATAGGTCTTGCCGGTACCGGCCGGACCGATACCGAAACTGATGTCGTGATGGCGAATGTTGTCGATGTACTCGGCCTGGGCGCGGTTGCGCGACTTGATCGGACCGCGTTTGGTGTAAACGGTGAACTCGTCGCCGCGGCCGCGGTCGTCTTTCTCGTCACGGACGCGGTACTGCTGCAGCAGCAGATGCAGATCGGCACGGCTGATCGCCACCGTGGTTTCGCTCAGTTCAAACAGGCTTTGCACGACATCGGCGGCGGCTTCGGCATGGTCGCGCTCGCCGATGACCCGAAACTGGTTCGAGCGGTTGTTGATTTCGACGCCCAGCCGGCGCTCGATTTGCCGCAGGTTTTCGTCAAGCTGACCGGCCACGGCGGCGAGGCGCTCGTTATCGAGTGGCTCGAGGGTGAAATCGAGCGTGTAGAGATTGCTCAAGCCGCCACCACCTTGTCGATCAACTCACCGCGCAGGCTGTTGGTCAGCGCCTGGGTGATGCGCACGGTGACAAACTCGCCAATCAGCGATTTCGGTCCGGCGAAATTGACCAGCCGGTTGTTCTCGGTGCGGCCGCACAGTTCGTCCGGGTTCTTGGTCGCCGGCCGCTCGACCAGAATGATCTGCTCGGTACCGACCATCTTGCGGGCGTAATCCTGCGCCTGCTGATTGAGCCGGTGCTGCAGCAATTGCAGCCGCTGCAGCTTGCGCTCTTCCGGGGTGTCGTCGGCCAGATCGGCCGCCGGCGTACCCGGCCGGGCGCTGTAGACAAAGCTGAACGACACGTCGTAATTCATTTCCGCGACCAGTTTCATCGTCGCTTCGAAGTCGGCTTCGGTTTCGCCCGGGAAGCCGATGATGAGATCGGTCGACAGACTGAGAGCCGGCCGAATCGCGCGCAACTTGCGCACTTTCGATTTGTATTCGAGCACGGTATGGCCGCGCTTCATCGCTGCCAGGATGCGATCGGAGCCGCTTTGAATCGGCAGGTGCAGGTGCGACACCAGCTTCGGCACCCGGCCATAGACCTCGATCAGCCGCTCGGAGAATTCGACCGGATGCGAGGTGGTAAAGCGGATGCGACCGATTTGCGGAATCGATGCCGTCAGCTCAATCAGCTCGGCCAGATCGGCCTCGCCGCCATCGTGCTTGGCGCCACGGTAAGCATTGACGTTCTGGCCGAGGAAATTGATTTCGCGCACGCCGCGCTCGACCAGGCCCATCACTTCGGCCAGCACATCATCGAGCGGCCGCGACACTTCCGGACCACGGGTATACGGCACCACACAGAACGTGCAGTACTTGTTGCAGCCTTCCATGATCGAGACATAGGCGCTCGGGCCATCAACGCTCGGTTCCGGCAGCCGATCAAACTTCTCGATTTCCGGGAAGGAAATATCAATGGCCGGGATCTGCTGGGTTTGCACCTGTTCGATCATCGCCGGCAGCCGGTGCAGCGTTTGCGGGCCGAACACCACGTCGACATACGGCGCGCGCTTGCGGATGTTCTCGCCTTCCTGCGACGCAACGCAGCCGCCGACGCCGATCAACAGGTTCGGATTCTTCTGCTTGAGCTCGCGCCATTCGCCGAGCTGCGAGAACACTTTTTCCTGGGCTTTTTCCCGGATCGAACAGGTGTTCAGCAGGATCACATCGGCTTCGGCCGGATCCTCGGTCGGCACCAATCCCTGGGCGTCCTTCAGCAGGTCAGCCATGCGCGACGAGTCGTACTCGTTCATCTGGCAACCCCACGTCTTGATGAACAGCTTGCGCGGGGAGGAAGGCTTGTCAGCGGGTTGGCTCATACGGCAAATCGGGTACGGGAAAAAAGGCCGGCGATTTTACCACCAGCGCAACGGCTGTGGCCGGCAGATTGCCCGGCGGCCGAGCGAAATCTGAACAACGGTACAGCCTGGGCGGTCAGCGCCGCCCACCCGGGTCCAGGGCCATGGCCTGTTCCGACACCATTTCAGCCAAGGCCCGCTCGGCACTGCGCCGGACCAGCTCACTCGCGACATCACGGAACGCTTTCTTGATCAGCGCGGCTTTTTTCAGGTCGTGATCATCGGTGAACGGTAAGGCATTGAGCTCGTCCAGCAGCTTGACGCTGCGTTGGTCGAGCCAGACTTGCATCGTAGACATGGGCCACTCCCTTCTCGGATCGGCATGCGCCAGCTACGCGTCGTCCCGGTCCTGATAGCAAGGTAGTCATTCACTCCCAATCCGGCAATGTCTAACTGGCACATCCGCACAGGGCGCGCGACGCGCTAAGCTGCCGACATGAACTACCTTGCCCACTGCTGCCTGGTACCGCCGACCTCTGAAGCGCTGGCCGGCGCCTTGCTCGGCGATCTGATCCACGGCCCGGACCTGTCCGGTCTGCCGGCTGAGGTCGCGCGCTCGATCCGCCTGCACCGGGCCATTGATCGCTACACCGACAACCACCCCGAGGTCATGGCCGCCAAGAACCTGCTGCAGCCGCCACTGCGCCGCTACGCCGGGATCATCGTCGATGTTGCCTTCGACCATTTGCTGAGCCGGTCGTTCATGCACTGGCACCCGGAGCAGGCCCTGCCCGAATTGGCGCGCGCGGTATACGCCGCCATTGCCGACTATCGCCTGCTGGCGCCGGCGAAAACCCGGGCTCGGCTGGATTACATCGCCAGCCACCGGCTATTGGAGAAATACGGACAGGCCGAATCGATCGGCAAAGCCCTGGCCGGCATCAGCCGCCGTTTCAAGCGCGACAACCCATTGCCGGACGCAGGTCCGGTGGCGATGGCCCTGCTGCCCGCGTGGCAGCCGCAGTTCGAGCGGTTCTACCCGGAGCTCAAGCAATTTGCTGCCGACAACTGGCAACAGCTGGGCACAGTGAAAATCACCGCAGATAAGGCGTAAGCAGCGCCAACACCCGCGACAGACTGCCGCGCAGGCGGTTCAATTCGGTCAGCGCATTGCTGCCAACCGGCGTGCGCACCAGCGGATCGGCCCAGGCGAGCCAGCAGGCCGCCAGGGCCTCGGCATCCGCCACTTCCCGCATGGCGCCGGCGCGGCGAAAGCGCCGGCTCTGCGCCGCAAAATTGAACGTGTGCGGGCCTTGCACAATCGGCAGCGCCAGCGCCGCCGGCTCAAGCAAATTGTGACCACCGCGCGGCACCAGTGAGCCGCCGACAAACGCGGCATCGGCAGCGGCGTAGAACGCCATCAATTCGCCCATGCTGTCGCCGAGCAACACCGCCGTCTGGGCATCGATATCGTTGCGGCTGCGACGCGCCAGCGCAAAACCACGCACCGTGATCAACGCGGCCACCGCCTCAAACCGTTCCGGATGGCGCGGCACCAGAATCAGTGCGGCGTCGGGATGGGCGCTGCGCACCCGCGCAAAGGCATCGAGCACCAGTTCGTCTTCGCCGGCGTGGGTACTCGCGGCAATGATCACATAGCGACGATGCTGCGGCCCCGCTTCCAGCTGCGCCCGCAGCAGCGCACCGAGCTCACGTTGCGCATCGCTGACCACGACATCGGTCTTGATGCTGCCGGTCACGATCACGCGGTCGCTTGCCATGCCGAGCCGGACAAAGCGGCGGGCATCGCTACGCTCCTGGGCGGCAATCAGCGCCAGCTGCGCCAACATGCCGCGGGTCAGCGCGCCGACCCGGGCATAACCACGCGCCGATCGCTGCGACAGCCGAGCGTTGACCAGCACCACCGGCACCTGCGCGGCATGACAACCGGCCAGCAGATTCGGCCACAATTCGGTTTCCATGATGAGGCAGAGCCGCGGTTGCAGCTGGCGCAGGAAGCGCTGCACCAGCCACGGCAAATCGTACGGGCCGTAGACGTGCTGGACGCTGTCACCAAACGCAGCACGGACGCGCTCGGAGCCGGTCGGCGTGGTGGTGGTGATCGTGATTGGCAACTGCGGATATTGCTGCTGCAAGGCTTTGACCAAGGGCACCGCCGCGAGCGTTTCGCCGACTGACACCGCATGCAGCCAGATGCCGCCGGTTTGCAGCGTCGGCAAGCGGGCAAAGCGCTCACGCCAGCGCAAGCGGTAACCGGGGTTGGCGCGGCCACGCCACCACAGCCGCAGCAGCACCACCGGCAGCAACAACAAGAACAGCAGCGTATACAACCCGCGCATCGCGATCGGCAGCCGTGACCAAAATTGCCGCGCAGAATACCATAGCGTCGGCAGGGGACCGACCCGGCATGAGCCCAACTCCGCATGACATTGCCCCGGCAAGAATTCGACCCAGGGCATGAACAGGAATCCCTTCGGCATGAAAAGGAATTGTCCGCCATGAATGGCACCGGTTTCGGCCTGCATCCGTTTCGTTGCCTTCGCGCCATTGCCGCGACCGGCATCAGCGCGATGCTGCTGGCAGGCACCAGCGCCGCCGACAGCACCTGTCCGGGTCTGGACTACGCCATCACACTGGTCACGCAACAGCAGCAGCGGCGGCAGCACTTTCAGCTCGAGACCGGCATGCAGGTCGTGCTGCTGCCCGATGCCGACGCGACCACCGCCGCCGTTGTCACCACCATCGCCGTTGGCGCCGCGGATGAAGCCGATGGCGAAACCGGTTACGCCCACCTGTTCGAACACCTGATGTTTCGCGGCAGCGCGACCCTGCCCGATGGCGCCTACGCGAAGCTGATCGACCGGGTTGGCGGCCAGTACAACGCCGAAACCCATTACGACTACACCAGCTACTACGCGACCGTGCCTGCCGAGGCCTTGCCGCAACTGATCTGGCAGGAAGCGCAGCGCTTTCGCGCGCCGACATTGACTGCAACGACGGTGCAAAGCGAAATCGCGACCGTGCTGGAGGAAAACGCGCTGCGGGTCGACAACGTGCCGTTCATGCGCAGCGCCGCCGAGCAGCTGTTCGGGCAGTGGCAGCACCCGGATTATGATCATCTGGTGATCGGATCCGCGACCGATCTGCAAGCCGCGACACCGGAACGTCTGCAGACGTTTTATCAGCGCCATTACCGGCCGGAACGGACCGTGCTCGTGATTGCCGGCCGGTTCGATCCGGCAGCGGTACGCGCGCAACTCCACCGCGACTGGACCGACTGGCGCGGCAGCGGCAACGCCGCGCCCGTGCGCACGCTGACCACCTCGGTCAAACCGGTTTTCAGCAGCGAACTGGTCGACCGTCGCGCGCCCTGGCCGGCCCTGGCGCTGATCTGGCAAACCGAACCGGATTGGCATCCGGATGCCGCCGCGCTCCGCGTCTTGCAACAATGGCTGCTGCACGGCGAGCAGGGCTGGTTGCGCCAGCAGCTGCTGGCACGCGGGCAGCTGCTGCACAGCATGCAATTGCCGCTGACCATGCCGCGGCTCGGCATGGAAACGTTTCTGGCGGTGCCGCGCGCTGCCACCTCGCTCGACGAGCTGCAGCAAAGCCTCGATGAACTGTTGCGCGCCGCCGCCACCGCACTGCCCGATGCCGGCGCCCTGTGCGAACTGAAAACTGCCATCGCGCGCCGCCACATCGCCGCGCTGGAGTTGCCGCATGCCATCGCCTATCGCGAAAGTCTCGACATGGTGTTGTGGCAGCAATCGCAGCTGTTGCAGGAGTTGCAGCAATTGCGCGCCGTCGATGTGGACGCGCTCGGCCCAGTGCTGCAAGCACAACTGTTGTCAGGCCACGTCACGCTGCGACTGCTGCCGCCGTGGTATGTCCGCGTTGGCAAGCGCGTGCTGGAATGGTTACCGCGCCGCTGGACCGATGCCCTGGAAGCGAGCGCGCTATGAGCAGGATGCCAATGTCTCCACACACAATCCGCGCCCTTCACCGCCGCAGCAAAAGGTTATTGCTGGCTGTGCCGGTTCTGCTTGTCTCCGCCTGCGCACACCAACCGAACCCGACCGCCTTGCAAGCAGCGCAGCTCGTGCCGCCGATGGCGGTAGCTTCGGCGCCGTCGGTACCGGCATTCGCTCCGTTGTCGCTGCCGGCGGCGGAATTTTCCCAGCTGGCCAACGGCATACGTACCGGCGCCTTCCCGAGTGCGCGCTCGCCTTATGTGCAGATGCAAATGCAGATCGACGCCGGCCGGCTGTTGCACGGTGACGCCGCCGATGTCCTGGCCGAACGGCTGCGGCTGATTGGCAACGCGGATTCCGAAGCGGCCTGGCAGCAGCACTGGCGCGCGCTCGGCGCCAGCCTGAGTGTGCGCAGCGGCAATCACCGGCTGATTTTCAGTGCCGAGGTGTTGCCGCATCAGGCCGATGCGCTGCTCGACACCTTGCTGGCGCTCTGGCAACAGCCCAATCTGCAAGCGGCGAGCACGCACGAGCAAGCGATTCGCAATCTGCGCACCGCGCAGCGCGAGGCCGATCTGCAAGGTGATGACGCCACCCGGTTATGGCAGCGGCTCGCCTATGGTGCAGAACACCCTTACGGCAAATCAGCGGTGCCGGCCAGCGCCTTGCGCCAACTGACGCCGGCGCTGGTGCAGCAGCAATGGCAGTTGGCGCGAGACGAAGCGCAGCAATGGCTGTTTGCCGGCGCCTTCACCCCGACCGAGCTGACGCGCTGGCAACAGAAACTGGCAACGCTGGCACCGGTTGCGCCAGCGCCGCGTTGGCGCACGCAGCAACATGCGCTGGCAAAACCCGCGACAGAATGGCAACTGCATGTGCTCGACAGCCCGGGCGCGGCGCAGGCGGATCTGCAGCTCGGTTTTGCCTTGCCGCTGCACGCGGCTGCCGAGCGCTGGCACTGCGAGGCGCTCGCTGCGTTGCTCGGCAACAACAGCGGCCGCCTGTTCCGCGATCTGCGCGAACGGCGCGGTCTGAGTTACAACCCGACCGCGTTCTGCAGCGCCGCGCCACTTGCCAGTGCGCTGCAACTGACCGCCAGCACCCGACCCGAACACACGGCCGCGATGCTGCACGGTTTGCGCGAGCATTTGCGGATGCTTGGCCAGCAACCGATTGGCGCGGACGAGATCGCGCTGCTGCAGTCGTCGCTGCGCGGCGATTTGCGCATGCAACTGGCCACCGCGCGTCAGCGCAGCAGCCGGTTTCATCTGGAGGAATGGTTGGGCGGCGATTGGCAACTGCTGCGCGAGCGAGATGCGTTCTGGCAACAGCTGACCGGACCGGCGCTACAGCAGTTTGCGGAGCAATGGTTGCGAACGGAGCCGGTCACCGTGCTGCGCGGCGATGCCGATCTGCTGCTGCCGCAGTTACGTCAGCTGCTGCCGGAGGCGCGCCTGATCCGCCACGACCGCGTCGATTGACTTCAGATGCCGGCGCCGCCCGGCAGACAGCTGCGCAGCATGTTCAGACCGACATCGCGCAGCCACTCGTTGAGCAATTCTCGGTGTTCGTCCGGGCGAACGGCGGCAAAGCCATGACCGGAACTCAGCAGGGTCTGGAACAGCCGGCAGTATTCGATCAGCTGTGGCCGTGGCAACAGCGAGCCGCGCTGTTGCAGCACATCGGCCCAGAACGCGGCCAGATCTTGCTGCAAGGCTTCGGTCAGTTCTTTCAATTCCGGCACCCGATCGATCATCGGCTGCAACGAATTCAGCGACCAGCCGTCCACTTCCGCCGGGTACAGCGCGGCACTGACCTGCTCAAGCAGCACCGGCAAGGGCATTTGATCGGCGTCGAGTCGCCACAATTCGCAACGCGCCTGCAAACCGAGGCAGCGCTGTTCCAGCAATGAGTAAATGATGGCTTCCTTGGACGGGAAATACTGATACAACGAGGCGATGTCGAGCCCGGCGGCCGCGGCCACCGCATTGGTATTGAACGCCAGCACGCCGTGCTGGCTGAGCAGCCGGTCAGCGGCTTCCAGCAAGCGCTCAACGGTTTGCCGCGAGCGCGCCTGGCGCGGCTGGCGACGGGGAAGTACGGCAGCAGTTCTGACCACGACAACGCATCCTTGCTCGAACCGGAAAGGGCACAGCGGCAGAGACTTGCAGTGTAGGCGAGCACCGGCGGCGACAACTGCGAATTCCCCAGCAAGTGCCGGGATTGGCCGACAAACGGCCGCTCCGACAGGGCAAAACTGCGATGGAATTCCGGTTTGGCGGTCGCGATCAGCGCTGGCGGCGCTGCTTGGCCCGCTCGCGTTGCCGCAACGTGGCGTTGGGATCGAGGCGCAGCGGCCGGTAGATCTCGACCCGGTCGCCGGCCTGTACGGGCTGCTCCAGCGCCACCGGTCGCGACCAGATCCCGACCGGATTGACCGCCAGATCGAGCTCCGGGCAGCGTTCCAGCAAGCCCGACTGCCGGATCACCGCCGCCACCGTAGCGCCCTCCGGCACGGTCAGCGCCAGCAGCCACTGCCGGTCCGGCCGGGCATAGGCGAGCTCGACCGCCACCGTCGCCGGCAGGGTCGCGGCAGTGGCGTCAGTGGCCGCCGAGGCCATAGAGGCTCCGGGCCCGGCCCTGAAAGGCATCCATCAGCGAATGCACCAGCTTCTGGAACGCCCCGCCGAACGCCAGTCCGCCAATCAACGATGCGAACTCGAAATCCACCGTCAGCGTCACCCGGCAGCCGTGGCTGCCGAGCGGCACAAACTGCCAGGCACCTTGCAACTGCTTGAACGGACCGTCGGCCAGCCGCATTTCGATGTGGTGATGGGAGCGCCACTGATTGACCGTGGTGAAGGATTGCTTGAACGCCGCCTTGGCCAGGGTCAGCTTGGCGCGCATGCCATGCGGACTGCGGTCGAGAATTTCAGCGGCGGCACATCCGGGCAAGAACTCCGGGTAACGTTCGACATCATTGACCAGCGCGAACATTTGCTCGGCGCTGTACGGCACAATGGCTTCCCGGTGAACACGCGGCATAACGGCAGAAAAAAGCGGGGAACGGGCTGCGAATGCTAGCACAGCCCTGCCCTTCCCGGCCGGCACCGCTATAATGTCCGCCCTTTTGGCCGGCGCCGATGTCGGCCCCGCATTTCCGGTAATCCAGCCTCATGGCGAAAGACAAAGAGCAGAAACCCGGCGATGCCACCATCGCCAGCAACCGTCGCGCAACGTTCGATTACTTCATCGAACAGCGCACGGAAGCCGGCATTGTCCTGCAGGGCTGGGAAGTCAAATCCCTGCGTGCCGGCAAAGCCAACCTGACCGACAGCTACGTCATGTTCAAGAATGGCGAAGCGTTTCTGATCGGCGCGCAGATCATGCCGCTGCTGTCGGCCTCGACCCACGTCGTGCCGGACCCGACCGCCACCCGCAAACTGCTGCTGAACAAAAGCGAGATCGGCAAATTCCAGCAAGCCGTTGCCGCCAAAGGCTACACCGTCGTGGCGCTGTCGCTTTACTGGAAAAACAACAAGGTCAAAGTCAGCCTCGGCCTTGCCAAAGGCAAGCAAGCGCACGACAAGCGCGACACCACCAAAGAACGGGAATGGCAGCGCGAGAAAGAGCGCACCATGAAAAAGCACGTGCGCTGACCGGCGCACTGGCGCCAGCCCGGGACGCGGCAGCTTTGCCATTGCCACGCGCCAGCAGACGGCTCGGTCAAATTGCTTCGCGCTTGCTGGCGGCAGCCTGTCAAAACTACCACTCGACAGTCAGCCGGATGGCGCGCTATACCGCGTCCATGCGCCGTCACGGACTGCCTGCCATGCCCCATTCGTTTAGCCGACACCGCCGCGCCCGCCATGGCGTCGCCGTCGCGGCCTTGTTTGCATGCGGCGTCAGCGTCGACGCCGCGCCCAACGAAACCGGTCTTGCTGAAGCCAGCCTTGCCGAAACCAAGCCAACGGAAAGCCGCAGCAACGAACCGGCGCAGACATTGAGCCCCGCCGAACTGCGCGTACTGCTGGCTGCACCGGCGGCGCTCGCCTACCAGCAACAGCTGCAGGCGCTGAGCACGCGCGGCCGTTATGCCGGCGAACTCGATGTGCTCATCAGTGACCCGCAGCTGCCAACCGCAAGCAGGGAATGGCTGCTGCACGAGCTGGTGCTGATCCTGCGCGCGCAGCCCGCGACGGATGCCGGCCGGCAGTTGCTGCGGCGCGTGCAACAGCTGCCGAGCCGGACCTTGCTCTGGCACGATTTTGAAGGCCGCCAACGCGCGCTGCCGTTGGTGCCACTGGCGCGCGCCGCCAGCGTCACCGAACAGCACTGGCAGGTCCAGGAAAGGGTGCAACAGATCAATCAGATCGCGACCGTGACGGCGCTGCAGACCGCCATCACACAATGGCCGAGCCTGAACACCGTTGACCAGCAAGCCTGGCGGCAGGTGCTGCGCCAACATCCGGCGCGTTGGCAGCCGCTGTTGCCGCAGCTGGATGCCGTCGCGTCATGGCACAGTGCCCCCGAACTGGCCGTCGCCGCTGCCCATCACGATGCCGCGTTTCTGGCAGCGGTGCTGCAACACGGCGACGCGGCCGACGCCAGCGCGCTGTTGGCCGAATGGAGTGCACGCCCTGCCCGCGCGGACGACTGGCAATGGCTGTCAATCGCTCTGGCGCGCCCCGCCTTGCGTTCACAAGCCTGGTTCGGCGTCGGCAAACGCAGCAGCGATGATCCGACCGCCGCGGCGCGCATCGAAACGGCCGTGGCGCAGGGCGATCGCGACGCCACGGCTGCCTGGGTAAACGCCCGCGGTGAGGCCACGCTGGCCCGCCTGCAAAAACAACTCTACAGCCGCACCCTGCCCGCCCAGCAAGCGGCCGTGTTCGGCTTGCGCCTGCTCGGCACGCCGTCCGCACAGGCCGCGTTGCGCGCCGCCAAACACGATCCGCGCATTCCGGCAGCACTGCGTCAGGAGCTGCAGCCATGAGTCGCTCATCGCGCCGCCGTTTGCTGTTGGTGTTGACCGTGCTGGCCGTCAGCGTCAGCCACTTTTCGCCGCTAGCTGACGTCGCGCACGCGACCCAGCTGCAATACACCGAGCAGCCCGCCGGCGCCAACAGCGTCGCGCTCGGTTACCCGGTGCCGCTGCCGATCGACTCGCTGACGCCGGTCGCCGGTTTTCGCAGCTACGCCAGTTTGCACGCACGCCACCAGCAGCTCGCCATCGACAGCGACAACGCCGTTGGCGAGATCATCGGCGCAACCCAGCAGCAACGACCGATCTGGGCCTATCGGCTCAGTGACAGCGACGATGCCACCAGCGAAGGCTTCATCAGCGAAGCCGGCATGCTGCAAAACGGCGGCATCCACGCGCGCGAATGGCAAAGTCCGGAAGTACT
This sequence comes from Pseudomonadota bacterium, assembly GCA_049324755.1. Lineage (GTDB taxonomy): Bacteria > Pseudomonadota > Gammaproteobacteria > Enterobacterales > Permianibacteraceae > Permianibacter. The sequence goes on from JBMOMZ010000055.1 coordinate 79,627, forward strand.
GACCGGCATCTACGAAACGCTGATCAACAACGAAACCGATGCCGGTCTGCACCAATACCTGCTGGAAAATACCCGCATCGTGCTGATCCCGGTGCTGAACATCGACGGCTTTCTGCAGACCCAGCGCTATCCGGACCGCTTCATGCGCTCCACCTACGCGGAAGATCCCGACAACTGGCCGCGTGATGGCCGGATGCGACGCAAGAACATGCGCAACGTCGATGAAGATCTGGCCAGCGAATCCGACAACCTTTTTGGCATCGATCTGAACCGCAACAATGCGCCGTGGTGGGCCACCAGCAACCGCTCATCCGGCAACCCCGCCTCGCTGGTGTACCACGGCAGCGCTCCGGCGTCGGAACCGGAAACGCAGGCACTGCAACAAGCCCTCACGCTGCTCGCTGGCGAGCCGGTACGGCTCTATATCGACAGCCACAGCTTCAGCAAACTGTATTACCTGTCGCGCAATGGCAATGCGCGGCGGGATACGCTGGCGTTGACGCTCGGCCAGCAAATGGCGGCCGCCACCGGCAACAGCTATACCGTCTCGCCCGATCCCATCAATAGCGGCATCGGCAGCACCGACGAGTACTTCACCTACGAGCATCAGGCGCTGTCATACACCCTCGAAATCGAGCCACGCGACAGCAGTGTCGAATACGGCGGTTTCGGTGTCAGCCATGACGGCTTCATTCTTCCGGCCAACCAGATCGTGCGCGTCCGCACCGAACTGACCCGTGCCGCGCTGTTCGGCTATTACAAACAGGCCGGCGCACCGGCGCTGATCCACGCGCAAGTCCGTGACACCCAGACCGACAGCGTGCTGGCAAGCCTCAACTGGACTGCACAATCGAGCAGCACACGGGCGAAAACCCGCAGCGACAGTCGCACCTGGCAGAGCGGCGCCAGCTACCGCCTGGTGCTCGACTTCAACAAGCCGATGCGGGTGCGCAATGAACAGGGCAGCATCGTCAATTACCGTGGTCAGTCGGTAACCCTGGCGCCGCGTCTGCGACTGTTGGCGCAGCAAAGCGATGGCAGCACGCTGGTTGCCGATCTGGACAGCAGCAGCGCCGGCTGGTGTCAGGGCGCAAGCTGCCGCCGCTACGACAGCGATCGCTTTGAAACCACGTTCAACTGGCCAGCGGGCTGGGATGCCGGCAGTTTGGTCAATGTTCGCTTGCAGGTGGCGGTCAGTGATTTTGCCGGCAACGGTCTCGACGCCGACCCCGCCACCGTGATGCACTGGCAGGACGGTGCCTGGCGACACTACGAAGACGAATTTGCCGTCAGCGGCGACAGTGGCGGCGCCGATCAGCAACTGTATTTGATCCGCAGCGGCGAACCGCCGGTGTACAACGGCGGCATTTCGGTACCGACATTGCGCGCCGGCCAGGCATTTGATTACCAGTTTGCCAGCACCGCCTTCACCGATCCGGAAGGCGGTGCCTTGACCTATGAACTGCGTTCCGATCCGTCACCGCTGCCATCGTGGTTGCAGTTTGATGCCGCCAATCGCCGGCTCAGTGGTACCCCGCCCAATGCCGGCAGCGTATCGGCGCAAATCGTCGCGCGCGACGCCGATGGCAATATCGCAGTGGCACCGCTGACGCTCACCATCACGGCAGCCGATAACGGAGGCGGTGGCGGTGGCGGCGCCGCAGGTTTCGGCGGTGTCATGCTGCTATCGCTGGCACTGGCGCGACTACAACGACTGCGACGCCAACGGCAACGAAAATGACGGACAGCAAAACGGGGGCAAGCGCCCCCGTTTTGCTGACTGCCGTGTTCGCGTTTGCCCGCTAACGCGGCAGCGCTAGAACATGCCGGCCAACACCCGCGCCAGTTTCTCGCGCACGATCGGTGCCGCATCGGCCCAATCGAGATTGACCTGATTGGCAACACTGAGAATGCGGGTTTGGTAGCGGCGCTGCGGCACATCGCGTGACCAGAAGCTGACCGTCTCACCCGAGTCACCTTGTTGCAGATGGTGCTCGGCCTCTTCCCGCACCAAGGCATCGCCATCCTCAATGCGCTCGCTGATCTGGATATCAGTCAACACGGTGTAATACACATCTTTCACCAGCGCATTGGCGGTCCATTCGGTGACACCAATGATGAGCGCGGCGGCCAACAGCTTCTCGACATCCTTGCGGTCGATATTGCCGCCATAGACCACATGGACGCCGCCATGAACATGACCGTGATCGCGGCCATTGACCACGACCGGCTGCGGGGTCATCGGCTCGGCGTCGTCGAGTGGCAGGTGGTGATCAAACTCGGCCAGCAGCTCGCCGGGATGCTCCTTTGCCACCGACAATACATTCGCCTGCAACCAGAAATGCGCCTGCTGCGGATCGCTGACGATGCGATAACCACGTTTCTCGATCGCGGCCGTGATGTCCTGCTGCAAATCAAACGACGGCTCGCTGGAGCTGTTGCGCACCTGTACGAACACGGTGCGCTGCTCCGGCTCGACCGGCGTCATCATGATGCTGGCGCTCAGCCGTGTTTGCACATCGAGTTCGCGCTTGTTCACCGCGGTGTGCATCGCGGTGCAGCCGCTCAGCAGAGCCACGGCGACCAGCACCAGCATTCGCATGGGCTTTGTCATGTTCGTCCCTGCCCCGGCTTCGGTACGTCAATCACTCAGAACATGCCGGCAATGGCGCGGGCAAGCCCGGCGCGCAAACTCGGCGCCGCCTCTTCCCATTCCAGATTGACCTGGTTGGCATAGCTCATGACCCGGGTCTGGTATTTGCGCTGATCGGTTTCGCGCTGATAGGTCGAAACGGTATCGCCACTGGTGCCCTGGCGCAGCTTGTGCTCGCTGTCTTCACTGACCACGCCACCGGGCAGCCGCTCCATGACCTGAATGTCGGTGATCACGCTGTAGTACACATCCTTGACCATCGCGTCGACGACCGTGCCGGCGACCGCGCCGACCACAATCGCGCCCGCCGCATTGGCACCACTGCTGCCGCCGCTGGCGCGATGCAGCGCATAACCGGTCACGGCACCACCGGCGACACCGGGACCGGCCGCCAGCGCACGATGCGCCTCACGCGCATCCGATTTGCCCACCTGCAAGACGTTCGCCTGCAGCCAGTAATTGGCCTGCTTCGGACTGTCGATGACCTGGTAGCCACGCGCCGTCAGAAACGCAATCACGTCCGGCTTGAGGTCAAATTCCGGCTTGTCCGAGGTGTTGCGAATATCAACATAAACCGTGCGCTGTCCCGGCTCGACCGGGTCGAGAAAAATCGACGCACTCATCTTGGTCTGGACATCGAGATCCTTTTTCGCGATGGCAGTATGCATCGCCCCGCAACCGGCCAGCAAAGCGGCCGCCGCCAGCACACCGATAAGCATTCCTGTCCGTTTCATGGCATTTCTCCTCAATCACTGACGCAGCGGGTTCGGCCGCCGATTCCGACATGCTGCCCCGGTTCATCTGAATTCTGCCTGAACCAAACCGTACCGGTTTTGCCGACCGTCAAGCCGGTGCCATGACCGCTGCCGGTGTTCAGGCCATTTGCCCGCCGCTTTGTACATCTACACAGTTTTTGTAACACATGTGGCCACAGCCGGCGGTCATCAGCCCCTAAGATGCCGGCCAGACCGTGCCGGACTCGCCGGTGCTTTGTTTCCTGCTATCGCCAAAAGGGACCCTCATGCTGACTATCCGCGATCTGTCCAAAACCTACGCCAATGGCGTGCAAGCCCTGAAAAGTGTCTCACTGGACATTCCACACGGCATGTTCGGCCTGCTCGGCCCCAACGGCGCCGGCAAATCCAGCCTGATGCGGACCATCGCCACCCTGCAGGACGCCGATACCGGCAGCATCCGGCTTGGTGATCTGGACGTGTTGGCCAACAAGGACGCCACCCGCCGGTTGCTCGGCTATCTGCCGCAGGATTTCGGCGTGTACCCGAAAGTCAGCCCGGAAGAACTGCTCAACCATTTCGCCGTCATGAAAGGCCTGACCCGCGCCGGCGAACGCAAGGACACCGTCGAGGCCCTGCTGAAACAGGTCAACCTCTGGGATGTGCGCAAACGCAAACTCGGCGGCTTCTCCGGCGGCATGCGCCAGCGTTTCGGCATTGCCCAGGCCCTGCTCGGCAATCCGAAACTGGTGATCGTCGACGAACCGACCGCCGGTCTGGATCCGGAAGAGCGCAACCGCTTCCTGAACCTGCTGGCCGAAATCGGCGAAAACGTCGTCGTGATTCTGTCCACCCATATCGTTGAAGACGTGACCGATCTGTGCCCGCGCATGGCCATCATCAGCAAAGGCGAAGTGCTGCTGGCCGGTGAGCCGCGCGCCGCCATCGAGGCGATGCAGAGCCGGATCTGGCGCAAGCAGATCAGCAAAACCGAATTGGCTGACTATCAAGCGCAATACAAGGTGCTGTCGACCCGTCTGGTTGGCGGCCAACCGGTGATTCACGTTTACAGCGACCAAGCGCTCGACAGCGGTTTCACCGCCGTCGAACCCGATCTGGAAGACGTTTACTTCCGCCAGCTGCGTCGGCACGAAAGCCTGACCGCCGCCCACGCAGCCTGAGGGAAGGATCACCATGTTCCGGGAATTTTTTCGTTTTGAGCTGCGCTTTCAGCTACGCCAGCCGTTGCTTTGGATTGCGGCCGCGCTGTTCGGCCTGATGGCGTTTGCCGCCAGTACCAGTGATGCCGTCCAGCTCGGTGGCGCCATCGGCAACATCCACCGCAATGCGCCGATTGTCATCGTGCAGTTCATGAGCATCTTCACCGTGCTCGGCTTGCTGATTGTCACGGCATTTCTGCCGGGCGCGCTGCTGCGCGATCATGAACTCAATACGGCCGAGCTGTTTTTCGCCAAGCCGATGCGCAAAGGTGATTATCTGGCCGGTCGGCTGCTCGGCGGCCTGACTGCGACCCTGATGATCTATGTCGTGATCATTCTGGCCATGCTGCTCGGCACCGCGATGCCCTGGCTCGATCCGGCCCGACTCGGACCGGTGTCGCTGACACCGTATCTGTGGACGCTGGTCATCATGGTGATCCCGAACGTGCTGTTCACCGGCGCCGTGCTGTCGCTGTTTGCCGTGCTCATGCGCAACCTGCTCGGGGTATACATCGGCATCGCCGGCTTCATCGTGTTGTGGAGCGTTGCCACCACGATGACTGCCGATCTCGACAACCAATGGCTGTCGGCATTGCTTGATCCGTTTGGCTTGAATGCCTTCGGCCAGGAAACCCGCTACTGGTCCGCCGCCGAACAAAACAGCCAGCTGCCGGCCCTGAATCACTATCTGCTGGCCAACCGCGTGCTGTGGCTCGGCGCCAGCGCGTTGCTTGCCGTTCTGAGCTACCTGCTGTTCAAACCGATGCGCGCCGGTACCGGTCGCGGCTGGCGCAAGAAGATCCTGGCTAGTGAAGCCGCGGTCACCAGCAAGCCGAACAACTATCAACCCGTCACGCCGAGTTTCAGTGCGGCGACACGCTGGCAGCAGTGGCTGGCACAATGGCGATTCGATACGGTGGGCGTACTGAAGAGCGTACCGTTCATCGTCATGCTCGGTTTTGGCTTGCTGAACTTCATCGCCAGCGTCAGCCTTGGCGGCGCCATGTACGGCACAGCGGTTTATCCCGTTACCTACATGGTCACCGACGCGCTCGCCGGCAGCTTCAATTTCCTGCTGATCCTGATCGTCACGTTCTATGCCGGTGAGCTGATCTGGAAAGAACGTAGCGCCAAAATCGGTGACGTTACCGATGCCTTGCCGATTCCGAACTGGCTGCCACTGACCGCGAAAGCGATGGCGCTGATCAGCGTGGTATTCACCTTCCTCGCCTCCGGCATCATTGCCGGCGTCTGCTATCAGCTGGTCAAAGGCTATACCAATTTCGAAATCGGGCTGTATTTGTCGGAAATGGTGCTGGAAGCGCTGCCTTTCATCCTGATGGGGCTGCTGGCGCTGGCCCTGCAGATCATTTTCCAGAACAAATTCATCGGCTATCTGGCCATTATCATCGTGATCGTCGCCCGTACCGCACTGCGCTCACTGGATTTCGAACACCAGCTGTACACCTTCGGACTGGCCACACTGCTGCCGTACTCCGACATGAACGGCTATGGCCATTTGTTGACCGGCCATCTGGCTTTCCGCGGCTACTGGCTACTGTTCAGTGCGATGCTGCTGGTACTTTGCACCGCGCTGTGGGTGCGCGGCATTGTGCCTAGCTTTTCGGTTCGTCTTCGCGATGCAGGCCGAAAATTGCGCGGCCCGCTTGGTGCCACCTTCGCCGTATTTATGGTGGCCTGGCTCGGCCTCGGCAGCTGGATTTTCTGGAACACCAATATCGTCAACCCGTATGTAACGGCCGACGATGCACTGGATTGGCAAGCCGATTACGAACGCCAATACGGCCAGTACAAGGATTTGCCACAACCACGCATCACTGGCATCAAAGTAGATCTGGACATGTACCCCGGCGAGCGCCGTGCCGTTGCCCGTGGTCACTATGAATTGATCAACCGCAGCGATAGCGCCATCACTGATGTCCACGTGGCGCTGAACAATACCGATGTCCAGCTGCAATCGATCTCGCTGCCGGACAGCAGCCTGCAGCACGAAAACAAGCTTTTTGGCTATCGCATCTATCGGCTGCCACAGCCCTTGCAGCCAGGCGCAACGATGACGCTGGATTTCACCGTCGAATATGCCAAGCGCGGCTTCGCCACGCGCGACAACGACAGCTATATCGTTGACAACGGCAGCTTCATCAACAATGCCGAGTTGTTGCCGCAATTCGGCTACAACGACGACCTGCCGATCACTGACCGCAACGAGCGCCGCAAGCGCGATCTGCCGGAACGGCAGCGGATGCCAAAGCTGGAAGATGAGGCAGCCCGCGCCAACACCTACATCACCGACGACGGCGACTGGATCAGCTTTGAAACCACGGTCTCGACCGTGCCGGACCAGATCGCACTGTCACCCGGCTATCTGCAAAAGGAATGGCTCGAGAACGGCCGCCGCTATTTCCATTACAAGATGGACGTGCCGATGTTGCCGTTCTTCTCCTGGCTGTCGGCGCGCTGGGAGGTCAAACGCGATAGCTGGAACGGGCTGCCGATTGAGGTCTACTACGACAAGAAGCATCCGTATAACGTTGACCGGATGATCAGCTCGGTAAAAGACTCGCTGGACTACTTCACCAGCCAGTTCAGCCCTTACCAGCACAAGCAGGTGCGCATTCTGGAGTTTCCGCGCTACGCCAGCTTTGCCCAGTCGTTTGCCAACACCATTCCGTACTCGGAATCGATTGGCTTTATCGCCGATCTGCGTGAGAAAGAGGACATTGACTACGTTTACTACGTCACGGCCCATGAGATCGCGCACCAGTGGTGGGCGCATCAGGTGATCGGCGCCAATGTCCAGGGCGCTACGGTGCTGTCCGAATCGTTGTCGCAGTACTCGGCGCTGATGGTGATGGAGAAGGCCTACGGTCGCCACCAGATGCGTCAGTTCCTGAAGAACGAACTGGACGGCTACCTGCGCGCGCGTGGCGGCGAGCTGTTGGAGGAACTGCCGCTGTACCGGGTCGAGAACCAGCAGTACATTCATTACGAAAAGGGTTCACTGGTGTTCTACCGGCTGCGCGATGAAATCGGTGAAGAGGCACTGAACCGGGCGCTCAGCAAGTTCCTGAAAGACAAGGGCTACCAGAACGCGCCGTTCACCACCAGTGCCGAACTGCTGGACTATATCCGGGCCGAAACACCGGTCGATCGGCAGCAGCTGGTTACCGATCTGTTCGAGAAGATCAGCTTCTACGACAACCGGATGAAGACGGCGACTGCCAAAAAGCGCGCCGACGGCAAGTACGATGTCACACTGGAGTTCAGCGCCGACAAGCGCTATGCCGATGGCGTCGGCACCGAAACTGAGGGTCAGCTCGACGACTGGATTGAAGTCGGCGTGTTTGCCCGCAAACCCGGTACCGAAGAACGCGACGAAACGGTGCTGCATCTGGAACGCCGCCACATCACTGACAAGCAGCACACGCTGACCGTCACGGTCGATGCCGAACCGTATGAAGCCGGCTTCGATCCGTACAACAAATTGATCGATCGGGTTTCCAACGACAATCGCAAGCGGGTCACTATCGAATAACGCTTGTCACTGCACCGTCGAAAACGGCCATCATGTTGATGGCCGTTTTTTTTCTGCTTGCAACCCCCTGCCAGCATGAGCCGTCGCCCCCCGGGGGCCCGCCAAACCCGAGATTCGGGCAGTGGCGTTTCCGCTAAGCTGCGTACAACCCGCCGGCCACGGAACAGCCGATGCTGAGGTCGTGAGCAGTTGCCGGCGCGGTCAAATATGTGCCGAAGCGAGCCAGCGGCAATGCGATTCGCCTTGGCGTTATCGCCATACAACGGCAACGGCTCGGCCGCAAACCCACCTGGTCGCCAACCCGCGCCACCTGCTACGGGCGTCCGCGTAGGCGTGCCGGTTGTCAGCGCGCCGGCTGCAATCAGCCAGTGTTGCCGCCGCTGCGGTGGTTTTCGCCGGCCAACCATGAAATAATCGCGGCGTCCATTTGCTGTGGCCTTGAACTTCGTCGTACCGGCCGCATCCTATGAAACACTTGGGGACGATATGGCTTCGACGGCGATATCAATGACCTAGGTGCATGCCGAGGCGGCAACAGGACCTCGTACCCACTCTGTTGCACTTTATAGTTGCCAACGACGACAACTACGCTCTGGCCGCCTAAGGCCAGACTGCAAATCGCGAGATGCCTCTGGTAGCGAAGCGCAGTCATTCACAGAGGATAAGGTGGACAGTGCGCCCGACGCTGTCGCTCGAAAACCTACTGGGCTCGTGTGTCAGTAGCCTGTGCGTTGGCGCCTGACACGCTAAATCAAACAACTGCACTAAGCATGTAGTACCGAAGTAGGCGAATTGTCGGACGCGGGTTCAATTCCCGCCGTCTCCACCAAGCAAAGAAAAGGGCTGCGCGCAAGCGTGGCCCTTTTTCTTTGCTTGAGATTGCGGGAGTTGGACCCGCGGAGCGGGTTCACAAAATTGCCGGGAGCACTTTTGGGCCGCCGAAGGCGGTT